>JBCBPW010000017.1:0-93021 GCA_039820545.1 Bacteroidota bacterium | reverse complement strand
CATTTTGAGGTATTTATTGTGGAATAATGAGGGCCAAAGATAGAGTGTAAATGATTTTTTGAGGATGAACAGCGCAAAGGCTAAAAATATAAGCTTCTTTTTGTTCCTTATTTTGGTAAATACTAATTAAGAAATAATAGAAAAATAAACATTGCAGACATCGATTTTAAAATTTGGTACGTTGTATAATGAAAGCAACGCTCAACTTGCAATTGTAAGATAAGATCACGCTGCATACGGCAGCCAGAGGTATACGAAAGATTGCCTAAGCCTAAAGCGCGTATAGACGACAGAGGTAACATCCCTGAACAGGGAATGGATAATCTATATCCACATTGCGACACGCTATGCGCATGAGCAGATACACTTAGTCCTTAAGGATAGGGTGCAGGAAACATATTTTTACGTTTGATACAAATGATGACAGATATACAGTTTGCGGATTTACATTGCCACCCACAACTCAGGCCCTACGGCCATTCATTTCACAAGACCAAGACCCATAAAAGGAGCGATATTTGGTTTCAGGCCAATCCTTCCTTGTTTACAAAATGGCTGCACAATACCCTTGGTCTCGCCAAATTTACACAAGCAGACTTTACCAATCTTTCTAAGGGGAAGGTGAAACTGGCATTTGTTTCGCTCTATCCTATAGAAAAAGGCCTATTTATCAATGCAAGTGGGAAAGGGCTGTTGGCTAGGATGCTGGGAGCCTTTATCGGCTCGGTTGCTTTCCCACGTGTGCGATACGTACAGGGACATGTCGATTACTTCCATGATTTACTCAATGAGTATGACTTTTTGCGTCAAGCTCATAAGGAACGTAACATCGACGGCCAAGATTTTAGATGGAAAATCGCAAAATCATGGCAAGATGCTCAGGAAAGTTTGGGGAAAGAAGGAGAAATAGCGGTCGTACTTACGATTGAAGGCGCGCACGTATTCAATACAGGACTTGAAAAATATGGAAGGACCATGTCCGACCATGAAGTAATTCAAAATGTCTATGCAGTAAAGCAATGGGAAAATACACCCTTGTTCATCACCTTCGCCCATCATTTCAACAATGATCTCTGTGGCCATGCCAGGAGTCTACATCAGATAAGTCGCGTAGTGGATCAGACGACCAATATTAACCTAGGCTTCTCTTCTTTGGGGAAAAAAGTGATTCACGCGTTACTAGATGATCAGGCGGGAGATCCGATATACATCGACATCAAGCATATGAGTGTGGAATCTCGGAAGGAGTACATCACCCTTTTGAAGACCGACTATGCCAGCCGTGAGATTCCCTTGATCGTGAGTCATGGAGGAGTGACGGGGACGACCTTGACAGGGGAGAGACCTGTAGGAGAACCCAGAGGAACCTTCAATGAGGGAGACATCAACTTTTTTGATGAAGAGTTGGTTGAAATTGCCGAATCAGGTGGTTTATTTGCCTTGCAGGTAGATCGTCGCCGGCTGGCGGGACTTCCTTTATTGCGCCAGTCGCGCAAGGGATTTCGTAAGTCTAACCATCGTAAACTGAGTGCTCAAATCGTCTGGAACCAGATCCAACATGTCGCTGAAGTCCTCAATATGGCAGGTTTGCCTGCATGGGACATGGTGACCATCGGTAGCGATTTTGATGGCAATATCAATCCACTATATGGATACAGGACGGCGAAAGATCTCCCACACCTAGCAGAGGATATGCTGCCCCTCGCCGCGCAATATCTTCAGAAACGCTACGATTTTTTGATGCCTGAAAATCGACACATTACACCAGAGGAGATCGTGCAGAAGTTTGCCTTTCAAAATGCCGCTGATTTTTTGAAACTACATTACTGAGTGAGACGATAGAACCCGCGCGTGACGGCCTGGTCGTGGTATAAAATCATACTGATCCTTTCAAAATAGCACCTATGAGGTAGGGTAGCAGGCCATCTCCTGATTGTATGTGTAGGGCATTCTTTATCAATGATGGAAATATGCGAGAAAAGAAGCATGAAATGAGAATTATATTTCATGAAAGAAAAGCATTTCCGATATTAAAGAGTGCTTCATCAACGACTAACACATAAACTATGAAACGACCTCTTTGGATATTTACATGTCTCATATGCAGTTTGCTGGCATTTTCTGCATGTGAGAATAGTTTTAAGTATGATCTAGAAGCTGTTCCTGAATTTGAGGGATTGGAAGCACCTGCAGAAGGTGTAGGTTATCAGGTACATATCCCTCCCTTCCCGATTCCTGCCAATTATGAACGCGAGCTCTTTATTAGGCTCCCCATAGGGAATACAGAAGATATTTATGTCAATAAGTTCGATGTACTCTGCCGTCCAGGTACACATCATCTGATTGCGTATGGCTTTGAAGATGAAAACGATCCAGAGAATCCTGAGATGGGCGTGATGCGTGACCAAAATCTACCCGATGGCCGCGCCAATTTTAATCTGACGATGGGAGATGGCGCGATGTATTGTGGTGTCCAGGAGCCTCGGTTTGTCCAGGAGTTTCCAAAAGGTATCGCCCTTCGTATCCCCGCCAACTCCACACTGGATCTGAATTCTCATTACTTCAACATTGGAGATGAGATGATTTTTGGGGAAGTGTACCTGAATATGGAGACCATTCCTCAGTCCGAGGTCACAGAGCTGCTAGAAATTGATGCGATCAACAATGAGGATGAGTTGGTACTTCCTCCTCGTGAGGCGACGACCATTCGTTATTGGGAGATGTTTGACCGTCCGACACGGATACGCCAGATGTTTTCGCACATGCACAAGCGTGGCTACCTATTTCAGGTTTTTAAGATTGGGGGAGACAACCATGGAGAAAAGCTGTATGAGGCGATCGATTACCAGCATCCACCCTATAAGTTTTTTGAGCCTGCATTGGAATTCAAAGCGGGCGAAGGCATTATGACCAAGGTATACTACAACAATGAGACAGACCGAGAAATCACTTTTGGGGTGACATCAGAGGACGAGATGGGGATTTTATTTTACTCCGAAATCATCGAATAAATCATGAAAATACATATATGGCTGTGGGGAATGATGCTTCTGCTCCCGCTATTTTCTGTAGGGCAAGAGGCAAAAGAACCTCCAAAGAAAGAGAAGTGGAGCATCCAATTGAGCTTGCAGCATCAGGATCTTCTACTGGGAGATGAACTCGTCGTAGGCCAACTTGGGGTAGTATTCAATGCTTGGTTGCGTCCTCAATACGTCCTCGATGCCCAGCGATATGTACGCATAGCGAATGGAGTCTATCTATTTGCAAATGGACGATTCTCTTATTTCAGAAATCTTTACTTTGATCGCTGGGTTTCGTTGAAACTAGGGGGAGGCATGGAGTTTCGTGTGAAAAAGCGCATAATCGCCTCTGCAAGACTGGAATTGGGTGGTTCGCACGTGAAAAATACAGATGTCCAATACATTTTAGAGGACGGCGTATGGGTTCCCACCAATAATATCATCCCGCCGTCTTGGATGCCTCAAGTGACCCTTAGGTCGGACCTAGGCTATAGAGTTTGGAATAGTGATAATCCAGTAGATGTTTTTGTAAATGCAAGCGCGACCCTCATCAATAACGCCAACTTTGGTCCACTTCCTTATGGGGCCATGGGTATAGGGGTACGATATGGCTTATGATAGGATACTTTGAGAAAAGGGAATTTCTCTTTTCTCAATCTCCATTTTCTCCCCATCCATTGAGTTGTTGGAGGAGGTACTCTGGAATGGTATAGCCTCGATTTTGCGCTTCTAGCAGGTTGTCGTTTGCCTTGGTTTTGTTGCCATCCTTGAAGTAGGCTAGGCCTAGATAGTAATAATACACTCCTTGTTGCCCCATTTGCTTCTTATTTGCCTTGAAGTACTTAATGGCTGTTTTGGGGATTCCAAGCTTGAGGTAGCAGCGACCTGCGAGTAATCTCGCATCCGCGGTTCTTTTGGGTTTACCTTGGGCGATGAGGATGCGGATGGCAGCTTCGCTGGCTTGCAAGGCTTCGCTGAATTTGCTTTGGTCGAAGTAGATCTGTGCAATACTCAGAAAAGCTTCTGGATACCCTGGATGATGAGAAAGAAGCACCTTGTATTGATTAATGGCTTGATCGTCTTTGTCTTGGCTAAGGTAGAGTAGGGCGAGTTCCTCATGTGCCTGAAGGCTCCGTGGATATAATTCGACCGCCTTGATGAGTGCAAACTCCGCTGAACTATTCTGCCCGAGGATGCGCTTGGTCATTCCTAGTGCAATGTAGGCATCTACAAATCGCTCGTCATAAGATATGGCTTGAGAGAAAGCGGCTTCCGCCTCCGCGAAAGATTGTGTTTTAAGTGCCTGATTGCCCGCTCGGTAAGCGGATTGGGCCTCTGTGTTTCGACTTCCTGTTTGAAAGCCCTGAGCGGACATATGGAGACAAAGCCCCATAAGCAGTCCCAGCAGTATCCAACCTTTTTTCATGTGTTCGTTTTTTCATCTATAAGAAACACATTAATCAAACGCCCCCGACCATATCCTTCCTTACAGGTAGTATTTGTGCTTTTATCAGATGAAAACCTCTCCTCAATGCATGTTTGCATCATTGGTCAATATTTATCGCAAAAGCTATTTCTTTAGTCGAATAGAACGAAAAGGTTGAATGTAAAGTGTCTGCTAGGTAAGGCTCCTGCGTTTGAGTAAGTAGTCTTGTAACACCTTATCGTAGGGCTGCTTGATATCCACTTCTACGAATGTGATGTTAAATTCACCACAACGTTGTTTGAATCGCGCCTGATAGGATCTCATCATTTCCTGATATTGATTACGGATCTGAGAGGGTTGCACTTCGATTTTTTCTCCTGTCTCCAGATCTTTGAGGATGATGGGGCGGTTGGGGAAGTTGAATTGGCCTTCCGTTTCTCTATCTAGGAGTTGGAAAATGAGAATCTCATGCTTTTCATGGCGGAGATGTTTGAGCGCTTTGAATAGATCATCTAACTGGTCTATTTGGTTGAATAGATCCGTGATTAAGACCACAAAAGAGCGTCGATGAAATTTCAGGGCTAGTTGATGCAAGACCTTAGCTGTAGCTGTCTTATGGGTAAATAATTCCTTATTCGCGACAACTTCTTCCAGCTTGGCATACATGGGGACTAACCATGAGTATTTAGACTTTGGGGGAGCAGAGTAGCGGATATCTTCATCAAAGAGGCTCAAACCCACAGCATCGCGTTGACCCACCATAAGATACTGAAGGGCTGCAGCGAGGTAGCCACCGTATTCTAGCTTGTTGAGCTGGCCTTCTGGATAGCGCATGGAGTCGCTGATGTCGAGGACTACCTGACAACGAAGATTGGTCTCTTCCTCAAATTTTTTGGAGAATAGGCGGTTCGTTTTTCCATACACTTTCCAGTCTATATTCCGTAGGGATTCACCTGCATTGTAAGGACGATGCTCGGCAAACTCCACAGAGAATCCATGATAGGGGCTTTTGTGCATGCCTGTGATAAAGCCTTCGACAATCATTTTGGCTTTGATCTCGATATTTTTGAGCCTACTGACGGCTATAGGATCCAAGTACTTAATGTGGGGGTGCGCCATGCAATGTATTTCCTAAATGTACAATCAGGAGAGAGAAATAAACCAAGGAAGATAAGTCATGAGAAACAAATTCCCCAAATAGGGATAAATAATTCCCTGTAAATGGCGAATTGTGTCAGACAGGCTCACAAATGAATCCTACTTTGGGCGGAGAAACTATCCGATCAAGGACTCTAGAGTCTGTACGATGTCACTGAAGGCAGCATCTTTGAGGAAGTAAAACGTATTTTTTCCTTCCCTGCGAGAAGCCAGTACGTTTTTGTCCTTGAGGATACGAAGATGGTGAGAAGCAATGGCCTGCTCGATGTGTAACTGCTCATGTATCTCAGTAACAGAGAGTTTAGGATTTACCTTCAGTAAGTCCACGATAGCAATCCGTATAGGATGGGCAATTGCTCGTAAGACTTCAGAAGAAGTCTCAAGAAAGTCTAGTTCAAATCTGCTTTTCACCGAATATTCAGGTATGTATATATGTATCTGAAACCCAAAGTTAGCGTAATTGGCAGATTTTCCCAACTATTTGTCTAGAGATCTTTTACAACGTTGATTTTACCTGTATAGAAAAAGAAATAGAAGAGGAAATTTAAAGAGATTGAGAATTAGATATAAGCTGCTGGATATATAATATTCTTTGTAATTTCGATAGTAAGAGCCCATCCTACTAGGTGAGTTTCTCCTTTGGATGATTGCTTCTACATATCTTTGCAAACTTTCACTACAAGACTATAAACATTGCATATGCGTAATTCCAAACTATCGACGATGATTCTGGCCAGCATCCTGCTATTATCTGGCTTGCTTACAGGCTGCTGCGGTGAGTGTGACAATCAATTCTTGGGGGACTATCTAGTTCGAGATTCTTCTAGGCAGTGGTTATTCCCTCGTGCCAATACCACACGTATATTTCGCAATCAATTGGGAGAGACCACCACGCTAGCCTACGGGGAGTTATTGGGGGGGCAGGAATCCCTTCTCACCAATTGTGAGGAACTTCCCAGATCTTGTGGCCTATGCTGTGACGAATATATCGCGGATTTTGTCGGTATGACAGCTACTTCTACCAATGGAGAATATGTTTTTCAGTTTGTCGTCCGTAAGGATCTTGTCCAGCAGAGTGCGGCAGCAGAGCGCCCCGAAGATGTAGACGATAGCTTCAGCATAGATTTTAATCAGTCTACCATCAGCGGATTTCGCTGTGAGCTTTTTCAGCTTTCTACTGTGGAACTAAATACGACGATTACGTTGAACAACAAGACATTCTCCAAAGCTTTAGTGTGTGAAGATGAAGCGGTATTGCCCAATATGCCTACAGGGATTTATTTCACAAAAGAGGAAGGAATTGTGGGCTGGAAACTAGGGGATGATGAAATTTGGGCTTTGGAAGTCTAGCATGTTTTTTCTGCCAAAGAATAACGAGATAGCAAGGGTCAAAAGACAGAAGCTATCTCGTTTTTCGTTTTCAATATGGCAAACAAATCGCCCAATTTTTCTTTACTTCATAACATCTCTTAGGGTAGAAATCATCGAAGGGTAAAACATTTCTCCTTATCGGTCATTTTTGCAGCTACTTTGACTTATTAGTTGAGAGACAATCTCTTAACTTGGCACTACCGATATTCAATTATTCGAACGTTTTAGTTAATGAGTAAACACACGTACAACTACGGGTTGATTGGCAATTGTGCGTACCTTGCACTTATCGACACAGATGCAAATGTAGGATGGCTATGCTGGCCACGATTTGACTCCAGCTTCTTGTTTGGAGGACTACTGGATCAGGAAAAAGGAGGCGAGTTCTCCATCAAACCTGCCAGTGAAGACTACGAGTCGAATCAATACTACATTGAGAACACCAACATTCTTGTAACCGAATTTACCTGTCCCGATGGCGTATTCAAAGTCGTGGATTTTGCGCCTCGCTTTTACAACTATGAGCGCTATTACAAGCCCTTGATGCTGGCACGTCGTGTGATCCCCTTAAAAGGAAATCCCCGAATTCGTGTGGTGTGTCGTCCTCGTGGCGATTACGGAGAGTTAGAGCCTGAAGTTTTGTTTGGCTCTAGTCACCTGCGTTATATGGGACTGGATCGGCAGGTACGTCTGACGACCAATATCCCACTGAATTTTGTCGCAGAAGAAAAGGCCTTCGTCCTAAACGGGCCTAAGCATTTGGCTTTGACTTGGGGTGTACCTCTGGAAGCAGGATTGGAGTCGACGTTGGATACGTTTTATTCCAAAACAAAGGCTTATTGGAAACGCTGGGTCAAACGTACTTCGATCGGTCAGTTTCGCCAGGATGCGGTCTTGCGTTCGGCATTGGCACTCAAGATTCACCAATACCAGGACACAGGTGCGATCATAGCAGCGACGACTACGTCTCTTCCCGAATCTCCTGGATCAGGTCGCAACTGGGACTATCGTTATTGTTGGATTCGTGATACGCACTACACACTCAAGGCATTGACCAACTTAGGTCACTTTACTGAGCTAGAGCAGTATGCGCATTACATTGAGAATCTAGCCTTGAGTATGAATGGGAGCAATCGCATGCAGCCCCTGTATTCGATCACAGGTGAAGCCAAATTGACTGAAAAGATCATTCCCTTATCTGGATACGAAGGTGACAACGGGCCTGTACGTATCGGGAATCAGGCGCATGAACACATTCAAAATGATGTCTATGGACAAGTACTGGTATCGCTGGTTCCACTGTTTGTAGATGCCCGTTTGTCTGACGAAGACAAAAACTCGTTACTGCCATTGGTCATGCGTCTACTGAAGCAGATCGAAGCCACTATGTACGAGCCTGATGCAGGTCTATGGGAGTTTCGTAATAAGGCACAGATGCACGCCTATACTTTCCTCTTCCACTGGGCGGGAGCCAAGGCAGCGCTGAAAATCGGCGACTTCTACAAGGACTATGAAATGATGGGCCTTGCCGAGCGTCTGGTCAAAGAAGCGGAGAAGCAGGTGGAGGCTTCCTTTGATGCAGAGCGTGGCGTGTACACACAGGCCATTGATTCTAAGAATCTGGATGCTTCTATGCTTCAGTTGGTGACCATGAAGTACCTTGATCCCAAGAGCGAGCGTGCAGCCAAGCATGTAGAAGCGCTAGAGAAGGAACTGAAAACTAAGGAAGGCTTATTTTATCGCTACAAGCATGCCGATGACTTTGGCGAGCCTGAGACGACGTTTTTGATTTGTGCTTTCTGGTATGTGGAGGCCCTTGCAGACATCGGTAGGGTAGATGAGGCTGTAGAAATCTTTGACAATCTGGTAAGTTACAGCAACCATCTGGGCTTACTTTCAGAGGATGTCAAGGCAAAAGATGGTTCGCAGTGGGGGAATTTCCCGCAAGCATACAGCCACGTCGGACTCGTGAATGCAGCTTTTGCTATCTCCAAGCGTCTGGATACTGAGCCATTCTTGATGTAGGTGGAGAGTAAAGACAAGAGACGGCACCGCTTTAGGAGCTGAGATTTTATAAGTAGAAAAGGGGGCCTTTTGGGGTTCCCTTTTTTAAGTTGATGGACATAAGAAAAAGGCTTATGCTAGACAAGTTTAAATATTGAATATTAGCACTTTAAAGTATGATGTCTTGAGCGTAGCGAAATCCCTCATGGGATCGGTTCTCTTCATCTGTCCGTGTCCTTATTCATCCATCAAAAAGTAGACGATCCCCGTTTTGACTCCCAACTGCATGGGATGCTTGAAAGTGAATTGACTAAGTACCATGGCCTCCAGTCCCCATTTTCTCGAAAAAGCGTATTGAAATCCTCCGCTTACATAAGCAGATAGAACCCAAGTAGGAATCCCCTGGCTCAAACTGAGATTAAATCCCCTAATGACTTGTTCTCTGATCATAGGATCAGGGTGGAGAGGTTTACGGATGGCTTGCATGAAGTGGTGCCTCAAGCCCCCCCCACCTTCTACAAAAAAACGTGTACGGCTCCGTGTGTCTTCGCTGTAGTATCTCCCCGACAAATCTAACAAGAGAAAGTGGTCCCTTTTCTGGTCAACGCCTATGCTAAATATATCTTCCAAAGGGAGCTGGGGATCATATGTGCTGGGGAAGAAAAAAACGGTTAACGGTTTATATTGATAGGCAAAGCTTCCTCTCAAGCCTAATTTTTCGTTGACATATTTTTCCAGAGAAATTCCTGTGGAATAAGTAGGACCCCATCTTGACCGATTGTCAAATTCAAGAGGATTACCTTGGGTACTAGGTAATTGTTCTTCTTCCAAAAACTGAATAGAAGAGAAGAGAGAGAGTGCTCCATTTGCCGTTTGGGTAAAGGGTTGACTGAAAGAAGAGATAATATGTCCTGAGATAAATAGAAGGGAAATCAGACTTTTCATGGGTGAGTATTTGGAAGCGAACTTTATCTTTGATCAGAGATGAATCGAACTACGCCCATTTGTAGTCCCAATTGAACGGGAAATCTACGTATGATCTGCCCCCGTACCATCGCTTCTATTCCCCATTTTCTCGAAAACGCATGCTGAACCCCTCCGCTAATACCCATATACCAAGTGTGGTTATTAAATTCTGTTATTGGTCTGATCCATCTTTCAATGCCTCTTTCTCCGACCTTAGGATGATAGGGTCTTTGTACAGATCTCATGATTTGATACCTGCCACCTAAGCTTCCTTCCACGAAGAATCTCATGGGCGTACGTGTATCGCCACTATATGCACGCGTGGAGAGCGCCAAAGAGAGGTAACCTTCTCCAAAGCGATTGATGGAAAAATAATAAGCATCTTCTATATTGGTTTCTAGCGGATTGTCTATGAAATAATTGCTGTAGAAATCATAAAACTGTGTGGTCTTGACGTAGTATTGCGTCTGAACTTTGAGCCCCCATCGTTCCTGAGTGAATTTTTCTATAGATAATCCCACCGCGTAGCTAGGACCCCATTTCATGGTATTTTCAAAACCATTGGGACCTAGTACATCAGATGCGAGACGCTCTTCTTCCAGAAACTGAATGGAAGAGAAGAGGGAAAGGGTTCCATTTACCGTCTGAGTGAAACGCTGACAGAAGGAATGAATGATGTAGCCTAAAATAAATAGGAGGATAGTTACGCGTTTCATGGTAGGATCGATTTGACTAAATATAGGAGTATTTAGATGTATAATCAAAAGGACGTATGAGGAAACGACCGTCTGATAATTATACATAGATTTTTTCCTACTCGAATCAAATGTCACTAAGCACCAACTCAATAGGTCAACATTCCCATAAATACAATTGATAACCTCCTTTGGTATTTTTCTACCACCTTAAAGATTTCCTTGAGGGTTACTTGTTCGATTTTGCTCATCTCATCTACAGGTACCAGATTGTCAGGTGCTTGATGGGAAAGGATCTGTTGGGTCTGGTGTGTGAGTCTCAACCGCATCATGAAATAATAAGCCTGATGCAGCTCGCGAAACTCCCCATCTTGCAAAATCTGCGCTTGGCGAAGCAGTCTAAGGCGATCCCCTGTATTGGTGGCGTTGATTTTCTCTTGTAAGGCATAGATACGGGCAAAGTCTGTGATCGTCTGCATGGCACGCTTGATCTGAATGCCTTTTTTATCCTCCTTTTTGGTTTCCTGTAGCCAACCAAACCAGCCCAGAGGAGGTCGATTGGCCAGGCTCTCATGCGTCAGTAAGGTGAGGAATCCTTTGGCACCTTTGCCTAGTTGCTCGAAGATGTGGCTGCGTAATTCATCCAGAAGGGCAGACTCCCCATAGATTGCTCGACAGTCAAAGAAAGCACTGGCGATCATTGCTTCCTTAGCAGCGGGTTTGTGAATCCAGTCCTTATAATAAGTCTTCCAAGTCCCTAATGGCTGATTCCATTGAGGATTGCTCGCCATGAGCTTCCCTTTACAGAAGTCGAATCCAATTTCGTTGAGGTCTCTAGAGACCATCCGCCCGAGTTCTAGGAAGTAATTTTTTACATCCAAAGGCTTCTCAGGCGTAAGGTCTTGATAGATCAGGGCGTTGTCTTGGTCTGTGCGAAGGGTTTGTTCTTTTCGTCCCTCGCTCCCCAGCGCAATGAATACAAAGGGTACAGGTGCAGGTCCCAGCGTTTTGAGTGCACGTGAGACGATGTTGCTAGAGATGGCATCTGAGATGGCTGTCACAATCTGATTGACGATCTCAGGGCGCATGCCGCGTTCGATGAGATTATCGACCATCAGAGGTACCTGCTGCCATTTGCGCTTGAGGCTGGCGAGATCTTCATCAAACCAGAGACTCCGAACAAAAATAAAGGGAGATTTACCTTGCGCGTTGAGGAGCTTACCTAGGCTAACCATTCCCTTGAGTTTACCTTTCTCTTTGACTAAGAGATAGTTGGTTTGGCAGCGAAACATCTTCAGGATGGCTTCATAGCTGTATGCCTCTATATCGATCTCTTGAAGCGGTCCCATCATGATATCCGTCACGGGGTCTTTAACCGATTTATTTTCTGCTACCACAGAGGTTCGGATTTGCTGATCGGTGATGATGCCTGAGGGGCCTTTTTCATTTTCTACGAGGATATAGCTGCGCCTATTTTGCACCATTTGCTGGGCGGCGGCTTGTATAGAGGTGGTTGGTGAACACGCGTTGTAGGTTGAGGTGTAGAGGCTCCGAATTTTCTGGCTGAAGGTGATGTCGGCTGACTGGAAAGTCTCTTCAGGCTCGTTTCGTTTGAGGAGATAATCCGCATAGCCGGAGTGGAGCATGCGTCGTCCAAAGTGCTGTGTAAAGAAGTCGTAAAAGGCAGGATAGTGATCGCAGAGATCTAGAAATAGTTCCTTGCTGAGGGTGAGCGTCTCTGTTTTACTTACTGTGCGCACGCTGCGGATCGCACGTTCATTGTTGAGTAGAATCGAAACAGCCCCAAAGGTATCCCCTGGTTTGAAAGCCTCTACAAAGGAACGACTGCCATCTGCGCGCTCAAAATACTTCTCTACGCGCCCTTTCAAAATAATGGAAAGGCCCTGAATCGGGGATTGCTCTTGAATGTAGATGACTTCTCGTGTAGGGTAGCTCCTGTAGGCGCCTTCTTCCATCATGCGATCAAAAGCAAGTTGATCCAACTTGTCAAAAGGCGGGATCGTAGGGATAAATGTGGGAATAGAAACCTTGGACATATGATGTGATATGAGTCAAGGCGGGTAGTCAGAAGTCCAAGTCGAGTAATATGCCACTTTGAGCATATATCCAAATATACATGACA
Organism: Bacteroidota bacterium; assembly: GCA_039820545.1. GTDB lineage: Bacteria > Bacteroidota > Bacteroidia > J057 > J057 > JALEFZ01. The sequence continues at coordinate 80,238 of JBCBPW010000017.1, read as the reverse complement.
GAAAGGAGTTTTTTGCGAAGAATGAAAAAAATATTCTCATATCCTGTGGTATATGTTTCATGATCAGGAGATTATTTGTTTTGAATAATGGATAAAATTGGTTCGATTTAATCCTTTTATGGGTAAGAATGATGAAAAGTAGATTAATTTCAGTTTATTTGTCCCATAATCAACTGAAAACACATGCGCCTTTTGATCTTCTTCTGGGTCTTTTGTTTATCTTTCTCTGTGACAAAAGCCCAATCCCTTACCCACGAACAATACAAGGAAGACTTCGAACAATTTTGGAAGGAGGTCAACGATCATTTTGCCTATTTCCATATCCAGCAGACCCGCTGGGACCAAGCCAAAGAAGGGTATCAACAACAGCTAGACACAGTCCAGACTCGAAAGCAGTTTGTGACGCTGCTAGAGTCTATGATTCACGAGCTATACAATGGCCATGTCAGTCTGAATACAAATACCCCTGCTTCTCCTCGTTTGATTCCTTCAGGTGCAGACGTCTGGGTAGAAAAAAAGGGAAATGATTTCATCATTGAAGGAATTTATGGGGGAGGAAAGGCGGAAAAGGCAGGACTGACTGTCGGAATGCGTGTGATTGCCTTCAATGATGTACCCGTGAAGGAAGCGGCCCAAGTGTTTTTGCCGCGCTCTGTAGAGAAGCCTAACACAGAAGTCTGGCGATATGCCGCAAATGTCCTTTTGGCAGGGAAACGCAATGAGACGCGTAAAATTACCGTAAAAACCTCTGATGGGCAGCAAGATTTCTTCCCAGATGAATACACCACAGACGCTAAAGAGGGAAAATTATCCTCCCGAATATTGGAACCATCGCTAGGGGTGATTCGATTACACAATTCTTTGGGAGACAAGGAAACGATCGCCGCGTTTGATCAGGTGCTAGATGATATGATGGCCAAAGGGGTAGACAAACTCATATTAGACCTGCGTGATGTGCCCAGTGGAGGCACAAATACCGTCGCCAAAGGGATCATGGGGCGGTTTATCTCCGAGGAGTTACCTTATCAACGATACCGATTTACAGATGATGAGCGTGATACCGATGTGCCTGCTTTGTGGATTGAGTATGTGATGCCTAGGGGAAACACCTTTACAGGCAAGGTTGCCCTGCTATGCAATCAGTGGACAGGGAGCATAGGCGAAGCCATGGTGATTGGAATGGATGGGATGGCGCGTGCAACGATATTTGGGACGCGGATGGCTGGGCTTTTGGGTGCTATAGACGACTACAAGCTCAAGCATTCGAAGATCGGCTTCCAAATTCCCATCACCCGTCTCTACCACATAGATGGGACACCCCGAGAGGATTTTCGTCCTGCTTATATCCTGAAAGACAATGAAGTTTGTTTTGAGGCGGCCAAGACGTGGCTTCTGCAACAAAAATAAGGGAAAAGAACCCGAAGATCCTTTCCCCTTTTCCCAGTGAATATATGTCGAGAGAGGAGCGCAACGTGATACAAAAAATCTATTTGTGTAAGCCTAGACTGATCTGGACTATGTTATTTTCGCCCTCTTTACTCTTTATCTATTTTACTCTACATGCACTTCTTGCTCAGGTGAGCGTGCTTCCTGTGTCTTTCCTACAACCACTGTAAGGACGCCATTGTCATACTTCGCTTGAATCGCTTCCTTGTCCACACGGTGGCTCAGCTCAAATGAGCGCTCGAATGACTTGATGGGATACTCCTGTAGGAGGAAGTTGGGATGCAGATCCTCTGGATTGCGTGTCCCTGTGATGTAGAGCATGTCGTCCGTGACGGTTACTTTGATGTCTTCCTTAGGGAAGGTAACGGCATGTACGTGTACGATGTACTCATGCTCATTTTCGATGATGTTGACAGGGATATTGTATTTGGGTCGGCGCCAGCCCCAGTTGCGTGATGCTCTGCGTCCACGATCTTCCCAATCTTGCCAATTTCCCATATTTTTCCATTTACCAAACATATGCTACTGTATTTTTTTAGTGTTGAGATTTCAAAAACGAGAAGTTTAACCTTGCAAGTGTTATGTGCTTCTTTGTTGCTTTCAGAGTAGTAGACGGGAAGGGAGAATCTTTACTTTAAAATATTTTGATTTTTTTTCCTTAATCTACTCCTCCTACAAATTCTTCAAACAGATCTACCATTCGTCCACGGAGAAACAGCATCGCGTATCGTTTCCTCGAAAGAATGGTTTTCAGTTTTTCTTCCTCTTGATCTGCAATTTGCTGAAGCGTCAGTCCCTCCAACTCATTTTTGACATAGACTTCGCGCTGCTTGGGCGGCATTTCATTCAATGCATTGTATAGCGCCACCCAAAACTCCTCTTGCAGGTATGCCAACTCAGGAGAATCCGAAGACTCATAGAGTAGGTCTTGCACATATTCTCCCATTTCCCCTTCTGCCTCATCATAGAGATAATCTTCGAGTAGGATGGGGGACTTCTTTCGGTAGAGGTCAATGATTTTGTTGCGCGTGACACGATAGAGCCAAGCACGAGGATTTTTGAGGGCTTGCTGATTTTGGCTGAGTTGTACCCAAACATCTTGCAGGAGATCTGCTGCATCTTCGGCACTCCCTACACGGGATTGCACAAAAGACATGAGTTCGTCCTGGTAGATGGCAACGAGTTGCGAGGGGTCTGTGGACTCAGTAGTATGAAGGGAGCTTGTCATTCATGAGGGTAGACGGATGAGGAGAAGAAATACTTTTTAGATACCAGATTTTATTTTGGATAATTTCTTACTGCTATAGATACAAAAGAATATCTGTGATATCGTCTACGGAAAGCCTATTCATAAAAATTTATATGGAATACTTATAATTACAACGTGTAATAAAAGTTTTATACTATAACTTTCGAGCTTAGTAACAGGTAATCTGGGGGGGCGTTGGGTTTGGAATTTGGAGATAGGGGTCCCGAGTTTATACGCTCGGGATTGGGCTTAAATTCCATCCCGAGATTCATCAGCGGGAGTTCTTTTTCCCTAAAAAGAACTCCCGCTGAAGGCGATGGTTTAATATTAAGAGACTTTTGTTACGGAGTAGTAATGCTCGTAAAAGAGCAAAAGTATTGAGATGATCTACTGATCAAACTTCAGATAAAGAAGGAGCATCGTCACATTTTCGAGGGAGAGACTGGCATAACTGGGATGTGTTTGAAGGCCATTTTCAAAATAGAGCTGCAACGCGCGTCGTTCTCCTATTTCCGTGAGCCACCAGGGGTTACGTATCCAATCATAGAGAAAATCTTCTTCTCCTGTATAATTTGAGAGAGCCAATTGCAGAGAAGATGCTTCCTCATTCCCATCTAGCGCATGGCAAGATTGACAATACATCTCGAAAAAGTAGGCACCTTCATCCATGATAGAATCCCTATTGGGATAGCTCGTCCAGTGTTGTATGTCCTCAACGATTCTTCTCTTGGGTAAATAATATGGAACCTGCGTCTTGACTGTATCTTTGGTGAAAACCGTTTGGATGGAGCCATCCGAACGATAGGAAAAATTTTCTTTATAGGTCTGAGGTTGGAGGTACTGTGCTCTTTTAAAGGTTGAGTCGAAGGGACGGTTTTGGGTAAAGCTTTCATAGACCATCCCTGTATCGAGGATGATGTCTCTATATAAGGCAATCTGAAATTCTGTAGGTTTGACGAAAGTACTGATGGAAGTGGCTTGAGGCAAACGCTTATTCTTGACCCAGCGACGATCCATCGTGATTTCATCTATGAACGTACGGGAGGAAGAGAAGGTCCAGCTATTTTTGACAGATCCATTGGGACGAATGATCTTCTCCACTATAGCAAGGGTTTGATCATTGATATGGATCAGCTTTTCTATCGAATGTTGAATACCAAGCTCAGGATTGCTTCTATCTTCCCAAGATGCATACTTTTTGAGGAGCTCAGGAGGAATATTCTTGAACTGGCGACTTTGGGTCAGTCTCACCAGTTCCTGGAAGGGATCTTTCTTTGGTTTTTTTTGACAGGCAAAAAGAAGACATAAACCCAGTGAGATAAATGAGAGCTTTTTTATGTATTTCATGTCATGTATAAAGAGGCCAAAAAGTAGGAGAAGTTTGAAATATATACTTCCCCTTCGGTTTCAAATATGGTCTAAATAATCCCATATTTCATCAAACTCTCTGCTGTAGCGACGATGGCCTCCTTTTCACTAATGGGTTTCCATCCCAATAAGTTTTGGGCTTTGCTGATATCTACAGGTCGTGGAGTATTGAGTTCGCCTAGGACGCTCCTCGTTTGTGCATCAAATAGGGACATCAATCGAAACAGGAAGTTGGGTAATTTCCCTGTAGGCACCTTGCGGTCGGGATAGGCCTCTTTGAGGATCTGAGCTATTTCTTCCATCCACATGAACTCGCCTCCTGCAATGAATCGTTCGCCTGCTGCCTCTTCTTTTTCCATAGCCAGTAAGTGCAGATCTGCGACTGAGCGTACATCTACGACAGGAAAGCCCAGTTTGGGAAGGGCAGGAAAACTGCCATCTAGCAGCCTTTTGACAAGAACTGCGGAACTTCCAAAATCTTTTTCTAGCACAGGACCGAGCACCAGACTAGGATTGACCGTCGCGAGTTCGGGAGCACCTGCCTGCTGGCGCACAAAGTCCCAAGCTGCACGTTCGGCCAGCGTCTTACTCTTGATGTATGCATTGACAGAAGGATTGGCAATATCTGTCCAGTCCTCCTCTGTAAATTTCGCGTTGCTTCCTCTGGCGTCATTGTAACTAATCGCAGCGACCGATGAGGTGATGACCACCCGCTTTACCCCTGCTTCTGTAGCTGCTCGTAAGACATTGAGCGTTCCTTCCCTCGCAGGAATAATCATCTCATTCTCGTCCTTGGGGGTTGTGGTCGAAATAGGCGAAGCGACATGTATGACATACTCGATGCCCTTCATCGCCTGCTTCCAGCTTTCAGCATCCATGAGTTCGGCTTGGACAAAGGAAAGTCGATTCGTATGTTGGGTATGCTTGGCGATGGCTTCCTGAATGGAGTCTATGCGGTTGGGGTTGCGCAGGGTTCCGACTACCTCGTAGCCTTTTTCGAGTAGCTGTATGGCTACGTGAGAACCAATAAATCCTGTGATGCCTGTTACAAGAACACGAGAGGGAGCTGTCATAAGGGCTTTTTTCTGTTAGTCAATTCAAATATAGGAGAGATTGTGGTGTGGATAAAAGAAGAGAGAAATTTTGAATCAAAAAATAGTGGATGGGGAAGTTTCTGTATTCATTCATAAGGGACGTAGTATACTCACAGATTTATTTTCATTATCTCCTTCGACTGCGATCGTTTTCTCCCTTTATCTAATCTACCTTATTCAGGTATTTTGTGGCGCGTTTGGAAACCGACTTTCTACTATCATTGACATGACGTTCTAGCTGCGAGGGGAGCCATTCGCGGAGCGGTGGATCTTTCTTCGACCAATCGAATAGGACCTCCATCGTCGTATTGAGGACGATCCAGTCCGTATGGTGCGCTAAGTTGTGCTTCATATGATCTCTAGCGGCAGCCCACTGATCTTCTGTCATGTAGCCCTCGAGCATAGCAAATAGCTGGGCCAGTGTCCATTGGGCAGAGGCCTGATCGAGTTGTGTCAACTCCTTCAGTAAGCGTGGCAGAAAGGGAGCGATCCATTCAGGATGAACTTTGCAGATGCGTTTCATCGCATTGGAGGTGCGGAGTCGGACTACTTCGTCTTCACTTTGGTAGCAGCTATATAGATCTTCCAGCAGGTGATGATCTTGAAGGATCAAGTCCACGACTTCCAAGGTCCTTCCCAGGGAATTGGGGTGTCCCCCTGTGAGCATGGATTCAAATGATTCTGGCATAAGCTAGTTGTATCATCAAGATACAGATTCACACAGATTGACGCTCATGCTCAATCTGTGTGAATCCTTATATTATGTGGAGAAATACAGCCTCATCTCCTCGCAACCTTTTGCAGAAAAGACTTTTCCCAATTATTTCACTGCATTTACTTCCTCAGACAAGCTCACATTTTCTGCATTCGATTCATCATCCTGATCCGTCACGACCAGTGTCAAGATACCTGCGAGTACCATAGAAATACCTCCTACCAACAAAGCATAGATGGCTTCTCCAGCAAAAAACTGTCCGATGATGAATCCCAATATGGTAGCTGCCACCAATTGGGGAATCACGATAAAGAAGTTGAACACGCCCATGTAATAACCCATTTTACTCGCGGGAAGAGAACCTGCAAGCATGGCGTAGGGCATAGAGAGGATACTGGCCCAGGCGATCCCAACACCCACCATAGAAAGTAGAATCAGGTCTGGATTTTGTAGAAAAAATATCGAAGTAAGTCCTAGCCCCCCTACGATCAGGCAGATCATATGCGTAATTTTTCGGTTGGTGACCTTGGCAAGCCAGGGAAGACCGAAGGCCACGACAGCCGCCACGCCATTGTACACCGCAAAAGCCAAACCGACAAGATCTGCTCCTTCATTGTAAAGCTCGGAGGTAGTATCAGTTGTACCAAAGATATGACTAGTGACAGCTGAAGTCGTATAGATCCACATGGAGAAGAGGGCAAACCAAGAGAAAAACTGCACCAAAGCCAACTGTGACATGGTTTTGGGCATGTTGAGCAGGTCGGTCATGATGGTGACAAAGCCGTTTTTGTAGTTGTCCGCCTGCGCCATACCCGCTGAGAGTAGCCAGAGAACCCCTACAAACCCCAACATCCCTGCGAGGATATACAGCTCTTTGGGAAGTTCATTGAGGACAAATAAATAGATACTCACAGCCGAAACAGCCACAAAAGCACCTCCAAAGATCATTTGTCGTCTCGGCTCACGTTGCAATTTTTCCTCGGACCAGTCTTCGTGCTCCTCTTCTTCATGACCGCCGAAGGCTTTCAATTCTTCAGGAGAATATTCTTTTGAGTTAAAGACCGTCCACATGACAGAGATTAAAAATACAGCCCCTCCCAAGTAGAAGGAAAGTTTGACTGCGTCAGAGATTTCTCCTTCGGGTGCTGTATTGTCTATGGCAAACCAGTTGGTCATCATCCAGGGGAGGGCAGAAGCGACGACAGCTCCGAGGCCGATGAAAAAACTTTGTGTAGCAAAACCCAGGGTACGTTGCTCAGAAGGAAGGTTGTCTCCTACGAAGGCACGGAAGGGCTCCATTGAGATGTTGATCGAGGCATCCATGATCCAAAGCATGCCCGCAGCGACCCACAGGGCAGGGGAGTTGGGCATGAAGCACAAAGCAAGAGAGGCCAAAATCGCACCTATCATAAAGTAAGGTCTGCGCCTTCCCCAGCGAGGATGCCAAGTACGATCACTAAAGTATCCGATGATGGGCTGTATGATTAACCCTGTCAAAGGGGCTGCAATCCAAAGGATCGGAATTTCTTCCACTTCGGCACCCAATGTCTCAAAAATACGGCTGGTATTGGCATTCTGAAGGCCAAAACCAAACTGGATTCCCAAAAAGCCGAAGCTCATGTTCCAGATTTCCCAGAAACTTAAGCGAGGTTTTTTCATTCGTCTAATGTAGTTGTAGTCACAAGTAGATCATGGGTTGTGGACGCACAGCTTGCTTCCTTAACCTTCTGATTGATTACATATTAGAAAATTACCATTTATTTTCCTTTTTCTAAAAATAAAAAGGCAATCGACCCATTAGCCCATTGCCTATTATTAATTCTAGAAATGATCTCTATTACTTTGTAATACTTACCTCATATACAGCATTTGTAGGAACAGTGGGGTTATCCTTGCTCCACTTGGGACCTTCTGACAAAATACCCCCATACATGTACCCTAAAAGGATCTTTCCTTCAGGAAGGGCATCAAAATCGATCACGCCGTAGTTGTCACGAAACATGGTCACACCGCCTGATGGGATGAAGATCGCTTCAGATCCCAAATAGCTTGGGAGCGGCTGTTTGTTGTACAAGGCAGTAGTTTTCCCTCCTTGATTGTCCCGAATCAAGGTCGTGACCAATCGCGTAAAATCGTCATTGTAAGCAACCGTCGTATCACCCATTCCACCCAAAACTGTGGTATACATCTTATCTTCCTTGGCAGAGTAGAGACGCACATTGGCCGCACTGTAGATGTTGGAGCGTTGTGTGAAATCCTTATCCACGGTAAAAGAAGGCGTAACGCCTCCCATGATATAGATTGGGTTCCTGTAGGGCCTTCCCTTGTCAGGAGTGAAGACACCTCCGAATATGGAAAGACCCACTGCCTGTCCACCCGCTTCGATGTGTGGCGTCACAAGCAAGTCTCTTCGATGAAACTGAGATTGGGCAGGAGGCTTATTATCCGAAAGGTAGAGGATGGAATTTTTGTCAAGGGCAATAGTATTTTCATCTTCTTTCAGATAAAAAGTTCGGACCGTATCCAGATAAATTTGCGTAAAACCCTCACCCGATGGATTATAGATCCCTTCGAAGTTGTGTCCAAGCGCAAGGTAGAAACGCCCGTCTTCTAGCATAAAAAGCTCGCCTCCTGTAGATCGGAAAAACTCGTCCTCAATAAAAACCAATTCTGATCCCAAGCGTGCTGCATCCTGAGCTTCAATGGCTGCGATGGCATTGTCAACATTTAGACGCGTCAAGACTGGATGTGTGATAAAGGCAGAGTCAGGGGTTCCTGCATTGATTTCTCCATATCCACCTGCTACATAGAGCATACCGTTTACCTGTGTGCCGAGCATGTTGGAGGATTCAAACTGTTCTCTTACCTGCTTGGGGAGGGATTTCAACGAGAGGCTGTCCAACTGCTGTGTCTGTGTATCATAAGCGTAAATGAACTTATTGGCTTTTTTGAATGGAAAGGTCGAAGCGTCACCAAATCCATGGAAACCATTGGTACGTCCTCCAAAGATCAACCATTTACTTCCGGATTGTCCTAAAATAAAAGATTGAAGTGCCGGAAGGTTGGGGAATTTCGCAGTTTGTGCTACCGTAAAGGAAAAAGAAGGCGCATCTGGCTCTTCTCCTCCTCCCCCTGCATTTCCTCCTCCTGTAATCAGATCGCAACCTGTCAGAAGGAGAGACAGGAGGCCTATAAGTAAACATACTTTTTTCATAAAAATCGTGTGTATGATGTTTGTATCAAGGAATTCATTGTTGAGAGAAAAAATCGTTATGGTGAACTCTATATAAAGATAATCGATGCCAAATTATCCCAAGCATGGTGTGAGACATTTACAAATTATAGGAGTTGAGATACTTTATCCTTTGATCATCTCTTCCAGCTTCCGCATCGTTCGCCAGTTTCGTGTAGTAGCAGGGATTTTTAGTTTTTTCTCGAAAAAGCTATTTGTCATTTTCGCCCGACCATATCCATTGGGCATATACAGGTAACATGTTTGATCCTTTCTCATCAACTCCTCTGGTTCATAATCTGCTAAGGGAATCGCCGCATACTTTTCTTCATCTACTTCTGCCAACAAAAACGTCACATGTAAGAACTTAGGATCTACTTCGGACTGATTCAGAAAGGGATTATCAGCAACTACACGGAGAAAATCTTCATCCGCCAGTATCAAAACGTCTACATCAAATCCATATTTGATCAGTAGCAAATCTTGGATACTTTTTTCAAGGGAAGGGATATCAGACAAGGGGTGTTGAAAGATAATGTTGCCGCTTTGAATATAGGTTTGCACGTCCATATAGCCTGCTTCAGAAAGATGTTGGCGAAGTTCAGCCATCTTGATTTTCTTCTGACCGCTGACATTGACGCCTCTGAGCAGGGCAAGATAGGTTTGCATAAGTGTGTGAATATTAGGACTGGGAAAGTAAGAAATCTTTGAGTGCCTGAAAATCGGCAGGAAGCGTTTGGTAAATAGGTGTTTTATCCATGAGATGCGCCAAGTTAGGGGGCAAGGCCACCTCCTGCCCCAGTGCCTTTTTCATTATAGGCTGAAATTTTGCAGGATGAGCTGTACCCAAGATGATCCCTTGGTGGAGGTTGTGTGCCTCTTTGAGTGATTGCCAGGCAAGATAGCCGATGGCTGTATGGGGATCTAGTTCATAAGCAGAAGCTTGATGTACACGTCGAATAGCATCTAGTATTTGCACATCATCAAAATACGCACCTAAAATCATTTTTTGCATCTCCTCTGTTTTTCCTCCAAATAGCGCTTGCATCCTGACGAAGTTGCTGGGATTGCCCACATCCATCGCATTGGCATAGGTCTGGATAGACGCTTTAGGCTGATAGTCACCCGAAGCGAGATAAGCAGGAACTGTATCATTTATATTGGTCGCGGCAATGAACCTATGAACGGGTAACCCCATTTTCCAGGCAAATAATCCTCCTGTAAGGTTCCCGAAGTTGCCCGAAGGGACAATGAAGGTAAGAGGCTGGTCTCCTGTCTGTTGCCAAGCACGGAAATAGTAGAAGGACTGAGGAATGAGGCGGGAAATATTGATAGAGTTCGCAGAGGTGAGCCTGCGATGCTGCGCCAAGGTCTGGTCTAGAAAGGCTTTTTTGACCATCGCCTGACAATCATCAAATGTACCTTCGATAGCCAGTGCCTGGACATTTTCGCCTAGGGTCGTGAGTTGCCTTTCCTGTATAGGACTGACTTTGCCTTTGGGGTAAAGAATGACGACTTCGATCCCTTCCTTTTTGTAAAATCCATTGGCTACGGCTCCTCCTGTATCCCCCGAAGTAGCGACTAGAATAGTCAATGATCGTTTTTCGCCCTGATTATAGTACGACATCAAATTCCCCATGAACCTTGCCCCTACATCCTTAAATGCCAACGTCGGACCATGAAAGAGCTCGAGTATCCCTGTTTGATCCTCTATCGAGACGACAGGTGTATCAAAAGAAATGGCTTTTGTGACGATCTCATACAAGACGGCTTCAGGAAGTGCCTTTCCTAGTACTGTATGCGCTACTTGAAAGCTGAGCTCAGGGAAAGTCAAGCTACGTGCCGATGCCCAGAAATCAGCTGGAAGCTGTGGGATTTCCAAGGGCATGTACAGGCCATTGTCAGGTGGAAGGCCGCGCATGACGGCTTCTTTGAGTGATACCTGATGTGTGGGGGTTTGGGTACTGTATAATCTCATGTGGGAATAGGCTATTTGATGCGAACAGCGCCTAGGGGGTTGATCGAAGAGACAAATCGTTCGCAGGAGATCCCTGCATCTTCGAATACATATTGCATGGCCACAGCTACTTTGAAGGCTACATCGTCACCCTGACAGAGGGCGAAGACTGAAGGTCCTGCACCAGAGATTGAGCACCCCAAAGCACCTGCATTTAGAGCTGCTTGCTTGACTTCATAGAAGCTGGGTATGAGTTGTGCGCGGTAAGGTTCTGCGATGACATCTTTGAGCGAGCGACTGATCAGCCCGTAGTCTCCTTGCGTCAATCCTGCGATCATACCTCCTAGGTTGCCCCACTGTGTGATGGCCTCCTGCATGGGGATTTCCTTTCGGAGAATGTTGCGTGCATCTACCGTGAGGATTTGCAAATTGGGTAGGGCGACAGCTGCGTGGAGGTCAGAAGGAGTATGAATAGAGACAGTGTCCAGCTCTTTGTTGCTCCGGACTAGCACCATCCCTCCGAGTAGGCAGGGACCTACATTGTCTGCGTGGATGGCACCCCCACTCGCGATAGCTTCGCCCTTGAGTGCAAAAGGAAGTAATTCTTTCTTGCTCAAGGGTCTGCCCATCAGCTCGTTGACTGCAAGTGCCCCTGCAACTGCACTACAAGCAGAAGATCCTAATCCACTTCCAATGGGGATTCCCTTATGGATCTCCATCTCGATCCCTTGTACCACTCCCAAGTGCTCCATTAAGGCCAAGGCAGAGACACCCGCTGTATTTTTCTCAGGCTCTAGTGGGAGCTTCCCTTCATCTCCCGTAATGGTTGAAATGGTCAGTCCAGGTTTTTTAGAAAATCTTACCACTACATCATCACCTGGACGATGGATCGAAAATCCCAAGGTATCGTATCCACAAGCTACATTTGCCACACTCGCAGGTGCAAAAACATGGACTTCATGACGCATAAAATCGTATTTCTATATATGATAGATAAGTCATGCCGAATATAGAAGTTTAGGATGAAAATGGTACGTAGGGGAGGAGATATTTTGATGATAAGGCCGCCTGCTGTACATGGAAGCGTCGGGGAGAAGCGCAAAAAGAAGTCATGAGATCAGGCGAGACGTTAGGATTTTGCGTAAAAAGTCAGATTTGGAGAGGAGCTATACGAAACATGACAGATTCTATCGATTTTTGGTAAGAAACAAAAGGTGACCAACAAAGACCTGCAAAATGCTCGATAAACGGGAATTTAGAATGTACAACCTTTCGGTTTATTCATATTTCGGTCTATCTGTACATTTGTATACATAAAATTAGGCCAAATATTGACATGAAGTATCTTATCCCCATATTCCTTCTCCTAGCTGTCACCTCCTGTATGAACTTGGACCTTCCCGAAGAGGTCCAATCCATTGAAGCCTCAACAAATTTGGACAATCTGGTCGTTCCTGCCGATTTCGAATTTGAAACGACGCAGTCCTTCACTTTTTCTACGACACTCTTTGCCCCTGATGGTCGACCGCTCAAGGGAGCGCCCATCAGTGTATTTAGTGACTTGCCAGAAAAGGGAGGAAACGAACTGATGAATGGTTTTACAGATGCCTCGGGTGTACTAGAAGTGACACTAGACCTACCCACCTACATGGAAAAGGTATACTTCACATCTGACTACATCGGCGTCGTGCAAGAGCAAGAAGTCACACTTCAAGGTAAGAATATCACTTTCGAATGGGGAGAGCACCCTGTGGAGCTTGCCGATTCAGACATCAGTACAGATCGAATAGCTGCGAGCCAAAGCTATACATTTCATTATATGGGAGGCTTTAATAATAAGGGGCTACCTGACTACCTGGAGGCTGACCGCGAGGTGATTGACCAGGACTTCCTCACCTTTGTCAACGCCAACTTGCCCGAACGCCGTCCCGTACACATTTATAATCCTGATTATATTGCAGACGGTTTAGAGACAGACGTAAAACTGACGCAAGATGCAGAGGTTTACATCACATTTGTACACGAAGGAGCTGGGTATAAAAATTCCATGGGTTTTTATACATATGATCTCAACAATCCTCCCCAATCTCCTGACGACATTGACTCTCTAAAGATGATATTTCCGAATCTATCCTATCCAGGTGCAGGTAGCATGGTCTCAGGACAGAAGGTGAAGTTGGGTTCCTTTTCTGCGAATACAGGGATCGGCTGGTTTCTTGTGCCAGATGGATGGAAAACCAACAAAGTAGAGGAACAACCTCAGTATGCCAAGCGCTTAAAATTTTCTAATCCCGCATTCAATACATTTACAAGTGGGAGTAATCGTAGTCACATGGTTGTACTCAAGGATAGAATCCAGGAGATCGTACTGATAGGATGGGAAGACATCTCTCGTCCAGGGGGAGACAAAGATTTCAACGATGCCATTTTCTATGTGACCACCAACAACTTCAGCGCCTTCGATCTGACGAATGTGATCTCGGCAGATGGGGATACAGAAGATGCGGACTTAGACGGGATTCCAGATATTTTCGATTATGCTGCAACCAATTCTTTTGTCTCGAACGTGTACAGGCTTCCTGCCGCCAATGTATTTGGAACGCTCACATTCGAAGATTTCTGGCCTTCAAAAGGCGATTATGACTTCAACGATTTGGTCTTGGATTACAACTACGAGTTGAAGGTCAATTCTAATAACAAGGTGACAGAGATTGACGCCACCTTTATCGTACGTGCGATCGGAGCGGGTTATCACAATGGATTCGGATTTGTCCTCAATACAGCACCTGAAAGTATCGGGAGTGTAGAGGGGCAGAGGTTGATCAGTCCCAATAAGATCAAACTAGCATCCAACGGAGTAGAATCTGGACAAAGCAAAGCTGTCATCATTGTCTTTGACGATGCCTATGGCGTCCTTCGCAATCCTGATTACGCCAACTTCATCAATACCCAGCCTGGCGTAGCTTATGTAGAGCCAGAGACCGTAGACATCAAGGTGACACTGAGTGAACCAGTGCTATTGGCAGATCTTCTGTCTTCAGGATTCAATCCCTTTATCTTCACAGGACGTGGGAGAGGATATGAGATTCACTTGCCAGGGCAGCAGCCTACAGATCTTGCAGATGCAACTATAATGGGTACAGGGGACGATGCCTCAGATGGCGTTTCTACCTTCTACCAAACATCCAATGGTATGCCATGGGCCATGAACTTCCCTAACTCCTTCTCTTATCCCTTCGAGCAGAAGCGCATCACGACGGCTTACAACCACTTCTTGGAGTGGGCTGAAAGTGGCGGTACGCGGAGAGCTGCTTGGTACCTGGATCAGACAGGATTCAGAAATACGGCCAATATTTACAGCAAGTAAACGTCCTAACTATACATCTTGGGCACGAGCAGGAGCTTCTTTTGAGGGACTCCTGCTCGTGATGCGTAAGATTTGCATGAACCTACTCAGGAAATCAAGAAGTCAAGCCTTCTTAATCCCCGCTGAAGAGCGATAACCAACAGTTGAGGGATCAGAGAGCCTAGAAGTAGAATGTTTATTTATTAAATATTACGATTTATGATATATAGAAGAATGGTGTACTTTTGGAAAAATTAAACCAACATCATTCTAAATGAGATACCTTGGACTTATTTTTTCCTTATTGATTGCTACTTCTTGTGCAAAATTGGAGTTGCCCGAGGAGGTAACAGGTCAAGCTCCCCTAGCTGCGACCGAGATGGAGGACTTACAGATTCCTTCAGACTTTGAATTTCAAACCTCACGCACGGTTCAAGTTCAAACTACCCTTGCATTGGCCAATGGAGAACCCTTGAAACAAGTGCCTGTGAAAGTTTATGATGCCCTACCAGATTCAGGGGGACATGTGATCATGCAGGCATTCACGGATGCCTCAGGAATTTTTGAGACGGAAGTGGTTCTCCCTGCTCACCTTGAAAAGTTTTATCTCGTGACACAGTACATCGGGGTGATTGCAGAGCAAGAACTGGATGCCAAAGCTGCAAGCGTCACCTTCAACTGGGGTGAGAAACCTGTGACGGAGGTGAACACTGATCGCCGCGCCAATACCAATCGCGTAGCCGCTTCGCAGAGTGGCTCTTTGTACTATGCAGGTAGCTATAACAGCAAAGGGTATCCTGATTACCTAGAGCCTACAAGAGATGTAATTGATCAGGACTTTCTCAACTTCGTGAATGCCAACCTACCAGAGGGGTATCCTGTACCCTCATTCAATGCCTCTTACATCGCTGAGGGTGTCGAAACAGATATCAAACTGACAGCAGAGGCAGATGTATGGATTACTTTTGTACACGAAGGTGCGGGTTATAAAAATGCCGTGGGATACTATACATATGATGTCAACGATCCTCCTGCCACAGCCAATGATATCGACTCACTCATCTTACTTTTTCCCAACCTCTCTTACCCTGGCGCAGGGAATATGGTTTCTGGGGACAAAGTCAAGTTAGGGCGTTTCCAAGCAGGGACAGGTATTGGCTGGTTCATCGTACCCGATGGTTGGAAAGCCAATCAGGTCTCAGTACAGCCTCAGTTTGCAAAAAACTTGAAGTATTCGAATCCCGACTTCAACACCTTCGCCAGTGCGGGAAACGAAAGCCATATGGTCATTTTGAAGGACCGAATCAATGAGTTGATTTTGTTGGGCTTTGAGGACATCTCTCGCCCCGGAGGTGACAAGGATTTCAATGATGCTGTATTTTATGTAACGGCAAGTCCTTTCTCTGCTATTGATACAGAAAATATCCTCTCAGCAGATGGAGATACTGAGGATGCCGATCTAGATGGGGTGCCTGATATCTTCGACGCTGCCATCACAAATGCGGTCATTTCATCCAGCTACTACAGCCCTGCTCAGGATGTATATGGGACATTGGCTTTTGAAGATTTTTGGCCACAGAAAGGAGACTTCGACTTCAACGATTTGGTGATTGACTACAACTACGAGTTCAAAACCAATGCGAACAACCGAGTGACGGAAGTAGTAGCCAGCTTTATTCTCAGAGCGATTGGCGCAGGCTATCACAATGGTTTTGGATTTGTGCTTAATACAGACGCATCGAATATAGGCAGTGTGACGGGACAGCGCTTCTTCAGCCCGAATAAAGTGACACTGGCATCCAATGGAGTGGAAAGTGGACAGACAGATGCGGTGATCATTGTCTTTGACGACGGCTATGGCATCCTACGCAATCCTGATGTGACCACTTTTGTCAATACCCAGACTTCGGCAGAGTATGTCCAACCTGAGACACTGTCTGTGACGGTGACATTGAGTACGCCTGTACTACTGAGAGATCTGGTCTCAGCAGGTCAGAATCCTTTCATTTTCACGGGACGTGGACGTGGATACGAGGTACACCTTCCTGGACAGCAGCCTACGGCACTCGCCAATACAAGCTACTTCGGTACAGGAGACGACGCAACAGATCAGAATACGGTGTTTTATCAGACAGCAGAAGGACTGCCTTGGGCGTTGAATTTCGCAGAGACTTGGACGTATCCGCAGGAGAAGAAACGCGTCCTTCAATGCTACACCCATTTCCAGGAATGGGCCGAATCAGGTGGGTCGCTGCGTGCAGCTTGGTATCTGGACCGTATCGGCCACCGCAACACAAGCGATTTGTATATCAGGTAAGGGAGAGATTCAATCTTGTAGGATTTGGGGGCACCCCAGCGTCCAGAAGTAAAACTGACCCCTTTCAGGTTGTAACTGAAGCTGAAATATATGCGAGGTACAATCTTGAAGAGGACTAAGATACCTCTCTTATAAAAGCGAAACGCCAATCGTCAGCTGACGATTGGCGTTTCTATATATGCCTTCGATTTGAGGTCAATCTAATGATTCCGAATTAGGCAAAAATCACCCCTTTCCCCCCTTCATACCACTTTTCGTAGTTGCTCTCGAACTGACCGTCGATTTCATTACGCTTGATCTTCAGTGTGGGTGTCAGCAGATTATTTTCTACCGTCCACTCTTCGGGCATGACCACAATTTTTTGTAGTTGCTCGTGGTGTTCTAGCTTAGGATTGAGCTCTTTGAGTGTTTCAGCCAAACTCTCCTTCGCTTCTTCACGACCCATCTCACGTCCATTCTCTGAAAGGACCACAAGTGCCAGTGGCTGGGGAATTCCATTTCCTACTACACAGACTTGCTCGATGATAGGATTCTTACTGAGTTTCATCTCGATAGGGTTGGGCGCAACATATTTGGCCTTTGACGTCTTAAAGAGGTCTTTGACTCGGCCTGTGATACGTACGAAACCATCAGAATCAATGACACCTTTGTCTCCTGTATGCAGCCATCCATCCTTAATAGTCTCAGCTGTCTTTTCAGGCATTTTGTAGTATTCCTGAAGATTGGCGACTGATTTGGTACAGATCTCACCCTCTTCTGTCAACTTCATTTCTACTCCATACATCACCTTTCCGACAGTTCCCGCTTTCTTTTCTCCTGGACGGTTTGCGTGAGATAGGGCACAGTTTTCTGTCATGCCATATACCTCGTGGATGTTGATGTTAAGCTTATCATACCAGTTCATCAAAGAAGCAGACATAGGAGCAGCACCTGTCAGGATGACTCGGGCTTGATCCAATCCTAAGGCTTCCTGAATTTTCTTTTTGATGATGCCATTGATGATCGGGATAGACAGGATCATCTTCAAGCGAGAAGGTGGAAACTTAGTCAAGACACCCATTTGGAACTTTGTCCAGATTCGTGGCACAGCCAAGAAGATGGTAGGCCTTGCGTGCTTCAGATTGTCGGCGAAGGTATCCAAAGACTCAGCAAAGAATACATCTGATCCACCTACAAGGGAACCCTGACTGATCAACATCCGCTCAGCAATGTGGGAAAGAGGCAGATAAGAGAAAAATCTATCTGAGGCTACTAGATTAAATACTTTATGGAACTGGGCGATGGAGAATGAGAGCGACTCATGTGTCAATACCACACCCTTGGGACGACCTGTCGTACCAGAGGTATAGATGATCGTCAATTTATCCTTGATAGGAGGTGTAGGTTCACCTTGTAGTGGTTCTGTTTCTTGGCATACGGAGTCCCAAGTCTTATAGTCGGCATCGAGTCCATACATCCCAAAGCTGACACAAGGCATATCTGCTGGAATACCGTTACGCATTTCCTTCCAGTCGTTGGGGAGGAGTTTTCCGACAAATAGCATTTGTGCTTCACTATGTTCCAAGACATAGCTGACGGTATCTCTATTGACATTGGGATAGATGGGAACAGAGATACAATCTGCCATCGTGATTGCCAAGTCCGTCATCAGCCAGTGTGCACAGTTACGTGACATGACCGCGATCTTGGTCCCTGGAGCATAACTCTCCTTGAGATATTGAGCGATTTTACGGATTTCCTGTCCAGATTCGGCAAAAGTCCATGTGTGCCAATGTCCACTGATAGGCTGGTGGAGATAGACTTTATTAGGCAGGGCCTTCTCCCACTGGTAAAACTTACTGATAGAAGTAATCAAGTCCTCTTTTGTCTGCGTGAGCGTAGCCATAGTATTACTCTTTATTCAATAGTAGGCAAGTAGTTGAAAATGAGGTAAGGAAACATACTGAGCGTCTGTTACATAGTTTCCCTCACCAAGATAAAATTAACGATTAATTTACACTGTGCCAACAATTATCTTTTTCGAAAAAAAATAAGAGCGGAATGTTCTGAATAGAATCTCTGATCCATCCACTTTCATATGTAAGTGGGATGAAATAGGTTTTTATTGTTTTTGGGGAATGAAATTTTTAGCAGAATTAAATAAAAATAGACTTTTCTATATGTATCCTTTGCCAAGTTTGTAGAAAAGGTGTTAGTTTAGAGTCTATGTTTTGGGTAATAAAAATCTAGCTAGAAAAAAGCGCAGCGTTTTAGCGGATGCACAGTCCCAAACATGGTCACAGCTTTCCAGTAAGAATCATTCGCAATAGTTGATTATCAAGACATGAGCAGCAACGACACCATCGCTTCTCTCAACTTTATTGAGCAAATCGTAGAGGGCGACCTAGCGACAGGAGCAAAAGGCGACATCGTATACACGCGATTTCCTCCTGAGCCCAACGGATACCTCCATATGGGACATGTAAAGTCCATCTACCTCAATTTTAGTTTAGCCAAAAAGTACGGAGGGAAAACCAACCTCCGATTTGATGATACCAATCCCAGCAAAGAGAACATGGAGTTTGTCCAATCCATGAAGGACGACATCCACTGGCTGGGATATGACTGGGAAGGAGAACCTAAATATGCCTCCAATTATTTTGGACAGTTATACGCGTGGGCACAGCAACTGATCCGCGAAGGGAAAGCCTATGTGGACAGCAGCAGCCCAGAAGAAATTCGCCAGATGCGCGGTACGCCTCAGCAGGCAGGGGAAGAGAGCCCCTTCCGCAATCGTCCTGCGGAAGAAAGCCTAGACTTGCTGGATCGCATGCGAAAAGGAGAATTTGACGAGAGTACCCATGTGCTGCGTGCCAAAATCGACATGACTTCTCCCAACATGCAGTTGAGAGATCCCATCATGTATCGCATCCTCAAAGTGGCACACCATCAGACAGGAACAGATTGGAGTATTTATCCTACCTACGACTGGGCCCATGGACAAAGCGATGCACTTGAAGGGGTGACACACTCGATTTGTACCTTGGAATTCGAAGTTCACCGTCCTTTGTACAACTGGTTTTTGGATCAATTGCCCGACTTTCATCCCCGTCCTCAGCAGGTTGAGTTTGCCAGGATGAATGTCAGTTATACGATTACTTCCAAGAGTAAGCTACTCAGATTGCTCGACTCTGGCGTCGTGACAGGTTGGGATGATCCGCGTATGCCGACGATCAGAGGGATGCGCCGCAGAGGATATACACCTACTTCCTTGCGCAATTTTGCGGAGCGCACAGGGGTCGCACGCCGCGACAATGTCATCGATGTAGGACTTTTGGAGTTCAGTGTGAGAGAAGATCTCAACCAAATCGCCACCCGTGTGATGGGGGTCCTCAATCCCGTCAAACTCATCATCACTAACTATCCCGAAGGGCAGACAGAGCAGATGCCCATCGACAATAATCCTGAGGATCCCGAATCTGGTACGCGTGAGGTACCTTTTTCTCGTGAGCTGTGGATTGAGCGCGAGGACTTCAAAGAGAATCCACCTTCGCCGAAGAAGTGGTATCGACTCGGTCCCGATCGTATGGCGCGACTGAAGGGAGCTTACATCATCAAAGCCACAGACTATAAAAAGAATGAAGAAACGGGTGAGATAGAGGAAATTTATGCGGAATATTTCCCTGAGTCGCGCTCGGGTTCGGATACTAGTGGATTAAAAGTGAAAGGGACTATGCATTGGGTCTCTGCCCCCCACGCTTTGGAAGTAGAAGTGCGTCAGTATGATCGTCTTTTCCTAGACCCTGATCCTGCGGGTCACAAGGAGAAAGACTTTATGGAATTGATCAACCCTGAGTCGATGACCATCATCGAGAAAGCCTACGTAGAGCCAAGCCTACGCAATGCCCAGATGGAGGATCGATATCAATTTATCCGTAAAGGATACTACTGCCTTGACAAAGACAGTAGCGATGACAAACTGGTCTTCAATCAGACAGTGACCCTGAGAGACAATTGGGCTAAGAAAGGAAAGAAGTAATTGCAGATAGATAGGAGAGTAGAGCCGAAATAGAGCCGCTCCATCCCATAGTGCGCATTAATCAACAGATATCTGAGTCATTCTTTAATAGGAGTGACCCAGATTTTTTTTGTTGATCTAAACTGGACATGCGAGGTGAAATAGATCGTTATCTATTCCCAATTTGATGCTAAAAGTCTCTAAATCACCAACAAATACGTAAACTGTTTTTTGTATACGTCAGGATTGCTATTTTTACAAGATGGAAATAAGATTTTGGCAGTCAAGCCTTAAGTACATCAGCCTATGGATGTTGCCACTTCTTTTGAGTGGATGTATGGCATCGAAAGCATGGAGACCAAAGGTAGAAAAGCCTAAAAAAGTGATCTTGATGATCGGAGATGGGATGGGCTTGGGACAGGTTACAGCTGCATTATATAGCACCCCACGTTTTCGCCTCAACCTTGAGCGTTTTCCCGTTATAGGTTTGATCAAGACACACGCTGTAGACAATCTCATTACCGATTCGGCAGCAGGTGCTACAGCATTTGCCTCTGGCTGTAAGACCTACCTAGGTGCCATCGGAGTAAACAGAGATACAATCCCTACACGTACGATCTTTGAGATTGCACAAAAGAAGGGAATCCGAACAGGGCTTGTTGTTACCTCCGAAATTACCCATGCGACGCCTGCCTGTTTTTATGCCCACCAACCCCTTCGTTCGATGTATGAGCAGATTGCCGAAGATTTTGCATCTAGCAAAGTAGATCTCGCGATTGGTGGAGGTAAAAAGTACTTTTTACACCGCTATGATCGCCAGAATCTCATCGAGGTGATGGAGAAAAAAAATGTGCGTGTCTTGGATGAAGAACCTAAGTGGCGTCAACTGGACTATGGTCCCAATGAGCGTATGGTATGTTTCACAGCCAATATGCAACCCAAGAGAAAAGTAAAGGGACGTCATTATCTCGCTCCTGCTACATCTTTTGCCATGAATTTCCTAGATAAAGGAGCAGAAAACGGCTTCATGCTATTAGTAGAGGGATCACAGATTGATTGGGGAGGCCATGCCAATGACAGCAATTACATCATCTCTGAGACCTTAGACTTCGACAAAGCCATCGGTAAAGTACTAGATTTTGCAGAGAAAGACGGAGAAACACTCGTCGTCGTCACTGCCGACCACGAAACGGGTGGCTACAGCGTCAAAAATGGTTCGCGACGCGGCAATCTTAAGACGGGTTTTACCACAGGAAGTCATACCGCAACGATGGTGCCTGTATATGCTTATGGGCCTGGAGCTGAGAAGTTTGCGGGGATCTATAATAATACGGAGATCTTTGATAAGGTAAGAAATGCGCTAGGGATTTAATGTGATACTGGAAGACTTTCTATTCTTTCACCTTTAAGTTTCCCATTGCATCTGATTCTACGATCCCTTTGTCTAATAAATATCTCAGCACTTTTTCTCTCTGAGCGGGAGTTCCTGATGGTACTTCCAGCATCGCTTTTCGGTAATTTGCCTTTCCGCTTCTAATGAACTGCATCAACTGACCCATGACCTGCCTGAATTCGCCCTGATTCAATCGGGTTTTATGTCTTCCGATGCAGACATCACACTTGCCACAAGGTTCGTGGGCCTTTTCCCCAAAGTATTGCTGGATCAATAGGCTCCGACAGATCGTCTTATTCTCCACGTAGTCTAGCAATTTGTTCAATCTTTGCCCATGCTCTTTTTTGAGAAAATCGTATTTGGCCCAATTGAGCTCGTGCTTGACCAGTTTTTGCTTGCCGTGAATGAAGGTGAGGGTAGGTTGAGTGGTAGAGGGGATATATTGAATCAACTCGTATTTGACCAGTAGTTCCAATTGGTTCCTGATAGCTTGCGGCTCTTCCTTGCGCTTCAATGCCCAATTATCAATCAGAAATCGAACCTCTTGATTGTAGGCCTCTCCTCCTACTTGACGAAGCATGAAGTCCGTGAAGTCAGCGAGTCTAGGTTTCTGCTGACGAAACTGGTTGATGTGGGCAGGGTGTGCCAATATTTGAAGATAGGAAAAGTCATCACTATCCTCATCCCATGCTATGATCCCTTCCTGGTGGAGGACCTTGAGGGAGCCATAGAGGCGGAGAGGAGATACCTCCATGGCTTTGGCCACTTGCCCCATATCTAGCCCGACAGTTGGCCATTCCTGTGAAGTCCCTATCACACGAAAATAAGCACATAATCCTTGATAGTGGGCCTTCAGTACTTCCCAGGTAGGATATTTCTGCTCGCTCCATCTTTGTAGGTCGGCTATATCCACAGGATTTTTGAAGGCAATTGCCAAAGCCGTTTGGCCATCCCTTCCCCCGCGACCCGCTTCCTGATAGTAACTCTCTATGTCAAATGGTAGGTTGTAGTGGATGACAAACCGCACATCTGGCTTGTCGATTCCCATCCCAAAGGCGTTGGTAGCTACGATGACGCGCTTCCGATTGTCGATCCAAGCCTTTTGAATATCGTCTCGGACAGAGCTTTTCATGCCTCCGTGGTAGGCGGCGGCGGATATGCCCTCCTTTTCTAGGAGTTGGGCAAGACGCTCTGCAATCCTACGTGTCCGGGTGTACACGATGCCCGTGCCCTGCGTACGCTGGCAAATGCTGAGTATACGGGTACTCACATTTTGCTCCTCCAGGATGAAGTAGCGTAGATTGTCTCTCCTAAAGGACTTACGAAAAACCTTGGGCGTGCGAAGCTGCAATTTTTCTGTGATGTCCTCCTGTACTTTGGGTGGGGCAGAAGCGGTCAGGGCAATAACGGGGAGACCAGGTTTAATCTCTCGGATTTGGTGGATCTGCTGGTAAGAGGGACGAAAATCATATCCCCACTGGCTGATACAGTGTGCTTCGTCCACCGCAAGCAATGAGACATCCATCTGTGGGAGCCGTAGCTGAAACATCTCAGATTCGATTCGTTCAGGAGAGATGTAGAGAAACTTGTAGGTGCCGTCCAAGGCCTTTTGGAGCTTTTGGTCTACCATGTGATAGCCCATGCTACTGTTGATAAAGGCGGCAGGAATGCCCAGTTGGTTGAGGCGCTCTACCTGATCCTTCATGAGTGCAATCAAGGGGGAGATTACAAGGGTCATCCCAGGAAGGGCAAGTCCAGGTATTTGAAAGCAGATGGATTTGCCCCCACCTGTCGGGAGGAGAGCAAGTGTATCATGGCCGTTGAGGACAGCCTCTATGATTTGATCTTGTGGCTGCCGAAATGAATCATAGCCCCAATATTGTTTGAGTATGTCGAGTGCAGATGTAGACACAAACGCAAATTAGCCAAAAAGGTCTTTGAATCGATCTTTTTGGCTAAAGATTAAATAAAATAACTATTACCATACACCTCTATACGGTAATAGCCTCTAAATAACGGGCATTCAGCGGTTTGTTGAGGTATTTCTTAACGTACTTACTGGAAGCAGCACGGTCGATATCCTTGGGACTAATAGAAGAAGATAACATGATGATCTTACACTTTGACAGCACAGTATCTGAAAAATTTTCGAAATCTTTCAAGAACTGGAATCCATCCATGATGGGCATGTTGATGTCTAAAAAGACAATTTCGGGTAATGAGTCTGCGCTCTCCTGATTGTCCTTTAGGTACTCTAAAGCCTTCTCTCCTGTATCAAAAACCAAAATTTGCTCGGCAAAGCTGTTGGCTTCGATAATTTTCTCGTTGATGATATTATCTATTTCATTATCATCAACTAACATAACATTTTTGTAAGTCGCCATATGCTTTAGTTGCTTATTGTAACCTTTATTGTTTTACTAAATATTCGAAAATTGATCCAAAAATCAACTTTTCGAATCCTACACGCTTTCTGTGGTTATCCACAATATGTAAGAAAAAAGGGCAGAACGATTTGAAAATCATTTCTGCCCTAAAGTTATGTATATTTCCATCATCCCCCAAGCGGGAATTTGGGTAGGAGACCTACATCTATTTTGACCTAGATTTTACCTGAAGCCTTACATTACACTTACTTGAGAGTGTATACACGGGCTTTGTGTTTAGGCAAATGGGAACATTCTCCCTATAACCTTACAAGGTTTAGAATGGGAGGTCATCCTCATCCATTTGTGTCACGTCCATCGCCTCTGCTGGAGGGGTAGGAGGAGGTCCTGCTGGTCCGACAGGCTGATTGACCTGCTGAGGTGTGACCCTCCAGGCATCGAGGCTATTGAAATATTTGGTCTCTCCACTGGGCGAGTTCCATGCCCGACCTCTGAGATTGAAATCCACAGAAATCATTTGGCCCACCTCAAACTGATCCAGTAACTCACACTTGTCTTGAATAAGTTGGAACAAAATGTATTGTGGGTACATAGGATTATCCGCAAACTCCAGAACAAATTCACGCTTTTTGAATGTATCCTTGATTTGTTGCGTATCGTTTTTTACGTGTAGTTTTCCTTCGACAGTCATATATATTTGATTTGGTAATGCGCTTTTAAGATGTGTGTGTACAAAATATTAAATGTATGTATAGATAGGGATATTCTTGGGGCTCATATGTAGATGTGCCAAGAAGTATATACTATACATGCTGTATCATTCGATGGGAAGATGAATCCTTGAATTATACGATTTGCGAACGCGTAAGATTTCAAAGTAAAAATAAGAATTCTCGAAAGGATTATCTTTCGCATTATCCACAAGCCTGTGGAGACTCAGGATCCTTCAAAGTCTTGAAACTCCCCTTCAATTAACTGCTTAACGGTAAGTTCTGTCCCATCTAAATAGGTCCTGCAAGCCTTGATAATTTCCTGTCCCTCCTGAAACATCTTCAACTGCTTATCAAAATCGGATATCCCTTTCTGCATTTCCTCAATCAAAGCCCGAAGATGTTGTAAGTTTTTCTCAAGTGAGAATGCTTCCTCTTTCGCCATTTTCAATGAATCTATTTTTTCTGTTTCACTTCACTCTCTACACGACCATCCACAAATATCGTCTCAATCTGATCTCCTGGCTCAATACCTTCCATCCCATGTTGTATGACACCTTCTTTTAGAGTCAAGGTATACCCCTGAGTCAATATTCGATCATGATCCAATGCTTTGAGTTCAGCCTCTAGTATTTCTAATTTGTGTCGTTCAGTCTGTAGCTTTTGCGTCAGGATCTGCTGTAAGCGGAAGCTGTAGTCGTCCAAAACCTGACGTTTGAAGTCAATGTTGTACTGGATGCCTCGCTTCAACTGCCGCTCATAATCATCTATCGTATGAATGATGGCCGCAAGGTCTGGGACCACCGTCTCTGCGGCAGCGGTAGGGGTAGAGGCACGGACATCCGCTACGAAGTCTGCAATGGTAAAGTCCGTCTCATGGCCTACGCATGACACAATGGGGATCTTAGATCCAAAAATCGCCCTGGCTACTGCCTCCTCATTGAAGTTCCACAAGTCCTCCAAGGATCCTCCCCCGCGTCCCAAAATGATGACATCCACTCCTGTATCCTGCGCCAACTTCAGGTTCTTCACGATGGAAGCAGCACCTTGTGTACCTTGGACGACCGTTGGGAGCACAAGAACCTGTCCTCGATTGTATCGTCTCTTGATTGTTTGTAAGATGTCTCGTATTGCTGCTCCCGTAGGAGAGGTCAAAACGGCGATTTTTTGCGGGAGAATCGGAATCGCTTGCTTGTAGGCAGAATCAAAGAGCCCCTCCGATTCCAGTTTTTGCTTGAGTAGGGCAAATTGCTGATAGAGATCTCCCACGCCCTGCTTGCGCACGCTGGTCACCATCATCTGATAGTTTCCTCGTGGCGCATAGACGGTCATATTGCCTTTGAGGACGACTTTGTCTCCTGCTTTCATCTTGGGTGCATACTGCGCATATCCCTTGAACATGACACAACTCAGTTGGGCCTCAGTATCTTTGACACTGAAGTACACATGCCCCGATCGGTGGTAGGTCAGATTAGAGACCTCTCCCGATACCTGCACCCCCTTCAACTGTGGATTGTCTTCCAGCAAGTGCTTGATGTAGTGGGTGACTTCGCCTACTGTGTATATTTGTGGATCTTGTGGCATAAAAAAAGCGGAGCAATGTCCGCTTAGTAGGTAGTTAGTTTAGTGTTATTCCTTACCAGAGCAGACAAATAAAAAATGTAACCTCTAAAGGCTCATTACTTAATCTAGGTCAGTCTGGCTATTGAATCATTTTTGTGCGACGAAGACTTTGCGCGTATCCATCAATTGATTTCCACTACAAAGATGCAAAAAATAATGGCCCGATGCCAAATCTTTTGTGGAGAGCTTTTGGGTAATCTGAGAATGGTCGAGAGCTTGGGTATAAACGCGCTTCCCTGTTAAAGACCAAAGCTCTAGTCTTGCTCCCTCTGCAAAAATACTTGTTGCAACATCCACAAAAACTACATCTTGAGCAGGCGATGGATAGGGGAGGGAAAATTCGGTTGTGTTTAAACCTGATGCAATACTTGTGAGTTCTCCTACTTGGTAGACAAAGGTACGGCTCAACGTCTCTCTATTGGCTAGATTCACAAATTCCATCGTCGCACGTGTGACACCGTTGGCTCCCATAGGTTCAAACGTGATGTAGGTGATGTCCGTCGTATCACCTGGGAGAATCTCGATGAAGGAAATACTTTTATCAGCAGCAAATCCGTAGCAGATGTCCCAGCAGAAGAAGGTGCCATGACCAGGAGCTGTATCATTTACTGTGCGCTCGGCGGTCACTTCTAGGGTATCGCTCGAAAGATTGACGATGCGAAATTCAAGTTCTAGGAAATCCGTCGCATTAGCGGGAAGCTTGAAGGTGTCCTGGGCCGCTTCTGCAAAGGCCATCGTTTGGGCTTGTAATCCCCCTAGGAACACACAAAACGTCAGGAAAAGGAGTGTCAAAATGTTTTTCATAGGAAATACCATGAGTGTTGAACAAATTTCTAGTCTTTCAATCGACCTGTCTATGTTGGCTTTTGGCGTAGAGGTGTGAATGAAATTCAAATGAAGCAAAATCCACCGAAATTCAAACTATGAATCAATTATACGTTGTGTCAAGCCTTAAATTTGTCTGCATGCGGACGACTTTTTAATCCATCATCTTTTAACATGCAAGAAAAATTATACATGCGTCTGAGTTTCATCGGACTGTTCCTAGGTTTGGGTTTATGGACTCAAGGACAAACACTCGTATCTGAAGATTTTGAGAGTAGGACGTTGCCTCCCAATTGGTCATTAGATGCGCAAGCAGGATCTACCGGCTGGGAGTTTGGGAGTGCGGATGACCTATCTCCTGCCTCTTGGAAGATTCCTGCGCGCTCGGGTATTGCCGCCTCCAATGACGATGATTGTGATTGTGACAAGCGTAAGGATTTGCTTTGGTTGCCTTCTGTTCAGCCTGCTAACGGGGCGCGACTGTTTCTGCAATTTGATGCCTATCTAGATGGATTCTTTGGCTCAGTCGGGAAGGTGGTGGTTTCGAGAGATGGGGGAAGCTCATTTTCAGAAGTATTTACTGTCCCCACCTCAGGATTTTGGGAAACCTATACCCTCGATGTGAGTAATCTGGCAGACGGAAATGCGTTGCAATTGGGTTTCTTGCATGATGACTCAGGCAACTGGGCCACGGGATTCGGAGTAGATCAGGTGAGGTTGAGGATACCAGCAGATGATGATGCGAGCCTTACTACATTGGATATGGTCGCGGTTGTGGAAGCAGGTATACAAACTGTTCCCATCATCATACGTAATGAGGGCGCTCAAGCGATCAATAGTTTGACCGTAAGCTTTCAAGTAGGTACACAAAATCCTGTACAGCAGACGCTATCTGGATTGGATATTTCTCCTCTTGTGAGTGATACGATCATGCTCAGCGATATTTGGCAAGCAGGGGTAGGGGAGGCCCAGTTGTCTGTGGAAATCCTGCAAGTCAACGGCAAGATCGATCCCAACCCACAAGATAATCGCGCGCAGAGGGCAATAGGCGTGGCCAATCAACTTGCACCTGCGCTGATGCTTTTGGAGCACTTTACACAACATAACTGCGATATATGCGCCGACCAAAATCCTGTATTCAACCAAGTGATAAGCAATAACAAAGAGGAAGTTGCCGTCGTAGCCTATCATACATTTTGGCCTTCGCCTGACGATGATCCCATGCATCAAGCCAATCCTCAACCCCAACTCGACCAGATCGCCTATTACGATATCGTAGCGGTACCTCGGGCATTCGCCAATGGCAGATTGCTTCAGGGAGGCGACTTCGAGGGTGCGCCCAATGGCCTGTCTGCTAAAGATATACAGCGGCAAAATCGGCAAAAAGGATTGTACCAGCTCGATCTGGCTCGAAATAGATCGGGAAACGTTTGGCAAGTAAATTTGAATGTGACTCCCTTGTATCAATTACAGGGAATCCAGCCTCAACTCAAAGTTGCAGTGGTAGAAGAATTCGTGACATTTGCCAATCCTCCTGGTGACAATGGGGAAAGGAATTTTGGTCATGTCTTCCGCGCCTTTCTCAATGGAAGTGCAGGAGAAAATATCGCAACTGTGGGGATCAATCAAACGATTTCTCGAAACTATTCGCTCACAATAGATCCTTCCTGGAATCCTGATCAACTTCGTGTCGTTGCATGGATACAAGACGACCGTGATCAGCATATTTGGGCAGCAAGTCAGACGCAGATCGTCACACGTAGAGATCCTGACATGACATCCTCTTCTGTGATGATATATGCCGAAGGAAAACTGCGGATACAACAGTTGAATCAAACCTCAGCTCAAGTTCAATTACAGGATCTCAGTGGGAAAGTGGTTTGGGAAAAAAAGGTGATTTCTTCTGAGTTTGTGTCCCTTCCTTCCTTTCCTTCAGGTTGGTATCTCATGACCTTGGAGGTAGATCATCGTCTACATTATCAGAGGATTTGGATTCCTTAAAATAAAAGGTAAAGTACATAACGTTGTATATTTATGAAGGGGGCTTATGTGACGAGGAGAGAAATGAAATTCTTCAGAATAGCCCGCCCTTATCATTCGTCTCGGAAAAATCCAGATTATTCAAAGTTTATCTCTATGAGCAAGCAACTATTTCTACTTATTGTCAGCCTTTTACTCGTGACTTCTTCTCTCATGGGGCAGGAAGGACTTCCCAGCGTAGATGTGAAAAACCTAGATGGGGCAACCCTCAAAGCCCATGAAGCGGTCAAGGGAGAAGGACCTGTAATTGTGAGTTTCTGGGCTATGTGGTGCAAGCCTTGTGTGCGAGAACTGACGAATATTTCAGAGGTCTATGAAGACTGGCAAGAGGAAACAGGTGTAAGACTGGTGGCCGTTTCTATTGATGCTGCACAGCGGGCACGCGAGGTGCGTCCCTTTGTAGAGGTCAGAGACTGGCCCTTCGAAGTTTTGCTTGATGAGAACCGAGCGTTGATGCAAGCACTCAATGTCATCAATGTGCCCCATACCATATTGTTCGATGAGTCAGGCAAAATCATCTACCAGCATACTTCTTACGCCGACGGAGACGAAGAAGAGCTTTATGAGCACTTGTTAGAAATTAGCAATTAAAGCCATAAAGAATTTTCGGCCTTTTTAGCGCGACTAACGACATAAGTATTTAGATAAACGGACTTTTTTATAAGACTAAAGTAAATGATGCATCTGTGTAAGCTTTTAGTAGTCTTTTGAATGCTTTCATTTCCAATATTTTGAGCTTACATTCATATTGCATTCAACGAAAAAAGCCTTACGATGAGATTCTTTTTAAAAATAACCACATTGCTGCTCCTCATGTGTGGAGCTGTAATCCCTCAAGTCCGAGCACAATCCTCCAAAAAAGTTGTGACGATCCAGATCACACGTGAAGCTGACGGATTCAAGCAGCAGATCGATACGACCCTCATTGTCAACGATGAAGCCGACTATTATCCCGTCCTGAGACGTCTTGAGCGCATGTATGGCGGCGAAAATACACAATTAGAGAAGGTGATCATCGTAAGAGACCTGCCCGATACGAGAAGAAACACCTCAACCATTGAATTAAGAGATCAGCGACAGACACCTGCCAAGAAGTCTCGTGCGATGATGGGTGTCTACCTCGACACAGGTCATGACAATTCACGTGGCGTGAGAATCACCTCTGTTTCACGAAACGGTGCTGCACAGGAAGCAGGCCTCCGCCCCAACGACCGTATCTTGCAGATGGGAGATGAGCGTATCGACTCCTACAAAGACTTAGTTGAAGCAAAGAAAAGATACGAGCCAGGCGATCGTATGCGCGTGCTGTATCAGCGTGATGGTGACCGTTATCAGACGACTTTGATCCTCAAAGGCTCAGGTGAAAGTAAAAGCACGACTTACAGTAACCATAATCACAATCATAACCACAACAATTCATCTAAAAGCTATAGTGGACCTAAAGCATTCTTGGGTGTCTACACAGATGAGCTTAGCTCAAGCCAAGCACGTGAGTTGGGTCTAAACTCTCAGCAAGGAATCTTGATCGATGGCGTCGTGCCTGGCAGTGGCGCAGATCGTGCAGGCTTGAAGTCACGTGACGTCATTACTTCTATCGAAGGCCAACCATTGGATGCTTCTTTTGAGTTGAGTGATGCATTGGGACAGCGTCGTCCAGGTGATATGATCGAAATCAACTTCATCCGCGAAGGTCGATACATGTCTACTCAGGCTCGTCTGACGACCAAAGATGGAATCAAGAAGCCCGTCAAGAAGAAGATTAAGGTGCAGAAGGCTTTCCTAGGCGTTAATCTTGACAACTACAGAGGAGGAGGTGTCTACATCACATCTGTAGTCAGAAACAGTGCAGCAGAAGAAGGAGGACTTAACCGTGGAGATGTCATCATACAGATGGGACCTTATGAGACGAATAACTATTCTGACCTCGTAAACGCTATGAAGAAGTTCCGTCCAGGACAGAAAGTACGTGTCCAGTACCTTCGCAACAATGAAGTAGAAAGCACTTACATATACATGGGAAGCAAAACGGTAGAGAAGTGGGTGACGGTAGAAGATGACAGATATCCTACGCCTCCTCCACCGCCGCCCGCTCCTGCGCCACGTCCTAATTTTGACGATGACAGATATGAGCGCGACAACAACTACCAGAACGACTATGAAGCTGAAATCGATGCACTCTTTGATCAGTTCGAGAGCCGCTCAGTAGGCAACCGCATCAGAGACTATATGATCAATCCTGATCTAGACATGAAAGTCTTTGAATTCTTCCCAAATCCAAGTGATGGAAGATTCCGCTTGCGATTTGTACCTGCCTCACGTGGGGACCTTCAGATCCGTATCTTTGATTCAAGAGGTAGAGAGGTCTATCAGGAGTACATTCAGGATTACGCGGGAGAGTATGACAAGGAAATCGATCTATCTCGCAACGCGGCTAGAGGGGTTTACTTCATCCAACTTACGCAAGGAGATCGTGGAATGGTAGATCGTTTGATCGTGAGATAAGGCATTTTTTCAACTACTTATAAAGGAAGGCTTCTCGTTTGAGAGGCCTTTTTTGTTGGATCAGCATAAATGTAGACAAGATTGATTCAGTAGAGATGAGATGTTGTACTGGACCATTGGGTAGTGGGTATGCTCTGATGGGAATCAAAAGGCCATAAAAAAGAAGATCCCGAAGAAACTCCGGGATCCAATGGCATGAAACTAACTACTACTACTACTACAATTTCTTTATAAAACTATCTATCTAACGTAACTTATTACACTTATGGTATACGCGCCACATAGAAAAAAGATTCAAAAAAACAAGTAATAAGCGAAAAGATAGATTTTTTAAGAAGAGGCGTGAGGGTTAAATTATTGGAAATCAAAGTATCTAGCCTTGCGAATGGGAGGAGCCTTTATATAAAAATCCTCTACACGGTTTGATTTTTACGTTTGTGCCTGTTCCTATCCTCTCATGATTATGGATCGGGGCATCTGCTGTGATTAGCGCAAATACGTGCGCTTAACGCTCACATCCATTCAGCTATTTTGCCATCCAAATCCTCTATCTTCCCCATACTTCTTGATCTCCATTTGTATATCTCTAAAAATCCCTATTGTTTTGCATCTCAGAGGAGAAGGAAATGTCAGTACTTATTACAAAAAAATTTAGATTCGAGTCCGCTCACTACTTGCCTGCAATGCCCGAGGGACACAAATGTCGTCGCCTACATGGGCATAGTTTCAACATGGACATCAATTTATTGGGCGAAGTGGATCCTGATACGGGGCTATTGATGGACTTTGGAGACATCAAAAAAGTCGTAAAGCCATATATAGATATGCTAGATCACTGGTGTATCAATGAGGTGGCAGAGGAAAAAGGGATTGAGTTATTGAAGAATCCCTCGTCAGAGAACCTCGCCAAGTGGTTTTACCATGAATTAAAAGGAAAATTGCCAGGTTTATATAGTGTCACTATACACGAAACGTGTACGACACGTTGTGAATATAGAGAATCCTTTGATTGAGTGGTCTGATGAAACCAATAAAAATTGCGATTGACGGATTTGCGGGGGGGGGCAAGAGTACGACTGCTAAACGTGTCGCCCAAAAGCTATCCTATACCTACATTGACACTGGGGCCATGTACCGCGCAGTTACTTTGTATTTCCTGCGAAACGGGATTGATTTTGAAGAGGAGACGGAGAAACTCAGGTCAAGCCTTAACGATATCCATATCGAGTTTGGATTGTGCGGCGACGATCCGATCCCTCAGATTCGTCTCAATGGTGAGTGGGTCGAGCCAGCTATCCGCAGTAGAGAGGTCTCAGATGCTGTCAGTCCAGTTGCTGTTCACGCCTCCGTCCGACATGCCCTTGTCGCGCAGCAGCAGCGGATGGGAGCACAGGGAGGCGTGGTGATGGACGGAAGAGACATCGGGACCGTGGTATTTCCAGATGCCGAGCTAAAGATTTTTATCCATGCCGATCTGAAAGTACGTGCGATCAGAAGACAACAAGAGATGGAGGCTCGTGGGCAGTTCCTGCCACTAGAAGATATCATCTCAAACTTGAAAAAGCGGGACAGAATCGATTCAACACGGGCCATTGCGCCACTCAAAAAAGCGCAGGATGCCATCGAAATTGATACCACCTACATGACGATCGATCAGCAGGTAGAGGAAGTATGCAGACTGGCGAGAGAAACCTTGCAAACTCCCTTGACTTGATGGCCCTCTACCTACGGGCCCAAGCTGATAAATTGTGTGCAAAACACGACGGTTTAGTACGATGCATATGTCCATTTTGATAACTGTTTCGCGGACTTGTGCGAAAAAGAGGTTAGGATTCGTAGGGAAATCATGTGGGAAGTTGATTCTTTTTATATATTGTTATCGGTATGTTTGAACCTCGCGTATACAAATGTGTAGGCAATGGAAAAAGACGCATACCGAAGGGGAAGATAGCATTAGAAACCTAAACACCATGATTCAAATTGAGATAGATCAGCACTCTGGTTTTTGTTTTGGCGTAGTCTATGCAATAGAAATGGCAGAAGATCGCTTAGAAGAAACGGGAGAGTTGTATTGTTTGGGAGATATCGTTCACAACGACAAAGAAGTCGAGCGTCTACAAAATCTAGGATTAAAAATCATTTCCCATGAGGAATTGAAGAATCTGCGTGATACTACGGTACTGATTCGTGCCCATGGTGAACCACCTGAGACCTATCGTATCGCACTCGAAAATAATCTCGAGCTGATAGATGCCTCCTGTCCCGTCGTGCTGAAGTTACAAAATCGCGTGCGTCAGGCTTTTGACGACGATCGGCAGATTGTGATTTTAGGGAAGAAAGGTCATGCAGAAGTGAATGGATTGGTAGGGCAGACCCATCAGGAAGCCATTGTCATCGGATCTGTAGAAGAAGTCGACCAATTGGACGTAGATCGTCCTGTATCACTCTACAGCCAGACAACTAAGAGTACAAAACTACTCTATGACATCCGCAGCCGGATGGAGTCGCGATTCGAGGACTTCAAATTCAATGATACCATCTGCCGTCAAGTAAGCAATCGTGAGCCAGAACTACAGAAATTCTCAGCCCGTCACGATGCGATTGTATTTGTCTCTGGCAAAAAGTCTTCCAATGGAAAGGCATTGTACGGAACTTGTAAGCGTATCAACCCCGATACTTATTTCATCTCAGATGTAGATGAACTGGATTTGGATTGGTTAAGGGGCAAACAAAGTGTGGGAATCTGCGGTGCTACGTCCACGCCTATGTGGCTCATGGAAAAAGTAGCAGATTTTATCGATACACAAATCAATCAAAAAGAAGCCATACTATCTTGAAACCTCAAAATGGCCTTCAGGATATGAACCATATAGCCATGTGTGACGCATGGCTTTTTTTATGAGAAAAAATATGACAGAAGTAAAACCACCCACTCCATTGGGGATCTATAGTTATTCGATTTTCTTAGCGGGAAGTATTGCGCAAGGGAAGGCAGGAGATTGGCAAAAGGAAATGACCCAGCAGTTTACGGATTTGGACTTATTTGTACTCAATCCACGCCGAGACGATTGGGATAGTTCATGGGAGCAGCACAAGGATTTTCCACCTTTTCGAGAGCAGGTAACATGGGAATTGGATGCCCAGCAAATGGCCAATCACATCTTGATGTATTTCGATCCAGAAACCAAGGCTCCTATTTCCCTCTTAGAGTTAGGGCTTTTTGCTTCGACAGGAAAACTCACTGTATGCTGTCCCGAAGGATTTTGGCGTAAAGGAAATGTGGATCTCGTCTGCGAAAGACACAACATCCCGCAGGTGCCTGACTTGTCCTCTTTGGCGGAGGCAGGACGTCAGCAGTTTCTGAGAACCTTTTTGGCATAAAGTACTTCTTACCAAAAGTAGTCTGAGAGACGGATTCTCTTCCATTCCTTTTTACCTTTGTCTCCAAATAAATATTCATGGCAGAATCTATCACGCTTACCCCTGGTGCGACCAAAGCACAGCGCTATCAAGAGCTGGTTCCTCAAATCCAGTCTGTAATTGAAGATGAATCAGACCTCGTAGCCAATCTGGCCAATGTAGCGGCGATGCTAAAAGAGGCTTTTGATTTTTTCTGGGTAGGTTTTTATATCAACAGAGAAGATGAACTGGTTCTAGGACCTTTTCAAGGACCCCTCGCATGTACGCGCATTCCCTTCAGCAAAGGTGTGTGTGGTGCTGCTGCCACTGAGCAGCGTACGCTGATTGTACCCAACGTCAATCAATTCCCTGGACATATTGCATGTAGCTCCGACTCCAAGTCAGAGGTCGTCGTTCCTCTTGTCAAAGATGGCGTGACGCAGATGGTACTAGATGTAGACAGCGACTTGATGGATGACTTTGATACTACGGACGCTCAGTATCTCGAACACATCATGGAACTACTCAAAGCAAAGTTCTAATCATTTTTCAGGGAGCATTTTTCATTATTCCCGAAATCTATACGGGTGAGTCAGGTACACCTTGAAAAATGAAAAATGAAAAATGACTACAGCTCGTCTGTTATGTCATCTACTAGTCCTGAACGGGTAGTACCGTTTTCGGTGGTGTTGGGTTCGAAAAAGTTGGTATGAGAAGGGGAGGCAGTTTCTGGTAGGCGCTTTTCCTCCTGATGTGGGGGCAGCTCAGCAAAGTCAAATGTATGTACGTGGTCTAGCTGCGTCTTGAGGAAACCCTGCATCTGGCTGAGCATTTTGGTGCGATAGCGAGAGAGTTCTGAGATTTCCTTTTGAATCTGATTGCGTTCTTCTACTCCTTTCCGCACAATCTCCTGTGCATGGGCCTCCGCTTCACGAACACGGATCTCTGCTTTCTGACGGGCATTTTCGAGGGCATCTCGAGACGATTGTTCTGCTTGCATGAGCGTTTTGTGCAGAATGTCTTCCACCTCTTTCAATGTGTTGTATTTGGATTGGGTTTTTTCCAATTCCTCTTTGAGACTGCGATAAGCCTCAAGTTGATGCTCCCACTCCTGTGACAGTGCCAAAAGGAAGGCATCCACTTCATCTTTGTCATATCCCCGGAGAGCCCGCTTAAATGACTGTTGTCTTATTTCTATGGGGGTGATCATGTTCCTTGCTCAATCTCAAACTTCCAATGCAATAGTCGACGATCGTCGCTACACGAAAGTACAGAATTATCTTGTTTTAGCCACCATATACGGTTCACACTGTTTCTATGGCCGTGATGTCGGGCCAGATCCACGACTTTTAGCAGATCAAACGAATAGGCATCCCACAACTTAATGGTCTTGTCTCTACTCGCTGTCACAAAGTAGTCTCCCTGCGGAGAGAAGGCCAAATCGTTGATGGTAAAATAGTGGGCAGGTAAGCTTTTGATTAACTTGTGATCGTCCTGCAAATCCCAAACGTTGATGTGGGCATCCCTTCCCCCACTGATCAAGTATTTTCCCGCATGATGAATAGCCAAGGAGAATACAGAGTTTTGATGTGCTTTCCAGTCTAGTTCGACTGCCCCTGTTTCGAGATTGACATAACGAATATGATGGTCGCTGCAACCTATATACAAGCCGTTTTCGTAGGGGACCACACTCCTCAAGTGGTCGCTTGCAATCTGTAAATACCCTTTTTCCTCAAAATTCACCAAAGAGAATACGCTTAATCCTCCCTTTGCCATGAGAATCCAAAGGTTTTTTCGATTGGACTCGTAGTAAAAGTTGTAGATCGCGTGGGTGAACTTGCGGAAGGAATGAACGAGCTTTTTACTGTGGAGGTCAAATATGTAGACTGTCCCATCGCTCCCTCCAATCACCAGCAGAGAAAGTGAGGCTATATGCAGCATGGCATAATTGGCACTTTGGGTCCGCATCAAGGCGTGTGCATCAGAAGTGGGATTGACGAGTTGCCACTCAGCGACGATGCCGTCATCTCCCGACGTGTAAGCGACTTGCCTATTTTCGTCTACTGCCAAGGAAAATACAGAGCCTGTGTGCCCCTCAAAGGCATGAAGCTGGTGAACATCTATATGGGGGATATTAGCCACTATTCGTCGAGATTATCTTGAAAGTACAAAAGGTTGTGACTCATATCAAAGGCACAGAGCTTGCCCATTCCTGGACGAAACTTGGCAAAACAGCCATTGTCTATATCAAGAACTTGCTGATCGGGAAGCGTATCAAGCATCGTCTGTATCTCCTCTTGCTCTATCGGCGTGTGCCCGTGGATGATGCGGCGATCACCTAACCAGTTCCAGTCGATGTCCTCATACCAATGGCGTAGCCACAACATGGACTTTGTGTCACCTAGTGGATTGTGCAGCCGCCACAAGAAGCCCTCTCCTTCTTCATCCTTCGTCTGCCCCTTGAAGTTCAACCCTGCATGAACCAATATATAGTCTTCCACCTCCATATGATA
Organism: Bacteroidota bacterium; assembly: GCA_039820545.1. Classification (GTDB taxonomy): domain Bacteria; phylum Bacteroidota; class Bacteroidia; order J057; family J057; genus JALEFZ01. The sequence goes on along the minus strand of JBCBPW010000017.1, from coordinate 42,125 downwards.
GTCAAAGTCATCTACCATGTCAATGTACTTCAAAGGAATCTCCTGTGGTTGGGAGACATTGAAGCTACGAAGTGTTTCTCGCCCGCCGTTGTACAGCCAGATCTCCTGCTTGTCTGGCTCCTCGTAGGCACTGACCATCATATCCTCGTGATTGCCTTTGATGCAGTAGACTTTGTATCCCGCCCCCTCTAGCTTGATCACATAGTCCAAAACCCCTTTTGAGTTGGGACCTCTATCAATAAAGTCTCCTAGTAAATAGAGTCGATCAGCAGGCTTGAGCTCAAGCACGTGTTCGACCATGTGCTTAAAGGTCGTCATACAACCGTGGATATCCGAAATGGCTATGTGGCGCATATTTGTGTGAAATAATAAGAACCCTTACGCGTGATCTTTTAGTTTTATCTATGTTGACAATCTGTGTAAATTTTTATAGATGCGGGCATAAAATCCTAAACATACCATAAATCTTCACAGATTTTATCTCCTGCTCAATTCAATATTATTTCTACTGAATCATTCGTAATCAGGTCTATTCATCAAATCTAATAACTCCCATCACAAAATGGAATTTTTGATGGGCTCCCCGCGAAATTAATGGCTTTTGTGTAACTTCCCTTTTTTAATGCGTAAATGGATATGAAATTTTGGTCTACTTCTCTTCTGTTGTTGTGTTTTGTATGGGCTTGCAGTCCCGAACCTGCAGATTTGGTCATTTTGGATGGAAATATTTATACTTTAAATGAAGCTGCTCCTCAAGCACAAGCAGTTGCTGTGCGTGATGGACGTGTCCTAGAGGTCAGCACCAATGAAGCCATTAAAGCCTATATCAGTCCAGCAACCGAAGTGATCAATCTTGAAGGGAAGACCTTGATACCAGGCTTTATCGAAAGTCATGGACATATCCTCGGACTGGGACAATTTAAGCGTCAATTAGACCTCACCCAAGTAGCCAATTACGACGAATTAGTAGAAATGGTCAGACTCGCTGCGGAGAATACACCCGAAGGGACGTGGATTCTCGGTCGTGGTTGGCATCAGAGCAAGTGGGTTCCTCAGCCTGAGGTCATGGTCAAAGGCTATCAAGTCCATGATAAGTTAAGTGCTGTCTCTCCCAATCATCCTGTCATGCTGACCCATGCCTCTGGTCATGCTGTATTTGCCAACCAGAAGGCGATGGAGGTCGCGGGAATCACTGCCCAGACGCAAGTGGGTGTAGATGGTGAAATCATCCGTGATGGAAGCGGAAGGGCTACGGGTATTTTTTCTGAAGATGCCGAAGCACTCATTGCCCATTTTATCCCCAAGGATACCAAAGAAAGCTTGCGTCAAGACCTAAAGGCGGCAGTCGCAGAGTGTCTTTCCTATGGCATTACCAGCTTTCAGGATGCAGGCTCCAATGCCACCGGGATTGAAGTCTACCGAGAGGCAGTGTCTCATGATGAGTTGGGGATTAGGTTGTGGGTGATGCTTTCAGGGAGTGATTCTGCCCTCCTCAGCGAGTGGTACCAGCATGGTCCAGAAGTAGGAGAACATCTGACGGTTCGTGCGATCAAGCTTTACGCTGATGGAGCACTTGGTTCGAGAGGGGCATGGCTGCTAGAAGAATACAAGGATCGGCCTGGGCATTTTGGTAATCCCCTTCAACCGATGGCCAACATACAGAAAATCGCTGAGAATGGCCTTGCCCATGGTTTCCAGGTTTGTACACATGCGATTGGAGATCGTGCCAACCGTGAGGTATTGGATCGCTATGCAAAAGCCTTTGCCAAGCATCCCGAAAAAGCACACGATCATAGATTTCGCGTAGAGCATGCCCAGCATCTCCATCCTGAAGACATACCCAGATTTTCAGAGTTGGAGGTAATCGCTTCTATGCAAGGGATTCATATGTCTTCTGACCGTCCATGGGCCATCAATCGATTGGGACAACTGCGTATACAGCTCGGAGCTTATATGTGGCAGCGACTTATACAGTCTGGTGCCAAAGTGATCAATGGAACAGACACACCTGTCGAACCTGTCAATCCTTTTGCTTGTTATTATGCTTCCGTGACTAGAAAAACGCTGGCAGGAACACCCAATGAGGGGTACGAAGCAGATCAAAAAATGACGCGCATGCAAGCGCTTAGGTCCTATACCCTTGATGCTGCCTATGGCGCATTTGAAGAGCAGAAAAAGGGATCGATCGAAGCGGGGAAATACGCAGATTTTGCTGTCTTATCTAAGGACATCATCACCTGCCCAGAGCGTGAGATTCTACAAACAGAGGCACTGATGACCTTTGTCGGTGGAGAGTTGAAATATGAGAGGAAAGAGGCAACAGCCGCAAATTAATCTCCAAAAGAAAAGCATAGAGATGCGAAAACCATCAAATTTGCGGTACTATGCGCTACACATACTTTCATGAATAAGGCACTAGAAACGATTCGGAAGAATGCTTGGACCTGGATTCCCAGCATCTATGTAGCAGAGGGATTGCCCTACATCCTGATCAATGTGGTTATGGTGACGGTCTATCAAGACTTGGGTGTAGCAGAGAAGGTGATCCCGCTGTATGTAGGCTTCTTTGGCTATGCATGGATTTTTAAGCCTGCATGGAGTCCTCTAGTCGACCTTTTTCGCACCAAGCGTTGGTGGATTTTATTCACCCAAGCGGTTTTGGGTACAGGGTTTATGTTGCTAGGTTTTATTCTGGCTGATGAGCCCTTTTTTACTTATTCCTTGGTTTTGTTGATGTGGCTATCCATTGTCTCAGCTACCCAAGATATTGCTATAGATGGGCATTATATGTTGGCCTTGAAGGAAAATCAACAGTCTTTCTTCGTCGGGATTCGCTCTACCTTCTATCGACTGGCTGTCCTTATCGGAAAAGGCCCCTTATTGATTCTGGCTGGTGGTTTGATCACGACTGGAGGAATGTCTCCCTACACGGCTTGGAGCTACACATTTATTGGAATAGGCGCAGTTTTTGGCATCCTCTTCCTGTATCATTTGATCGTCGTCCCTGAGCCTGAGCAAGGGGGAGCGGTCTACAGAGATGAAATAGAGGACAAAATCGACCTGATTGGAGGAGAAGATGGCAAAGAAGAAAAGAAAATCGAATCTACGGGGGAAGAGGGAAACCCGCCTTCGGTCAAAAGACAAGGGAATTTTTGGGACGTCCTCAAGACCTTTTTTCAGAAGCCTGATATCGGGATCATGATTGCCTTTCTTCTTTTGTATCGCTTGGGGGAATCGCAATTACAATCTGTAGGTATTCTTTTTATCAAAGACGACATAGCCAAAGGGGGGTTGGGTTTATCCACAGAAGAATTTGGGCTTGTGTATGGCACCTATGGTACGCTAGCTCTGGTAGTGGGAGGGATTTTAGGAGGGATTCTGATCTCGAGAGATGGACTAAAACGCTGGCTCTGGCCCATGGCCATTGCGATCAATCTACCCAATGTGGTATACATTCTCTTAGCAGTACTTCAACCTGGCGATTCCATCTTGACCATCGCCTGTGTGGTACTAGAGCAATTTGGATATGGCTTCGGTTTCACCGCCTTCTTGATGTACATGATCTATGTCGCGCAAGGACCTTATAAAACCGCACATTATGCGTTTGCGACGGCTTTCATGGCGATTGGAATGACATTTCCGATGCAGGCCAGTGGGTATATCCTCGGAGAATTGGGCTATATGAATTTTTTCATTTGGGCTTCTATTGCTACTGTAGCCTCTTTTTTCGTGACAGGTCTGATCAAGGTTCCTGAAGGATTTGGAAGAAAAAAAGGAGAAAGTTAGCGAATCATTATTTTTTCCTCGCGAATTCTCAAAGTGTATCATAAAGGCTACCTTCGCGCGTTACTTTTAGCGTGTCTTATCGTCATAGACAGACACGAGCAAAAAGCAATAGCAAAAGAATACACATGAAATTTTTTCCCTTCCTTCTGGTCATCATTTTTTTGAGTGCCTGTGGAGAGTCTCAGCCTAAGCAGTCTATTCCACAAAGCTCGCAAGCGCTGTCAGTCTACCCCATTGATCAGCGCGTGGATCGTGATACCTACGAGGGATTCCTAGATCTGGTCGTCCTGAAGCAAGATATCCCCAAAGCGATGATCGCTGAGCATACCTTGCTGGGCAATCCCAAAGGATTTTTTTATGGGAAGGAGCGCATGGTCATCAATGAGCAGGTTCAAGCCCTGATTTTGCATCAACAAACACCTACCAGCCGTCGCAATTATCTTCTGACGACAGATGGTACGCGTACCTTGGATCAGCGCATGATCACCGAAAACTATGAGCTATCGGGAAAGAAAGTATCAGGAACCTACAAGATCGACAGCGAAGGCCATATCTTGTGTATTACACGCAAATTTGTACAAGGAGAAGCACCCCAGTCGTCTTCTACGGCTTTTGGGGTCTTGGCAAACGGAGAGATCGTGAAGGTAGTCCTCTAAACTACAACTCGCTGAGCATCTGCATGACTTTGCTGCGCTTGCGGCTAGAAACAGGAACCTCTGTACCATCTTTCATAACGAGGTAGCCACCATCAATTTTGACAAATTCCTTGATATACTGGGTGTTGACAAGATGTGACTGGTGGACTCTGAGGAAGCCCTGCTCGCTGAGTAGATTGTCAAACTCTTTAAGGGTTTTGGTTACAAGCAACTGTTTGCCTTCTACAAAATAGAATATCGTGTAATTGGTACTGGATTCACAGCGGAGTATGTCACTGACATTTACTACGTGGATCTTCTCCATCGTGTGGAGGGCGAGTCTTTGGTGCTGAGTAGACTGGATGTTGCTCAAAAGTGCCTTGACAGATTCTGGTTGTGTCTTTTGCGTCGCTTTGACTCTGTCTATGGCTGATATCAACTCGTCAGGATCTATAGGCTTGAGCAAGTAATCGATCGCTGAGAATCTTAAGGCTTTGATCGCAAAACTGTCATGGGCGGTGGTAAAGATGACATGGAACGGGGTTTCTCCCAATAGCTCCAACAGATCGAAACCCGTCCCATCTCCCATTTCTATGTCTAAAAAGATCAGGGCAGGTTGAAGTTTTCTAATCAATTTTCCTCCCGAAATGACCCCATCTGCTTCTCCTACAATCTTGATGTCAGAGGCATAGTGTTGAATATCTGCTTTGAGTGCCTCACGTGCTTGTGAAGAATCGTCAATGATGACCGCTTGTATCATGAAGCTAAACTAGAAAATAGTTGGCACAAATGGGAGATATGTAGCAGGATTAAATTTCCAAATGTAAGTGGTCATCGTGCCTGACGGCCTTACAGCCTGCAAATCTGAACTTATTCACTCTTCCAAATCCTAGTCTGGCCTTGAGATGAGGCTCGATCAATACCTTGCGGATACCCCTTTCAGAATGAAGAAGCCTGAGAAAGTATTGCGTACGTACAGGATCGAAATCGAGCTTTCTACCTGGTACAGTAGGCAAGTGTTTAGACATAAATGTGTAGGGCCAGTACCCTTGATTTTCGCAAATCGAAGGGCGATCGTATTCTCCTTTTATGGGTCCCTCACTACTTCCATATCCTATGGCAGTAGGTGTCTTCCTGTGGACGCGTTTTCCCGTCTTCTGATCTTTATAAAAAAGGGCGATGTCGATCTTTCTGCCATCTTTATGACTATAATGTGGCAATAGCCTAAAGCCATCCCAAAAAGGAAAATTGGCATCCATATAAGCAATGATAGACTCAGGATATTCCCTTCCCATTTTCTCCCCCAGATGCTCTAGTATCGTCCGCATTTCAGGTTTTACATAGTGGCGATTGAGCAGACAATAGCCGATATTGAGTGCTTGTACATGCTGGCCAAAATAGGGGAGGGGGACACGATGACTGATCTTTTTCGCTAAGGGGGGAATGACAAATAGGGTACATATGAGGTAAACAATGAGGAAACTTCCGAATTTAATCCATCCTTTTCTAGTGATACCATCGCTTTTATGTATCCATCTAAACAAGGGCAAACACAGCAGGTAAATGACTCCGCCAACTTGAGTAAACAATGTCAACAGACTTACAATCAGGAACGTGGCTATAATTCGCAAGAAGAGTTTCATGGATAAGGTTGTGATAGATGAATAGTAAAAATGAAAATAGTGATGGGAAAACCCTATCTATATATCGCTTTTCTTGCATACGAAGTGGAGATCCGTAGGTTACCTATCAGTGTATAGATGTAGGAGGGATAAGGCCATTTTTCACAATATCGACTAGTCGTTTGGCGATTTTATGTATTTCCTCATCTTCTAACGGAGGCAATTGGCTGAAATCTCGCATCATCTCCTCTTTTACGCCATTTTTATTAAGTACAATGAAATCGTGCAAGCCGAATTGAATCTGGATGATCAGAAAGGCAACAGATGGTAGGTCCAGATCATGTCGGAGATTCGCTTGAGGCTGAAATTGCTTTACTTTTTGTATCACCCCTTGCATGAGATTCCTTTTGGTTTTGAGCATAATATTACCCAAAAGCTCACTGTGCCTTTCTCTCATGATGTTGTAGAGAAACTGCCCATAGATAGGATATTGTTGTTCAAACTTGATTCTACGTACAAAGTTGTCTTCGAGAAAGGCAAAAAAATCTTGCGCCTTGGTTTCTGGTGGATGATGTTCAACCTTTTCCAGGCGCACAGCTGTTGCGTACTCTACCAGATAGGTGTAGAGGTCCAGTTTATTGCGAAAGTAGCGGTAGAAACTCCCTTTAGCTATCCCTAGTTGCTTGATAATGTTAGAGACAGATGCTTTTTCATACGTGTGGAGGGTAAATTCCTTGAATGCAATTTGTAAGATTTGCTGCTTTTTGGCATCGGTTAGGTTATTGTAAGTAAGTGATGGCATAGAGTTTCAAGGTACATGATAGGTACAGGTAGATTTGATTGTCTCCTGCTAGGAGCAAGCTGTGGCTACGATCGGGACGATTTCCTGGCAACAAAAGAAGTAACGTAAAGAGGAGGAAAAAATTACTCTTCACGGGTGGCTATTCATCTAATCTAGGAAAAAAAATAAAATGTCAACAAATAATAGCCGTGATCAGGCGTGATTTTATAAAGATTGTATGAGGTCGGACAGTATATACTACATATGAAAATATTTTTGAATTCGTAGTAAGTGTAAGGATTTTGCGATGTGTTTCGATGATTTATATCCAGAATCTACCAGTAAATGAAAGTACAGATGCTCACCCTTACATGTGCTACAATTTACAGAATAACAGGAATTAATGAGCTGTAATATCTTGTATATGAAAAACTTAGGTCAAAGATGTAATGTACGAAAGAGAATGGACGAAATATTTTGTGGCATTATACTATTTTAGCGAAAAATATGGAATCTCATGCATCACCTAGTTTTGGACTTTGACCCATCCATGCCGCTCCAAAAGATCGCTCAAAAAATGGATATGCAGCATGCGGGTTTTCTGGCCATCGTAGATGCATCTCATCGCCTGATCGGTACGATCACAGATCAAGACATTCGACGTGCTGTCCTGAACCACAAATGGAAACTAGAGGAGGTCATGAATCCCCATCCTCCCAAGATATTTGAGTCCCAATTAAAGAAAGGAATTGAGGCGCTGGCACTTCACCAAGTCCCTCCTTATCTCCCTGTCGTAAAAAAAGATCTTACACTTGTCGATATCCTTTCCGTCCCTAAGCATCTCAAGTCTCGCCCCAACAAGGTCGTCCTGATGGTAGGCGGTACTGGTAGTCGACTTGGAGACCTGACCCGAGACATACCCAAGCCGATGCTCCCGCTAGGGCACAAACCTATTCTTCAGATCATACTAGATTCCTTTATCGAGTATGGTTTCCGAGACTTTTACTTTTGTGTAAACTACAAAGCGAGTATCATAAAAGAATATTTTGGAGATGGGAGTCAGTTTGGTGTATCCATTCAATATGTGCATGAGGATAAGGCATTGGGGACAGCAGGCTCACTCAGTCTGATCGAGAAAGACTTTACCCATCCCATGATCGTGATGAATGGTGACCTCATCACGACGCTGAATTTTGAGAGTCTACTGAAATTTCATCACGAACGTGGGGCATTTGCGACCATGTGTCTACACGAATACAATTACCAGCTTCCTTTTGGTGTCGTACACACCCGCAACTCTCGCATTCTCTCGCTGGAAGAAAAACCGCATCACAAGACCTTCGTCAATGCAGGAATCTATGTACTGGAACCCGCTGCGCTGGCATATATCCCTTCTGATATGCATGTAGACATGACCCAGGTATTTGAACAGATGGTGATGGCAGATGAACCCACCCACGCTTACATCATCAATGAATACTGGATGGACATCGGGCAAGTGCGCGACTACGAAACGACAAGAGATATTTTTACTCAATTCAATTTATAAGGATGGAGCTATCGTATTCGTTCTTCTATTTTGCCCTACCTAAACCCTAGATATGGAGGCCCCTATTGCTTTTGTTACAGGTGCTGAAGGATTTATCGGCAGCCACCTTACCTCATCTCTCATTCGGGCAGGCTATCGAGTCAAGGCGCTCGTTCAGTACAATTCCTTTCAATCAAACGGCTGGCTCAAGCAGCTTTCAAAGGAAGAAATGCAAGCCGTAGAAATCGTTTGGGGAGATGTGCGAGATGCGGCGCTCATCCACGCGTCTGTACAGGGCGTATCACAGATCTTCCATTTGGCCGCACTGGTTTCCATTCCTTACAGCTATCAGGCTGCTCAGAGTTTTGTAGATGTCAATATTTCAGGTACGCTGAATGTACTAGAAGCCGCCAAACATGCCCACGTTTCACGGACATTGATTATCTCTACATCAGAGGTATACGGTACTGCGCAATATGTGCCCATTGATGAAGCCCATCCGCTTCAGCCTCAGTCTCCTTACAGCGCCAGCAAAATTGGTGGGGAATCTTTGGCGCTTGCCTATCATAGAAGCTATGAGCTGCCTTTGACGGTGGTCCGGCCTTTCAATAATTTTGGTCCTCGGCAATCCACCCGTGCCATTATCCCTACCATCATTACCCAACTCTTGAGTGGATCTAAGGAGCTGGTCCTGGGAGATCTGAGGCCTACACGCGATTTCGTTTTTGTGAAGGATACGGCTACGGCCTTGCTAGCGATTGCACAATGTGACGAACTGATAGGAGAAGTCGTTAATATCGCCTCAGGTAAGGACATCTCTATGGGAGAGCTGGCTCATCTGTTGATTGAAAAGATCCAGGCAGACGTATCAGTCATGCAAGACCCTCAGCGTATACGCCCTTCGGCAAGTGAAGTCCTCAGACTTTGTGGAGATGCGACAAGGCTACATAAAACGACAGGCTGGAAACCCAATTTCTCACTTTCGAAGGGGTTGGATGTATGTATAGACTGGTATAGAAAGCCCGAGAATCTGACCCTTTTTCCCAAAGGATACTTCGTGTAAATATGATTCCACTCCACGAACCTTATCTTTCGCCTGATGCATGGGATATGCTCAAAGCTTGCCTTGACAGTGGCTGGGTCTCCTCCGCAGGTCCCTGGGTATCTGAATTTGAGGAGGCACTCTCGGATCTTACGGGCAGTCCTCACGTGGTAGCGGTCAACTCGGGAACAGCGGCTTTGCATTTGGCCCTATCTGTAGCAGGTGTTCGCTCAAGTGATGGCGTCATCATCCCCGACATCACGTTTGTGGCGACAGCCAATGCGGTACGTTATCTCGAAGCCCAGCCACTGTTGGCAGAAGTAAACCCTGACACTTACTTATTAGATGTGTCTTCGTTGGAAATCTATCTGGAGACCCATACAGAGATACGTGAAGCGGGATGTTGGGACAAACGACTGGAGATATATATTCGGGCAGTGGTGGCGGTTCATGTGATGGGGAATGTAGCGGATATGCAGGCACTGAAAATCCTTTGTCACAAGCATCACTTGATCTTGATAGAGGATGCAGCTGAGGCACTGGGAAGTAGTGATCAGGGGAAGCAGGCAGGTACTTGGGGTGATCTAGGCGTACTTTCTTTCAATGGGAACAAAATATTGACGACGGGTGGAGGAGGAGTTGTATTGACTGCGAATGAACAATGGGCGCGTCAAATCGGGCATCTAGCTACCCAGGCGAAAGTGGACCCGCTTACATATGATCACGATAGAGTAGGCTTTAATTATCGGATGACAAGCCTGAGCGCAGCACTAGGGTTGAGTCAGCTAAGGGTCTGGGAGGAGATAAAAGAGAAAAAGGAACAAGTTTTTCAGCGATACGAGGCTGCCTTGAAGGATTTGTGTACATTTCAAAGGGTGAGGCCAGAGGTCAAAACGAATAGGTGGCTGGTAACGGCTACTTTTGAGAAGCCAACCCTACAAATGATTCAGCGCCTCCATAAGGCAGACATACAGGTACGACCGATTTGGAAGCCCATGCACATGCTTCCTATGTATCTGGACTGTCCGAAGTTGGGAACATTGCATCATTCCAGATACCTACATACCAATAGTATGAGTTTGCCTAGTTCAGCAGGACTGAAGAAAAAAGATCAGGAGAGGGTAATTTCTGCTATTTTGGCGAATCAAAAATGACCATTGGAAGATACGCTCTCAAACCGTTGGTAAGAATCCCGTTAATTTCATCTTTAAGATCAGAAACTATCAAATACAGGAGTTGTGGCAGATTACTTTGTACATGAAACGGCCATCGTAGATGACGAGGTCAGCATAGGGGAAGGGAGCAAGATCTGGCATTTTTGCCATGTGATGTCCAATGTGAAAATGGGAAAAGGATGCATCCTGGGGCAAAACGTTTTTGTCGCAGGCGATGTGACCTTAGGAAATAATGTCAAGGTGCAGAACAATGTCTCGATTTACTCGGGTGTCACCTGCGCCGATGATGTTTTCCTGGGTCCTTCTATGGTCTTCACCAATGTGCGCAATCCTCGATCTGCCGTAGTTCGCAGAGGGCAATACGATCCTACCTACTTGGAGCAAGGCGTTTCCATCGGTGCCAATGCGACCATTGTCTGTGGTATCACGATGGGGAAGTATTGCTTTGTCGGAGCAGGTGCTGTCGTGACCAAGGATGTGCCTCCTTATGCATTGCTTGTAGGTAATCCTGCACGCCAGGTAGGATGGATGAGCGAGTATGGACATCGATTGGAGTTTGACAAGGAAGGAATGGCTACTTGTCCCGAAAGTGGGCAGACTTACCAGCGCACAGAAGAAGGGGTAAAGCGCATGCGTTAAAAATAAATGATGGCTATAGATCCATGAACTGTAGGCCCTCTACCATTCGCTGTAATGCTTGGGGGCGAATAGCTTGGCGGATTTCCAAATAGGAGCGATAAGTGGAAGAGTAAGTCGTACGGTGTGCCAAAACTTCCTCCCATTTTCCCATAAGTCCGATCAATAGTTCTGAAATTTCTCTTACCGCAAAGTCTCCCCCAGCATGTGCTGTTACATATTCTGCCAAGCCTTCTCTTTCAATGTATTGTGTAAATAGGGGGCTGGCTGATCTTCGAACCATGATGCGAAGGCCGCACATACGGGCAGCAGATACGTCTAACACATCATCGTATACCCAGAGAATCTCATCAGGGTTGAGGCCACAATGCTGACATACGGCCTCGATAGCCTCAGACTTGTGTTTGAAGCGCGTCGCGAGAAAGTGAAAGTGTTCTCTCGATACGAAAGTTTGAGCCGAGGCACTGGATGCACCTGAAAGTACCCCTGTGATAGGGAGCGTTTGCTGGTTTTTAGCCCAAAAAGCAAACCTCAATAAATTGGTTCCCATTGAGTCTGCTTCATAAAAGTGACTGGTAGTCCCTTCCCCCTTTTCCCCTGAATTAAACACCCCATCCCAATCGAATAAGACGCATGTTATCTTATCCAGCTTTTTGGCAAAAATTTCAGGCTGGACGAGAAACTTCCCTCCTAATTGGGTAAAGATGTTGTATTCGTTTTTCATAGATCACCGTTCAAAGAGAGAAAGAGCATTATTCATTCTTCAGGAAACTCAAATCATATTTCATGGAACATCTTTCATGGTTCAGGGCACTTATGCTTGTGAATCGGGTACACCTTGAAAAATGAAATTAGAATAAATCTTGGATATCGAGCATGCCTACAGGTCGCCCCTTGTCAACTACCAGCAGGGTATCCACCTTCGTATCTTTGAATAGGTTGGATGCTTCTAGCAAGGCTGCATCTGCTTCAATCTGGTAAGGGGCTTTGGGCTCTAGCTTGGAGAGTAAGCTCGTGAGGACCTCTTTTCCATGAGTTTCAATCTGACGGCGGAGATCGCCATCTGTAAATACTCCTACAATCTCTTCCTTTTCATTCAACAAAGTCACAGCTCCTAGACCTGAGCGACTCATCTCGACCAGCGCATCCAGGATCGTCGCATCTGTATGAATAATAGGATTGGCGGGGCGTATGATGTCTCTCACACGCATCGTGGTCATACGCGTATGCTCTACAAACTGCTGCGTCCCAATATCTGTAAAGTGGTTATCTGTCAACTTTTGCATGACCTTCCAGGGTACGGTGATCGTGTGCACCCCCAGATTCAGCGCATTGCGGACATGCTCCACGTGACGAACAGAAGAGAACATGACTTTGGTGGTATATCCATAGTGATCGACAGCTTCAACACACTGCTCGACGAGCCCCAATGCATCTTGACCCTGATCTTGCAATCGACCGACTAGGGGACAGACGTAGGTAGCGTCCGCACTCATGGCCATGTAAGCTTGCTGCACTGTATATACCAGATGCAGATTGACAAGCATACCATCTTTGCGCAGCATATAGCAAGCACGGGTTCCCTCTAGTGAAATAGGAATCTTGAATACGGTTTTACCCTTATCCAAACCCAAGTCCAGTAAACGGAGGGCTTCATCACGGATTTCTTCTGCCGTGTTTCCCAGTGCTTCGATCTGTAGGACGGGTACCATCTGAGATAGCTTGACGATGGTTCCATCGATATCTGTGATGCCCGCTCTATGCATGAAGGTCGGCGTAGTGGTAAGACCTGCTAAGTAACCCAACTGGAATGCGGTTTCAATTTCTTTCAGATCTGCAGAATCGAGATAGAGTTCCATAAGGAATGGGTAAGAGAGTATGAAGAGAGTTGCTTATGAACAATGAACAATGAACAATGAACAATGAACAATGAAAAATGAAAAATGGATAGGGTTATACCTTGTTGCGCCATTTGACCTCTAGATCATGAATTTCAATCAGAGGTTCAAGAAAGGCTTCTAGGTCATTCATGTCGAGCTGACTCGCAGCGTCGCATAGTGCCTCTTCAGGATTGGGATGGACTTCGATGAAGAGTCCATCGATTCCTGCTGCTACAGCTGAGCGTGCCAGTGTAGGTAGAAACTCGCGCATACCCCCACGTGGATCTGCACTGGGTATTCCATACTTCCTGATGGAGTGTGTGACATCAAATATGACAGGATAACCCGTCTGGCGGAGGTGATAGAAACTTCGTGGATCTACGATGAGGTCGTTGTAGCCAAAGGTATATCCTCTTTCTGTCAGGAGAATTTGTTGATTTCCCGTGGATGCCACCTTATGTGCAGGCTTGATCATGTTTTCAGGTGCGAGAAACTGACCATGTTTGATATTGACGGTTTTCCCAGTTTTTCCTGCTGCGACGAGGACACTCGTTTGCATGCAGAGGTAGGCTGGGATTTGGATGACATCTAAGACTTGGGCTGCCGCCGCTGCATGTGAAGGCTCATGAATGTCTGAGATGAGTGGAAAACCGAAGGTATCTTTTACTTTTTGAAGAATGCGTAATCCTTCCTCCAAGCCAGGTCCTGTGTAATAATCTACAGAGGAACGGTTATCCTTCAAAAAGGAGGATTTATAGATTACGGGTATGTTCAGGGATTCAGAGACAGACTGTAGTTTCTCTGCGGCTTGCATCATGATCGACTCAGATTCGATCACACAAGGACCAGAGATCAGGAAGAGAGAATCAGCCCCACAAGATATATCTCCGACTTGCACCATATGTTTGACCATATCAGGAATTATTTGGCGCAAAAGTAGAAGGGATATAGGACATAACCAATGAAGGAGGAGGAAAGAGGGCACATACTTGGCAATTTTCCTGTATCTCCAGCAAAGACGAATCCTTCGATTTCCTTACAATTGCCTTCTTTTTCATGGGAACTTAATAGAAAACGAGTAATATTGTTACTCGAAAAGCTACACAATGGTAGAAGCCCTCATCTCCTCAAAAACGCGTATCAAACTGTTATTGAAGTTTTTTCTCAATAGCAAAACTACTTCTTACCTCCGCAATTTGGAGTCTGAATTTGGTGAGTCTACCAATGCCATACGTGTAGAGCTCAATAAATTTGAGAAAGCGGGTATGTTGAATTCCGAAATGGAAGGGAATAAAAAGATGTTTCGCGCCAACATCCAACATCCGCTTTTCAAGGAAATTCATAGCATCGTGATGAAATATGTAGGTTTGGATCAGATTCTGGACCACGTCATCAAACGATTGGGCAATGTCGAACGTGTATTTTTGACAGGTAGCTTTGCCAAAGGCTTGAATAGCGGAGTAGTAGACCTCATCATCATAGGCGATGTAGACCGGCTGTATCTAGTCCAGTTGATAGAAAAAGCAGAACCCCTGATCAAGCGTAAGATTCGTTATCTGACTTATACCTCAGATGAGTTTACTCAAGAACAACTTCATGCAATCAAACCTCACCCTGTTTTACTCTGGCAAAAAGACTGAAAAAACGCGCAAGAAATTTATGCAGTTACGAAAAACGCTGAGTATTTGCTTTGCTTTATGTTTGGGATCTATAGGGCTGCTGGCACAGCCAGTGGTGGATCTTGGAAGTGATACCCTTGTTTGTGGAAGTATCATCCTGGATGCAGGGAACACAGGGGCGAACTATGCCTGGAATACAAGTGAGACGACACAGACTATTACAGCTTCTACCACAGGAATTTACTGGGTAGATGTGACAGATGGAAGCGGCACGACAAGGGATAGTATTTTTGTGGAGATCCTCCAAGTACCGAGTGTGAATCCCGCAGATACCAATATTTGTGGCCCGCAGCAAATCGTATTGAGTCCTACCAATGACGGGGAAACGCTCTTCTGGTATGATTCTTTGAATAGTACATCTCCTTTTGCGATTACCAGTAGCTTGAGCACTTTTATTTCCGATAGTCAGACAGTCTATGTGGAAGCCGTAAATGAAGGAGCAAAAGATTCTATAGGCCTTTTAGACGAAAATAGCATAGCAGGGGCTGGGAAGTCATTTATCAAATCTGATCGAGGTCTGCGCTTCAACTCCTCGAGTACAGGTGTGCTCAAAAGTGTGGAGGTACTGAGTAACGGAATAACGACCTTTACTGTGCAACTAGAGACCAGTAGTGGGACGATCTTGCATGCTTTGACCGTGACAGTCCCTAGCGGAGTATCTACAGTTGACCTAAATTTTGATCTTCCCATAGGCAATGATCTGCTACTGATGGCGCGTAACTTTTCGAGTACAGGGGCAGGATTGAGATGGTTATTTAGCGCTCCTACATCTCCTTACCCCCTCAGCAACGACTACATTTCCATTACAAATACAGCGGATAATCTACCCGATAGATATTATATATTTTTCAACTGGACAGTTACTAGAGGGCGGTGTACATCAGCTCGTCTTCCTTTGAATATCAATGTGCTTCCTTCTCCTGCATTGGAGTTAGGTCCTGATATAGCTGCTTGTGGGGGAGGGGTG
Organism: Bacteroidota bacterium; assembly: GCA_039820545.1. Classification (GTDB taxonomy): domain Bacteria; phylum Bacteroidota; class Bacteroidia; order J057; family J057; genus JALEFZ01. The sequence continues at coordinate 26,394 of JBCBPW010000017.1, read as the reverse complement.
ACACTAGATGCGACGAGTCCTGGCGCATCTTACTCTTGGAACACGGGGGATACAACTGCTACCTTGAATGTGATCCAAACGGGAACTTATGCTATAGCGTCGACTTTGTTGAGTTGTACGTTGGAAGACACAGTATTTGTAGAATTGATTCCCAATCCTGATTTGGCACCCTTGGATACAGGGGTGTGCGGTCCACAGGATGTATTGATTTCTCCACCATTTGACGGGCAGACCCTATTTTGGTACGATTCCCTCAATGCTACACGTCCTCTATCAGTAGGAGGAACCTACACAGTGTTTGTAGCTGATAGTGTGACCCTGTATGCAGAGGCTGTGAACGAAGGGATCAATGACTCTGTCGGGCTATCAGATGTGGATACCTTCTCCAACAAAAGTTTCATCAAGAACTCTCGTGGGATGAAGTTCGATGTGCTGACAGATTGTCGACTGCGAAGCGTAACGCTGATCTCTCAAAGTGCAACAGATCTGAGGGTAGACCTACTGGATGATCAAGGAATACTTTTGGACTCCGTCTCCGTGAGCTTGCCGAGTTCAGGCAGGCATGAGGTCTTACTGAATTTTGATCTTCCTGTAGGTACAGATTTTGAGCTTTTTGCGAACAATATCGTGACTTCAGGACAAGGACTCAGATGGATATTCAACGAGAGTGTGCCTTATCCCTTTGTGTTGGATGACTTAGTACAGATTACAAATACAGCCGATGAGATTTCGAATCGTTATTATATTTTCTTCGATTGGGTGATCAATCGAGGGATTTGTGTCAGCAATAGAGTACCCATCAATGTAGAAATATTACCTGCTCCTATCCTCGATCTAGGAGTGGATCGTGCCATTTGTGGTGATTCGACGCTGCTAGATGCGACCAGTACAGGTGCTACTTACTTATGGAGTACAGGCGAATCCTCAGGTGCTATTTCGGTAGATCAAACAGGAACGTATTCAGTTGCTTCGACACTGGCTACCTGTACGTTGGAAGATTCTGTCTTCATTGAGCTGATTGATCAACCCGAAGACCCCGTGGTTGCTGCCATTGATTTATGTGGGCCTCAAACGACAGATATTTCTGCTAGTACAGCAGGGGATTTATTTCTTTGGTATGATTCGCTTTCTAGCATTCGTCCCTTTGAGGTTACAGATACCCTTCGTCGTTTTTTTTCTGACTCATCCACTCTTTATGTAGAGGCTTTGAACTTAGGCGATACGAGTATCACAGGCCTTCCTGACCTCAGCCAGTTTAGCAATCAATCATTTATCAAGTCGGATAGAGGAATGTCTTTTGATGTGTTCAATGACTGCATCCTTCAATCGGTCTTTTTGATTACAGATTCTGATGGGGCGATCACGATTCAACTAGAGACTAGCACAGGGGCTATTCTAGATACCGTACGAGTTGCAGTACCAGGAGCAGGGAAGCACGAAGTCCAGTTGAATTTCAGCCTTTCGCCAGGTACAGATTATCGCCTCATGGCGCGCAATATGCAAGCCTCTGGCAGTGGTTTTCAATGGACCTTTGGTTCTGCTGTACCCTATCCTTTCGTAGCGGAAGATTTGGTACAGATCAATACAACGGCTGATAATCTTTCAGATAGATACTATATCTTCTTTGACTGGGTCATCACCCGTGGAATCTGCATCAGTGGGAGACAGCCCTTTCAGGTCAATGTCCTACCCGCTCCGATACTCGATTTAGGATTTGATCGTGGAGAATGTGGAAGCTCTTATGTGATTGACGCACAGAGTGCGGGCGCTTCTTATGTGTGGAATACAGGGGATACAACAGGGACGGTAACCATCACTCAGTCAGGTGTCTACACAGTAGCCTCTACGCTTGGAACTTGTACACTGGTGGACTCAGTAGACATCGAATTGGTTCCCTTTCCTCAGGATCCTATCATTTCAGATACCCTCATTTGTGGCAATGCAGATATCGTACTAGAAGCAAGCCATGGAGGGAATTTCATGAGATGGTATGAAGATCTAATGACAGACGAGTACCTTACGCTTTCTGATACTTTCGCGACTTTTATTGATGATACGATCACATACTATGTAGAGGCAGCGAGTTTCAATACACCTGCAATTATTGGTGAGACCATCATTAATCCGAATCAGATCGTAAATGTGCAGGGAAATGAACGTGGGATCATTTTCGATGCAGAAAGCCCCTTGATTTTGAAGTCTCTTACTTTGCATAGCTTGGTGCCTTCTACAGGGACGATCTTACTGACGGATGCAAATGGCGTCGTTTTAGATTCTGTCATTGCCACTTCAAATGGTCCTCAGGGACAGGAGGTGTTCCTTTTCTTTGATGTACCTGCTGGAACGGGGTATCGTTTGATCGGAAAGGATATTTCTGGTAGTGGATGGGCATTCTTCAGTAGTAATACATTTTCTTATCCCTATACAGCGAGTGGAAAGGCGAGAATTGTGAGCTCACTTCAAGGAACGTTTGATCGTTATGATTACTTCTTTGACTTGAGTTTTGTCCAGGCGCTCTGTCTAAGTGATCGCAAACCAGTGACTGTGACTCCTGCCTTACCATTAGAATTGGGGCCTGAAACCTTATTCTCATGTGATCCTATTCTGTTAGACGCAGGTAACCCTACGGCCTCTTTTGTTTGGAGTACAGGAGATACCGTACAAAGCATCACGGTGACGGAAACAGGTGTCTATTCTGTGCTCATCTCGGATGGGACGGGATGTGAATCAACCGATACCATTGAGGTGACGATACCTGGGATCGATCTGGGTGACGATGGGGTATTGTGTGGAGATGTCCTTTTCTCTGGCTACGATACGAGTTCTACTTTCTTGTGGAGTACAGGAGCTTTGACGCCTGATATTACCTTGACTGCTACGGGGACATACTTCGTAACGCTGACAGAGCCAGGTGGATGTGTACTTACAGATACCATTAGGGTAGATTCATTTGTCGATTTTCCTGTCATTGATTTGGGAATGGATTTCAGCACGTGTGAGCAAGCGGTGCTGGATGGTGGAGATCCTGATCTTTCGTATGCATGGAATACAGGTGATACTACCCAAACGTTGCTTGTACAAGCTAGTGGGTTGTATGCAGTCACAGGTACCAATGTTTTTGGTTGTGCTACTTCAGATACAGTATCTGTCAATGTGGTGCCCTTCCCAACGGCTGATTTTACCTTTCAGACCAATGATCTGAATGTTAGCTTTCAGAATTTTTCCTCTTTCGGCTCTTATGAATGGGATTTTGGGGATGGAAATGGAAGTACTGCTATTTCCCCTCAGTATACATATCAGGATTCAGGAACATATACAGTACAGCTCATTGTGACGGACTTCCTGAACAATTGTGGTTCTGATACATTAGAGGTTACGGTTATTGTCTCTCTACCTGTCGGGATTGATATTTCTCTCAAACCTCAAGTTTCTATCTTTCCCAATCCCTCTTCAGGAGCATTCTTCCTAGAGCTAGAAAATGCATCTGTAGGAGAGACCCAACTGGAAATATGGAATCTACAAGGACAGCGCGTGTACGAAAGTTCCTTTTGGCTCACGCAAGGTGACTATAAGACAGAAGTCATTCGCTCCGATTTGGCAGAGGGTGTGTATATACTCCGAATCCATCTATCAAACGGACAAGGCGTACAGACCCTTTGGATAAAAGAATAACTTTGCATGAAAAAACTCTTGCTTGTCAATATTATTTCTCGTGTCTATCGATTGCTTTCTCCTAAGCAACGAAGGAGAGGCCTTCTGAGCCTGGCTGGTATCTTCATTAGTGCTTTCTTTGAAGTCATCGGTTTGGCAATGATCCTTCCTGTAGTGACAGTGGCCTTGAAGCCAGAAATACTTGAAACCAGTCAGACGCTCAAGGCAGTGTATGAAGCAGGGGGATTCGAAGATGCAGATCAATTTCTCCTCGCCCTGATCCTCATCATGCTGGGTATTTTTCTCTTCAAAAATATCCTTGGATTGACCATCATCTATGTTCAGGCGGCATTTGCAACAGGTGTGGCAACCGATCTATCTCGGCAGAAGTATGATTATTATGACTGGAAGGGTTTTCAGACTATCAAAAATATTGACTCAGGCGATTACATCACCAATGTGCGGAACATTCCCACCTTTTTTGGACAGAGCTTGCTGATACCCTTGATGAATCTGATCTCAGAGATCATGGTGATCACGATTATTCTCGTCACAATCACGATTTACGATACCAAGCTGATTCTTGCCTTGGGGATATTTGTAGGGCTAGGATTTGTGATTGTCTATCGCTTGACAAAGAATCGTGCCCATCGTGTAGGCGTCGAGAAAAAAGTGGTAGCACCTCAAATTTTGAAATATATCCAGGAGTCCCTCAGTGGATTTGTAGATATTTTCATTTTCCAGTCTCAAGATTATTTCAAAAAACGCTTCCTCGACCTCAAAGATCGCGAAGATGGTCTGGTGCGTCAGGTGGCTTTCCTGAATATGGTTCCCTCTAAGCTCAATGAAGTCATTGCAGTCAGCGGAGTGGTATTCATCTTCTTATACTCGATGTTTCTTTCAGATAATAGAGAAGGTTTGCTGACCATGCTGAGCTTGTTCGCGGTGGCAGCCTATCGTGTCATGCCTTCGATGAACAGGATTCTGATGTACATCGTCAATATAAAAGGCCATGTCTACACCCTTGACTTTTTGGATCGTGTGCACGAGATGCCTGAGGAGGAAAACTTACCTGATCCACAACCGATCTCATTTGAGAAAGAACTATACTTCGAAGGGGTAACGTATCAATTTGAAGATGCAGAAACTCCCATCATTGATGCGATTGAACTAGAGATTAAGAAGGGGGAATTATTGGGGGTAATTGGAAAATCAGGTTCTGGAAAAACGACCTTGATTCGCCTTCTTCTAAGGCTGTATCGCGAACAGAAAGGCCAAATTTTGATTGATGGGAAAAAGCTAGATCTGTCTACAGAGAAAGCATGGATAGACAAACTCGGTTTTGTCCAGCAGCAAGTCTTTATCCTAGATGGGACATTGGCAGAAAACATTGCTTTTGGTACAGATCTCCAAGAGCTAGAGGAGAAAAAAGTCAAAGAAGTCATTGAAATGTCAGGCTTGGGAGACTTCTTGAACGAGCAGCCAGAAGGTATTCATACGCCTGTGGGAGAAGGGGGATCAAAGCTATCTGGAGGGCAGCGTCAACGATTGGCGATTGCGCGTGCACTATACAAAGATGCGGAAGTGATCATATTTGATGAGGCGACCAGTGCTTTGGATCCAAAGACAGAACAAATCATCATACAGGCGGTAGATCAGCTTTCGAAGTTGGGGAAAACGGTCATTCTCATTGCCCACCGATTTAGTACCCTACGAAGCTGCCATCGAATCGTCGAATTAAAGAAGGGGAAATTGCATGCTTCCTACACTTATGAGGAGTTAATGCAACTAGAAAAAGACTGGATTGCAGCAGCCAAAACACCCGTGTAAACGCAGAGATTAAAAAGCCAAAACAAACCCATTATATGGAAATATCGGTCATCATTACTTGCTACAACTATGCGCGCTACGTCGGGCGAGCGGTTCGAAGTGCCTACAATCAATCTCTGGAAAGAAGCAAATATGAGATCATCGTAGTGAATGATGCGAGTACGGACGAAACAGCCGAAGTACTCAAAGATTATACAGACATCATTCGTCCGATCAATCTAGAGGAAAATGTAGGACTGGCTGAAGCACGTAATATCGGCGTAAGAAGAGCATTTGGGCAGTATATTGTCTTTCTAGATGCCGACGATTACATCCATCGCGACCTTTTGCTCATGCAGTATAACTTCCTCTCTATGAAGCATGACATCGATGCAATTGCTGCTGACTATGTGACCGTGAATGACGAAGAGAAGCATCAGCGGGTGTATTCTGTGGATGATGATCCCATCGCATGTGGCATCATGTATCGTCGAGATCTTTTTTTCGACGTAGGGCTTTATGACAAGACGTTCAAGGCGCGTGAAGAAGAAGATTTTCGCATTCGTTTCCTCAAAAAATACCAAATCTACCGCCTTCCTTTGCCACTCTATCGCTACCGTAGGCATGAGGATAACTTGACCAACAACAAAGAGGTCATGGATCAATATGCGGATCTCCTCAAATCCAAACATAGTTAGGCCATGATGAATACTTTTTTGGATGGGGACTCCCTCGCACTGCGTGCCATCACCATGGAGGATGCCTCAGAAGAATATCTCAGCTGGCTCAACGATCCTGAAACCACCAAGGGATTGGAGACAGGGAAGTTTCCTCAGACCATGGATCAACTTGAGTCTTACATCTCAGCGATGATGGCCGATCGTGGGGTGATTATGTTGGCGATCATTGAGAAAAGTTCTGGACGTCATATTGGAAATATCAAACTCCATAATTTTGATTGGATCAGCCGCACGGGGGAGCTAGGGATTTTGATTGGTAATAAGAGTGTTTGGGGCAAAGGCTATGGACATGAAAGCTGTAAACTCATTGTAGCATACGCATTTGATCGGCTAAATTTACGCAAAGTATGGCTGGCCGTTTATGCCAATAATCCCGCTGCCATTCATATATATCAGAAACTGGGTTTTGAGGAGGAAGGAAAGTTGAAAGCACATGTATTTTCTGGTGCTGCTTATGTGGATAAGATTTTTATGGGGCTATTTGCCCAAGATTACGCTTCAAAAAACAAAGCATGATAGTAGGTATCATACAAGCTCGTCTGGGTTCGACGCGACTTCCAGGAAAAGTCCTCAAGCTGATCGATGAGCTAACCATTTTAGAACATGTATTTACACGTGTATCCAAAGCCCAATTGATGGATCAGGTTTGGGTGATTACCTCTACTGAGCCTCAAGATGATCGACTGGAAGCCTTTTGTAAGGAAAAAAATATTCCTGTGTTCAGAGGGAGTGAATGGGATGTGTTGGACCGCTTTTATCAGGCGACGCAGCAACTCTCAGAGACACCAGAAGCCATTGTGCGGATGACAGCCGATTGTCCTTTGCATCATGGAAAGGTGGTCGACTTCGGTATTCAGCAGTTCAAGGAGCGTGGAGTGGATTATTTTTCTAACTCAAACAATGAACCTGACTACTTAGAGGATGGGTTTGATGTGGAGGTGTTTTCTTTTAAATCTTTAGCTACAGCGTGGAAAGAAGCGAAGCTGCTTTCGGAGCGTGAGCACGTTACGCCCTACATCAAAAATGTGGGTCAGTTTACCTGTGCGTGGGAAAAGAGCCATCCAGATTATAACTACAAGCTTTCTGTCGATACCATAGATGATTTTACTGCGGTATCCAGAATTTTTGAAGAACTCTCAGATAAACCTGATTTTTCTATTGAGGAAGTTGTGGATTTACTCAAAGAAAAACCTGAAATATTGACGTTAAACCAAGACAGCGTGATCAATGCTGGCTACAAAAAATCACTTGACCATGATCGGATCGTTAAATAAATCTCGAATTGAGCCTGGTAAATCTCAAGCATTGTACGAAAAGGCAAAAAACTTGATCCCAGGTGGTACCCAGTTGCTTTCGAAGCGTCCAGAGATGTTTCTCCCCAACCTTTGGCCTGCTTATTTCGAGCGTTCCAAAGGCTGTGAGGTATGGGACCTAGATGGGAATCATTACTATGATACGGCCTATATGGGCGTGGGCGCCAATATCCTGGGGTATGGAGACGAAGCGGTTGATGGAGATGTGATCAAAGCTATCCAACGCGGAGTCAATACGACGCTCAATGCACCTGAAGAAGTGGCGTTGGCAGAGTTGCTGGTAGATATACATCCTTGGGCTGATATGGTACGCTATACCAAGACAGGAGGAGAGGCTGTAGCTATCGCTGTACGCATCGCCAGAGCCAAAACGAACAAAGATAAAGTCCTTTTCTGCGGATACCACGGATGGCACGACTGGTACCTTTCGACCAATCTCGCCAACGACCGCCTCAAAGACGGTCACTTGATCCCTGGACTAGAACCCAATGGCGTACCGCGCGCCTTGATGGATACCTCGCTTCCCTTCATGTATAATGACACAGAGGCATTCCTTGAGTTGGTTACAGCACATGGAGAAGAGGTCGGCGCAGTGGTTGTGGAGACAGTGCGTAATTACCTTCCCGAACCAGGATTCCTGGAGACCATCCGTAAGGTTTGTAGTGAGAAAGGCATCGTGATGATCCTTGATGAGATCACTGCAGGCTTCCGTATGAACATAGGTGCGGCCCACTTGCGTTTTGGCGTGGAGCCAGATATCGCCGTCTTTGGCAAGGCCTTCTCCAATGGGTATCCCATGGCAGCTCTGATCGGTAGACGAGAAGTGATGGACGCTGCACAGACGAGTTTCATCTCCTCGCTGGGTTGGACCGAAAGAATCGGACCCGTAGCTGCCTTGGCGACGATCTGCCGTATGCATGAAGTCGACTCTGCCAATACCATCATCAAAGTAGGGGAGCGTGTACAAGCAGGATGGAAAGCAGGTGCATCTGCCGCTGGACTAGACATTAATGTCACGGGGCTACCTGCCATCAGTGCATTTGGTTTCAAGCATGACAATCCATTGGCACTGAAAACCCTGGTGGTGCAGGAAATGCTCAAACGAGGCTTCCTCGCAACGGTAGCTTTCTATGCCTCTGTCGCACATACTGAGGAAGTGATTGACCAGTATTTGGCCAATATGAATGAAGTATTTGGCATGATCGGAGAGATCGTCAAGAAGGGAGATGATCCCACCCAGTATCTTGAAGGGCCTGTATCTCACGGTGGATTTAAGAGATTGACTTAATCAGAGGCGAGAGTAGAGAACCGAGAAAAGAGATTCCTGTCTCACGTCTCGGCTCTCTTGTCTCGGTTCTCCTAAACAACACAAACAACATGATTGCAAGAACGACGGATCCCAATTCAGTCGATTTTAAGGCAAAATTTGACCTCAATGATAAGGTCGTGATCATCACAGGAGGCTGTGGCCTGATTGGAAGGGCCTTTTGTGAGGCGGCCGCACAGTTTGGTGCACACGTGGTCGTAGCAGATATTCCCAAGAGTGACCCTCAAGCAAAAGCAAAAGCACTGGAAGAGAAACACGGACGTGCCATGCTGGGGGTCGGCATAGATGTGGGAGACAAATCTTCTGTGGAAATGCTGAGGGAGGAAGTCCTCAAGGCATTCGGGAAGATTGATGGATTAGTCAACGGGCACCAGAACAAGACGCATGCCTTCTTTGAAAAATTTGAAGACTATACCGAAGCCAACTGGGATGCAGTAGTCGAAACCAACCTTAAGGGAACCTTCCTGACTTGCCAAGTCATCGGTAGCTGGATGTCTCAAAATGGGGGTGGTGCTATCGTGAATATTCCCTCTACCTACAGCGTAGTAGCCCCCAATCAAAACCTTTATAAAGGCACAAGTATGGGCTCACCAGCCGCTTACTCTGCTTCCAAAGGAGGTGTCATGGCCCTCTCCCAATATCTGGCTACTTACTGGGCCAACAAAGGTGTGCGTGTGAATCAAATCACGCCACATGGTGTGTGGAACCATCATGAGGATCAGTTCGAAAAGAACTTCGCGCAGTTTACACCCATGGAGCGCATGAGCTATAACCACGAGGTAGCACCTGCGCTCGTATTCCTCCTTTCAGACGCTTCTACTTATGTCACAGGCCATAATCTCCTGGTAGAAGGAGGATGGACTGCATGGTAAACACCCACACAAACACGATTAACCCAATGAAACTCCAAGAAATATTCGCCCAACAACTCCCTCCTCACCACCTACAGAGCCCCTATATCATTGCTGAAGCTGGCGTAAACCACGAGGGATCAATGGAGCTTGCCAAGCGACTAGTCGATGAAGCAGCGGAAGGCGGGGCACACGCCATCAAGTTTCAGTCTTACAAGGCCAAAACGTTGGCATCCAAACATTCTCCTTACTATTGGGATATTACAAAAGAGCCCACCACAAGTCAGTTTGAGCTTTTTCAGAAGTATGATAAGTTTTGGAAGTCGGAATATGAAGACTTGAAAAAATACTGCGATCAGGCGGGTATTGAGTTTATGTCTACCCCCTTCGATGTGGAGTCTGCGACTTTTCTCAACGACCTGATGGATGTGTTCAAGATTTCCTCCTCAGACTTGACCAATCTTCCTTTCATCGAGTATCAATGTGATTTTGGTAAGCCCATTTTACTCTCTACTGGGGCCTCCTATCTATATGAGGTCCAGGAAGCCGTGGAGCTAATTCAATCCAAAGGTAACCCACTCTGCCTCATGCACTGTATCCTCAACTATCCTACAAAGGATGAGAATGCAAACCTAGGCATGATGCTGGATATCAAGCGTAAGTTTCCTGAGACGATTCTCGGCTATTCTGACCACACCCTTCCAGGGGAGATGGAGGTACTGAAGATTGCCACCCTATTGGGCTCTCGCATCATTGAGAAGCACTTTACCCATGACAAGACCCTTCCTGGCAATGACCATTATCATGCGATGGATAAGGAAGATTTGAAGGTGTTCTTCAAGAAAATGGACGAAGTATTTGGCTTATTAGGAGACTTTGACAAGAAGCCTTTGGCATCGGAGGATAAGTCTCGACAAAATGCCCGTCGGAGCTTGGTGGCGACGCGTGACATTCCTGCGGGGCATGTGCTGACAAAGGAAGATCTGACTTGGAAGCGACCTGCACATGGAGTGAGTCCCCGACACTATGAGGAAGTGCTTGGAAAGGCCACTACTGAAGCTATCAAAGAAGATGATTTGCTACAGTGGCGAATGATCCAGGAATCATAAATCATTTAACCTTCCCATTTTTCTAGTCCAGATCCCTTTTAGCAGCATGTTATTCAACTCACTGGATTTTCTCATATTTTTTCCTGTCATAGTGGGACTCTATTTCGCCCTGAGTCCCAAGTATCGATGGGTGCTTTTATTGGGAGCCAGCTATTATTTTTACATGTGCTGGAAGGCAGAGTATATCATCCTGATCGTTTTCTCGACTTTGGTAGATTACTTTGCAGCGAGACAGATGGTCAGAATTCAGGAAAAGAAGAAACGCAGGCTCTTTTTATATCTTTCTCTTCTCTCAAATCTTGGGTTATTATTTTTCTTCAAATACTGGAACTTTTTTAGTGGAGAGACAAGGGCATTATTGGATAGCTGGAATATCATGGCAGATGTACCTACTTTCCAGTTACTACTCCCCGTAGGGATTTCTTTCTATACCTTTCAGACCCTTTCCTACACGATCGATGTGTACAATGGAAAACTGGAACCAGAGAAAAACCTGGGCCGTTTTGCCTTATATGTTTCCTTCTTCCCGCAATTGGTGGCAGGGCCTATCGAACGTGCGACCCACCTGCTTCCACAACTACGCCAGACCTTTGATTTTGACTATCAACGTGTCGTCAGTGGTTTGCAGCAGATGCTATGGGGCTTTTTTAAGAAGGTCGTGATTGCAGATCGCTTGGCCGTATATGTGAATGAAATCTACGCAAGCCCTGGAGATGAAAATGGATTGGCTTTGCTCCTTGCTACCTATTTCTTCGCCTTTCAGATATACTGTGATTTCTCAGGTTACTCTGATATTGCTATTGGAGCCGCCAGAGTCATGGGATATGACCTCATGGAGAATTTCCGTACGCCCTATCTTTCCAAGTCCATTCGAGAATTTTGGTCAAGATGGCACATCTCCCTCTCGACTTGGTTTAGAGACTATCTCTACATCCCGTTAGGAGGTAATCGCGTTCCTCAAGTTAGGTGGTTCCTGAATCTATTCATCGTATTTGTGGTAAGCGGATTTTGGCATGGAGCCAACTGGACTTTTTTGATTTGGGGCGCATTGCACGGAAGCTATTTGGTAGCAGAGATACTGTGGAAGCGCTTGCCATTTGCTCAATTCCGAGGGATGCCCCCCCAGTTCAAAAGTATCTTGGCCATAGGCACCACTTTTCATCTAACCTTGTTGGCTTGGGTATTCTTCCGCGCAAATTCTTTGGAAGATGCGATAACTGTCATCAGATCTGTGGTAGAGTTGCCACTTACGATGAGTGTAGAAATGATTCGTGAGACGATCAATCAGGCAGGAGGGCTAACTTGGTTAGTCACGGCTTTCACTCTTATCACTTTTGCATTTGCTGATCCTATCATGGACAGAAAGATCAAAAAATTAAGAGAGGGTAAGCCTATTGCTTATGCTATGGGTATCTTTGCAAGCATCCTGAGTGGGATTCTCATTTTGGGATATTTTGGAGAAGTTGAATTCATCTACTTTCAATTTTAGTATATGAAGAGATTGATCATCAATGGATTAATATTTATAGCAGCTAGCGTGGGACTCTATCTATCTGGTTGTGCTATACTCTACTATATCCCAGTAGGTGGAAACCCAATGATCTATCGTGTGAGCCAAGGATTGAGTATGAAGGGGGGAGATGCCTACGAAAAGTTTGAAGAGTTCGATGGAGAAGTAGATCCTAAGCTAGTGATTATAGGTTCTTCTATGGCTCGTCAGGATTATGATCCTAGGTTGTTTGAAAAGGGAGGATGGAAAGCTTTCAATTTGGGTACGAGCGCTCAAAGTATGGTCCAATCTTATGAGCTAGCACGCCATTATCTGAGAGGAAGAAAAGGGACGGTACTGCTACTAGATCTTTTCCCTGGTGCATTTTATTCTGATGGATTCGAGTCCAGTTCAGATTTGATTCAAAATGTCTCTTCCAATTGGACTGCCTGTAGGATTGCGTGGAAATTAAAAGATATTCGTGCAGTGAATATGCTGACCTTAAGGCTATTGTCTAGAGGGAGCGATCCTGAGTTTGAAGACAAACGCTACGTCGGGAAAGGATTTGTAGAAAGAAGAGACTCTGTGGAAAAGGAAGTAGACTATCAATTGGGAAACTTAACTTTCCGACCAGCTCAGGTTCGAGCTTTTCAACAGTTGCTTACTTTTTGTCAGACAGAACAGATTGAGGTGGTCATGGTCTCCCATCCCTTACCACGTGAATACGATTATCGGAAAATCAAAGATTTCTTGGCAGAGGTACAACGATTGGCATCTGAGGTTCAGGAAAATCCTTTGCTCATAGATCACACACAGGTAGAGAGTTTACATTCTCGACATCACTTTTATGATCACCACCATTTGAATCAGGCAGGAGTAGAGATTTTTAATCCCAAGGTGATCCAGGAACTCAATGATCAGTTTCCTCATCTCACAGAATACTCTCGAAGCAATTGATATGGAGTTGACCCCTAAAAATATAGAAGCTTTCTTTGATCGACTTTGGCCCATCTGTCGGAGTTTGACAGGAGATGGTGTAAGAGAGACATTGGCTATTCTCCAGGAGATCATTCCATTAGAGGTGCACGAAGTCCCTACAGGAAGAGAGGTATTTGACTGGACTATTCCTAAGGAATGGAACATACGAGAAGCCTACATCCTGACACCTGATGGCAGAAGGGTAGCTGATTTTCAGGAGCATAATTTACATGTACTAGGTTATGCTACGCCTATTCAAGCCAAAATGAGCTGGGAGGAATTGGCCCCTCATCTCTACACATTGCCCGAGATGCCCGATGCAATTCCCTACATGACTTCTTACTACAAGGAGCGCTGGGGATTTTGTCTGTCACAAAATGTATATGATACCCTTCCTCATGAAGGAGAATATGAAGTTGTGATTGATGCTACGCTTGAACCTGGCCATTTGACCTATGGAGATCTGGTCTTGCCAGGAGAAACAGAAGAGGAAATTTTATTCTCTACCTACATCTGTCATCCTAGCATGGCTAATAATGAGCTTTCGGGGCCACTTGTTGCCGCATTTCTATACCAATACATTGCCTTATTACCCCAAAGAAAATATACGTATCGCTTTGTCTTTGCCCCTGAAACGATCGGAATCATCAATTATCTCTTTGATCATGGGCAGCATATGAAGCAAAAAACGATCGCAGGTTATGTACTTACTTGTGTAGGAGATGATGGGATGTTTACCTATAAGCGTTCCAAGTATCGGACAAGCTTGGCTGATCGTGCAGCCGAGCACGTCCTCAAAAATCAAGAGGAGCCTTACCGTGTGATTGAGTTTGCTATTGGGGGGAGCGATGAGCGCCAGTATTGTTCGCCTGGGTTTAATCTGCCTGTAGGATCTGTGACCCGCTCCATGTATTTGCAGTATCCTGAGTACCACACCTCCAAAGACAATAAATCGTTTGTCTCTTTTGAGGCGATGGCAAGGACAGTAGATGTGTATAGTAGAATTGTAGATGTACTCGAACTCAATGATACCTATATCAATACCCAGCCCTACTGCGAACCTCAACTTGGTAAAAGAGGCCTTTACTATGCGATGGGAGGAAATCCAAAGCGCAATCTCGAAGTCCCCATGATGTTGCACTTGCTGAGCTTTGCAGATGGAACCAAAGACTTAATTGAGATGGCTGACTGGCAAGGTTATCCTGCTTGGGATTACCAGATTCCGATCCAGCGACTCAAAGATTCGGGTTTACTGATCCACCCTTCTAACGTACCGACTATATGAGTTTTTCCAAACCTGCTGTAAATATTACATTTGCAGAGTTCAATGAGGCCTTCTATACCGCCTTTGATGATCCGGCAATCTTTGATTGTGAAGAATTCAATCTGCTCAAAGTAGTGCAGGATGGTTTGAAGGTAGGTTACAACTGGAAGACACCCTTTGGTAATTCCCTGAGTCGTATCAAACGGTACTACCGAATCAAGCAATGGCTGGCTCGTTTTCGTAGGTCCAGATCTGTCATGGAGGATTGGGATCTACAAGAAGTAAAAGGGATGCATAGGCCTTGGTTGGTCCTAGAGCCTGGAAGAATGGTGGAAAATGATGAGGGAGAGAAGGTATCTCAATACTTGGAGCGCATCATGAAGGATTTGGGAAATGATCGTTTTTTCTACGTGCAGAATACGCCTCTCAAAACACTCCCTCATAGATCTTTTGATATTCAGCTTCAGGCCTTGTACGCAGAACCTTACCTCCTGCCTATTTCTGATGAAGCCGCACAGTTGTACGAGGCACTGCAAAAAGCTTATGCACGGATCGAAGCAGCTCTAGGCTTGGAGGAAGAGCATCAAGTGATGGTAAAATTTGCCTTTGAGCAATTCTGGAATACTTACCGAATCTGGTCATTTTTACTCTCCTACATCTCATGTGAGAAGGCGTTGGTGATCTGTCATTATCATAAGGAGGGAGAGATTCTCGCCATGAAAAGGGCAGGAGTAGAGGTCATTGAGTTGCAGCATGGATTAATTTCCACAGAAGATATTTTCTATGTTTATCCTCCCAAAGTCGCACCTGTTGTGGAACGTGCGCTTTTTGCAGATCAGATTTGGACGTATGGTGCGTACTGGAAGGAGACTTTGGCTCAAGGAGTCGAGTATAGCCCCAAACAGACTCAAGTTATAGGATATTACCACTTTGATACAGGAGATGTTGATCCTGAAATCATGGAAAAGGGAAAGCAAGCCAAAGCAGATGGAAAACCCTTGATTTTGTTCACCACGCAAACTTTTTTACATGAGCCTTTCATCGAATACATTCAGTGGCTGCATGCGGATCTAAAGGTCAAGGGGCAAAAAGCATATATCTGGGTAAAAAACCATCCTAACGAACAGCGTGAAATCTATGCCGCTATCGAGGCCCTGGAAAATGTAGAAACCGTCACAGGAGATCTAAAATCTATGTTTAGAGTCTGTGACTATCATGTAAGTATTTATTCGACTACTCTGTACGATGCGTTGAGGGAAGGAAAGCAAAACTTTGCCCTTTATGTAGAAAGCTGTGCGGATTATGTAGAGACTGTTTTGAACAGTGGGGTAGCACAGCGTGTAAACATGAAGGAGAATCTATTGGAATTAAGCATAGATCAAGGGAAAGAGATACATTCAGAACATTTTTATGCGACTTATGATGTTGGGATGTGGAACAATAGCCCAGAACTAATAGAAGTTTCTACCAAGTAAAGGTGGAACGCGATAGACTAAACACAAATGAATATGACTACTTCACCTATAAAATTTGCCATCGTGGGTTGCGGCAACATCGGACGGCGCCATGTAGCTGTTCTAGATGCAGAACCAGATGCAGAAATCGTCGCTGTCTGTGATACAGACGAGGATAAAGCGCGTGAGCAAGCTCGGTTATATAATATCCCCTACTTTACAGACTATGAGCAGATGCTCCGTGAGGTTCAAGCTGATATCATAGATATTGCGACGCCCCATGCACTGCACAAGGAAATGGCGATCCAAGCAGCACAACATAAGTTTCACGTCCTAGTAGAAAAGCCGATGGCCTTGACAGTCAAGGACTGCATGGACATGAATGAAGCAGCCTACAGGAATGAGGTGAAGCTTTGGGTTGTCAAGCAGAATCGTTACAACGTACCCGTGAAGCTCGCGCGTGAAGCCATCGATGGTGGTCGACTAGGTAAAATCTTCATGGTGAAATGCGACATCCTCTGGAATCGCTACCAAGGATACTATGACGACTCAGTCTGGAGAGGAAGCATTGAGCAGGAAGGAGGAGCACTATTTACGCAAGCTTCTCATTTCATCGACCTACTGGTTTGGTGGTGTGGAGATGTAGTCGAAGCACATGGTTTGGCAGAGACCCAAAACCATAACATCGAAACAGAGGATTCAGGTATCGTCACCCTGAAATTTAGCTCTGGCGCTATGGGCTCATTGGTCTGGACTACTTGTGTCTACAACAAGAACTACGAGGGATCTATCACCATTGTAGGAGAAAAAGGAACCATCAAAATCGGTGGAAAGTACCTCAATAAGATCGAGTTTTGGGATGTAGAAGGCTTTCCGCTACAAGAGGGTATCGAGTATACCGATAAGCCCAATGCCTATGGTAAATATCAGGGAACAAGCTCCAACCATGATAAGGTCGTCAAAGCCATTATCCGTCAGATCCGAACAGGAGAAAAGGATACGGTAGACGGCTTCGAAGGCATGCGTTCTATCAGTGCGATTGAAAAAATCTATGAAGCCACTAGAAAATATGTCACAACCTAAATTTTATCAGGCAGGGATTAAGGATGTCGAGTTTGGAGAAGGAGTTCGCATCGTAGAGCCTGTCAATCTTTATGGCTGTGAAATTGGTGAGGACTGCTTCATTGGCCCATTTGTAGAGATCCAAAAGACAGTCAAGATCGGTGCCCGCACCAAGGTCCAGTCTCACAGCTTCATCTGCGAACTGGTGTCCATCGGGGAGGACTGCTTCGTCGGACACGGTGTCATGTTCATCAATGATCTCTTCGCGGGTGGAGGACCAGCCATGGGAGACAAAACCAAGTGGATGTCGACTGAGATCGGCAACCATGTCTCCATTGGGAGCAATGCCACCATATTACCTGTGCAGATCTGTGACCATGTAGTGATTGGTGCAGGTAGTGTCGTCACCAAATCCATCACTGAGCCTGGAATCTATGTCGGAAATCCAGCCAAGAAATTAAGAGACTTATGAAAATACCTTTTGTAGACTTATATGCCCAGTATCTCACGATCAAGGAGGAGATGGATGAGGCAATCGAACGTACGATTCGAAATACATCTTTCATTGGAGGACCTGATGTACCTGCTTTTGAGGAAGAATTCGCTGCCTACATCGGCCAACCCTATGCGGTCGCTTGCGCCAATGGAACAGACTCCTTAGAGATCCTACTTCAAGCGTTTGGGGTAGGAGCAGGAGATGAGGTCATTGTGCCCGCGCACTCCTGGATCTCTACAGCCGAATGTGTATCCATGATGGGGGCGACGCCTGTATTTGTGGACACAGACCCAGATACCTACACCATTGATCCGACGAAGATCGAAGAGAAGATCACTGATAAAACCAAAGTGATTATTCCTGTTCATCTATTTGGTTTGCCTGCAGATATGGATCCTATCATGGCATTGGCAGAGAAATACAATTTGAAGGTCATCGAGGATTCTGCGCAATCACACGGTGCAACTTACAAAGGCAGAAAAATCGGTACGATAGGGCACGCAGCTTCTTTTTCGTTTTACCCTGGAAAGAATCTAGGGGCTTATGGAGATGCAGGGGGAATCGTGACAGCTGACGAAGCATTAGCGACGAAGTTTCGCATGATTGCCCGTCATGGGCAACTTAAGAAGCACGACCACAAGTTTCCAGGACGTAACAGCCGTCTAGACGGGCTGCAAGCAGCAATTCTACGCGTAAAGCTCCCTCACCTACCCAAATGGACAGAACTGCGTCAGCAACATGGAGCAGCTTATACCGCAAGACTTAAGGATATTCCTGGAATCAAGATCCCACATGTACCCGAAGGGAGTACACATGTCCATCATCTATATGTGGTGCAGATATCAGGCCGAGCAGAGATCCAGGCTAATCTTAAGGAAAAAGGAATCGCGACCAGTATTCATTATCCTACACCGCTACCACTGCTCGAAGCATATGATGAGCTGGGGTATACAACTGATGATATTCCCAACTGCGTGGCCTATACACCTAAAATCCTATCCTTGCCGATCTATCCAGAAATGACCGTAGATATGATTGATTATGTATGCGAACATCTGATTCAAAATGTCAATGTCTCTGTCTAAGAACATATTATTGATTTGCCTACGTTTCCCTCCTTCTCCTGGAATCGGGGGAAGGCGCTGGGCAAAATTTGCTAAGGAACTAGCAACTAGAGGGTACAAGATTCATGTAATTGCTGCTTTAGAAACAAATGGCGAATCCTCTTTCTGGACAGAAGATGTGCAGCATCCAGGGATCCAAGTCTATGACGTGCCCAACCCTTATCCAAGACTTAGGTCCTCTTCCAGTCTATTGGAGAAGGTGAAGAACCGATGGGTGTTACAGCAACTACTTTGGGATACCAAGGGTACACCTTTTGATGAAGGAATTTATTGGAGGACTGGGATGTTAAAAAAGGCCAAGGAACTCATCCAGCAACATAATATTTCTCAGGTAATTGCAACAGGTGCTCCATTCAGTACTTTGTATAATTCGGTAGAGCTAAAAGAACGGTTTCCCCATATTCAATTGATTGTGGATTATAGAGATCCTTGGTTGCGTGCTGTCAACTATGGCATGCAAGATCTCAGCCCCAAGAGAAAAGCGTTTGAATATACACAAGAGCAAAGAGTCCTTCGCAATGCAGATTTGATTATAGCTCCGACTCATCCTGACGTGCTGATAGGGACAGAAGCAATCGCACACGCTCAGGCCCACTTCAAAGTCCTGGAGATTCCACACTCATTTGATCCCCAGGATATGCGCAATCTTATCGCATCTGAGCATAACGAAGAGGATCATATCAAAATGATATTCGGAGGCTCCTTATACATGGGTGTAGATAGGCAATTAGTGAAATTGAGGGATTGGACAAGAGAGATTCGAGCAACAGATCCCGTGCTCTATCAGCGACTTAAGATAGATATATACTCAAGGGATTATGCTCGTGGACGTGCATTACTGGAGGCAGATGATCAGGCCATGAGTTTTCATGCGCCTGTACCCCAACATCAGATCTTCAAGGCAATGATTGAAGCTGATATAGCCTTGTTATTCCTCGCAGATCACAACAAGGATTATAAGACGACCAAATTTTTTGAGATTCTGGCATTGAGACGCCCCTTTTTACTCTTTGGTCCAGAAGGGATGGTCGCTCAATACATTAAGGAAAAACAATTGGGAGTGTATGTGCCAGCGCATGAAAAGGATGTGGAAAAATTCATTCAGATTATCCAGCGGTTGAAGCAAGAGAAAACACGCTTTCAATCCATGGATATTGATGATTTCTCTCTCTCAAAAGTCACGGATCAGCTGATACATTATTTCTCGTGAAATGACTTAAAGCACTTTTTGAGATTAAAAAATAAAAATATGGACTACGGGCTTCTTGTATTGTTTCGTCTATCCAAACATCATGTGCTTATCTACCTGAGCATCCTTTTATCCTTTCCTATGGCGTGGGCACAAAAACCCTTAATTTCCTTCGATGCATCCAGGGAGAGCCCTGTAGAGACCTCTCTAGAAAGGCAACAGAGCAATTGGGCGCTCAAGTGTATTGAACAAGGAAAAGATGGACCCTTCTTCGCCCTGAGAGAACCAAAAGGATCTCGAGATGTCGTGAGGTTTGTGAATGAAGATCAGGTGGCAATAGAACTCATGGTACGATTCTCTCAGGGATTGGGGAATAGAGGGCGTGAATTGGTACTTGAATACTATAGATTCACACAGAATGTGGAAATTAAGAAAGATGCAATTATCCTCAAGAGCACGATTAACCGACAAGGGAAGCCTGAAAAACTAGCCAAAAAATTTTCACTCAAAGGACAAGGCCTCAATAGCCTGGGCTATTATTTGGATGGATGGCACCATTTTGTCTTTCAGGTGGATGCAAAGAAAGGTAAAGCAGAGCTTTGGATTGATGGCAAGACCCATGATCAATTACAAATACAGGTAGAACCTGGAGAAAATATCTGTCAAGGAGAAGATTGCTTTCTAATTTATACGATGCGAGGTTTTCAAGGAGATCTCAAAAAACTGAATGTCTACAAACAAACCCTATCTTCCAGCACGATTCGTCAGCATTATAAAGAATGGATAGGAAAACCTACACCTCGTATGGTTCCCTTGGCGGAAAGCAAACAGGAAAATGGACCGATTGATCCCAAGGAGTTTGCCCCTGGCCATCCAAGCGTCCAAATGGCAAGCCTCGACCAGCTACAAAGTTTCCCTTCCCCACGATACAAGCCTGGACACGACCTGCACCGACAGTTCAACTGGATGGAGCTGCGTTTTTTGGCTGGGATGACACAGCCCTATTCTAAGAGGGATGAGCTCGCAAAGATCTCTACAGGCTTGCAAAAGGAATTGATTTCTCGCTGGAACTACATGTTAGCCTTACAAAACCTAAAACTTGTCAATCAAACGAGAGAATGGGAGCCTGAAAGGGGGTACATTCGAAATTGGGTGGATTTGGCCAATCAATATCCACAGATCCCTTTATCCATTACCACATTTCAGGCACAAGTAGCTCCTCTGTACAAAGGGCAGAGAAGAAACCCTATCGTAAGTCACCCTGATCTTCCTAGTCCCTATTATGTGAGGGATAGAAATGGAAAATTTGTATTTAAAGGAAATCGGAAAGTACTGAGCATCGAAGCTCCTGATGAACTGATCAAATTAGACGGAGACGTGATCCGCGAGGCACTGGATCGATTAAAGCCAGAACTAAGCCGTCCCATCAATTTTGTCAATGAGAATGGGGAAGTAGCTCCTTTTGCCCTTAGTAAAGATGAGATCTGGTTGAAGGATCCTGAGATTCAGAAAGAATTTCAGCGCAGTCGATTGGAGTGGGAAGACTACCTCGCCAAACGTAAGCTACATTATCGACAGCTTTATAAGAACCAATTCATGAATCATCCACTCGTAAAGGATGCGACTTTCACATGGTATGCAATTGATGGGGGATTTCAGGACCGGTTTGAATATGATATTTCACGAAAAATCCACAGTCCTATTCGAGGGCAGTATTATGCCACTTCTGATTTTTATCCTAGATATCCTTCCAACTGGTCAAGTATCATCGGTCCTTGGCGTGGCTGGAAGTGGATCGACGAGAGCCGAAAGGTAGAGATTCTGGCAGGTGACAAACTTTTCAGCCCCTTCATCGCAGCAGGCTGGAATACCAATCCTGAAACGAATATTCGCCCCTCACAGTGGCTAGGCTTGTTAAAGGTTTTGCCTGTGGTAGGTGCTGAGTTCTTCTATGTCGGATTCTTCAATGTGACCTCTGGCTCTGGACCTCATACTTTTGCCGATCCGCGTAATTATATTTGGCAAGCGGCCATGCCCAGTTATGCCCAGGCGATCGCCAGTCAATATGAGGACATCCTGAAAAACGGAAGCTTGTTGCGGGATAAGGATGGTCAGCCTATTGTACGTATTCCTATGAACGATCCGCGAATACTCGTCGCGGTGCGCAAACATCCGACTCAGCCCATATACATCATCGCAGGTACGCTACAACCTATTAGCAACGTGAAAGGCAATGTCGCGGACCAAAAGGTTGAGACCATTACATTTGACGGTCAACAGATTAGTTGTGCCTTCCGACGCCAGGGTAGTGTGTATTATTACGATGTGCGTGACAAAGCTCATCCCGTCTTTTTCCAAATAGATCACTGGCATGAAGCGGGGCATCCTATGTACTGGAGTAAAGACTTTTCATGGGAAGCAGAAGTAAATGATGGGATGGAACGCATGCAAATACAGACCAATTCCCACGATACGGAAAAGAACCGATATGTCAAGTACACCACTTTTATTACGCCAAGTACTTCATCAGGCAAGGTAGTATTTGAATGGGACGTACTGGAAAAGGGGCAGCAAAATCTTGAATTATCCCTTTATGCCTGTGCCCTTGCCAAAGGGGAAGCAGAAGTGATCCTAGATGGGAAGAAAGTAGGCACACTGGCGGGCGTAAAAGAACCCTGGGCATGGTATAAGGGAAAGAAAGGAAAAGGAATTCGTATGCAGAATTTGAAAATCGGCAAGCACAGATTAGAGTTGATCGTACCTAGACAATTTTACCTAGATAAAATCAAACTAAGTCGGCTTTAGTCTTACACGAAGAAGATTTTTCCGAGGCATCGAATAGCCTTTTTCTTAATATGAACTCGCGAACATTTTTCGATTGCAAAAACACTCAAAAGAAATGAGTATTCCTAAATCCATTGCTGTCAGGACTTCGTTTTCACATCATGCAGCGCATGCGGGTTACAAGCAAATCTTGAAGTACACTGCGCCAGAAGCAGTTTTGGGTTTCAATGAGCATAAGCCCGAGGAGCTTTCCTCTCTCAAACGAAGATATCACTTCCTCGTAGAGTGGGATGCCAAAGCTTCTGTCAAGAAGCACAAAGCGGAAGTCTTGCACATCCTCTATGGAGAGGAGTATTATCGTTTTTCTAAGCGTCTGAATAAAGACCTTCCGATTGTGGTCACCTTTCATCAGCCTCCAGAAGTGCTTGAGCAAGAGGTCATGCATGGAAGTATACAGGGACGAGTGGGGCAGTTGACACACTGGATGACCAAGGATCGATTCGAAAAACTGGATCAGGCCATCGTGATGACGAATGCTCAAAAAGATGTTCTTTCCCAAGTGATGCCTGCGTCTCGTATCTCAGTGATCCCCTTAGGAGCTGACATCCAACATCTAAAAAACTGGTATGAAAAGTTGGATGTCACCCCTATTTCAAATCAGATTTTGACAGTAGGGCAGTGGATGCGTGACTGGGATTTTTATTTTCAATTTCTCCAATATGCCCAGACCCATCATCCAAAATGGCATTTTGTATTGATCAATCGAAAACTTCCTCAGGAATATAAAGCTCAGGTCCCTGATTTTCCCAATTTGACTTACATGGATAGCGTATCGGACGAGGCATTATTTAGTAATTATAAATCGGCTTACGTACAATTTTTACCCTTTATTGGAGCTGCGGGTAATAACTCCCTTAATGAAGGATTTGCGATGGGTGCTCCTGCTGTCACCAATGTCTTAAACCAGGATTACATAGATCATGAGGATTTTGTCGGACAGTATCCTTCGGGAGACGTAGCTCAAGCGGCGCAGCGGTTAGATTTCTTCCTTTCTATGGATGCAGAAGAAAGATTTGAGCGAGGGCAAAAAGCTCAAAAAGCTGTCATGGAATATGACTGGTCAAGCGTCGCACGGAAAACACTAGAGGTGTACCACAAAGCGATTCAATCTTAACAGACAAAAAAACTCAACATGAAAAAAATAGGTGTTTTTGGGCTAGGATATGTGGGGATTGTGAATCTCTCATGCTTCGCGCATCTGGGGAATCAAGTCACAGGGGTAGACATTAAACCCCATAAAGTAGATGCTGTACTCAAGGGGAAAAGTCCCATTTCCGAACCCAAAGTGGAGAAGATGCTACAGTCAGGGCTGGCAAGTGGTCATATTCATGCAACAGTAGATCCCAAATCTGTAATCTTGGAGTCGGATATCCTCCTCATCTGTGTAGGTACACCCAGTCAAGCCAATGGCAAGGTCAACCTAGATTATAC
This sequence comes from Bacteroidota bacterium, assembly GCA_039820545.1. Lineage (GTDB taxonomy): Bacteria > Bacteroidota > Bacteroidia > J057 > J057 > JALEFZ01. The sequence continues at coordinate 2,263 of JBCBPW010000017.1, read as the reverse complement.
CATCAATACGACGATGGAAATCGGGAAGATCCTGAAAGAGGCTCCACACTCGATGACGATTGCGTATCGTTCGACGATTCCTCCTGGGACAGTAGAGAAGACACTGAGACCTGTGCTAGAAAACCAATTGGGGGAAGATATGCAGCAGATCAAATTGGCATTCTTCCCAGAGTTCTTGCGTGAAGGCTCCGCCGTAGATGACTTTCTCAATGCCCCACGTATCGTCCTGGGTACACAAGAGGAAGAGATTAACGAGTTGGTAGAATTGGTTAGTTATAATGAAGCGAGTCCTGTAATCGTGACAGATACAGAGACCGCAGAGTTTGTCAAGTATGTAGACAACTCTTTCCACGCCCTAAAAATCGCCTTTGCCAATGAAATCTATCAACTGGGTCATGGACTGGGAGTCGATGTAAGCAAAGCCAATGAAATTTTCCTGGCAGATAAGGTCCTCAATATCTCACCCGCTTATCTACGTCCAGGTTTGCCCTTTGGAGGTTCTTGCCTCCCCAAAGACCTGCGTGCGATCAGACAGCTCTCTGAGGAGAATGAGATCGCCCTGCCAATGGTCAATCAAATTCTAGAAAGCAACAAAGACTTTCAGCAAAGGATTTTGGATAAAGTGACTGCTTTTGGTGTCAAGAAAATCCTGATGGTAGGGTTGACATTCAAAAATCATACAGACGATGTGAGAGAAAGTCCGATGCTCCGCCTAGCGCAGGACCTCATCGACTGGGGAGCCGACCTATCTATCTATGATGCCGACATCAACGCCCATACACTCAGGATTGAGCAAGCAGCCATCGTTAAATACATTGATTGGGATCTGCCACGCATGGTACATGACAGTCAGTTGATCATTGTGTCCAAGCGCTTCATGCCCGAAGTCATCAAATACACCCATTCTGACCATATGATCCTCAATTTGTCCAATAACAAGTCTTATGATACGAGCGCCAAGGTTCACTATCTCTATAGAGATGAGGCGCAAGATGTCAATGTATGGAAATAAACAGAAGATGAGATAGGTAGGTCTAGTTTAGGCCTACCTCCTCCATGGCCTCTCTCAAGAGTTGGCAGGCCACTTTAATTTCTTCCTCTGTGATGGTCAAAGGAGGACAAATACGGAGGCCGGTAGGTTCACTCAAAAAACCGATAGTCAAAAAGCCTTTTTCTAGCGCCACTTCTCTCAATCGATACCCGATATCAGGCGTCTCGAAAAGAATGGCAAACATCAATCCTTTGCCTCGGATTTCTTTGACCAGTGGATGTCGCAACTCCTGAAAGAGGAGTGCTTCTTTCTGAGGGATTTGTGCGAGTAAATCATCACGGATGATCTTTTCTAGCAGCGCCTTCCCTGCTGCACAGGCCACAGGTCCTCCACCAAAGGTATTGATATGCCCCAAAATGGGATTCTTGTGAATAACCTGTAGGACTTCTTTGCGCGTCACAAAAGCCCCCATCGGAAGCCCTCCGCCTAGCGCTTTTCCTAAGACGAGGATGTCAGGTTGCACATCAAATGTCTGATGCGCAAACAACTCCCCTGTCCGACCAAAGCCCGTCTGTATCTCATCTAAAATCATCAATGCGCCCACTTCCTCACAGCGTGCTTTGACAGCTTGTAGGTATCCTTCCTTTGGCAGTACGACCCCTCCTGCTCCCTGTATCGCTTCGATGATGATGCAAGCCGTTTCTTTGTCGATCTCCTGGAGTCCTTCAAAGTCATTGAATACGATGTGGTGGACATCGGGTAGCAAGGGACCATATCCTACTTTTGCGTCAGGATTGCCGCTGACACTAAGCGAGCCATGCGTAGAGCCGTGATAGGAGTTGTGGCAGGAAATGATTTTACCTCGACCTGTGTATTTTTTGGCGACTTTGAGGGCCGCTTCATTGGCTTCTGTTCCCCCGTTGAGAAAATATACTTGGTCATAGTTTTCTCCCAATACTCCATGTAGCAATCGCGCATATTGGACTTGAGGAGACATGATGCTTTCTCCATAGACCATCGTATGAAGATAGCGTTCGGCCTGTTCACGTATGGCAGTGACTATCTCCTGCGCCCCATGACCTACATTGCTCACGCAGATCCCACTGATCATATCTACATACTTTTTTCCTTCTGTACCATAGAGATAAATACCCTCTGCATACGTGATTTCCATTCCCAAAGGAGCCTCAGAAGTATGAGCCAAGTATTGATGAAAAGCTTGTTGATTGTCTGTCACGTAGTCTACCCTTGGGTTGGGGGTATCTGCCGCAG
>JBCBPW010000016.1:0-93389 GCA_039820545.1 Bacteroidota bacterium | reverse complement strand
AATGTTCCAGCATACCCAGCTAATTTACCTCTACAAAGTGAGTTGCGAACATTTATTGATGGCCCCAATCCCGATGAGAATCTGGGGGAAAGTTTAAAATATATAAATTTCAAGGATAATAATTACAGTAGTTCCCAAAAGTCAAAAACTATGATGCACTTACTTAAGAATGGTTATGGGTGTATTGCGATGTTCGATAACTGGGAAGGCCAAACAAGTCACTGTGTATTCATTTACGAAGGAGACGGTTGCAAGTGGGGATATAAAGATAGTTGGCCTGATAGTGCAGAATTTGGTTGGAAGGAATTGGATCTTTCAGAGTTGACTGCGATTTATTATGTTACAGGGGTTGGAAAAGATAAAAGCAATCAATCCCAGTGTGGAGATTATAATTTTGCCATAACGGGAGACGAAACACAAAGTACGATTAACTATTCCATATCGGGCGACGTCTCTCAAGTTTGTAGCTACACTTGGCTAGCAGATGGAAATATTATAGAGTCGGGCCCCAATAAAAATTCTATAGTCTTTGATCCTTCCAATTGTACGGCCATCAATCCGATTGAAATCAGTGTAAACATTGTGACACCAGCAGGTGGATGTGCAGTCAATCGCACGCTGAGGGTTCCTGATCCGCCTACAGAGATTGCGATCCAGGGCAATTTTTGGGATAATACGGCCCAAACTGCCTGTCCTGATGAAGTATTTGTAGCGAATCCAGTATTGATTCAAGACCTCAACTATAGCTGGCAGGCAACGGGTGTACAAATACTAGGCTCATCGAATACGACTAACTTAACGTTCCAAACGCCATCGTATGCAGGTGACTTTTCTCTAAGCGTGCGTGCTGGAAATATTTGTGGTGTGAGTCCTTACGAAACCTTTGATTTCGATGATGGAGTGGATCCTTTGGGTTCGGCTTGCAATGGCAGTCCTCTCCGCACCGCACCCTCTACTGTCACAGTCCAAGATCGTGTCATTCACTGGTCAGGCTATGGCATCAGCTACACCCAGCGCCAAGAGGGAATCACCTGTACCTTAGTAAATCTCAACGGTAAGGAAGTCTTCCGTCAGCGCCTCATCGATGTCGAGCAACGGCTAGATGTACGTCATCTTGCCTCTGGTCTTTACATCCTCTCTATCAAAGGGGCAGAGTTCCACCAACGAGAAAAGGTATTTCTCCGATAGTTGAATTATAGTTATGAAGGATTACGAATAAAAATATCCCCTACTCACAACATAGAGTAGGGGATTGTATTATACTTATTCAGTGACTAATGACGATTCAAAAATTCACCAAATCCAAAACTTAACCATTAACCTTACCAGTCGCCCATCGCACCGCCACCGCCGAAGTCGCCTCCGCCAAATCCACCGAAGCCACCACCGCCTCCGCCAAAACCACCGCCGAAGTCTCCTCCTCCGCCACCACCATAGCCGCCGCCAAAGATCGTCGGTCCCCAGTACCAGCCGCCACCACCATATCCACCACCTCTACCTCCGCGACCACCGCCGCCTCTGCGAGAAAGGATCACAAATAAAATAATGATGATCAGTGGCACAATCAATGTCCCGATACCGCCTTCCTCTCCCTGACTTCTTCGTCTTCGATTCTGCTGATAGTACTGCTGGCGACTTGCCTCGTCAAACTCTTCCTGTGCTGCCTTCATCAGGACATCTGTCGCACTTTTCAATCCCTCAAAGTACTGCCCCTGCTTGAATGCAAGTGATAAGTCCTGCTGGATGACGTTGTAAGCAAGGATATCAGGGATTACAGGCTCCAGACCGTAGCCTACCTCGATGTCAAACTTGCGTACGTTCATATACACAGCCAGGAGCACGCCATTGTTCTCTTCCACTCCACCGACTCCCCAAGTACGTGCTACCTGATAAGAGTAGTTGCGCAATTCCGCATCTTGGGGAAGATCCGAAATGAGGATGGCAATCTCATTGGAGGTATTCTGTGCGAAGTTGGCAAGGGTAAATTCGAGCTCCTGTTTCTGGCTAGGAGAAAGAAGTCCCTTGTAGTCATTGACAAAACCCTGCTGGGTTGGAATATTTTGTGCTTGGGAAAATGATCCGAGGCTTCCTGTAAATACCAGGAGCAAAAGAATCTTTCCCCAATATGTGATGTATGCCTTCATTTCAATATTTCATTAACTAAAGGAAATCTCATCGGGTAACTCATTTTCATCATCCGCCTGATAGGGAAAAAATTCCTTCAGCTTTTCACCTATCAGTTGTATGCCTTGCTGCAAACCCTCTACAAATTCCTTCTTTTTAAATAGTCCTCCCATGGTCTTGACGATGTCCTCCCAAAATCCCGCGGGAACGACTTCATTGATCCCTTTGTCTGCAACAATCGAGAACTTATGGTCCTTTACAGACAGATAAATCAGGATACCATTGCGTTGTGCTGTCTTGTGCATCTGCAACTTGCCAAACATTTTCCACGCTTCGGTCAAAGGATCTTCCTTAGATTTACTGGCTAAGTGGAGACGGATCTCCCCAGAGGTATTTTTTTCCGCTTCCTGAATTGCAGATACAATTTGATGCCCTTCTTCATCTGTGAAAAAGGTGGAAGCTGCAGATTGAAACCAACTCATATGATAGATACTATGAGAGTAGAGAGCCAAGAATAAGTAGGGAGAATGAAAAATTTACCCATATCCTATCCTTGGCTTTCATGATTAATTTGAAAAATCTACTTGGGGAGCTACATCCGCTCCTTGTTGAGCTTTAAAGTAGGAGATGTCATCAAACCCTCCAATACCTGCCCAGATACTCCCTGGGAACTTCTTGATGTAGGTATTGTAAGCTCTTGCTGCTTCATTGAATTTCTGCTGCTCTACAGCGATTCGATTTTCGGTTCCTTCTAGCTGAGTCGCCAGTTGCTGAAACTGCTGGTTGGATTTGAGTTCAGGATAGTTTTCCTGTACAACTAGTAGTCGAGAAATCGCTGAGCTAAGTTGTCCTTGAGCCGCTTGAAATTTTTCAAATGCTGCTGGATCGTTGATCAGCTCAGGTGTGATATTCATTCCTCCGATGGCTGCACGTGCGGAAGAAATGTTTGCAAAAACTTCTTTTTCGTTTTCTGCCGCAGCTTTGGCTGTCTCGACCAGATTAGGGATCAAGTTGGCGCGTCGATTATATACAACCTCTACGTCACCCCATTGAGATTGCACGTTTTCTTGGAGTTCGACCATTTTGTTCTGGCTAGAGATATAGGAGCATCCTCCCATGACGAAAACCAAAGCGATGATGATCAAAAATATTCTTTGCATAAATCAAATTCTTGTTAATGTTTGATTCTTTTATACAGACAAAACAATACTGCCTTAACCAAAGATTCAAATATGAATATAAAGTTGAAATGAAAGTCTATGGCTGATAAAAGTCATAGATCAGTCGCCAAAATACATGTTTTTTTGGCTAAAAATAGATTTCCTGTGCAAGTCGAAATGTATTGCAATGTGCTTCAACTATGTCTATAAGCATTGGAGAATAACCTCCTCCTAACGATATGACAAGGGGAATGCCCTCTTTCTTGGCTGTAGAAATCACATACTCATCTCTTCTTTTACAACCTGCTCTACTAAGTGAAAGTTTGCCTAATTTATCTGTTTCCAGCACATCAACCCCTGAGAGGTAAAATATGACATCTGGTTCTACTAAGTCGATTAAGTAGGGGAGTTTATTGTACAAAATATCTAAATAAGCTTTGTCTCCCATACCTGTAGGACACCCTATGTCGAGATCAGATATTTGCTTCCGATAGGGATAATTTGCCTGCCCATGCATGCTAAAAGTAAATACTTTGGGTTGATCTCGAAAGATCTCAGCTGTTCCATTTCCTTGATGTACATCCAAGTCTACGACGAGTGCCTTTTGAATCTGGCCTTGGTCCAGCAGCCAGTTGGCAGCTATCGCGATGTCATTGAGCAAGCAAAATCCCTCTCCATGATCTGTGAATGCATGGTGTGTCCCACCTGCTCCATTGATAGCAACACCATATTGCATGGCATATAGAGCGTTTTGGATGGTCCCTTTGGGGATTGTGACGGCGCGTTGGACCAATTGCTTAGAAAAGGGGAAGCCTGTACGGCGAGCTTCTTTTGCAGAGATGGTTCCTTTGTCCAATTTTTCCCAATACTCAGGTAAATGTGTGAGGAGGATGGTGTCTATGCCAATCGTTTCTGGGCAGTACAGGTTGGATTCCGAGATAGTCCCTTCATAGATGAGTTGCTCGGGGATTAGGTCATATTTTTCCATAGGGAAACGATGACCTTCAGGCAAGGGGTGTTTATATAAGGGAGACCAGGCTATTTTTAACACAAATGCTATTTTATTACCTCAGAAAAACATGTGAGTGCAGATTCTGTTCGGTCAAAACTGTGAATTTAATTATAAACTTTTGCCTTTGCGGCTCCTTTCGTAAATTCATTGTGTTTGTTTGAGGAGACGTGTATCTCCTGTTTGTCATTATTTCACTATCTGAATCAGTTCCATTATGAGATTTGTTAGGATCCTCGTTTATATTGTAGTTGTTATCGGAGCGGGTGCCTTTTTTTACAACCGCTACGAAGAAAAACAACATGATCGCCTTCATGAGGAAGAGTTTGAGCATGAGATGGACTACTCTCACTACGAAGACCAATCTCTAGCTTATTTTTCCTCTATTCGTCTATCGGGGAATTATGAAGTGGAGGTGAAGATTGGCAATAAGCCTCATATTCATATTGAAGCAATAGATAGTGATGCCCGAGATGACATCAAGGCTTTTGTAAAAGATCGTACGCTATACGTCCAGCCCCGAGACAAGCGATTCAAGTGGAAAGAAAAATATAAGCTGGAAATCACAGCTCCTGTATTATCTAAGCTGCATGTCAGTGGCTCATCTGAGGTAGATATTGTGGATCAGATTACAGGGAACCAATTTGATTTGAATGTCTCAGGGAAAGGCGATGTAGACATGGATCTCGATGTGAAAACGTTCCAGGCCAACTTGAGCGGAAAGGCTGATATTGATGTAGGAGGTCAGGCGTCTTATTCAGAGATTACGGTGTCAGGTGCAGGTGACATCCATGCATTTGATTTGAGAACAAAAAAGACACGTGTCAACATCAGTGGAAAAGGAAACGCAGAGATTTATACATTGGAGGAGCTAGATGCCAAGCTTTCGGGAGCAGGTACGATCCTATACCGTGGCAATCCTTCTAGAATCAATAAACACAAATCTGGCATCGGTACGATTCGCCCAGCTGTGGAGGAATAGGGAGTATCTACGTTGAGAATATTTAGAGATATAAAAAAGAGGCTATCCGTTAAGGGCAGCCTCTTTTTATTTTATATAATGGAGTACCTTATTGGAAAAAAGGTAATGTCTCCCGCTTTCGATCTCATTTTTTATTTCGTCTTAGCTTTCGGCTTTTCGAAGATCAATGAAAAACCAGCCACAAATACGGCTGCGAATGCCAACCAATATCCGATCCCAACCATCTCAAAGAAGTTGAACTTCAAACCTGCCGTAACTTCTTGACCGAGGAAATTGATGGAAGTAGAGAAGCGTTGGCTTAACCAGAAGAAAAAGCCATAACCCGCTCCCATAAAGAAAAGGTTAAACCAGATGCCACGCTTATATGACTTTCCTGTCAGGCCTCTGAATATGTATCCGAGGGAATATAGCACATAGATAAGTGGGGCGATCAACATCGCGACGAATCCACCTACTGTCAAATATCCTTCCCACGCTTTTGCGGCATTCCACATTTCCTCCAGTGCTAGGATCAATCCCTTTCCCTGGTCAAATTCCAATAAGCCGAAACGATCCAATACGACACGTGTAAAGGTATATCCGCTCACTGAAAGCTGATCACCACTCGTACTTAGGATAGCCGTATTGATCTCGACAAAGGGAAGAAAAAAGGCCCCGATGCCAGTCAGACCCGCGAGTATCAATAACAATTGTTCTAATTTCATGATTTAGTCGGAGTTTCTGGTGAATATCTTGTACGTTGACAAGTAAATAAAGGTCAAATGTTTGGATTAAGAAAACATCATTTGCCTAAAGACTAATTATAATATACGGGGGATGGAATGAAAGGTAAAGGAAACAGATAAAAAAATGGCTATATTCTCTGTCATTCCTGCTAAATTAGCTTGGAAGCATTTGGTATGCACGCTTCAAATTCTAGCTCCCTAAGCCAAATAGTTTCTAGCAAGTATGTTTTATCTTTTTGAAAGTCAAAGATTTTATTAGATGCCACGCATAGACCTTAGAAGTGATACATTGACACAGCCTACTGCTGCCATGCGAGAGGCAATGTTTCAGGCGCAAGTAGGCGACGATGTATACGGAGAAGATCCCTCAATCAACGAATTACAAGCCTACACCGCTGACTTATTTGGTAAGGAAGATGCTTTATTCTGTGCTTCGGGCACCATGTGCAACCAGATTGCGATTCGAGTTTCTACCCAACCCCAAGATGAAGTCATATGTGATCAGCGTGCCCATATCTACCTCTATGAAGGGGGAGGTTTGATGGTCAACTCCTTTGTATCGGTCCGTTTGCTCCAAGGAGATCGGAGTAGGCTGCATGCTGCGCAGATTGAAGAAAATATCAATCCAGACGATGTGCATTTTCCCCGTACCTCTCTTGTAGCCCTAGAAAACACTGCCAATAAAGGTGGAGGCAGTATCTATCCATTGTCTCAGATTGCGGCGATTCGAGAAGTATGTAATCGTCATGGTCTACGCCTCCACTTAGATGGCGCGCGTGTCATGAATGCTTGTGTCGCAGGTGGATATACCCCCAAGGATATGGGAGATCAGTTCGATACTATTTCCGTCTGCCTATCCAAGGGCCTAGGTGCACCTGTAGGCTCAGTCTTAGTAGGGGATAAAGCTACCATTAGGCATGCCAAGCGCGTGCGTAAAATGCTGGGCGGAGGCATGCGTCAGGGAGGATTCTTGGCGGCAGCGGGGCTTTATGCCTTGCAGCATCATGTAGACAGGCTCGAAGAAGACCATCTGCGGGCGCAGAAGGTTGGGGCATTCCTTGAGAAGGTAGATTGGATCGATGATCTCATGCCAGTAGAGACCAATATTGTAGCCTTCAAGCCCAATCCTGATGCGATCAACACGGATGCCCTAAAGTCATATTTAACCTCACAGGACATCCATGTCTCAGCCTTTGGTCCTGGATATCTTCGCATGGTGACGCACCTCCACATCACAGACGAGATGGTTGATCGCGTGATTCATGTATTGGCCCAAGCTCCTGTAGGTGAGTTTATCGCTTGATCGATCATTCATCAGGGAATTTGAGGCCCCATTCTGCCCGAAATGTATCCATGAGTCGATGGATGCGTAGGGTTTCGCTATGTGGCATGATGGAGCTTTCTTTTTTACCTTCGCTCAACATCTCCATGACATGAATGGCCTGGTGTTGTAATCCTGTAGCCTCATACGGTAGATCATGTATATCAGACTTTGCAAAAGGTATTTCAAGGATCGCTTGTTGGGTTTTCCAGAAGAGCGGTATACGGATCAATCCCTTAGTTCCAGTAATCACGGCCTCCAAGGGCCCCGCTCCTTCAAATCCACAGTTGAGATTGGCTATGGCTCCATTCGGATATCGAAGGAGGTATGCGGAAGCAAAATCTGAACCAGTGGAACCGATATGAGCCGTGCTAAACGCTTCTACAGGTTCGGCCTCCATCACATAGTACGCCAGTGCAATAGGGTAGATGCCAATGTCGAGAAGGGCTGAACCCCCGAGTTCGAGATTAAACTTGCGATCTAGAGGGTCAAAATCTGCTACATGGATAGAGAAATCCGCTGAAAAATGTCGGATTTGTCCAATTTTTCCTTCTTTGATCCACTGTTTGGCCTGCACCCAAGCGGGGAGAAAGCGTGACCAAAGAGCCTCCATAAGAAAAACGCCCTTGGCTTTTGCTGCGTCGACCATTTGCTGTGCTTGAGAGGTATTGATGGCCAGGGGCTTTTCACACAGAACATGTTTGCCATGCTCGATAGCTAGTAGAGTGTTTTCCAGATGGTAGGGGTGAGGGGTCGCAATATAGATGATGTCTATATCTGGATCTTGAACAAGCGCTTCATAAGATCCATAGGCACGTTCGAATCCATGTTGGTCGGCAAAGGATTGGGCATTTTCCAATTTTCGAGAGCCTATCGCGAGTTTACGTGCGTCGGGAAGTGTGGCGAGTCCTTCGGCAAATTTTCCCGCGATTTTTCCTGTGGCAAGTATTCCCCAGTTGTATGTTGATTTCATGCTGTGAGTTTAGTATAACTTTGAAGTTATTTTTATAAAATAAAATCTAACACCGTTATGGGTTATGAGTATATCTAGTCAGAGATACATATTTACCAAGATGAAGATTATCCAACTCATTCACAGCCACTCTCCTAAAAAGAATATAATTTAAGGTTGTTAAATAAAAGGTTTTCCCTTCCTTCCCATCCAAACCATTGTATCCATAGAGTAGAAGGGGGATCTTTTTGCACTAGAAAGTATCTCTTGCTCCTTGCTCCTATTTCTTACATCCTGGAAGGGGAATGAGGATGAGCTATAGGGGATAAATAGGGAGATAATTTCTAATGATGTTAATGTTAATTTTTCCTTTCATTTAGGAATTATTGTCTCGAAAGGGTAGAAGGGGCGTTGCAGATATTGGCAATTGGTCTTAATATTTTTTTAGCTACAGGGACAGAAGTCGTTGCAGACAGCGTAACAGCGTAACAGGGTATATAAAGTCTAGTTCGATACTTAAAGAAAATAAGAAAGAATAAAACCTAACAATGTTAGGTTTATGTGTCAAATTTTTCCATTCTCAAAGCCCTCATATCTACTTGAATGAGATAAGCTTCACATCCATACGGATTGGAGTATTGGGAGGGACCAAATCTCCATTACCACTTCGGCCATACGCCTCATCGCTAGGGATCAGCAAAATGGCGCGCCCATGAATCCTAAGTTCCTGAAGACCTGCTTCTACACCTGGAATCAAACCCGATAGCGTAGGGTAGGAGCCATCAGAAAATTGAATGGTATCTTCGGCTAAGAAAGAGGTGCCCACAAGTGTTTGGCCACTGGCAAGAACCCTGACCGTATCAGTAGATGTGGGGAAGTCCTCTATACGAAACGTATCAAGCGTGAATGTATCCAGTACTAGGGTATCCGTCCCGAAAGTATCCCGAACAACCACTGTATCGATCAAAATGGTATCCACTAACAATGTATCTACTAAGAGGGTAGTGTCTGTCTGTGTGATATCGAGTCGGAGTGTGTCAACATAAAAGGTATCCGCTATACCTGTGTCTAGAATGGCAATGAATACATCTGAGCTTAGGAAACGGCCCTCTAAACCAGTTGAATCTACATACGCGTTGATCAATAGCAGATCGGCTTCTAGAATCTCATCGTTGTCCAACACCGCATTGCAAGAAAGTACGACACCTAGAAAAAGAAACCCTATGGCAGGTTTTAATGAAATGTGTATTTTGAAGAGTTTTTTGAGATTCATGGATGCTAAATTACAATTCTAATGAAACATATTCTTATCTGTCTATGCCTTTTTCTCGGCCTCTCAGCCAAAGGGCAAGACCGTCTGACGGGAGAGATGTTTGCGACCCGTTCCGAAGTCATTGCCACACATGGGATGGCGGCTACTAGTCAGCCTCTGGCTACACAGGTAGCACTTGATATTCTGAAAGACGGTGGATCAGCCATCGATGCTGCTATCGCAGCCAATGCTACCTTGGGTTTGATGGAGCCTACAGGTTGTGGGATCGGAGGAGACCTCTTTGCTATCGTTTGGGATGCCGAATCCAAGCAATTGTACGGACTCAATGCGAGTGGGCGATCCCCGATGGGATTGACAAGAGAGTATTTTATCGAGAATGGGCATAAAAAGATTCCTGCCTTTGGTCCATTGCCTGTCAGTGTGCCAGGAGCAGTAGATGGATGGTTTGAGCTGCACAAGAAATTTGGAAAGCTTCCGATGAAAGTCGTACTCGCGCCTGCCATCAACTATGCGAAGGAAGGCTTTCCTGTGACAGAATTGATTGCTTATTACATGGAGCTTACGGGGAGACGTTTTAAGGACGAGCCTTATTTTGCTTCCACCTATATGCCCAATGGCCATACACCACGCAAAGGGGAGATTTTCAAAAATCCTAAACTCGCATACACTTATGAACTGCTAGCAGACAAGGGGCGTAATGCCTTCTACAAAGGCGAGATTGCCAAGCGTATCGACAAGCACATGAAGGATATCGGAGGCTTTTTGTCTATCAAGGACCTGAAAGCTCATCAAGGGGAGTGGGTCACACCTGTTTCTACCAACTATCGGGGGTACGACGTATTTGAGCTTCCTCCCAATGGACAAGGGATCGCTGCCCTGCAGATGCTGAACATCATGGAAGATTACGATGTGGCATCTATGGGATTTGGTAGCGCAGAATATTTACATCTGTTGATCGAAGCCAAGAAGATCGCTTTTGAAGATCGCGCCAAGTTTTATGCAGATCCTGCCTTCAATAAGATTCCCCTAGATGAGTTGATTTCTAAGGAATATGGAGAAAAGAGAAGGAAGTTGTTGAATATGGAGCGCGCTGCATCGAGCTATCCAGCAGGTAAGCTCGGTCATGGAGAGACTATTTACCTAACGGTAGCCGATAAAGACGGAAACATGGTCTCCTTTATTCAAAGTAACTATCGCGGCATGGGCTCTGGTGTGGTTCCTGATGATCTTGGATTCATGCTACAGGATAGAGGTGAGCTATTCACACTAGAAGAAGGGCACTTCAATATGTATGAGCCTGGAAAACGTCCTTTTCACACCATCATCCCTGCCTTCGTCATGAAAGATGGAGTGCCATTTATGAGTTTTGGTGTGATGGGAGGTGCGATGCAGCCACAAGGACATGTACAAGTACTGGTCAACATGATCGATTTTGGTATGAACCTCCAAGAAGCTGGTGATGCCCCTAGAATGCGCCATATAGGATCGTCTCAGCCCACAGGAGAAGAGATGCGCAATGGTGGAACGGTGTATTTGGAAAATGGATTTAGTCCTGAGGTACTACGCAAACTAAGGAGAATGGGACATAAGTTGGGGACATCTGTAGGAGGTTATGGTGGATACCAAGCGATCATGTGGGATGCCAAAGAGAAGGTGTATTATGGGGCTTCTGAATCTCGTAAGGATGGTCAAGCAGCAGGCTATTAAGTGAGTAAGAAATGGGGCAAGAACTGCGTCCTATTTGTTGGCCCTTTGGGTATTCAGTACCTCAATAATCTGATATTGAGTATATTAAAAGACCCGTAGCTACTTTAACGTCAATCGATAATGTGCTGGAGGTCTTTTAATTTTCTTATATATAATTGATTGTTAATAAATCTAACATTGTTATGGAGTATTTTCTTAGCTTTTGGGAAAAAGAACTTTATGAGAGGTATGACTTAGCAGTTATAGGAGGGGGAATAGTAGGAGTAAATGCTGCCATTACCTATAAGGAGCAATATCCTGATCAATACGTGGCGATTATAGAGAGAGGGACCCTACCCACAGGAGCTAGTACGAAAAATGCTGGATTTGCCTGTATTGGAAGTATGACAGAGTTGCTGGCAGATGCAGAGGAGAATGGATGGGATCCAATGCTCAAAGTTCTGGCTAATCGGTGGTCGGGCCTTCGATCCCTGCATACTAAAGTCCCTGCAATAGAAATGGACTACCATAACTGGGGGGGAATGGAGATTTTCTTGGACGGAGAGGAGGAAATATTCCAAGTTTGTCGAGAAAAGCTTCCCGCGATGAATGCTGCTCTCGCTCCAATCACAGGTCATGCAGAGACTTTTACCGTCTGTGATGAGGAGATTGAAGGCACGGGATTGACAGGGGTATCTCATATGATCCTGAATAGGGTAGAAGGACAACTGCACCCTGGAAAAATGATGGCCTACCTTCATCAAAAGGCTAGAAGTAAAGGTATTCAGATATTCCATGGATGGACAGTAGTAGATATACAGACACAAAGTGATGGGACAGTTGCGCTGAATGGGAGTAAAGGGGAGGTAATCCAGGTTTCAAAGGCCATCATTGCTACCAATGGATTTGCGAGGAAACTGCTCCCTGATTTTGATGTGACGCCTGTAAGAAATCAAGTATTGATCACGGAGCCTATTCCCCATTTGAAACTTAAAGGTACCTTTCATTACCATCAGGGCTATGTATACATTCGAAATGTGGGCAATAGAGTCCTAATTGGGGGAGGTCGCCACCTGTACAGGGAAACAGAAACTACAGACGCTTTTGGTCTTACAGATGAGATCCAGACTTATCTGGAAGACTTTCTTCGCTCCCACATTTTAAAAGACATAAATTTTCAAACAGCCCATAGGTGGTCGGGAATCCTTGGAGTAGGGAAGGCTAAACATCCCATTATCGAGGAATGCATGCCCAATGTGTATTCAGCAGTCAGGTTGGGGGGAATGGGAGTAGCCATAGGTACGCTCGTCGGACAGGAAGTGGTGGAAGCAATTCAGGTGTAGGATTTGCAGGGAATCAGTATATTGCGCTTCAATAATCAAGAAAGCAACATGGCGAATTGTAAGAAACTTTATGTGGCGGCCACCAGCCAACACGTTGGGAAGACTACCTCGACACTCGGATTGATTCATGCTTTGCGTGATGCTGGTGTCAATACGGCTTATTGTAAGCCTGTAGGTCAGCAGTTTATCGAGGTAGGTCCTAGTCGAGCAGACAAAGACGCTATGTTGTTCGCTTCTTCCATGAATTTTGAACTAGTTCCTGAATTACATAGTCCTGTGATCTTGGGACCAGGTGCCACAACAGACTACCTGGACAATCCGACAGGCTTCAATTATGGCAACCGCATTCTGAAGTCGTCCAAGATTTTGGAGGCCAACCATGAAGTAGTTGTATTTGAGGGTACAGGACACCCAGGTGTAGGATCAGTCGTCCAACTCTCCAACGCAAAGGTGGCCCAAATGGTAGATGCAGGCTTGATCATGGTGGTTGAAGCAGGCGTGGGAAATACCATTGATCGTTTAGACCTCTGCTTATCTGTTTTTGAGCAGAAAAAAATTCCTGTAGTGGGCGTCATCATCAACAAGTGCTTACCGACTAAAATAGACAAAGTCCGCAGATATGTAGGGGGTGTCCTAAAGGATCGAGACATTCATCTATTGGGTATCCTGCCTTATGAGGAGGAACTAGGGCTCCCCGTTATGCACACCATTCGTCGGGCCGTAAAAGCAGTTGTCACTCACAATGAGAACATGCTCGACAACAAAGTAAAAGATATCATTGCAGGCTCTTTGATCGACCTCAAAGAGCTCAAGGACTTTGACAATCAACTGTTAGTGGTAAGTATTAATAGGCTAGAAGAGGCTTTGAAGCGTCTGGCTCAAGTATCCAGAATTCAAGGTACAGGACGTTCCCCATTATCGGGCGTACTTCTTACTGGAGAAGGAGATTTGGACCGTGCTCATGAAGCATATTTTGAGGAACACCGAATACCGATCCTGCGAACCAAATTGGATACATATGAGGCCGTAATCAAGATTTCTCGTATCGAAGTAAAGATCAATACACGCACACCGTGGAAAGTCAAAAAAGCCGTAGAGCTGTTTAAAGAACACGTCGACATGCAGTATTTGCTAGATTATCTTTGCTTGGAGACAGCCAATTAGACTTCCTCATTCACACAAAAAAGAGGCAGCAGAATATCTCTGTTGCCTCTCCTCTTGTTTACATCTAACTTTATAAAGAAACTGTCGCTTATTCAACCACAATCTTCTGTGTTTCTCTTCCCGTCTCAGTAGTCACTTGATAGAAATAGGTTCCTGGTCTTAGTTCATCCAAATTTACGCTAATAGAATATGCTCCAGGATCTTTCTTCTCATTCAGGAGTGTCTGTGCTACATTACCCTGGGAATCCATCAAGAGGATTACTACACGTCCTTTTGTTGCTACTTCATAATCCAACTGCTGAATACCTGTTCCTGGATTAGGAAAAACACGAATGCTTCCTTGGTCATCCATCATAGGATCTCGCATGTCTTTCATTTCTCCATCCCATAGCAGGAAGTGTACAGGGCTAGACATGATGTGGTGGAGTGGGTTTCTATGCTTTCCTCTCTTCCCTTTGTGCATACCATGACCTTGTCTCTCTTGCACGCCTTCCCCTTGTGGATGTCTTTGAGGAGCGTCTGTGGGACGATATTTCTCCATGATGGCTTTCATTTCCTCCTTCCACTGCTCAGCTTGAGGCTTTATTTCATCTAGCAACTGGTAGATCTCTTGCTCATAGGCATCCGCAACCTCCCAAGCTTCATTCATGATGAGGCGACGCGTCTTTTTCAGCTCACGCATCTCATCGACCTGCTCCTGACTAGGTTCTGTTCCCGCTTGCTTGGATTTGCGCAGTTCTTGATGCAACCCCTTGGCTTCTTCATGATGTGAGGCAAGTTTTGTACGGATTTGTTCTAGTTCTGCTTGATCCGAAGAGGAGATGGATCTATCTAGCTTGGTGCGCTGAGCTTGCAGTGTAGGAAGTACATGTTTTTGTAGGTATGCCTTGACTTCTTTTCTCGCTTCGGCATGCTTAGCCTTCATCTTTCCATGATGTCTAGGAGGTTGGGCAAGTACAGTGCCTACAAATAGAAAGGCGACACTGAGAAGGGCAATTTGAATTTTCATCTGACAATTAAATTTGATGTTTTTAGGAAAAAGACCAGCGCTAGTTTTTGATCATTTTACTATTGGACATCGAAAGGGCAGGTTTTATTCCCCTGCACATGAAAAAAGTCCTCTATCGGGCGATAAAGGACTGTATATCAAATGAATAAAATGCTAATTTAATCTTCCCAGCTTGTAGATAGACCTTCTTCTACAGGTTCTGGCTCAGGTGTGGGTGCCTCTTCTTGACCTTCGTAATTGGAATCGTAGCTATCTGTGAAGCCTTCTTCATCCGTATGCTCATGTTGGCGGTCAAACTCGTCGTAGTCATAGTCAGGCATTAATTCATGCTTTACATGATCTACCGTTTTTGTCAGAGAGGCTAGGAACTTGTTAAAATCTTCTTTGTAGAGGAAAATTTTGTGCTTGTCGTATCCCCGGCCGTTGAAGCGGCGCTTGCTCTCAGTGATTGTTATATAATAATCGTTGGAGCGGGTGGACCTCACATCAAAGAAGTATGTTCTTTTACCAGCTCGAATCTTCTCAGAGTACACTTCATCTCTCCCTTGCATAGCTTCCAATGTTAGTACGTATGCTTACCTTTCTCTCAAAGGTATAAATTTTGGCAAAACCTAACAATAGCTAATTACGTAATAAGACAGGATTTTATTAAGAAAATCATATTATTTCTTCTTTCCGTCTTTTTTGGAGAGGTTAATTCCCGCGTCATTGAGTCGATCCTTCTCTCTTTGACTCATTTCATCCTGCCTTTGTGCGAGTGTTTTTTCTTGCTGTCTGATAAATCGAGCTGTCTTCTTGCCTAGAGATGGCTTCTTTTCGATTTCTTCTATACTGGCCATCATTTCCTCATCCCCATAGACCTTAGCAAGCCGCTTGATTTCAGCTAGCCTCCCTCGCAAGATTTTCTGTTGATTTTCGGCAGATGCTTTCAACTCCTGGTTGGTCAATCGCGAAACAACCTCTACATTTTTTCTCCACTCAAAGAAGCCTCCCGACTTGAACTCAAGTGCGTCATAAGAGCCGTCTGGACCCATCTCCCAAATAGTCGTCAATTTTTGCTGCCCTGCTTTGGGTGTTCCTAGGTGATCATACACGATCACGCGTTTAGCGTTCCAATTAAATGGACCTTTTTTGATATAGCCCATATTGAGGCTAAAAGGTGCATACTCCGAGTAGCGAAAAAGTGCACGATTCTTGGCATAGATAGGATCAAAGTAGAACACGTTTACTCCAAAGATGACTTTATTTTTGTCCTTTGGATCAAAGGTCATCACATCTACGAATTTCATATTGCTCGTCTCATCCATTCCATTCCATCCCATTAGGATATAATAGTCTGATTTTACACGTTTTACAGCTCCCTTAGAGGTACGCTGGCGAGGATCGTAGTACTTCATGGTTTCCTTTGGGATTTCAGGGCCGTACTTGGGTGCATAGTACAATCCGCCCAACCAGTTTGTATTGTCCAGCAGCATATTTTCTACGCCTTTAGGGATCTCTTGCATCTCGATGAGCGGAATCACGATGTACTCCGTTTCACGATTCTCATTTACATACTTGCGCTGCACCAAGCCAAAGAAGTAATGCCGTGTCTCCCCATAATATTGATTAGGGTCCTTGCGGTTTTCGATCTGCCATGTGAAGATCCGAAAAGTCTTGTCTTCGGCAGCGAGGACTGACACGGTGCGGAGGGAGTCAAAATCATAAGTGTAGCTCTCAGGTCGCTTCAAAGTCTCAATCAAGAGGCGAGAAAATTTCTTGTTTTGCGTCTTTTTATGTTCTAGATCTGGATGGTTTAAGATATCTTCAGCCAGTGTCTTCAATTGACGCTCTACTTCCACCATTGAATTCTGCGCAAAAGAAATCGAAGTGAGAAATACACAAAAGCTTAAAATGCCAATCAGTCGCTTCATATTGCTACTACTACTTTCCTTGAAGTTTGAATGAAAAGTGACGGTACAATGCTTAAGAATGTACAGCCTCTCATATCCTACATGTAGAATGTACTACATTTACCTAATCATAAGCCTAAAATTGCAAATGTTCAAGGAGAAATCGGTCTATGCCTAAACTCATACTTAGCAGAAAAGGATTGGATAGCAGTAGTGGGGGATACCCTAGTCCGATACTGGGGGAAAAACTCCTATCGATTCCCATCCCCCAGACTCGGCAAGGGATTCCATATAATAGAATTCAGACGCCTGTAAAGAGAAGTGTGAAGCAACTAGGAAATGAGTTGAGAATGGAACTTCCCGCGAGCTGCCATCTTGACCCCGATTTAACCTATAAATCGCTGAAAGCACGTCCTGATGGCTGGAAGCCTTGTTTTGGACAACATGGAGCGGCACTGACCCACCTGATGAATCACAAGGTTGGGGTAGGGGACATCTTTTTATTTTATGGGTGGTTTCGGCAGGCGGAAAAGATCAATCGGACTTGGCACTTTGTCAAGAAATCTCCCGAACAGCACATCATCTATGGCTATTTGGAGGTGGGGAAAATCATCCATTCGCCTCATAGTGTTTCTGTTTCCCCTTGGCTTGCCTATCATCCCCATGTTAAGCGTGCAGAAATTTATGGAAACTTAAATACCATATTTATTGCCAAAGATTCCTCTTCTCTTATGGAAGGTTTACCTGGAGCGGGTACCTTCGATCTACATACTTCGAGGATCCTGACAAGCCCCCTAGCATCCACAAGAAGTCTTTGGGAGCTACCTACATGCTTTTTTGATCCTCAAGATCATTGTCTGCTTTCCTATCACCAAAATAGAAAGGGAAAGCGCCATCCTTCACGTCAAGGATGGCGCTTGGTGCAAAATGTAGCACGAGGCCAAGAATTTGTAGTCGAGCAGACGCCTTCCATTGCAGCTTGGATAAAAGCTGTACTTGAAGGGCAGGAGTACAAAACTTAATCTTCTTGATTCTCCCGGATTCTTTGAATAATTGACGCAAACAGAACGACAGCGATACAACCAATAAGATTAAGCCAGAGATATCCGACGCCTTTGTATGTCTTCTCAGGGGTACTCAGTATGATGGGGATAAAGTAAATGAGGACGACCATAATTTCGGCCATCACAGCTCCCCAGAAAACGGCTGTTCCCTGTATTTTCTTAAAAAAGAAAGCAACAACAAATAGCCCTAGGATGGTCCCATAGAAAAGCGAACCTAAGATGTTCACATACTCTATCAAATCCTCTGCTTGCCCCGCAATGATGGCAAATATGATGGCGAGTATGCCCCACATCATGGTCATTTGCCTCGAAACCCTCAAATAATGACGATCGCTTCCCTTGCTGTTGTAAATCCTTTTGTAGATGTCAATGACTGAGGTACTGGCCAAAGCATTCAATTCCGCGGCAGTGGATGACATAGCGGCAGAGAAAATAACCGCCATCAGTAGACCGACCAAGCCAATGGGAAGGTGATTCAAAACAAAGGTGAGAAAGATGCGATCGTGATCCTTTGTATTGGCATCTTGATCTCGCTCCTTCATGAGGGCAATCCCTGCATCGCGCGTGCTATCCATGCTATGCTGGAGCGTTAGAGCAATCGTCTCTTTTTGGTCAAGAACCATTTGAGCTTGTGTCACCTCCTCTGGGCCTTTTGCCGTTTGCAACTGCTCTCTAGCCTCATCCCAAGCCATCCAAGCTTCTTTTTTCAGACTGTCTTGGTAGATATATGTATTTTCTAATTCCTGATACGCCATGCCATACTCGCTCTCCAAAATCAAGCTTCTCTCCCTTTCATTGAAGAACATAGGAGGTGTATTGAACTGGTAGAAAACAAAGAGGAGCACACCAACTAAGAGAATCAGAAATTGCATGGGAACTTTAAAAATCCCGTTGAAAAGGAGGCCAATACGGATCTCTGTAATCGAACGTCCGCCTAGGTATCGTTGAACCTGTGACTGGTCTGTGCCAAAATAGGAAAGTGCCAAAAAAGTACCTGCAATCAGGCCTGAGAAAATGTTGTAGCGGTCCTCAAAGAAAGCTTGTACACGTAGCCAAAAGACAGATTCACCCGCTGCTTCCTTTGCTTGTATGGCTTGGAGAAATTCAGTCGTTTCGGGTAGCGTAATCACTTCTAGTTTGCCAGAGGCCCCTGCCAGTGCCAGTGCATCCCAAAACGAGATGGAGTCAGGCAGTAAATTGACCATCACGACAGCGGCTACAAACATCCCCAAAAGAATGATTGCCATCTGCTGTTGCTGAGTCTGACTGACAGCTTTGGTGCCGCCGCTGACGGTGTAGACCATGACCAGTCCACCTATGATGACACATAAAACGTTGACGTCCCAGCCTAGAATCGTCTCTAGGATGATGGCAGGAGCGACGATCGTAATACCGGCGGCCAAGCTTCTTCCCAGTAGAAACAAAATAGCGCCAAGTGTCCGTGTCTTCAAGTCAAATCGACTCTCCAGATACTCATAGGCCGTATATACATTGAGCTTGCGATAGATCGGAATGGCAATCATCGCAATGAGCACCATCGCGATCGGTAAGCCGAAGTAAAACTGCACGAACTTCATCCCTGTCCGGAAACCCAAACCTGGTGTGGACAAAAAGGTGATGGCACTAGCCTGGGTAGCCATGATCGACAAGCCGATGGTCCACCATTTGATGGAGTTGTCTGCCAGTAGATAGCCTTTGATGTCTCTTGTCCCTCGACTTTTCCAAATCCCATAAAAAACGATGAGGAAAATGGTTCCCCCCATCACAAGCCAATCAATCGTATTCATGCAAAAGCTTCACTAAACAGGTAAAACAAAATAATCAGCACGACCAATTCGCCGATTACAAAGGTGTACAGGCCATTCCAGGTTTTGAAAAAGGGAAATACACGGCGCAATTCCTCATTTTCATCTACGGCCTCTGGGTTGGAATGCTCTTTAGCCATAAGGTGTTGGATTAGAAAGGGAAGCGCAGCATTTAAACTACGCTTTCCTTTTAGCTCTTTAGGTTACTATTTTCCTTTATCTTCGCTCATTTCTTGTGTGGACTCTTCTCCCATTTCTTCTTGACCGATCGAAATGATATTGGCAAACAATCGAAATGCGCCAGGAACGCCCGCAGGTAATTCTCTAAACCACGAGATACCCGTGTAAACAAAGTGTCCTTTTCCATACTCAGCGACGAGTAAAGCGCCGTTTTTGGGAGTTTCCTCAAAGTCGTGCCAAGATAAAATAGCGTCAAACTTTTCATCCCATTGTGCAGGAAAATATAAGCCTCGTTCCTGTACCCAACCTTCAAAATCTTCCTTCGTGATCTTATTGGGCGTATTCAATACGGGATGGTCTGGCTTTAGAAAAGTCACAGGTGCGTCCTCTACCGATACTCTGTCTCTGGACAAAGTGATGGGATAAGGCGAAGGTTGTTTGGTACTCAAATCATAAGTTGTATTGTACTGAACCACGTAAGTTCCTCCCGCTTCCACATACTCAAAGATGATGTCCTGAAGGAAAGCCAAGCGTTTGCGGCGGTTGTAGGCACGAATCCCTGCAATGACGGCGTCGTACTTATTCAGATTATCCAAGGTAATGTCTTCATCAGCTAGTTGCGTCACATTGTACCCCATTTGCTCTAGACCCTTGGGCACTTCGTCACCAGAACCCATAATGTAAGCAATCTGCTTGCCTTTTTTCTGAAGGTCTACACGTACAAGTTCGGCTTCAGAAGCATTGAACAGCATCTGGGTGGGAATGTGGTCGTAGCCGATGGTCTGCTGACTGTACGTCGTCGTCTTCCCATCTACTGTTACCATAACCTGAATTTTCCCCTTGCTTTGAAAAGCGGGAGGGGTCACTTGAATTTTGGCACTCTGCTCCTCTCCCGCACGTGTAAAGTCATAGGATAGCTGAGAAGGAGTTGCTTTCCAGCCTTCGGGCAATTGGAAGCTGATGGTTGCCTGTATACTGTCGCTAAAGTTTTTGATGCTTAGTTCGATTTCTTGTGGGACATTGGAAGCAAACACATACACTTTCTCTGCGACATTGACCGTGACTTTAGGTGTAATCAAGAAAGGACGATACAACTCTCCGATGGCACGGTCTACATAACGATGCTGCACAGGTACCTCAAAGGGAATTTCTACGCCATCAATGATAAATCGAAAGATACCTTTGATCACTGCGGGATTTTCTGGAAGACCAATCTTCTCCTGATCGCTCACGCGAAACATCCCTCTCCCCATTTCTTCCTGAAGCCAGTAGGGCTGACTAATGGGAAGGTTGGCTGTAGATAATATCCTGCTGTGCTTTTGTACCTTCGGATTTGTGCTTAGTGTTTCATTCAACTGAATAGGATCAAGACCTTCTATCTCAATGGATTTAAGCGTCACACCATAAGTGGTTCTTTTCAGATATTCCGCCGAAAGTTCAATGCTGTCTCCCTGCGCAATGGTGGGATATTTAGGATTGATTTCACACCAGAGACCCGCACAATACACAATGGCTTCTCGAAGCTGCTCACATTTGAACTCTGCCCAAGGACCAGAAAGCCCTTCCAGTTTTTGATAAGCTTCCAGCAGATTAGGGAGGGACTTGCTGGGATCTGTAGGATCGAAATCTGTATATGCCTGCTCGAGTAGCCTACCGACGGCCTCACCACCTTGTACACGACTCCAAGTCGCATCGATACCTGAGAAGAGATCCCCATTTATAGGTCTTGCGCCCTTCTCATTGTCTAAGTACTCGATCAGTTCTCCGCGGATGCGGGCGTTACCAAAGGCTTGGCAGCGGTGCATAGAACGTGCCTCCGAAGCAATCTCTCCATAGTTTTTGCCTAGAAGAGGGTCGTATTGTCCAATATTTACACTCACGATGTTCTTAAGGTCTTCTTCTGTAGGCTCATAGCGACGAAATACCCAGTAGTTGTTCCACATCAAACGTGTAGGCTGCCAAGGTTCTACCCCGTTGGTGAGCTGCTCTGGAAAGGCGTTGGGATCTCCTGCAAGGTCAAAAGCTTTGTGCGCCAAGATCGCAGATGAAGTATGGTGCCCATGACCGCCACCGCCTTTCTCAGGCGTGGCAAATCTCGTGATGATGACATCAGGACGGTAGGTACGAATGGCCCAAACCACATCAGCCAAGACCTTATCTTGGTCCCAAAACGCTAGGGTCTCCTCTGGATTTTTAGAGTAACCAAAGTCATAGGCACGGGAAAACATCTGCTCCCCTCCATCAATGCGACGTGCGGCTAGCAGCTCTTGGGTTCGCAGGATCCCAAGAGATACACCTTTCTCATTTCCAATCAAGTTCTGCCCACCATCTCCCCGAGTCAAAGCCAGATAGCGGGTACGATAGCCCTTTCCTTGTGCGAGGTAAGCAATCATACGGGTATTTTCATCGTCAGGGTGGGCGGCTACGTAAAGGACCGAACCCAAAACGGTGAGTTTTTTCAACATATGCTGAATTTCAGCAGAGGTCTTGGCTGGTAGGGGCTGCTGCGCGTGCAGCAAGCTTCCCCATGCAAAAAAGGCCAATAAAAGAAGTGATCGAAGTAGCATATTCAGAAATAGATTTTTAGCTAATGAAGACGTCAGACTGAAAGTATGGACCATTTGTATACTTTCTTTTCATGTTCAGCTGATTTTTTTGTCAAACGCTGAAAAGAAGATGTAGATAAAATGGGGCGTTTTCTGTAGGTCAGATGACTAAAGCAAATAATCTAGTCTACATAAATTTATATCCCACGTTACATTTCTCATTTATTAGCTAGGCAAAATCGCTTTTTGTTTAAACAAGTTCGAATATAGGCAAAACTCTGAGAGTCTCCTGAAATTCAATCTTGCCAATTCATGAAATTCTTTTGAGCCAGTCATTACAAATTTTCAACTTCTGCCCCGTATTTCGCTCCATCCTTCCTCGAAAGCTTTTATATTTCTTTCCTTAATTTGAACACAAACACATAATGGCAAATCAAAACGGCTTATATCCACTAGTATTTCACCCACATTACAAAGAAAAACTTTGGGGCGGACAAAAGATCAGGACTGTCCTCAACAAAAACTTTGGGGATCTGAGAAATTGTGGTGAGACATGGGAGATTTCTGGGGTAGATGGCAATATTTCTGTTGTAGCTGAAGGTCCGCTAGCAGGGCAGTCCTTGACAGATCTTATCGACAATTACAAAGGTAAACTCCTTGGTGAGAAAGTCTTTGCGAAGTTTGGAACACGGTTTCCCTTACTCGTCAAATTCATTGATGCCAATGATGACCTCTCTATCCAGGTCCATCCACACGATGAGATGGCCCAGGCGAGACATGATAGCTTTGGCAAGACGGAGATGTGGTACATCATGCAAGCCGATGAAGGAGCAACTTTGATCTCTGGATTTAATCAAGAGATGGATAAGGAAAAATATCAGGAATATTTTGATTCGGGTCGATTGACAGAGATCCTGAATCGGGAGGAAGCAGAGGCAAATGACGTCTTTTTCCTGCCTGCAGGACGCGTCCATACGATCGGAAAAGGCTTGCTCCTGGCTGAGATCCAGCAAACCTCAGATATTACCTATCGCATCTACGATTTTGATAGGGTAGGAGTAGATGGTAAAAAGCGGGAACTACATGTAGAACAAGCCTTAGATGCCATTGATTACAAACAATATGAGGAGTACAAAACTTCCTACACAGCTGAAAAGGATCAATCGACCAATCTGGTCAGCTGTCGCTACTTCGTTACGAATCGGCTAGACTTGGAAGGCCCTATGAATCGCGACTATTCAACCATCGATTCTTTTGTGATTTATGTGGCTGTAGGAGGAAAAGCTACCTTGAATGTAGGTGATACTTCCTACAAATTAGGGATGGGGCAAGCCATGCTGGTCCCTGCCGCTGTCGATCAGGTAGAGATTGTTCCTGAGGGACACATCAATCTGCTGGAAGCTTGGGTACCCATAGATGAATAATCCCAATAGATACAAACTTTTTCTATTATCGGCTTTTTAGAGTACTAAAGAGCCGTTATTTTTTCTTCCTATTTTTATCAGATCTATAGACAAACGACTCAGTAAAAAATGGTACCAGATTCACTGTTGGCACTAGCGGAAGATGTAGTTGAGGCTTATCGAAAAAGAGGCTGGCGGATGGCTGCTGCTGAATGTACCACAGGCGGATTATTTTCTGCCGTCATGACCACGATTCCTGGTGTGTCAGCAGTTTTTGATAGAGGATTTGTCGTGTATAGCAACGAATCGAAAACAGAGGTCTTGAAAGTCAAGCAAGATCTCATGATCCAGTATGGAGCCGTAAGTCAAGAAGTAGTCCGAGCGTTGGCTCAAGGTGTCCTCACTCAAACGCAGGTCAATTGGGCAATCGCAGAGACGGGAATCGCAGGTCCCAATGGAGGGACACCTGAAAAGCCTGTCGGAACGACCTACCTTGCACTCATTCATAGATCAGGTAAAATACAAACACGAACTTTTACATTCAAAGGAGATCGGAGAAGCATTCGTGTACAAATGGTATCCGCAATGCTGGAGTGGATGCTCGAACTTTCTATAGAAACAAACTAAGAAATTCTTATTGTCAACCCTGTCTATTTGTTGATATATAATATTGATAATCAGTTATATATTTTGATTTTACTATAAAAAATAGACATAGTCGCTGCTGATACTCCTTTGATCCATTTTGATATGTAGCCCCTCCCTGCTTAATATTCTACCTAAAGAAAAAGGACAATGCAAAGACTACAAGGAAAAGTGGCCATCATCACAGGTGGAGCACAAGGTATAGGAAAAGCTACTGCGCTTCTTTTTGCTAAAGAAGGGGCCAAAATAGCCCTTTGGGATCTGAATGAGGAAAAGGGAAACGAAGCGATTCAGGCACTGCAAGATTTGGGAGCAGAAGCTTACTTTGAAAGTGTGAATACGGCTATACATGAATCGGTTGTCAGCGCTACTGGAAATGTGATCTCGAAGTGGGGACAGATCGACATCCTTATCAACAATGCAGGTATCACTCGCGACGCGACTCTTCTCAAAATGGAGCCCACCAAATGGCAGCAAGTCATCGATGTCAACCTTACAGGGGTATTCAATTGTACCCATGCTGTCGCTCCTCATATGGTGGAGAAAGGCTATGGAAAAATCATTTCTGCTTCTTCTGTCGTAGGTATTTACGGCAATTTTGGTCAGACAAACTATGTCGCGACCAAGTCTGGAGTCATCGGCATGACCAAAGTGTGGGCGCGTGAACTCGGTCCAAAGGGCATCAATGTCAATGCCATTGCACCTGGCTTCATTGCTACAGAAATGATCGATACCATCCCTGAGAAGATCATCAAAGGTGTAGAAAGTCGTACGCCGCTCCGCAGATTTGGCAAACCAGAGGAGATAGCCGAAGCTTACGTCTTCCTTGCTTCTGAAGCCGCTTCTTTCATCAATGGCCATACGCTCAGCGTAGACGGTGGCATCACCATCTGATTTCCTTTCTCCATTCAAACTTAATCAATGAAAACCGCCAGAATCATTTCTTCAGGGATGTACGTGCCCGCTCGCACCATTCCCAATTCCTACTTTGATGAGAAACTAGGAGAAGACGTAAGTACTTGGCTAGCAAATGTAGCCAAGATCTATGAGCGCCATTGGACAGATGAGGATGAGTCTACCGCAGACCTTGCCTTACATGCTGCGCAAGCTGCCTTACAAAATGCGGGCTTGCAAGCTGTCGATGTCGATTTACTCATCATTGCGACAGATACGCCTGAATTTATCAGCCCCTCGACTGCTTCTGTAGTCCAACATCGGCTCGGAGCGACGAAAGCGGGGACTTTTGACTTGAATACTGCCTGTGCAGGCTTCGTGACAGGGCTGGATGTTGCTACCCAGTACCTTCGCATTCATCCTGACTATCGATTTGCATTGGTAGTAGGGGCTTACAATATGAGCAAGTATCTTGATTTGTCTGATAAAAAAACAGTGACCTTGTTTGCCGATGGAGCGGGTGCAGTAGTGCTGGAGGGAACTGAAGGAGCGCCTGGCTATCTATCCAGCATGCTCTACACCCAAGGACAATATCATGATGGGATGGGCATCTATGGAGGGGGAACACACAAGCCTATTTCCGAGGAGGTCGTGTCAAACAAGGATCATTTGCTCAAATTTGTCTACCGATTCCCCAAAACACTGAATCAAGAGGAGTGGTCAAAGATGGCTCATACCCTCTCTTCGCGTGCGGAGATGGTGCCCGATGACTTTGATCATTACTTCTTTACACAAATCAATTATAATACCATCGTAGCGACCATGGAGCAGCTTGGACAGCCTATGGAAAAGGCCCATACCGTGATGCATCATTACGGATATACAGGGTCGGCTTGTATTCCGATGGCTTTCCACGAAGCATTGAATAGTGGGAAGGTAAAGAAGGGAGATAAGTTGATGTTTATTGGATCAGGGGGAGGACTTGCTTTTGCGGGTGCAGCCTTTCATTTTGTATAGGGAAATTTTCATTATGTACGCTTAACCTAATTGCAGCTTGAAGCCCAAACTATTATCATTTACCCGATTTAGTGACCAACTCCTTCCGCACGAAGGGTACTACATTGCACGGATTCAAGCTTTTCAAGATTCAGAAAATCAGCAGATTATACGTCAACTCGTTGGCTATGCGACCGATCCTGATGTCTGTATCTCCTTTGATGAGCAAATAGACAAGCGAAAATATTCCCGCATCAAAAATTGGGTCAAGCAAAAGCTGGATGCCATCGACGTAGACCTTCAATACGAGTGGATCACGAAGATGGAGCAGCAAATCATGATGGATGGGATTACGCCACAAGAGGAAAATAAGCTTCTACGGACCATCAGGAACTATGACCAGCCCGCCTACTATTTCATGAAGCTATACGAGCTGGCGCAGCATTACCAACAGTTTTTGCTAGTCAGGATGCGTCACAAAGCGCATCAGGAGGTACATGCATTTATCTTGAAACATCGTGCCTCTTATCAGCGTTCTAAGGACATATATGAACAGCTCCACCAAGCGACCGTCGACATCACCAACCAGTATAGTCTGAGTAATACAGAGTCTAACCAATGGGAGGATTGGCTCAAGGAAATATTCTGGGATGACAGTGTGGACGGCCTGAATCGATACTATGCGTTCATTAGACTCACCTTCATGCATCTGAATTATCGCCAATTTGATAAGTTGGTCGAGATTTTTCAGGAGATTGAACGGCTTTTTCAGCAAGGGCTCTGCTACTCCAAGCGGATCATGTTGAATTATTATTCTAATCGACTGATCCTACATTCGAAGATAGGCGAGCTAGACAAGGCCACCTATTATGGGTATTTATCTATCAGGCAAAGGAATGCGGACTTTTTTCATTATGTAAACAATCTGTGCGGGGTTCTGCTCAGACAAAAAAAGGCAGGAGAAGCTTTAGCCCTGATGGATCGGGTCAAGGCGGAGATCAAGGAGATATCCAGCAGTCACACGAAAGTATTGTATTCCGCTTTATATATCCGCTGCCTCATCCAGAACTACCAACCCGAGCAAGCGCAGAAATATGCAGAACGATTTCTAAGAGGATACAGAGAAGAAATATTTGCTCAGCGGTGGCAGACGTTTTTTACTTCTTATTTTCATGCATTGATCGTGCAGGAAAAGTATGAAACACTAGTAAAAATCGCGGGCTTGCAGAAGCTATTTTACAAAGAAAAGCAGGCTCGCCTCAGTCAAGGTTACTCACCTGTACTTGCATGGTATATCGAGCTGGCACGGTTCAAGGAAGGCAGGATTACTGAGAAGCAGTTTCTCGCTGGCCTGCGAGAGACGATGACAGACCATACCATAGATCCTCTCAAATGGGAGAGACTTTGTCTTACCCTAGATGAAATGATGCCATGTGCCCCTGCAATCATACAAAAATTCAAGGACGAGCTTTCTCTTATGTCAACCCATTGAATTAATTATTTTATACATTGCTGTTCAGTAAGTTAGTATTGTTTTTATTCAGATTTTATTCAAAAGTCACAGATGGATTTGTCATTTCCATTCATCGTACTACCCAAGATAATCGTTAGTTTCATTTATGGAAAAAGCAAAAAGGAGGGTTAGGTGGATTGATCACCCATTTAATCCTCTTATTTGCCCCAGATAAAATCAAATCGGTAGCAAGAACTGAAATGTGTATGCTGCCTGGACAAGACTACTAAACGATAGAATTACTATGAATCGCATCTTACTTACCCTGCTCATGCTGGGTGGCATGATCAGCTTTGCATTTGCCCAAAATGCCGTACTTTCTGGAAAGGTGACAGGTCCAGACAAACAAGGACTAGAAGGAGCCAGTGTCAGAGTCAAGGACCAAAACAAAGGAGCGAATACAGACGCTAATGGCGCATATGAATTGCGCGATCTGAAAGCAGGGACCTTTGAAGTGGTCATTTCCTATATCGGCTACACAGAGAAAACAGAAGAGGTGACATTGACAGAAGGTGATGTAGTCACATTGAATGTCACATTATCGTCTGAAGATGTACTTGGAGAAGAGGTCGTTATTTCCGCTTCTCGAAGACCTGAAAAAATCACGCAGGCACCTGCTACCATCAATGTTATCCGCCCCCAGCAGATTGCAGAACTTCCTTCTTTCAATGTAGGAGAATTGGCAGGTCGTACTAAGGGGGTCGACTTCGTTCGCTCAGGAGTTCTGGGCACAGGTCTCAACGTCAGAGGGTTTAACAGTGCCTTTAATCCCAAGAATCTACAGGTGAATGATGGTCGTCTATCGACTTTGATAGCGACTGGTCTTCCCTTTGGTTCATTAGGTACAGTCGTAAAGGAGGACATCGAAAGAGTTGAGATCATCCTAGGTCCTGCTGCAGCACTTTATGGTCCCAATGCACACAATGGATTGGTCAATACCATCACAAAAGATCCCCGTGACTACCCTGGAACAACCATCGCGCTGGGAGGAGGAAATCAGAATGTCTTGACTGGACGCTTCCGCCATGCGCAGGTACTAATAGAAGATAAACTGGCATTTAAGGTCACAGGAGAATATACCCAAGGGACAGAGTTTGACTATGTAGATACCGTTTACATTGGAGGCTTTCCCTTCAATGAACTGGACCTCAATCAAGACTTCAACGCGGCTCGTGCAGAAGGGCAGTTGATTTATACACCTAAGGAAAATCATGACCTTATTTTCCAGACAGGACACTCTAATAGCAACAACCTCGCCCAAACCAATGCAGGTCGTAATCAGATCAAAGATTGGCGTATTCACTACTACCAGTTGAAGTATCAATCACCCCGTATCTTTGCCCAGGCCTACTTCACCCAATCCCGTACAGACTCTACCTACGCGATCAACCAGCGTACCCAAAACTATCAGTCTTATATCGCAGCAGGATTTAGCGAAGAAGAAGCGCGTGAGGCATCCTATCGTACGGCATGGTTCCCATTGAATGTAGATACACCTAGCATCGGGGTTCCCTTGAATCGTGGCGCCTTGTTTATTGATGATTCTCGTCGCTTTAATGGTGAATTGCAGGGCAACCAGACGTGGGGCAACTTGTCCCTGATCGGAGGTGTACAGTATCAGCTCGACTTCGCCAATAGCCAGGGAACCTACCTCTTGGACCGCAACGCAGACAGCGCGGTAGTTGTAAGCCAGGTCGGTGTGTATGCACAAGGTGAATATAAGCTCGGCACCTTCGGTAAGTTGATGGGGGCGCTACGGGCAGACAATCACAGCCTCTACGGCTTCAACCTGATTCCCAAAGCGGCCTTTGTTGCCTTCGTACCCAACGGTGCCGTTCGTTTGACCTACTCACAGGGTATCGCAGCACCTACGATCCTGAATCTGGAAGGCAATATCTTCGGTGGTCTGCTGCTGGGCAATGGGCAAGGGTTCACGCTAGCTGACGGATCTACCATCGACCCGCTACAGGTAGAAAAGATTCAAACTTTCGAAGTAGGATACAAAGGAGTTGTGGCCGAGAAGCTATTTGTAGATGTAAATGGTTATTACAACATTTCTAGAGATTTCTTGAGTCCAGCTTTGAATATCGCCAGTGCAGATAATCCTGTTGTTTCGCGTGGAGAAGAACCCATTCAAGATATTATTCCTGGAACACCCGAAACAGGGGCTGCCTTCGTACTGACCTACCTCAACTTTGGCAGTGTAAGTACGTATGGAGTGGACGTCGGACTGCGCTATGTACTCAATAAGAATTTTGACGCTCTCTTGAACTACTCCTTCTTTGGCTTTGACCTCAACGAAGATGACCTTGCCAATGATGGAAACAGAGATGGAAAGGTAACAGATACAGATTTGCCCATCAACACCCCTGCGAATAAGCTGGGACTAGGATTGAACTTCAGAAACGACAAATTCTTCGCCAATACTTTTGTGCGCTGGGTACAAGCTTATGATTTCTTCTCAGGGATCAATGTCGCAGCTGCAACCAATGAGGAGTTGACGGTAGGAGGTGCTCCAGTCATCGAGAATGCACGTGTCGGCAGAACATGGAACTATGGACCGCTCGGAGGTTTTGTCAACGTAGACATAGCAGCGGGTGTCAAGCTTTTGGACAATAAGCTGGTGGTCTCTGCACAGGTAAGCAACTTGTTCAATACAGAAGTACGCGAGTTTGTCGCTTCTCCCGTGATCGGACGCCTCATCTCATTGGAGATGAAAGTGAATCTGGGCCCTATTGAGCCTAAAAAATAGTAGTAGCTGAGTGTAAGACCACATGGAGGAGCTAACATCTTTTGATTCTCCTGTGGTCAAAATGATCAAAGCGAGGATACACCCGTATCTTCGCTTTTCATTCCCCCTTTTGAATCCGGATGAGAGGCTGTTTTACAGTTGGATTTCATAAGTCTGGTTTAATTAAGTACCATCAGGCCTTATATGCTGGCATTTGTTAGAACCACAGGATCCTTTCAGTAAATTTCCATACCTACACCTAAGCAGCTTCATAAGATTTGACGAAATGCAAAAAATATCATTTTCCTGGACCTTCATTTCCATTTTTCTGCTCACACACATTTGCAGCGCACAGATGAACAAGATAGAACAGTTTGGTTCCAATCCAGGTGCACTGGATGGGTTTCTCCATGTGCCTGAAAACCTGCCCCAACCGCAAGGAATCGTTGTAGCCATGCACGGTTGCTTACAGGATGCAGAGACATACGCCAAAGAAACGGGTTGGAATGATCTAGCAGACAAATACGGTTTCATTGTGCTCTATCCCCAGCAAAGAGCAGAAAATAATGCCAACAGATGTTTTTCGTGGTATCAGGAAGGGGACATCAACAAAGATCAGGGAGAGGCACTGTCTATCCGCAATATGATCTTGCATGTACAAGCACAATACAAACTTGAAAAGATACCCATTTACGCTACAGGCTTGTCGGCAGGTGGTGCGATGACTGCCGTGATGATGGCCACCTATCCTGAGTTGTTTGATGCAGGTGCGATCATTGCGGGTATCCCATACAAGGCCACGACTTCGCTAGCAGGTGCCTTTCCTGCGATGCAAGGACAAGTAGACCAGCGTCCCGACCAGTGGAGTGCCCTCGTGACAGAGCAAAATCCTGATTTCAAGGGCGAATATCCTCGAATTGTCGTCTTCCATGGTGCGGCAGATCCTGTAGTCAATCGCCAGAATATGGTAGAGCTTGCCCAGCAGTGGACCAATCTACATGGTTTAAAGCCCGAGCAAGTAGAAGTCATCGAGAACTTTGAGGGAAATACCCACGTCACGCGTAAAAACTATCCCGAAGGCGATCCCTCACCCAAAGTAGTGACCTACGAGGTAGCAGAGCTGGGACATGCCCTAGCAGTCGATCCTGGCTCTGGCCCTAAGCAAGGCGGACAGACAGGAAAATATGCTGTGGACATTGACTTCCATTTTACGTACTGGGCCGCTGATTTCTTTGATCTCTTGCAGGATCAATAAAGAACATGGGTTAAGCTCTAATTTTCCAAAAAGCCTTAATAAAAAGATATCTATGGTATCTGAAGTAAAAATACTCACTACTTGGGCACTGATCGTCGTATATGTGGGGGTCGTACTATACTTCGTCATACGCGGAGCCAGGAAGACGCAAAGCATGAAGGACTATGCGGTGGGGAATATTGCCTTTTCCCCTGTTGCCGTCGCATTGTCGCTGGCAGCCTCTATTACTAGTGCCGCTACATTTATCATCAACCCTGGTTTTGTGGCGATATATGGATGGAGTGCTGTTGTGGCCTATGCCATTGTATTGCCACTGGCTGCGATGCTCTCCCTGATCATCTTTACCAAGGGATTTCGAAAGTTTGGCCAGTCCATTCAAGCGCTCACGATGGCCCAGTGGATTGGTACAAGGTATCAAAGCAAATACTACGCCTTGTTTTTTGCCTTTCTTTCCCTCCTGCTCCTGACCTTCATAGTCCTGATTTGCGTGGGCATCACCAAAGTGCTGGCAACCTCCTTGGATGCCAATGAAACCTATGTACTGCTAGGAGTGGTAGTATTCATCTTTGGATACATGGCCTTTAGCGGAGCCAACTCCATGGTCTATACCAACATGATTCAGGCTTCTATCATGATCGTCGTCGCGCTGATCTTACTGACTTCAGGCTATGAACATTTCAGCGAGGGGGTCAGAGGGTTTATCGGAAAACTGGAAGCATTGGACACACGATTGACGTCGAGTTTGTTTCCTGAAAGCCCTTTGTTTCGAGACTACTTTGAGGTCATCTTCTGCCAGATCGTCATTGGGATTGCGGTCATTTGCCAGCCACATATCATCACCAAATCCCTCTTTTTGAAAGAGGATAAAGATGTCAATAAATACCTGACCTGGGGCATCATCGTAGAGTTTCTTTTCTTCTCAGTTGTATTTGCGGGACTGTACGCTCGGCTTGAATTTCCCGACCTCACCTTTCAGGGAGATAAGTTGGCCATGGATAGCATCATACCGACCTATGTGGTGCAGGAGTTTCCTGTGATTTTAGGACTGATCGTTGTACTGGGGTTGATCTCAGCTGGGGTCTCCACTTTGGAGGGGCTGATACAGTCGCTATCTACCACGATTACATCAGATATTCTGGACGCCCATCTGGGAAAGCAATTGTTCAGCGGTCCGACAGGAGAGGCGAAAAAGATGCTGACTAACCGAATCATCATTGGATTTTTAGGGATTTTAGCCTTTATGTTCTCTTACAACCAACTCATGAATCCCAACTTGAGTGTGGCCATCTTTGCCCAAAATGGCGTTTATGCATATTTCTCCGCTGCATTTGTACCTGTACTCCTAGGGACATTTACCCAACATACACCTCTCATTGCGCCCGTAGGGGCCTCTTTGACAGCAGTGATCGTTCATTTCTCTGTTTATTATGGACGAATAGGAGGGTATATGCAAGAGGCTGTGCGCAATCCCGCCATTCCTTCTACACTGGCGATCCTGGCTTCTCTTCTGGTAGGGCTTTCCTTATACTTCATTTTTAGAGGAAAAAAGCAAACACAAACGGCAACATCATTCAAAACGGTAAATTCATGAACGAGAGATGGGATTGGGTTGAACGCTGGGCGAGCTACCGACCTGAGAAGGTCGCGCTAAAAGATGGCGCGACAGGAGAAGTCTTCACCTACGGGGCATTGAATCAGCTCGCCAATCACCTCGCACATATCATCACGGGAGAGTGGAAATTGACAGCAGGAGACAGAATCGGCTTGCTAGCGGAAAATAACCTGACTTTTGTCGTGCTGTTTGTTGCAGCGCAGAAGACAGGCGTAATCCTCATCCCAATGAACTGGCGACTAAGTCCGCATGAGATTGACTACTTGATCCAGGATAGCCAACCCAAGGTTTGTGTCGTACAAGCCAGGTTTCATGAACGCCTTAAGCAAGATGCGCCCCATTATCAGAAGGTGGAGCATTTGGTAGAATGGGAGCAGCTTACCGAGGATCTTAAAACATCAGATGCTGTCGTTTATCAACCAACTTATAACCTGAAAGAAGATGATCCTATCTTTATCCTCTATACCTCTGGAACGACGGGTTTCCCTAAAGGCGCACTCTACACGCATAGAATGCTTTTTTGGAACAGTGTGAACACGGCGCTACGCCTGGATCTGACCAGTCAGGATGTCACCCTCAATGTGATGCCACTCTTTCATACGGGCGGATGGAATGTTCTCCTGACGCCTTTCCTTCATCGTGGCGCGACAACGCTGATGCTACCTTCTTTCGAGCCTGACCGTGTGCTGAAGACGCTAGAACAGGAAGGCGTGACCATCTTCATGGGAGTCCCTACGATGTTGAAAATGATAGCTGATCACCCATCATTTGATCAAACGGACTTGGAAAAGCTGCGGTATATGATTGTGGGAGGAGAACCCATGCCCATTCCCCTCATTGAGGTATGGGAAAAGAAAGGAATTCCGATCCGCCAAGGATATGGGATGACGGAGGCTGGTCCCAACCTGACCTCACTTCATCATTCTGATGCCATCCGAAAGAAGGGTTCGATTGGTAAGCCCAATTTTTATGTGCACACCAGGATTCTCGATGAGTCAGGAGTTGAGGCCCAAGCCAACGAAACAGGGGAGCTGCTGATCAAAGGTCCGATGGTCACACCTGGATACTGGCGTAACTCAGAGGCTACGAAAAGAGCTTTAGAAGATGGATGGCTGCACACAGGAGATTTGGTCAGACAGGATGAGGAAGGCTATCTATATGTGGTCGATCGAATCAAGAATATGTTCATCTCAGGAGGCGAGAATGTATATCCAGCGGAGGTAGAACGAATTTTGGGTCAAATGGAAGGCATCAAAGAGGTAGCGGTTATCCCTACACCACATGAAAAATGGGGAGAAGTAGGAAAAGCGTTTATCGTTTTAGAGCAGGGAATAACTTTCTCCGAGTCAGCCACATTGGCGCATTGTCGCACTTACTTGGCAAAGTTTAAGGTTCCCCAATCTTTTGTTTGCCTAGAAGAACTCCCCAAAAATGGAACAGGGAAAATAGATCGTGTAGCTCTCAAGAAGGAGGCATATTCTTCTGCCTCATCATCTTGAAAGACTGCCCGCGCCGATGGCTTCGTCTACCTAGTCAGTATCAGGCTGGATAGCAGGAGGAAGGTCCCCTGCGTAGATAAAGGGAATTTGAATCCTAACAAAATCTCCTTCTTCATCCTGTCTCTTTTTTTCGATAACGAGGCTATTTTCTCCCCTTTGAAACTGTTCATTAGAAATATAAGCCAGTAGCCCGTCTTGCTGGGTGTAAGGGTGGGAATATCGCTTGATGACAGCTTGTACTGTATCTCCATTTATTTGGAATACATGGTAATCAGACAGACAAGCCAAGCTATTTTCTCGCCTCAGGCGTCGCGTTTCTTTATCCGAACGCGTACTATCAGAGGGAATCTTAGGACAGGAAGCATCTATGGTGTTCGCGTCTCGTTTCATGACAGGAACAAACACACGCAAATAGTCTGTCTCAATGATGTCTGAAGGGATCGCAGCATGTAAAATCATGGTTTCTGGATCTCCTTGGTCTTCATACATCGACATGTAGACACGATCTTCTCGACTCGCTAGGTTATCCATGAGATCTGATTTGAGGAGGAAGATGACATTAGAGTTTAAAACCGAGAAGACTGTTCCCCCCAGGATGATGACCATCAAGAGGGCTAAAAAACCAAAGTATTTTTTCTGCTGAGAATTGGTAAAAAAGGTGAGGTAGATGTAATTCGCAGGACGAAAGAAAATACCATATACTCCACGCGTCATCAATTTGTAGAGGGGATAGTGGATTTTCTCTACAAAAGGCTTGTCCCGCAAAGCTTTGAGGTGCAAGACAGAGGCAAAAGAGAAGACAACGAAGATGGCGGTAAATGCGATAGAAAAAAGTGTGTTTACGTGGATCTGTGGAAAAATCTGATGGATACCTGCTACGGCTATTAATACAATGACCATAAAAATGGCAATAGATGTCAAGGTCATAAAGGCACCGGAACCAATAGCAAATACGAGGCTGCAATACTGATCTAATTTATGGTTAAAGGACCCAAGGTCAGAAAAATCAGCCAGTAGTTTATCGTTAAAATTATCGCTGTACTTCTTCGTTCGTTTGATACCATGTGGATAGACACTGTACAGTCCGACCATTCCTACCCATAACACCCTCAAGAAGAAATGAGTAATGAAGCTCATGATGAGTACTTGCGCACCTACGAAGAGATAAAAGAATAACAGATAGGTAGAGGCCAGATAAGGACCAGGTAAATTTTGAATGGTCCAGTCTACCAGATAGTGTATTTGTCCATGTATAGCAAGCGATCCATAGATGGCCACACCTGAGATGATGAGTTCTGCTTCCCAGCTTTCCTCCGCCAAACGAGTGAGCCAGGATTTTTTTGGATCTTCAGAAGTGGGAGTAGGGGGAGGCACAGACATGGAACTTTCTTCATTTAAGTTTTATTAACTTGAATTTACACAAGCTCAAATAATAATAATAGTCTTTATCGAATATTTTGTAAGACTTCTTTGTAGCAGGACGTCCACATAGTCAAATCTACAGCTGCGTTCTCCCAAAAGAAAGCGGCATCAAGTCCTTACCTGATTGGAGGATGTAGATCGGACCCGTCTCACCTTGTAAAATAATCCGCATAGATTGATCGAATCGATCTTCGAATTCCAGAATGACTTGTCTACAAGCCCCGCAAGGAGAAATCGGTTCGTCGATGATACGTTTAGGCGTTTTGGCTGTGATCGCGATGGTATCTACTGCTACTTTAGGGGCGGTTGTATGAGCGGCTGCAAGTACGGAGCGTTCGGCACACAAACACATAGGGTAAGCGGCATTTTCGTGATTGGCCCCTCCCAGGAGTTCTCCATTGGCTAGGCGGACAGCTGCGCCCACATGAAACTGTGAATAGGGCGCATGCGATTTTTCGACACTCTTTTTGGCTAATTGCAGCAGTTCTTGATCTGCTTCAGTCAGTTGCTCTATATCTTCATATACCTGGACAGGGATACGTATTTCCAATTCCTTCATATCATTTTTCTTTATCAGAATATGAAAAGGTGAAGGTAAGTGGTCTTACATCCCGAGAAGTCATGGACAACCTACCTCTATATCAGATTTCCCTCACTTTGGAAAAAAAGGGAAACGAATGTAGGAAAAAAAATCCGATCCTTCTAGGTCAAATAGCCAGAATATTCATTTTGAACACTCATTTTCAGACAAATACGGGAAATAGCCAGATAAAATAGGGGGATTTAGCATACGTTTTAAGCATGTGACTAAACCTCGCATGCTATCTCGCTTCAGGACCATCCATCTACTCAGAACCCTGAAAGGGTGGCATTATATAGTCTGGTAGTTTCAACCCTAGACTGCGAGATCACACTATTTTTTATGTCCACCAACTAAAAAAGGCTGTCTCACATCTGAGACAACCCTTTGTGTATGTGAGCCTGACTTGAGTCAGATTATGTTAGAGATGGATGACCTCACCATAAGCAGCAGCAGCAGCTTCCATGACCGCTTCAGACATGGTAGGGTGGGGGTGTACAGCATTGATGATTTCGTGCCCAGTGGTCTCGAGACGACGTGCGATGACCACCTCTGCAATCATATCGGTCACATTGGCTCCGATCATGTGTGCACCTAGAAATTCTCCATACTTCGCATCGAAAATGACCTTTACGAACCCATCGCGCTTGCCTGAGGCAGTAGCCTTACCAGAGGCCGTAAAGGGAAACTTACCCACTTTCAGCTCATAGCCCGCTTCTTTCGCATCCTTTTCTGTCATGCCTACAGAGGCCACTTCAGGCTGGCAGTACGTACAGCTAGGGATGTTGCCATAGTCGATAGCTTCTGGCTCGAGCCCTGCGATCTTCTCTACACAGACAATTCCTTCGTGCGATGCCATATGCGCCAAAGCAGGGCCAGGCGTCATGTCACCAATTGCATAGATATTGGATACATTGGTACGGTAGAACTCATCTACGACCACTTTTCCTCTTTCAGTTTTGATTCCGAGGTTGCCCAAGCCAAGTTCTTCCAAGTTGGCTACGACACCTACGGCAGAAAGGACGATATCGGCTTTGAGTTGCTCTTCCCCTTTCTTGGTTTTGAGGGTGGCGACCACGCCTTCACCTGAAGTATCCACACCTGTCACTTCTGTAGAAGTTTTGATTTTGATGCCTTTCTTCTTGTAAATGCGAGCCATTTGAGCAGATACTTCGTGATCCTCACGTGGAAGGACGGCGTCTAGATATTCTACGACAGTCACTTCCGTACCCATGTTGTGATAGAAGTAAGCAAACTCCATCCCAATGGCACCAGAACCCACGATAATCATGGATTTGGGTTGAAAATCCATCGTCATAGCTTTGCGATACCCAACGATCTTCTCATTGTCTATGGCCATAGAGGGTAAGCTACGTGCGCGTGAACCAGTAGCCAGAATGATGTGTTTGGCCTCATAAGAGGTTACCTTACCATCTGCATCTGTCACTACTACTTTCTTATCGGGGCTGACTTTCCCTGTGCCTATGAGCGTATCTACTTTATTTTTCCTCAGTAGAAAATCCACCCCCTTGCTCATTTGGTCAGCTGCTCCACGGCTGCGCTTGATGACAGCATCGAAGTCGTGCTTGGCTTCACCTTCTATATTGATTCCATAATCATTAGCATGGTGGATGTAATCCATTACCTCTGCGCTCTTGAGCAGGGCTTTGGTGGGGATACAGCCCCAGTTCAAACACACACCTCCAAGATTCTCTTTTTCCACAACAGCAGTTTTCATTCCTAGCTGAGATGCGCGGATTGCCGCTACATATCCTCCAGGTCCACTACCAATTACGATTAAGTCGTATGCATTCGCCATATATAGATGTATAACTGTTTGTCAATATGTCGGAAATGTAGTTAAATTTTATGAACCTACACTCCCAAAGTGATTGTTTGAATTTGGTATTGAAAATTTGCAGACAGTCTCTTTTTTCTCGCACAAAATTAGGAATTTTGGCGAAGAGGAAAAGTAAAATACGCACGACTCACCTAGGAATTTTTCCCGCTCATTCAGCTAAATATATAAGCAAATGCAAAAAATATCATCAAAGATCCTGTGGTTTTTCCTGATGATATTCGATTTTTCCACTAAATTTGTTTGAATATTTTTGGCTAGTCTCTTCAATGCTTGAAGAAAGCCCATAATAAATCCATTCCGTCAGCTGTAAAATCGTATGCTTCAGCATCTTTATATCAAGAATTACGCCTTATTTAAGGAAACTCATATTGATTTTCTGCAAGGGCTCAACATCCTCACGGGAGAAACAGGGGCGGGGAAGTCCTTGTTGATCGGGGCCTTGGGACTGATCATGGGCAAGCGAGCCGACAGCTCATTTGTATTCCTTTACGATGAAAAGTGTATTGTCGAAGGGACCTTTGGTAGACTGCCCAGCATTATACAAAAGCAACTGAATGCTTTCGAGGAGTTTGACCTAGAGGAAAATGGAGAAATCACGATCCGCAGAGAAATTCGTCCCAATGGAAAATCTCGTGCCTTTATAAATGACACCCCTGTTTCCCTTCAATTGCTAAGAGAAGTGAGCTCACTCCTGCTGGATATGCATGGGCAGCACGACAATCAGGTACTCCTTTCAGCGGATAAGCAACTCGACCTCTTGGATGAGTATGCAGATTGTAGCGATGAGCTACAGCAGTATCAAGCCCAGCTCAAAATCGTGGATAGTCTCTCCCAGCAAATTGCGGAGCTCGAAGAAAAAGAGCGCGCAGCCAAGGGGCAGTGGGAATATTTAAAATTTCAAGTAGATGAACTAGATAAGGCGGGGCTTCAGGCAAATGAAGAAGATGAGCTAGAGCAAGAGTTGAATCTCTTGCAACACTCAGAAGAGATACGCGAAGCACTGGGAGGCGCCATTGAATTGCTTTATCAAGTCGATAACTCTATCTACAATCAATTGAGTGAGGTGATTGTGCCATTGCGTAAAGTCTCTAATGTCAATCAAAATCTGGGAGAATCGGTACAGGGATTGGATGAGATGCTTGAGCAAATCAAAGAATCTACCTTTTCTTTTCAGGAAATGCTAGAACGGGTTGAAACAGACCCAGAAAGACTGGCATTCATCGAAGAAAGACTGGCCTTATACCATTCGCTCAAGCTCAAATATCAGGTACAGTCTGGGCAGGAGTTGGTAGATTTGTATGAACGCATTGCTACCCAACTGACAGAATTTGATTCTTTGGAAGAAAATATCCAGCGCCTAAGAAAAGAGTT
Source organism: Bacteroidota bacterium (assembly GCA_039820545.1). Lineage (GTDB taxonomy): Bacteria > Bacteroidota > Bacteroidia > J057 > J057 > JALEFZ01. Next base: position 53,372 of record JBCBPW010000016.1, on the reverse strand, counting down.
TGAACAGGCAGTAAACCTTTTAGGGAAATGGGGGCAACAACTAGAATCCCGTCGATTAAAGGCTCAACCGCTCCTTCAGCAAACAGTAGATATGCTCTTGGCACAGGTAGGCTTCCAAAAAGCGCGATTTATGATCGACATCAAACGCAATTTCCACGAAAATGGAAGCTTGGAGCTAGAGGGAGCGCGAATCAAACCCCTTTCACATGGGATCAATAAAGTCTATTTCCAGATACAAACCAATCCAGGCGTGCCAGCGGGTCCCCTCTCCCAGATTGCCTCTGGTGGTGAAATCTCCCGCGTGATGCTGGCCATTAAAGCTGCATTAGCAGAAAAATCTTCTTTTCCTGTGATGATCTTTGATGAGATCGATACAGGGATCAGTGGAGAAATTGCGAAAAAGGTAGGGGTCGTCATGCAGCAGTTGGCAAATAAATTTCAAATTCTATCCATTACTCACCTCCCACAAATCGCGGCCAAAGGGAAAGCACATTTCTTCATACGCAAGAAAGTCGAAGGAGAAAAAACCTTTTCCAGCGTTTCTCAGCTGGATCACGATGCCAGAATTCAGGTAGTCGCACAGATGCTCAGTGGAGATGAACCCACGGCTTCGGCGATCAAAAATGCAGAAGAATTGATCACCGTCAACGAATAAAATCTCCGAATCATCCGAATTTGTAGAACCATAAGTTCTCTCTGCCTGTCGCTTCGCGGACATAACGCTTGCCTTTTGAGGCTTTATTTCGTTTTAATTTATTGGGAAATGTACAGGCATAACCCATTTTCTCATCTCGAATGATCGTCTGATTTACACCAAGACTCCACATACCGCCATTTTATTTTTTGCTAGAGAAGCAAAAAAGGAAGCGTTTTTCAAGACTTGGAATGCCCAAGGCTCTTGGAATGTAAACCAGAGGATCAGCGAGACGCTGAATCAGCATAGCCTCCGTACGGCTGAGTCTACGGGCTTACCTGTCATTTGGGTAGATTCGACTCTTCAAAGAGGAAATTCGTTTGGAGAGCGACTGAGTCATGCTTTTGCCGATGTCTTTGAGATGGGCTATCAGCAGGTGATTGCCATCGGGAATGACTGCCCTTCACTGACAACTGCGGATATTAGCATCAGTTCTGATTTGCTGTCCCAACGTCAACTGGTAGCAGGTGGCACCCAAGATGGAGGTGTGTACCTCATTGGCCTGCATCGTGATCAATTTGCCTCCCACGAATTTCAATCCCTCACTTGGGAGACCTCAGACCTCCAGGAGAGTCTCCTACAATATGCCCAGCTTCGCCAGCTAGATGTCCAGTGGCTAGAAGAAAAAACAGATCTAGATACCGCATCAGATCTGTTGCTTTTTATCCAGACACATCGCACACGGTTGGCTGAAGTCCTTCGCCAGCTACTTTTTCCTTCTACTTTCACCACGGCCATTCATCGTCCGCTTTGTCTGCTTCACCATGTACCTTTGACCTCATCTCCAAGAGGTCCTCCTATCCACTCATAATAGATAGACAAGGGTTTGTTTGGTCCCACAAATAGGACCGTTTCCATTATTCGACAAACGCCAAGCTATCTCTCCTATTCATTTATCTATTAACCATTTTATCTGCTGGAATCAACAGGTAAAAGACAACTACTTGATTGCAAAAGCATATGCCAGTAATCAAAAGGTAGCTATCCGTACTGTCCTTCGACAGTTCTGAATTCTATGTCAAAAACTTAAACGCTATTTTACGATCAACACAATGAGAAAAATTCTTCTTTTCCTCACATTGTGTCTACCTGTCCTACTTATCGCACAGGTAGACCTGGAAATCTCGGTTGTTTATCTGGACAATGGAGATGTCGGCCAAGAAATCAATGTCATCTTAGAAAATGAAGCCATCGGATATCGTGCAGCACGCACGACCAATGGTTTGGGCAAAGTGACATTTACAGGTCTTTCCACTTCTGGCACTTATACGGCATTTGTACAAGAAACAGATGTCTTCTACGAAGCGAGAGCTGAAGAGATCAGTTTACGCTCCAATGCAAAGAGAAGTACCAACATTGGCTTGGCTCGCAAGGCAAGCTACGAAGTAGGCGAGGTCGTCATTGGTGCTTCTACCACAAAAATCAATACGGTGAATGCAGAAGTAGCCTCTAGCTTGAGCCGTGAGGAGATTGAGCTTTTACCTACAGAAGGCCGTGACATTACGCGTTTACTCTTCCGCCTTCCCAATGTATCCCAAGCCACGGGCTTCTATCCAGAAGCACCCAATGTAGCCATTAATGGAGCCAACTCGCTATATACCAACTACATGATTGATGGGTTGGATAACAATGAGCGTTTCCTGGGTGGTCAAAAGTTTCGTATCCCAGTAGGCTTTGTTCAGGACATTACCGTTTTGACTAATAACTTCTCGGCTGAGTTTGGCAATACGGCAAATGGTGTCATCAACCTCACTACGAGATCAGGAAGCAACGAAACACATGGAGAAGTCTTTGCTGTCACACGTCCAGGTCCCGCTATCGACGGTGAAAGCCCCTTTGCACAGCGAGATCTTTCAGGAAATCAGGTCAAAAATGGGTTCCAGCGCTATCAAGGGGGTTTTGCGCTGGGCGGTGCACTGAATCCCAATAAGACATTTTATTTCATCAATGCTGAACAGATCATTGACCTCAAAGACAACCTACTCAATGTACCTGATTTGGGGGTGAATGAAACGGTGCGTGGAGCCAATCGATTCACCTTACTTTCAGGAAAAATCGATCATAATTGGTCGCAGAAATTCCGCACATCGGTGCGCGTCAATACAGGCCTTGTCAACATCGACAGGCAGGGTGGGGGACTAGAAGGAGGGACGACCTTCCCTTCTGGAGGCAATAGCCAGGACAGAAATTCATTCTTAGGATCTGTGAAAAATGTCTATGTAGGAACCAATTTCTCTTCAGAGACCAATATCCAGTATTCACGTTTCCGCTGGAACTACGGAAAACCTGATAATCCTGAAAGTCCACAAGTAGCAGTTTTAGGTCCTGACGATCAGACACTGGCTGTATTAGGGCATCCTGGATACGTATTTGATGCACGCGAAAATACCATACAGTTTCAGCAGAAATTTACCTTCAACTTAGGAAGACATACGCTGAAGACAGGAGCAGAGGTGATCAGTGCCAATCATCAGCTTTTTGGCGGAGGCAATCGCAATGGAAATTATACGGTGAAGTTGACCAATGAACAGCTCAGTGATTTGAGAAATAAAAACCTAGGTTCTGATCTCGGGGTGAATGACATTCCTTCTTCTGTAGAAGTATTGAATTACAACATTGAGTTGCGTCCAGCAGAATTTGGGAAGGCACAGAACATCTTCAGCTTGTATGTAGAGGATCAAGTAGCCGTTTCTAATCGTCTGAATGTCAATCTAGGCTTCCGGTACGACTACGACAATCTTTCCAAGGGAGGATCATCACAGGGTGACTTGAACAACATCGCCCCACGCGCAAGCTTCAACTGGCGTGTAACGGATGTATCCAGCATCAGAGGAGGTGTAGGCGTCTACTATGACAAGGTGCTGTATGCTGTCTACAGTGATGCTTTACAACAGAATACTACTTCGGCAGACTACCGTGCGCAGCTTCAAGCCTTGATTGATGGGGGACAGTTGCCAGCAGATACCGATCTTGATGCCATCACATTTGATGGAAACCTCAGTGCCAGCGCAGCAGGTGTTCCTTATTTGAATGGACCCTCTTTTGAGTCCTTGCAGGGACAGCGAGATCAGGCATTCTCCAACGATCGCCGCATTTTGAGTCCCTTTGGATATGACAATCCCTACGCCATTCAAATGGCCTTGGGATACCAGCATCAGATCAGCTCTAAGTTTGTTGCTTATGTAGACTTCATGTACAACGAGTCCTTCAATCTTTATCGCTTGTACAATGCCAATGCTGCCGCAGCTTACCCTATCACAGATCCCAACGATGTGGTAGTACGGACAGCCCAAGAAGCTGACCTGACGCGTCCAGTAGCTATTCAAGCTGGTGGTTTTGCCATCGTAGATGGGGACACGCTTCGTGGCGTCGCGCGAAATGTGGTATACTCTGATCCAGGCGGACGCTCACGCTACCTAGCAGCGACGGTTAACTTACAGAAGGACAAAGGAGATGATTTCTATGCATTCCGACTGATCTATACTCTCTCTCGACTGGAAAATAACACAGAAGACATCAACTTCCGCGCCATGGATGGCAATGATTTTGAGGCAGAGTGGGGACCCTCTATCAATGATCGTAGACACATTATCAACGGTTTTTTTGACCTCTATCTACTCGATAATTTCAGCTTATCTATTGCCGCTCTGCTCCAAAGTGGTCAACCCATCAATTACATACCTGATGTGGCAGCACTAGGAGTGAATGGGCTCCCACTTGGGACAACTGACCTAAATGGAGATGGGCGTGCCTTTGGAGACGCCTATGTGGGCAATAGTGACCGCTACCCTGGAGCTAGCCGCAATGAAGGTCGCCTTCCTTGGGCAGAGACTCTTGATCTCGGAGCACAGTATGCATTGTCACTCGGTGGAAACGCCCTGTACATTCGTGCAGATGTCTTCAATGTACTGAATACCGCCAACCTCAGTGGTTACAGTAACAATGCTACCCAAAGCAATCAAATCCAGGTGGGCCCTCCAGGATCGCAGATTGTCCGCCGCAACGCATCTGCTCCTAGACAATTCCAATTTAGCCTGAATTATGTATTCTAAGAAGCAGAACATCTGACCTATTTCCATATTGAGGAGGGCTGTAATGGACTGCAGCCCTCTTTTACTATATTGGGGCAAACTCCTATCCCTATGACCTACCACAACAAAATATTTCGCGCTGTTCAGAATACAGAGAATGGCGAGACTTCCTCTGAAACGCAGTTTCACTATCAGCAAGAAGGGAATATTCTTTTTGGTACGTACGCTGGAGGGAAGATCGTCAGGGGCCACCTCATAGGCTTAGTCGATGATCGGGGAAATATTGATATGCGATACCAGCAGATCAATTCGGTGGGAGAAATCATGACGGGTACCTGCCAATCCAAACCAGAAATCATGGAAAATGGAAAAATCAGACTGCACGAGTCTTGGCAATGGACAAGTGGGGATCTGTCAAGTGGAACATCTATTGTCGAGGAAGTATCTTAATCCTATGCTAAAAGTAGAAGCCATACAGAAATCATTTGGAGAAGAAACCGTTTTATCCCAACTCTCCTTCACCCTTCCTTCTGAATCTGTCATGAGTATTTTGGGTAGATCAGGTTCAGGAAAGTCTACCTTGCTTCGGATTTTGGCAGGATTGGAGCGTGCGAGTTCTGGCCAAATATTTCTGGAAGATCAGGAGATCAGTCATTGGACCCCTCAAAAGCGAAACATTGTCTACCTCTACCAGGAGCCCTTGCTTTTCCCACACCTCAATGTCTTTGAAAATCTTGCCTTTGGGCTGAGAATTCGAAAAAATGATCCTGCCTTAATTCACGATCGTGTCCACCAAATGCTCAAGGATCTGGAATTAGAAGGACAGGATAAAAAGATGCCGCATCAGATTTCAGGAGGACAACGCCAGCGTGTCAACTTTGGTCGCGCCATCATCATTGAGCCTCGGGTGCTGCTCTTGGATGAGCCATTTGGCGCATTGGATGTCGAGACACGGCACAATATGCAGGAACTGTTTCAAGAGCTGAGAGTTAGGCACAAGATGACTGCGATATTCGTCACTCACGATCTAAAAGAAGCTATGTTGATGGGACAGCGGCTTGCCTACATGCAGCAAGGGCACCTGAAAATTTATTCTGATAGAAGCGAATTTTTGACGGATCCCTCAACTGAGGCAGGTCGTGAAATTCAGTTTTGGGAGAAAATGCGGGAAGAGGCAGATAAAAAACGTGACTAATCCGCATTCCTGGCGTCTACTCAAAGGAATAAATGATAAAACCCTTCAATTGTAAGGGTATCCTGCCCCATATGAAAGATAGAACATGAAACGCCCAGATCCCCTTCACGAACTTATCCAAACTCTGAGCATGTCAGAGAAGCGGTACTTCAAAATTTTTGCTCAGCGTCACACGATGGGTGAGGAGAATAAGTATGCCTTGTTATTTGATGCGATATGTGAAATGGAGGTGTATGATCAAGAAGTATTAAAAGAAAAACTGCAGGAAGAGGGATTATCCATTGGTTTTCTTTCTGCAGATAAAAATTATCTCTACCAACTCCTCCTGAAAAGTTTAAGTGGATTTCACGCGAGTAAAACCAATAGTCTTAAGGTAAAAGAAACACTCCACCAGATAGAAATTTTATACGAAAAAGGTTTGTATCCCCAATGCCTTGTCCTCATTCAAAAAGGGCAAAAAATTGCTGACCAATATGATCTCTATCCCGTCTACTTGGAACTCTCTAATTGGGAGAGAAAAGTCCTGATCCAGCAGAGTAGGACAGATGAAGTCAAGACTGCACTCTCAAGTGCCGCAGATCGTTTGGCACTCCTCGACAATGTCAACGCCTTCATGCAGCTCTACTACAGAATGCATGCGCTGCGCCAAGAGATACCTAAGGCGCGTAACCCTGAGGATAGAGAACAGTTTGATGACCTGATCGCACATCCTTTCCTGGAGGATGAGAGAATTGCACTTTCTTTCCAGGCTAAGCTCCATTTCTGGAGGATACATGCCTTATACCATTTGGCTACAGACCATCCTGAGAAGGAACTACAGGCTTATAGACAACTGCTAGATCTGATGGATTCTAGTAAAGATTATGCGCAAGAATTTCCTTATGACTATGTGAGTATTTATGGGCGAATTTTGACGCTGAAACAAAATGCCTCAGATGAGGAATTCCTACAAACGCTGGATTTTCTACAGAGATTTCCTGAGCGCATCAAGAAATCTCGTCGCAATGTGAACTTTAGGGCCCAGTCAGACGCCATGCGTATTTCGCTTCAAAGACTCATCTACCTAGGCAGATTTCAGGAGGCAGTAACATCTCATGGACAAAGGGAAGGGTTCATCAAAAAGAACCGCTCCATGTATACTTCAGAAGAGTATGTCCAAATTCAATACCTCATGGCTTACACCTGGATAGGAGCAGGTGAATATAGAAAAGCACTTCCGATCATCAATTCATTGATCAATGAGACTAATGACAAAGTAGCCCCAGACTATCAGGCTTTTGCTAGAGTTTTGAATATGGTGATACACTATGAATTACAAAATTATACCCTCATGAAGTATGCAGGGGATATGGCCATCCGACTGCTCCAAAGGCGAAAAAGACTGAGCCCTAGCCTGAAAGCCATTTTCCGGATGTTTAAAAAGCTGGCCCGTTTTGAAGGACATTCAGCAGGAGAGATCATTGGCACCTTAAAAGAAACCAAGCAGAAACTTATTCTTTTGTACGAAGATCCTTACGAAGGGCAATTTCTACAGATTTTTGACATCTTATCCTGGATAGATAGTAAAGTCAAAAATATTAGCCTTCAATCTGCCAGGCAGCAGCATATTCAATCCTCAGTTTCGCTTTCATAATAATAGTCGTAGACTCCAAAATCAATTTGCTCCTGTAAGAAAGTGTAGCGATACAAGACTTCTTCGGTGGTTCCTACACGAACTTTACACTCTTTATAAAACATCGGATTACTCGTACGAGGCCAAATAGCCTGTGCTATTTTTTGAGCTGCCCAAGGAAGGGACTCAGATTCCATACTATCCAGACGGGCACTGTTAGAAATATCAACCACCAGGTAGGGATCTACTTCCTCGTCATAGTCGTACATATGATCAAAAATATGTACTTTCTGCGCATCCAAGGCACGAATATAGGCTTTTACCTCTTCCCGGTCTGAATCGTACATAGTCACCATTTCCTCTATAAGGATGGATTCTTCCTGCTTGGAAGGAGGATCACATGAGGTAATGAGCAAAAATAGTAGTCCAATGTAGGGGGCGAATCGCTTCATGGTGCATGAATTGTAAAAAAGAAACCCGCCAGTGGGGCAGGTTTCAACGAATGTAAGGAATATTTTCTGTTTTGGCTATACAGCCTCAACCATTTTGACCTCTGGAACCAATCTTGTCATCAAGCCCTCGATACCATCCTTTAGTGTGACGACAGAAGATGGACAGCCCGAACAAGATCCTAAAAGTTTTAACTTCAAAATACCTTCTACAAAGTCCTCATAGACAATGTCGCCTCCATCGTATGCTACGGCTGGACGAACGTGCGTCTCAAGCACTTCTTTGATTTTGCGCGTGATTTCGTCGTCATCTTCAGGTATTGCTGCCATCTGATCTTGCTCCGCTAATTTACCCGTGATGACTGGCTCCTCGCTTGCAAGATAGGACTTGATGAGGTCCTTTACCATAGGTATAATTTCTTCCCATTGGAACTGGTCATGCTTGGTGACAGTCACAAAATTGGCACTGATGAAAACGCGGTCTACGAAGGCGAAGTCAAATAGCTTCTGTGCTAGCGGAGAGTCGCCTGCTTCTTCAACAGTAGGAAAGTCTGCGGAACCCTGACGTAGGAAAGTTGTGCTAGTCACAAACTTCAAGGAAGTCGGATTCGGAGTGATTTCTGTATAGATCATAATCTGATTGCCTATTGGAAAATATCAACGAAGACCTAATGAAGGCCAACAATTCATATTCGAAAATGCATATTCTAACTACGAAACGCAAAGGAAGGCAAAAAGTTGGGGTAAAAAAGATCTAGGAACGAATGATTCCATCCGCATTTTATTTCCTTTACTCTTACCAGAATATTTAATAGATGACTACCCAATGATCATGTTGGGGCGATAAGTCGGAATTTGCTCGATTCCCTGTTGCTCAATACGTACGATGGCAGCGAAATGGGCTTCCGCGATTTTTTGTCGTACCTCGTCTTTCATCAGATTAAGCGTCTCCTCTTCATGGGTGTAGAAACCATTTTCTGTCAGCACAGCAGGCATACTGGTCTTTCTCAATACATAAAAAATCTTTGAGCTGCCTGATTGATGGCTACGAATTCCACGGTCTTTAAAGGTGGGTAAAAAGTTAACCATCGCTTGTTGGAAAGCTGAGGCGAGGCGAATACCTGTTTTGCTGTTGGGGTAATACCATGTCTCAAGACCTTGGACGGCATTGTTCCAGCTAGAGACACTTGCCGCATTGGCATGAATGGATAGATAAATCTTTGGAAGGCCTAAAGGAGATTGAAACTGATTGGCACGTGCCACACGTTCTCTCAAAAATGAGCCTACATTGTCTTCAGGAACTACATTAAAGTACTGGAGTCCTTTATCATCCATAAGTTTCATGATCCTCCGTACGATGTCTCGATTGAACTCCCACTCTTCAAATCGCACATTTTCGCCTGCTTCGTTCTTCCAAAATGGAGAGCGCTTCCCATCTTGTTCACTGCCATGTCCATTGTCTAGACACCAAACAAACTTGGGTTGGGTGATCGTAATTTCGTCTAGATTGAGCGATGCTGCTTCTGGTGCGTTGAGTCCTCGACTTCTCACGAGGGGCGCATCAGGCTCAAAGGTTTTGACTACCATGGGGTCCATCAGGTCGCTGGCATCTTCTATGATGGTTTCACTATCTGAACCTGACTGAAATAAATTGCGAAAGAAGCGGGAAATTCGTTCAAACATGGAAGAATGGTTTCAATGAGTACCCAATATAGATAAAAATACGAGTGTGTGAAATGCTCCATGTATCCTGATGCCATTTCCCTCTTTGGAGTTTCAAAATTCCCCCTTATTTTTCCTCTATTACCTCTCCTGTAAGAGAAACGACATGTTCAAGCTTATCATCGCACCCGATTCTTTCAAAGATGCCTTATCAGCCTTCGATGTGGCTAGTGCCATAGGAGAAGGCATCCGACAGACAAGCATACCCGTAGAACTCCTTCTTCTTCCGATGGGCGATGGGGGAGAAGGATTTTCAGATCTATTTACCCATTACCACAAGAGTCAGACAATTCCACTCACTGTACAGGATCCCTTGGGACGACCCGTAGAGGCACAATATGCACTTTCTGAAGACGGGCAGATTGCCTGCATAGAAATGGCACAAGCCTCAGGGCTGGAACTTCTTGCCCACACAGAGAGAAGCTGCATGTTTACAAGTACTTATGGGACGGGGGAAATGATCCATGATGCGCTGGATAAAGGCGTACAAGAGATCATCATCGGTTTGGGAGGAAGCGCCACCTGCGATGCAGGCGTAGGCATGGCCAATGCCTTGGGTTATAGATTTTATGATGACCATGGAGCACCTATGCAACCTGTGGGAAAGGATCTGAAGGATATCGCACAGATCAATATCCAAAATGTACATCCACGTTTGCCACATGTCAAGGTGTATGTCGCTTCAGATGTGGAGAATCCATTGTATGGTCCGAGCGGTGCGGCACATGTGTTTGGCCCACAAAAGGGGGCGAGTCCCGCAGAGGTTTTGCATCTCGATCAGGGCTTGCAACATATGGATACACTCTTGAGCAGACTAGTAGATCAACTGGTAGGGCAAGTTCCAGGTGCAGGGGCAGCTGGTGGCATGGGAGCGGGCTGCATGAGTTTTCTTCGGGGTAAATTGGCGTCAGGTGCTGCCCTTGTCGGTGCATGGGCGCATCTGGATAAGCACTTGGAAGGAGCCGATCTTGTGATTACGGGGGAAGGGAAGCTAGATTTGCAAAGCAAAGATGGCAAACTCATCAGCTACATTCTGAAAGCTGCTCAGAAAGAGAAGGTGCCTGTCATGGCACTTTGTGGGACATTAGGCTTAGATACTGAAGGTCTAGAAGCCATGGGGTTAGTCTTTGCACAATCCATCCTCACCAAACCCTCTGATCTTCCAGCAGCGTTAAAATTTACCCAAGAAGGCCTTAAGCTGGCCGCTTATTCTGCTTTCAAACTATATAATCTCGGACGAAGTATGTAGTTTTACAATCCAAGTTTTACTCAATTATTAGACATAATGAACATTAAATATCTCATTCCTGTTTTTGCTATTGTGCTGACTTTATTTTCCTGCAATGATGGGAAACAACAAGTCGCTGAGTTGACAGATCAAGTGATGGATATCCATGATGAAGCGATGGAGCACATGATGGAAATGAAAATGATGAAGCTCAATTTGGAGAAACAGTTAGAAGAGGGAAATGCCAATGCAGCACTAGATTCCGCGCAAATTGTTCAATTACATACAGGTGTTGAGGCACTTGAAAAAGCCGAATCGCATATGCGCCAATGGATGCGAGACTATGAAGCCCCTCACAATATGCCCGCAGAGAAGGCTTTAACGTATCTCAACGAGCAACTCAAAGACATCCAGTTAGTAAGTAAAGAAGTAAATGAGAGCATGGCACAAGCCAAACCTCTCATGAAAGAAGACACACCCCAAAAAGATGAAAATGAGACAACCAACGAGGAATAGTTTTTTCTTTTTATTGATGATCTCATGGGGGATCATTGCATGCAATTCACAGGAAGTAGTAGAAAAGCCCTTGCCTATTTTAGGTGAGAAGACCATTACGCCTGAAGGAGATACACTTTTGTACCAGATCCCTCCTTTTGCGTTTGTAGATCAGGACTCCAATATGATTTCGGAGAAGGATGTGGCGGGTAAGTTTTATGTAGCAGACTTTTTCTTTACTACTTGTCCCTCTATTTGCCCAAAGATGAGCGCCGAGATGGTTCGTCTACACGATGAATTTCTCAAGGAGGATCAGTTACTTTTGTTGTCGTATTCTCTTGATCCTAAGTATGATACAGTAGCTGTATTAAAGGATTATGCGACAAAGCTCGGGGTGAATACAGAAAAGTGGCATTTATTGACAGGAGATGAACAGGAGCTTTATGACCTAGCTTACGCTTACATGGTGAATGCTGTGAAAGACGAAACAGCCCCTGGTGGTGTGTTACATAGCGGGGCATTCGTCTTGGTAGATCAAAATCGTCACGTGAGAGGGTTTTATGATGGAACCATTCCAGAAGAAGTGGATCGCCTCATGGTGGATATTCGCCGTCTTATCAAAGAAGAAGGCACAATCAAGGAAGAAAGTACACAAGGTTGAAAATAAGAAACATCCTATATTATGGCTGGCCTGTATTGGTCGTGGGCATTGCGCTGATCTTTTACTTTCAGGATAATGCAAATCCCTCTGGTGCAGGCCAGCGATTGTATACTACCCACTGCGCCAACTGTCACATGGACAATGGGCAAGGCCTTCGTCGGTTAATTCCTCCGCTGGCAGGCGCAGATTATGTCCATGCTGCAGGTGCGGAGATGGCTTGTTTAATCCGAAATGGCATCGCCGACACGATGGTCGTAAATGGCGTCACCTACTCAGGTGTGATGCCAGGAAACACCTACTTAGATGAGGTAGAATTGGTCGCTGTGTTGAATTATATCAAACAAAGCTGGGGAAATTCAGGAGAAACCGTAACTTATCCTGAAGTCAAAAAAGCTTTGTCACAATGTCCGTAGATACACACACCTCCACATTCATCGTTTCTATCCAAGAAGGCGTAGCGACGGTTTCCTTCAATCGTCCCGAAAAAGCCAATGCACTCCATCGCCAAGGATGGACAGATCTCCAGCATACCTTCGAGTCCCTAGATGAGAATCCTCAGGTACGTGCCATCGTCCTGCATGGAGAGGGCAAGCATTTTTGTTCGGGGATCGATGTGAGTATGCTGATGGAGATTGGGCAAATGGTCAATAAGGGGTGTGAAGGGCGGAAACGCGAAAAACTGCGGAAATTTATTCTGGACCTACAGGCGACTGTAAATGCCATTGAGTTTTGCTCCAAACCAGTCTTAGCAGCGATTCATGGTGGCTGTATAGGTGGTGGAGTAGACATCATTTGCGCTTGTGACATGCGCTATGCTTCTGAGGAAGCCTATGTCACCGTCAAGGAAATCGATATGGGCATGGTCGCAGACTTGGGGACCCTACAGCGCCTGCCGAAGCTTATCCCCCATGGAGTGGCACGTGAGTGGGCCTATACAGGGCAGAAAGTCAGCAGCCGACGCGCCAAAGAAGTGGGGCTTGTCAATGAGGTGTATGCAGATAAGGAAACGCTACTAACTGAGGTTCAGGCCATCGCCCAAGCCATTGCGGAGAAGTCTCCTCTCTCCATCCGTGGAATCAAGGAAGTAATGAACCATGCAAGGGATCATTCTGTACAGGAAGGGCTGAATTATATCGCCACCTGGAATGCAGGGATGCTCATGTCCGATGACCTCATGCAGGCAATGCAAGCGTCTATGATGAAGCAGAAGCCTACTTTTGAGGACTAGACATCAGAAAGGTTCTGGATGCTAGGCGTGATTCTTCCATCTTCGATTTCGAGATAACCCAAGCTGATCGGTAGACTAAACCTCTTAGGGCCAAAACTTCCTGGATTCATGTGTAGGACACTGTCCTTATATTGGATTAGCGGTTTATGCGTATGGCCCATCAAGACTACTTGAAAACCTGCTGCTGAAGGATCTAGATCCAGATCTTCAGGCTTATGGACCATGTATATCAATACCTCACCTAGCTGCACGACCTCCGTCATCGGAATACGTTTTGCCCATGCTCCCTTGTCTACATTCCCACGGACGACCTTGACAGGAGCAATCTGGGCCAATTTCTCCAAGATGAAAGGCTTTCCTACATCTCCGATGTGCAGGATATAATCTACATCCGAAAACCATTCAGTGATTTCGTCCCTAAACTTGCCATGTGTATCTGAGATGACTCCGATTTTCATACAGCTCTTCTGGTCAAAAAGATGGTGCTATCACTTTCGAATGGCCTTTAATTCTCTCAACAAAGCTGCTTCCACATTGTCTACAGTGATTTTCTCGTGGTTTCCATTTCCATTTTCTGCGATGAGATCAAATTGGTCGCGACGGTTGTTGCGATAGTCGCCAAAGGAGAAAATTGACAGGTAGACATTGCTTTCGCCAATCTTTTCGGAGACCTTGAAGATTTCGGGCAACTCGTTATCGGCATCTGTAGCGAGAATGATACGGTTATTTCCTCCATCTATATAGTATCGCTGGGCCAGCTTAAAGGCTGATTTTAGCGCAGGTTTCCGCTTGGTATCTCCTTTGGAGTTGAGCTTGTCAATGGCATTGGAGATGCGAACGCTACGCGTGGCTGGTACCCCTTCCACTAGGATCAGGGATTGACCTGCAAAGGCAATGACCGAAATGCGATCTTCTTCCCGCATGTATTGGAGTAGGTTAGTAAATGTCTCCTTGAGTAGAGGCAGTCTATTGGTCTGGCGCATGGAAGCAGAGACATCTAGCACCAGCACGATGTTGTTGCGTGCAACCTCACTGAAGTCATAAGCTGTGTCGGTCGGAGGGATATAAGTGGATGTAGGTGGCGCACTGACGACAGTAACAGGCTCGTCTATTTCGGGTTCTTCTTCATATGGATCAGGTTGTGGCTGGGGGGGAGTAGGCACCACAACAGGTTCTTCTTCTTGCTCTGTGTATTGATCCCATGATGGAATATTGGGATCGGGTGTAGCTGGAGGCGAAGGAGGTGTAGGGTCAGGTTTGGGTCGATTTTTCTTGACTACAGGGCGACTAGCTACGGATGGGGGGGGAGGACAAGCATTTCCTTTGTGAAAATGTGTCTCATCACGATATACTTTCTGGATTTGATTGGGCGAAAGTACATTATCCCAAACCTTCAGGTCGTCCATGATCCCTTCAAAAAATTCGATGGCACCTGGAATATCCCGCCCAACATTGAGATCCTCCCGATTGTTGACAATAGGATCACTGACCACAAATTGATTGGCGCGCACCCCATTTACATAAACCGTTAAACTATAGCCATTGAATACAGTCGCAAAGTGAAACCATTGTCCCTGAGGAAAGGACTGGCGAATGATGTCTATAGTTTTGGTAGAGGCTGTATTATACGATGCTGTGCTATTGGTCATCTGTACGCGATAGGCAGGAGAGTTAGGTGTCTCTGTCAGTGTTTCTCCTTTGCAGATGAGGGTCACCCATTGCAATCCGTTGGAGTAAGGGAGTTTCAACCAAGCGGCAGAGGTAAATCCTTTGTCGAGATCTAGACTCGTACTATGAGGGATCTTTAAGTAGCCACCTCCTTCAAAGGAAAGCGCACGACAATCATCTCCAAACTTATCAGGAACGAATGTCAAGTTTCCCATGATTTCCGCATGGTTTCTCTTACCACTAAAATCTTGCACTTTTCCAGGGGTGCTTTTGTCCATGGTCAGGTGCAAGATAGGTGCTTGTGCAAAGACGATTCCGTGCAAGAGAAGTCCTAATACAAGCAAGCGAATATAGAAAGACAAAGACATGGAATATGAGATTATAGGTTTCATTCAAACGATGCTTTTCAAATGGAAAGGTTGCGTCACTTCTAATAACAAGCCACTTGCATACAATTGATAGACAAGTATTTGCGCAATATTCCCCTATGAATGGTCAGGACCTGGTTTTTTTCTTCTCCGCCAAAGAATCCAGAGTATAGACAGCAATCCCAACCCTATGAGCGTATAATAGTGCATATTTCGATCCACAAACCTGCGACCTATATAGTCCCAACGACCTTCTTTTATATAGTGCAAGAGCTTTTCCAAATCGGAGGGCTTTTCTAAATCCAGGTAGTATTTATTCTTCCTAAGTGTCTGAATCAAAAACTGAAGGGCAGGATCTTTTATGTCAAAGTCATCTTGCTTACTTCTACTTTTTAGTTCATCTGAGATCATTCCAAAACAAATATCTCCTTTAATCTGCCGATCCATATTGGTATCCATTACCATTACTTCTCCTGCTCCTATCAGCATGATCAAATCATGGTATGCACAGCCTGCGAGCTTTACGCCGTCGATGGAATCCAAAGGAATCGTTTGCCAGTCCGAAGGGGTAGGACAGCTAATAGAATCTGCCTGCAACGATGGGCAAGAAAGGGTGAAAATGATCAAGAGGTAATGGAGGGGGCTTAAGTTCATCTAGGAAATGATAAGTAGCGGAGGCGAAGATACTATTTAAACCAAATTTCGAGGTAATCTTGTCTAGGGGGTACCCCATTGTAGGCGGGTAACATATCTTCTACCAGAATCTGGGATGAAGGAATATTGAGCTGCTCTCCCAGTATTTCTCCTAAGGATGTCGCCCTTTCTGCATCAAAAGGCTGAAAATAGCGAATGGTCAAGGTGTTTTGAATGCGATTGACAGCTGCTATAGGAGGAATCGCAGGATCTACAGAAGTCCGCGCACAAAAGACGATGTACTGATTGAGGAAGGATTCGGTATCCCTCAAGTGACCTTGGGTTTCTGATTGATCATTACACTTAATCAGGCGGATCTCTTCAATATCTCCCGCTCTGAACGGAAGGTTAGGATCTTGTGCGGGATTATAGGTAGAAGAAGGAGGAGGCGCAGGCTGTGTGGGAATGGATACACTCGGCTCTTCATCAGCAATGGCTTGGATGAGATCCTCCTCATCTTTGATTTGTAAGGTCATCGGAATAGCAATCGCAATCTCTGGATTGCCGTTTTGATTCAAAACAGGCCCATTGGTAGAACCTACTTGCCGCAAAATCTGCCATCCAAAGGTCGATTTCCCTTTAAATGTACGGTCTATAAATGTTTGAACCTCCACGGGTACGTTGGTCAAAAAGATATCTTGATTGACAAAGAAAGTATCAATCTCGCATATAGTCACTACAATATCTGGCCCAGAAGCAGCGGGAAATGTATCCTGTGAAAAGCTGATAATACGTTTTTGGTCCAGCTTGCTCATATCGGGTGGGGTGAGACGAATCTTATCATCCGATACCATCTTAATGGTCTTGCCTCCTAAAGCAGACAACTCGATTTGGTCCAGGTCTGCCAAGGGGACATGCAGGTCGAACACACTTTGGGTTTGGGCATGCGCCGTGAACAAGCCCATCAGAATGCCAACACCTAGTGCAAGAAGCGCTTTCATAAGGGATTAATTGAGTTCTTGAATAATGTATATAACAGGGCCCAGTCGATCACTTTCTAAGTAGTCTTGGTATTTACTGAGCATAGGAATGTACATTCGGCTGACTGTACCATCTAAATACAGCGCAGTGGTACATCCCAATGATTTAAAGAAAGAGGCAAACTCGTAAAAGTTGACTCTGCGGTCAGAAATAGCAAAAACCACCTTGCCATCTACTGTGATTCCTACTCCATTTCGGAAAAACTTATTTTTGGAATTCGGGCTAAACTCTGGGTTAATCTTATTCTTCATCAAAAGCATAGGCCCCGACTGTGTGGCTACTTTGATCGAGCCAGGGTCAATGTTGTCATCATAATAGCGCTTCCGAGTAACGATAAAAGGCAAGCCAGCATTATTGATCCCAAAGACTCCATTGTAGTTCATATAGAAATTTCCCTTTCCACTACGGGTATTGAGCTTGTTGATCTCTTGTCCGTCAATGATGAGCAGGCCCACGGGTCTACGGTCCTTCTCAAACATGCCCGCATTCATAGCCAGAAGCAATTGGTTGCCTCTGGCTTCCACTTTTTGTTGGAGTCGCTCAAAATTCAGAACGTTAGGGGTGATTTTGATTCTACTTTGTATAGGATCTGCAATGCAGTATCTGTAGGGAGTATTGTGAAAGGTCGACTGATCCACCACCATACCTGCTGTCTCTTGAGGTATGTATAGTGGAACAGGATCATCGGGGAGGGATGAGCTAGTGACATTCGTATAAGGTAATTTCCCATTGATCTCTACTGAATCCTTGATCTGTCGAAGCCAGACAAGCTCTCTCGCGAGAATGTCATTGTACTTGCTGTATTTGTCCAAATTGGCTTCTCGAATATCTTTAATCTTCCCCCAATTTGTTCCGCCCCATTCGGGACAATCATAGTTTCGGTCGTCGTGATACGCCAGCTTGGCATCGTCAAATTTGGGTAGCGGAAGATTAGGACTCTTTGGCACATCAAATCCCTTTCCAGCTATTTCTTCCGTTAAATTCATGATATCCAGCGTCAGTTCCTGGTATCTTTTGACCTCATTTTCTTTGGGGATACGGAGCTTTTCTGCTTCTGCCTTGATGCGGTCGCAGGCAGAGATAGGCTGTGCTTGAGCAGTGGGTACCACCCGCACGAGGATAGTCATACAAATGAAAATGAAGCTCAACCTACGCATAGTTTTTCAGATTTCAGGTGAATTCGTCTTTTGCCATCACTATTGCATGATCGCGATAATGGGTCCCAGTCTGCTGCCTGCCTGCAAGGAGCCTAATCCCAGAGGAGAAAAATAGGCTTGGCTAATGGCCCCATCTAGATATAAGACATTGGTGCATCCTTGCTGAATCATATAAGAAGACAATTCAAAAAAGGTCACGCGCTCTTCTGAAATGGCAAATATGACTTGGTTATCACGCGTCACACCTACCGCATTCCGGATATGTCGATTGGGCGAACCATCGTTGAATTTGGGGTTGATCTGACCCTCAATAACCATCATGGGACCTGACTGGGTGGCATAGCGTATGCCTACCGTATCCCTTAGTGGCAAAAAGTTTTCTGTTTTCACGACATACGCTTTCCCAGAAGAATCGATGGCAAAAACGCCGTTGGGTTGCATGTAGAAGTTGCCATATCCATCTTTTGAGAGATCAAGGGGCTTATATTCTTGTCCATTGAGGATGAGTAGGCCTTTTGCTTGCCGGTTGCGCTCAAACATCCCCGCATTCATCGCAAATACAAGTTCTTTCTCGTACTTCCTGGCCAATGCTTCCAAGCTCTCAAAAGTGTGGACATTTTGTCCCGAAAAGCGCTTACCTTTAGGATTGAAAAGTTGAATGTCAATTTTTTGTGGATCTACCGTACAAGTCTGAAAGTGGTACCTTCGAAACATCCCGACGTGCATGTCCATGTTGAGTCTGCGGCGAGCTGTTAGTGCCAAGTCTGTATTCACCTTGAGGAGAGAATCTATGCGTAGCGAATCCCTGAGCTGGCGTGATCGGTAATCTTTGAGTAGAGCCAATATAAGAGAATCTGCTTGAGAAATGGGCGCCTTCTCTACAGTATCGACGACCATCTGAAGTGAATCTGGGAATACATCTCCCCTGACTAGCTGGGTATCAGCCTTTGCCATTGGGATCGTATCTACTCGAATCTGATTCGTATCCTGGCTCAAGACTTGCTGAGGTAATATTCCTAGAGTGATAATTCCTCCTACAAGCACAGTTACAAGGAGCTTCCAGCAATCAATACATGTCATACATTGATTTTTTACATTCATCATAGTTTAGCGTCATTCAAAAATTGCGATCAAGGGACCGAGTCCATTGCCTGATTCGATATCTCCTTCCTTTAGCTCAGGCAAATACATTTTGCTCACAAAGCCATCTAGATACAGTACTTGGACACAGCCTTTTTGGATCATCAAGCTTGAGAGGTCAAAAAAGGTGACGGGTATTTTAGAAATGCCAAATACAACCCTCCCTTCTGCGGTTGTTCCTACGGCATTTCGGATGTGTTTATTGGGTGATCCATCGTTAAACTGCGCATTGATTTTGCCATCTACCACCATCATAGGTCCTGATTGCGTAGCGTACGAGAATACTTTTTGTTTAGCAAGATTTTCGTATCGCTGAGTCGTCGTCACATAGGCTTTGCCTCCTGAATCGAGTGCAAAAACACCATTGGGCTGCATGTAGAAATTGCCATATCCTTGGGTAGCTGTATCGAGCGGATGGAGCAGTTTTTGATCAATGACCAATAAACCTTGAGGACCTCTGTCCTGACGAAACATCCCTCCATTCACGATGAATTGAAGCTCCTTACTTTCCTCTTTCGCAAGGGATTGTACGGATGCAAATGTATGCTTTCTCGAACCTGAATCAGGATTGAAGATCCGTAGATCTGCATGCTGAGGAGCGAGGGTATAGGTTACATAAGCTACTTCACGAAAGGTATCAATGGTCGCCACAGGATGAAGGGCTTGCAAAGAATCTACAGCCACTTTCACAACAGTATCTGAAGAGGGCAAGGGCCCAACCGAGGGGTCTTCCTTGGGTGAGGAGGGAATCAGGAGAAAAACAATCCCTACGATCCCCACACTGATTAAGAGAATATTTCTTGTAGTCTTATTTTGAAACATGTAGTCAAATGAAAGTGACGTGTTTGTATGGGTTTTGATGAGATATCCCGTGTGTCTATGGCACATAAAAAACCAAGAGCTGCGTTGCCTTGGAGAGTTCCATAGGAGATCGGTAAAGTCGTTTTTCTTTTAGATCGAAGGCTTGCATGACGTTGCGTGAGCCTGTATCATGATTGAAAAGGTACAAGATCTCATACCCCACACTACTTAGACAGGCGATGGCACCTACAGCGGCTTTATTGAGATGCATCGACTTGGGCTGCTCCAGGATGATATAGTGTACATGTCCTCCCTTGTCTCGACAGACGGCCATAAACCTTCTAGATGCGCGTTCTCCATATTTTTCAGGTCCCATCTTTCTTCCATCAAGATGAGAGTACATCAATTGCGTCTGGAAAATAGATCCACGGGATCGGGGAAGTTGACGCATGAATCGGCTGCGGTCGCTGGGGCTCTTCAGATCATATCTCTGCGCTACACGCTCTCTTTCCAAATCAGCAAACGTGAGTTTTCCATAAGCATCCACTTGAATCAAGCCGTCCATAGATTGCTCCCAGTTTCGATTCAATGAAGTTCCATTTTCTGCGCTGATGCCTAGGGGACGATCATTTTGCTCGGCAAAGCCTACCGCAAAATAGCATAGTACACGTCGTTTGTAGCGTCTTTTCCAAGCGTCATACTTGGACTTGGCATCCGTCCCGAAATAACATGCACGAAGCGGCTGACGCGAGAGGTCATAATCAAATGCCTGAAAAGAAATTCCCGAAGCTTTGACAATGTAGCTTTCGTATCCCCTGCCATGTGACTGGACGCTTTTTTTCTGTGCCTCCAATGGAAGAAATGAGAAATAAAGTCCTAAAAAAAATAGGCCTCCTTTCAACAAGAAAATATGTGTCTCGGTCCTATTAATCCACATAGTACACCAGTAGATTCGTAGCAATATTTACATTGTAATCTCCGCTGTCGATTTCCCCTCCAGAATCATTGTAGGCTTTCATGATGTCTTTTCCGCCTGTATCTAGGTTAAAGAGGCCAATGACATCGTATCCCATCGTATTGGTCAGGTAACGTGTGACTTTGTCGGCGGATTGGTTGAGATAATCTGACTCATTGTAGTCTACTACTACATGATAGACGACCCCTTTGCGAATGCAAATCCCCAGGAATCTGCGCGTGGCTTTGTTTCCATAAGTGATCTTATTAGATGGGAAACCGTATCCGTAGGTTTTGGTGTACATCAGCTGTGTTTGGAAAACAGTAGCGTCGTTATTTACGGCCCAGTTGAGAAAGCGTGCCCGATCACTGTAGTTACGCAGATCATAAGTAGTCGAGACCCCGTTATTTTTGGTAGTCACCTTCTCTTTGTCGAGGTTGATGACTGCGATACCTCCTGCCTGTGCACCGCCATTGTAGACAATGATCAATCCATCCATCGTGGCATCGAGGTCGCGATTGACGATCACGCCATTGTCCACGCAGATACCTAGGGGCGGACTGTCGGAGTCCCAACTGATAGAGAAGGCACCCGAGCAATAGTACAGGATGCGTTTGTTATTTTTCCATCGAGCAAATTGTTCGTTGGCATCCTTGGCAAAATACTTTGCCTTGACCTTGCCATTTTTCTTGTTAGACTTTCTACTGAAGTGATAGGTCGTAAAATTGCTTCCGTCAAATTTTACCTCACTGCGTATGTAGGACCCTCCTAAGAAGGTCTGTGCTTTTGCTTGGGGGACTATATATAATGTCGTGAGCAAAAGAAGTGTAGCGATTAGATTACTAGGAAACCGATACATAGAGGCGTAGAATAATATGTTGATAAATGAGTCTTTTTATTGTAAAACGCGATGCGTACAAAGAAATATATACTTTTTCATTTCATCTATAATGCTACATTTAAACCATTACAAATCAAATTTTAGAATTGATGGGGATTCTCAATCCTGCAAAAGCATGTGTAGCAGCCACTCCTCTTCGTGTAGCCGCATGGTATACATTAGTCAGAATGTCATTAGAACCCACCACAATCACGTCACCTATAGATAGATACATGCCTGCTCTTGGGGTCCACTCGATTGGATCACTTGAGGGGAACTGTAATGTCGAAGATACAGGGAAAAATAAGCTCAATTTCTTGGATTCATAGCTTAGCGTTCCTCTCAGGAAGGATTCCCAAAAAGGATTCGATTCATCTTTTCTAAAATCGCCTCTCAGTTGCACATTCCAGCCTGCATCACTATTGGCACTATTGGTAAGACGTAGTTTGAGATGGGCTGTCACTCGGAGGGGGAGCGCTTCGGTCACGCCTTCAGGACCTGTCTCGCGGGTTTGGGCGATATTCGCGAGGCCCGTATCGAGCAAATCAGCTCCTTGAAGTGTCGTTATAGGCTCAAAGGATCTCGTCTGCTGTGGCACGACAAAAGACGTATTGCGGAGATTCCAATACTGGATGGCCCCAACATCTCTGACAGCTAAACCCACTTCCCAAACAGGTTCTTGAGAGATATTTTTCACTTGATAAATGACACCTAATTCACCCACAAGTCCAAAGCTGAATTCATTATTGGAGAATCGACGTTGACCAGCAGGTGCAAAGGCCGAACCAAAGCTCGGATTATAGGCATACACAAAGGAATCGGCTTGTAAGGTCACCTGTTTGCCTCCATTGAAACTGAACCTTGAGTTGTACGCGCGAAAATCCATAAAGGAAGACCCACTCAGCAGTTTTCCACCTAGGACAATGTTCAACCTATTTTTTCCCTTCCCCAACGAAACCCCATAATTCCATGCCAGCGCGTCAAACTCGCGCACTTTTACTTCAAAGAAATCAGTCTGTTCGTCCACTCCATTCATCTCTTCCAAGCCTCTCACATAGCCTTTTGCCAATTCAGCAGGAATCCCACTTATTTCATATCGTTCATTCCTTTCCAACCTTAAAGAGAAAACACTTTTTTGCCAGCCTCTCTCTACCTTATCTTGATTAGAGGATTGAACATAAAAACCAACGGCCTGGATTTGATTTTCTCCGATGGCGGACCAGCTTTCGGCATCATTTGCAAAAAAATCTGCTTGCGTCAGCCCTGTAAGAAAGGGTAGCTGCGTCAAGGGGCCAAGCAGTCCTTCTCCCAAAGCCAGGGGAGAAAACTGGAGGACGTTATTCGTCTCAAATAAATTATTGCTAGCCGATAGATTCAGGGATCCTAGCATGAATCCTCCCTGATAGGGTGTAGAGACCAATGCGGCGGGGTTCTGGTTGACCCCCAACATGCCAGCTTTCCAGCTCGCTTCAAATGCTTGCTGAGGCTGTGCTTGCAACAGACCCATGAGTAGGCAAAGGCTTAGGAAGAATGAAAGGGTAGGTAGCGATCGGTTCATAGAAAGTAGGGGAGCTTAAGGATTGCGCAATGTATAATTTAGGGATACAAAGAGGATCAATAGGTTGCCTGTATGTATGTTTATTTGAATCTACTACAGGATCAAATACCCGAAGGACAAGAAGGAAAATTTTTACTCTTGCTTTTACGAATGGATATGATCAGGGTTAAGTACATCTAAAAGGAAATCTTAGGTTAAATTTCAGGATATTTAGCTCAATAGTAGCCTTTTGGCTTTTTTTCTCACATCATTAGCGTACACAAAAATAAGCAATATCTGTCATTTCAAATAACTTTCTTTTCCGATTCACCTGAAATGAAGAGAAAAAATCATCACAAATAAGTAGATCCACCGCTAGGGCGCGGATAACGTAATTGTTCCCACACAAAGTCAGATCAAATCCCAGAGTGTGCTTGAATTTGAATCAAAAAGCCCTCATCTTACCCGCTGTGAATGAGCAGGAATGGCAGACACGAACCTGGGTGATCATCCCATCTTACAATGAGGCCCGAGTGGTCCGATCGGTGGTTGTGGAGCTACTACATGCGGGTTATCAGGTCATCGTAGTGGACGATGGCTCGACCGATGATACAGGTCGGGTATTGAAAGATCTCTCTTTGGTCTATGTGGCGCATGCCCTCAACTTGGGGCAGGGAGCCGCGTTGGAGACAGGCATGGAGATGGCGCGGAGATTGGAGGCGGACTATGTGATTCATTTTGATGCGGATGGGCAGCACCCACTGGAGCAGATTCCTGATTTGATGGAGCCTTTGCTCAGGGATGAGGCCGACATTTGTTTGGGTTCGCGTTTTTTGAGTCAAGAGAGTAGGGGAGCGGTGCCTTGGCGTCGGCGCTGGACCTTGCAGGTAGGCCGGTGGGTCAACTATCTGTTTACGGGTTATCGGATGAGTGATGCGCACAATGGGTTTCGGGCGATGAATCGAAAAGCACTGCATCGGATACGTTTGCGGCAGCGTGGACGGTCCCATGCTACAGAAATTCTCTCGGAGATCAAACGACACCAGCTTCGCTGGCGGGAGGTAGCGGTGCAGATCGTCTACACGCCTTACAGTCAGTCCAAGGGCACAAGTTGGCAAGACGGATTGGAGATTGTGAGTGATTTGATGTTGAGGCGAATGAAAAAATAGGAGGCAGGGTTCATTTTTCAGAGAATAGCATTCATTTCCTTAATTTTCCCTCATGGAATACTTTCAATTCAAGCTCATACAATGGATCCTGCTTCCCTTCCTCTTACTCTTGATGGGGATTTTCTTCCAGAAATTGCGGCGTCAGCCGAGGATGCGGATCTTGGTGATGGGCATCATGCTTGCGGGGGTATTCTTTCTGCTCTTTCCTGATAGCAGTACCTTGATTGCGCAGGAATTGGGGATAGGGCGGGGGGTAGACCTAATCATTTACTTATCGCTCTTGGGGCTGACGGTCAGTTGTGTGCTGCTGTACCTGCGGACCTTGCACTTGCAGGAGCAGTTGACGGCGGTGGTACAGCGGCAGGCGGTGCAGGAGGCGCGGGATCAGCGATCGGTGGAAAAAAATACGTAGATAAACGCATCTCTTTATTGCGCCCTACGTATGGGATATATATATTTGCATCGCAAAACTGCGCCTATAGCTCAGTTGGTTAGAGCACCTGACTCATAATCAGGTGGTCCCTGGTTCGAGCCCAGGTGGGCGCACCACCACCCTTCATAAAGACGTCATGTACGACGTCTTTATTTTTTTGGTATCTGGGTATTTCTTATATGATGATCAAGACATGACTCATCATGTCTCTATACATCACAACCTAAAAGAAAAACTGCCCACCAAATAACTATCATTCAATTTCTTATAATCCAAACGACAAAAGGAAATGGTGTACAGCCCATCCTCTTCTTCTACATAGACAAACTGCGAGCGGTAGAGGGAAACGGTCTCACGCTCTGAACCGATGTCTCTGAGTTGGACGTTGACGAAGCGGTCGCTGGAAGCCAGGTTGTCCATGAAGGCAGTACGAAATACCCCACGGAGTGGAAGCGCATTGAATCGCAGCCTGAGCGAAGGGGCCTGAGGATCTGTGGGGAAGACTTCAATCTCAAAAAGATCAGGGTTTGTCACTTCTACATTTCCTACCTCGTAAGGAGTTCCTAAGATGATTACCTGATTGTCTGTGAGTGAAGTACTACAAGGAGGCGAGACATTGCTTGGAGGTGGGACGGTATATTTGAGGGGCTCGGATAGCACTTCGCCCACACTGCTTTCAGCATACGCACGAAAGTAATAGGTGTCACCGTACGCAAATCCTCGCTCGTTGTTGCTTTTTTCTTCTGTATACACATCTGGGCGTATGGATGAAGCCCAATAAGTAGGAAATCTTTGTGCATCTATTGTGGGGAAGGTATCCTTCTGGAATACATACCCTATCCGCTCGACGGGTTCTGAACCAGGATCTACCAGTTCAATGGCTACTTCGAAACTCTCGTTGTTAAGGGTCGTGACGGATTCCATCTTCACTTGAGGGAGCGTGCCTACTACGTCATCGACAGGCACACTGCTACATCCTATGACGAGCAAGATGGAAAGTCCGAATAGATAGGTTTTCATTTTTACTGTATGAAGGTGGTGGAAATGCTAAGGGGACACTCAGTCTTTTTTACCAACAGCATATAGCCCTAGTATAAAGCATTGAATGAAAGATGAAAATATAAGCATAAGTCGCAGAGAGGAATAGGGATTTTTCGATCCCCTATGCACAATAAAGGTAGGTCTCTTTTCAAAAAGCGGGAGATGGAGCTTAAGCCTTTATCCTATGCACCATCTAAACAAACCCCCAACAATTAGGGAAAAACCATTTAGGAAAGGTATATTAAGCCAAGCCTAATCTTACCTACTTAATTCATGCAAAGCCCAAGCCTATACCAAACACTTCGTGATCACATCTCTCAAGACGAGATTGAAGAGGCTTTTCATCTGCTGTCACAAGAGATCAGTACGAGAACACACACAAAAAAAGTAAAGAGAATACGAAATGAACTCCTCCTATTGAAAAATCAGTGGAGTAGCTGGTCCAAGAGGGAAGGGCTGGGCTTAGAGTCACCACAAAAAGAGAAAAATCAAATCCATTTTCAGCTACTTAAGCTAGTAGATGAGTGGGAAGAACTAGATAAAAATGGGAATATCCCTGAAATCTCCTCATCAAATCATAGACCAGTAAAGTCCCAGTCTATAATCATTATGTTAGGCATTTTTGGGATCATTTCTCTGATTACGTGGGGAGTTTATACTGTAAATAAAAATGAGCAAGCTGTTGAAACACAGCAAAATAATAATTTAGGTATCCAGGATTTAGGAACTCCTGATTCCCCAACAGACGCTATTCATCAACCCTTGGATGATACTTCCTATCTGGCGAAGGAACCACCGATTAAAGAAGTTCCTTCGCCTTCCCCAGTCCCTCTTCCGCAAACCATTCAAGGCCGTATGGTCCAACTGCTGATTGATGCTGAGACAGCAGCCTTACAAGATCTAATTGAAGCGAGGCTTGGGCCAAAGATTATCCAAAGTAAGGCGAGTTATTCCATAGGACCGCAACCAGATATTGATTTCCAGCTCAAGGCAAAGCTAACGATAGATCAAGAAGAGAAAGACCTGCTGGATAAAATTTATCAGATAAAGTTTCATTTTTATCTCACGCTTATTAGATTTGATCAAGAACCATCCGTAATTGTGTCTCATTCCGATTTTCATTCAGATGAAATGACGATTTTAAGCTTGGGCCAGTTAAATCCTGCCTTTCACACATGGTTCAACGGACTCGAATTAGAGATCGAATAACTGCCTATTTATCATTAACTCTTTTAAAGCATGCCCAAGAATAGCCCCACTTTTCTCCTCCTCCTAGCCTTTCACATACTCTTCCTTTCTTCCTTTGCACAAAAGAAGAAAGTTGTAAATGTTGGGATTGCACCTTTTGAATGGTCCTCTCAATCTGCTGATCCAATTTATGTGAGCTTGATCTATGATCATGTAAAAAGTTTGTTAGTAAAATATCCTACCGTAAAGCTCGTAGCACGAGACAGTTGGAAAGCGATTCAGGAGGAGAGAGAGTTACTCAAAACCGAACCATTTATCCTGTCCGAAACCATTCAACAAGGGAGAAGTGCAGGTGCTGAAAAGCTTGTAACAGGAAAAATATACCTCATAGATATTCAAAGGATTAACAATAATTTCAAGATATCTTTCAATCTGTATCTAGCCATTGCAGATGTAGAAGAGGCTTTTGTAATCGACAATATCACCCTCTCACCCAATGGTATTCAAGACTCTGATAAGTTTATTCAAGTACTGAGGGCGATGAGCGTAGTCAACGGTACCCAAGTGCTGACTCCTCTGATGAATACAATGGAGTTGGCAGACGCTTTAGAAACCTCTCAGGAAATTGGTGCACTAGATGAGAAAAGTTTTTTTGAAAAGGCGTTGGAGGACATGGATAAAAATCTGATTCCTTTCTTTGATTATTACTTTGGTACAGATAAAAGTGGGTATAAACCCGCTGATGGCCCCAAAACACCTGTTGTAGGTTTTTACAGAGAGCCCTCGCTGAATCTAGGAAAGTTGAGAGAAGGGGAAATGCGCTACAGGGTAGTGGAGATGCTTTCTCCCCAACAACTTAGAATCCATGGAGGAGAAATGAGCGGGATTACGAAGTATACAGAACTCTATCTAGAGGCAGAGTTCCTGAACGTGGGAACCACACTGAGTGGCACTGAAGTTAGCGGATTAGAGGACATTCCGTTAGGGACTATGAAATTTGTCAAGTATGAAGGTGATTTCAGTATTTTTGAACTAGAAAGGAATAGTAAAAAAGATCTAAATCAGGTCCTAATAGAGTTCAAGGAATTGAAAACGGAGCACTCCGATGCGATTTTATATGCAAAAGAAGTAAGAACCAAAGAGATCAAGGTGAAACCTAGGCACAGATTTGATATCCGATCTTTGGAGAAAGATAATCAGTTGAAAATTGTAGGTTCCGTAGAAGATGGGATCACCCCAAAGTCTAAGTTTAGCCTTGTAAAAGAGACCTTTGTGAATTTCACAGATATCAATGGAAATGCGGGAAATGGGATTTCAAGAAGGGAGCTAGCGACCTTCAAAGTACTGGAAGATCGGGAGACATTCCACATCATCGTGCCCGAGAGGGAGTTGGAGGTGTCCGTAAAAGACATGGTGGGTACAAAGCAACAAGGAGTAAAACCGATCGTCTATTTCAAACTCAAAAACTACTAGCATGAAGATATATATATTTGGAATCGCTCTCTTTAGCATGCTAGCATGGCAAGTGATTCCCACCTTTGCCCAATCTGTGATCATCATCCCCTTCTACAAGACAGGAGAAAACAAGCGACTGATCATTGAGGATGAATATTGTTTTCGGGTTATCGAAACCAGAATTCAGCAAGCGTTCTTACAGCAGGGAGATTTTGAGTTAATAGACTATTTAGCAGCTATTCGAAGAATAGAGAACTTCACAGACCTTATCCGCTCTCAAAAAGACCCTATCACACTCATTATCCAACGCACAGAGCCTGATTACTACATTGTAGCAGATATCGCACAAGAAGCAAAGCCTGGCTATCAAGGAAAAACTGAATATAGCCTTACCTTAAACTTGAAAGCTTACAGGACATTTGATGGAAAGTCACAAGCTGGAAGTGTGCTTTACAGTGGGGGACTACATTATAATTCCTGCTTTGGATTGACCACCAAACTATTTCAGGATCGCATGAGGGGAGGAGAAGATGGGTATAAGCTGTCTATCTTTGTACATGACTTCTTAGACCAAATTCATGAGTCTTTAAATATTCCTCTAAGTGTAGAGTTTTTCCGTGACACAGCATCTACACTAGATTACTATGTCCCACTTCTTACAGATCAGATATTGGCACAAGCGATCTCCAACTGGATTAAAGTGCGGACAGTGTCTCAAAAGGTAGATCCAGATATGGATTCCCAATATCTCCGATTTGCCTCTATTGAAGTAAGGATGGATAAAGAGCAAGGAATTACTTCGGCCTCTGACCTAGGTTTCGCTCTCAAAAGCTATTTAGATCAATTGAGATTAAAAGAGGCTCCTGAGGAAAAATTAAACTTTAGGATGATAAAGTCTGGGGATAAATTGGTGTTTACTTTGGAGTAACTACCAATCAGTATCCCATTGTATGAAAAAGAGCTAGAGAAATCTAGTCATTGGGAGGGAGGCATCAAAAGACTTGGTGCTTCCCTTCCCCCTTTACCAAAAACGCAGGAATATTGACAGCTCTTGAAGCAATTATCCATTTATTGTTTATCTAAAAAAAAGACCATGTAAGATATTATTAGATTTAGAAGATATTTCAAGTATTGGCAAAGGAAGAATGAGTTGATAATCTCCGCTATTTCATGCGTCAATGCATATGCATGTTTCGTCATCTAATACAGTCCCCCATGTTGATACCCTTCAAAAGGTATGTTCCTTTCACTTGGTGCCTCCTCTTTTCGATACTTCTTCTTTTCCCTCACCAACATTTCTCCCAATCGCTTTCCACTTCTTTTACCGATCAAAGCGCATGGCTGCCTGTCAGGGGCTTATCAGGTGCGCCCATTGGAATTGCTGATATGAATGGCGACAAAAAGGATGACTTGGTATTTATCCGCAATCGCAATACACTGGTGGTTCAAACACAAGATGCCAACAGTCAGGGATTTAGCATATACGACCAGCAAGGCATCGGATCTACGATGTGGAGCGTCTGCGTAGGAGATTTCGATCAAAATGGCCGAAATGACATCCTCACTGGCGGAGCTTTTACCAATATCCGATTGTACAATGGAAATGTGAGCGGAACGCCCTATACAGGCTCGGTGCTGGCGAACTCAGATATCTTCCTCCAAGGGAGCAACTTCGTGGACATAGACAATGACGGCTGGCTAGATGTATTTGCCTGCCACGATGTGGGAGATAGCCGAAAGTACCACAATGACGGGGCAGGAAACCTGACCTTTGACAATTCGCTGCTCAACACAGAAGCGCCGCCTTCTGATCACTCGGGAAATTATGCCTCGATCTGGACAGATTATGACAACGATGGCGACATCGACATGTACCTTTCCAAGTGTAGACAGGGTGTGACCGACCCCGCAGACCTCCGCAGGGTCAACATGCTCTTTCAAAATGATGGCAGCAACACCTATATAGAGGTGGCCGCAGGAGCAGGTTTGCGACTGGGAGACCAGACATGGGGCACGGACTTCGCCGATATAGACAATGACGGAGACCTTGACGCTTTCGTCAACAATCACGAAACGGATTGCCTCCTGCTGATTAACAATGGAGATGGAACGTATGCTGACGCTACCTCAGGATCGGGGCTTTTGCCTACTTTGGCGGGGAGCGGGAGTCTGATTGGGATTCAGGCGATTTTCCGCGACTTTGACAACGATGGTTTTGTCGATCTCTTGTTCTCAGGTTCCTCCCATTACCTCTTCTACAATGACGGGGATGGCACCTTTACGTTGGCCGCCAATCCTTCCTCGCCTTTAGGAACTGTAGACATCCATTCCTTTGCGATTGGCGACATGAACCACGATGGTTTCTTGGATATCTATGCCTCGCATGGTTCAGGTTTCAATGCCCTCGGTTCGGTGCAAGACCAACTCTTCCTCAATCAAGGAAATGCCAATCACTTTGTAGCCATCCAACTTACGGGTGAAGAGAGTAACATCAATGCCATCGGTGCGCGGCTGGAATTATATGGGGCTTGGGGAAAGCAGATCCGAGAAGTGAGATCAGGAGAGGGCTATGGCATCATGAATACCTTTACCCAGCATTTCGGTTTGGGGAGTGCAACCCAAATGGATTCCCTGATTATACGTTGGCCCAGTGGCATCGTGAATAGATACGACTCGCTAGACATAGACCAGTTCATCCACCTGACCGAGCAAAACGATTCCCTCCACGCCAATTTTACCGCCTCTCGTACGAGTGCCTATCCTCCACCTGCGGATATTTCCTTTGATGCAAGTACCAGTTACCTAAAGGGGAGTGGTGCCCTGACCTACGATTGGGATTTGGGAGATGGGACCATTCGGAGCGGAAGAAAAATCAATCATACCTACACGAGTGCTGACAGTTTCTTGGTGATATTGACCCTGACAGAGAGCTTGGGGGGAAAGATAGACAAGGACTCACTCTGGATTTTTATAGGAAGCAGCATAGACGACTTCCCTGATCTGGATATAGATGCCGACAATGACGGAATTCCGGATTCGGTAGAAAATAAAGTGGGTTTCCAAAGCATCACCAGCAATACTTTGCTGATTCGCCCTGATGGTCTGAGTGATACCGCATGGGTAGACCTTTCGGCATTAGGACTCGGGATCGGAGAGCAGGTTTCCTTGTCAAATCTTGTGGCAAATGGTGACTTGAATGGGGGAGATGAAACCTTCACCCTTAACTTCAATGACGGTGCCCATGTCATGACGAGTCTGCAAACAGGCGTCCAATGTACAGGCTTGCAGCCTGTAACGACCGAACTAGACGTAGAGCTGAATCTGATCGATATCGGAAGTGGCGTGCCTGGGCTAAAAGTCATCGGCACATCCAGTGCAGAAGTAGATGATTTGGCGGGTTGCTCCAATGGAATCGATTTTCGATTTGATGCAGGTACAAAAGCCATGCTGGATGTAGATGGCGACGGCATTCCCAACTATCAAGACCTCGACAGTGACAATGATGGGGTATGGGATGTGGTCGAAGCAGGGGGAGCAGACACAGACGAAGATGCCTTCATCGACAATCCCGATGATCAGGGCACACTCAGCGCACCGCCCAACACAGATGGGGATTTCCTGTATGACTTTGCAGACCTCGAAAGCAACAATCCAGCCAATGACGGAACAGGTACTTGGGACATGGTGTCAACTTCCTATGGCTACTTTGATACCAACAATGACGGAACCATCTCTGCAGCAGATACGGATGGAGGCGTAGACAATGACATGGACGGCTTGGATGATCTCTTGGATGGCAATCTTAAGAAAAAAGGCTCTGGGAAAATTGGTGAACATGTATTTGTCGCAGGGCACAGCGTCGCGCGTATGTGGAACGAGGTGCTATTGGAGGCCATTAGAGGGGATTTTGCCCGTCCGACGGTACATGCACGCAACCTATTCCATATTTCTGCCGCCATGTACGATGCCTGGTCTGCCTATGAAGATGAGGCTTTGTTGTACTTCTTGGGCAATACGCAGCATGGGTTCAATATTCCATTTACGAGTCTGCCTACAGTCGCGGATTCTGTCGCTGCGCAAAAAGAAGCCATCAGCTATGCAGCTTATCGCTTGATTCGCCACCGCTTTGCCAATTCTCCTGGAAAAAACAGAACCCTCTTCTTGGCCGAACTCGTCATGCAGGATCTGGGCTATCCTACCAACGTGACCAGTACAGACTATCAGAGTGAAGGCCCTGCCGCATTGGGGAATTACATCGCCGATCGCATCATCGCCTATGGTCTACAAGATCAATCCAACGAAGCCACCGATTACAGCAACAGCCATTACAATCCTGAAAATAACTTCTTGGAAATAGCCGTTCCAGGAAACCCCTATCTGACCGATCCCAATCGTTGGCAGCCCCTGGCCTTTGATGTCTTCATCGACCAAAGTGGCAACATCACCTCATCCAATGTACCCGACTTCTTGAGTCCCGAGTGGGGGGAGGTGCCTCCTTTTGCCATGGACCCCAACAAGAAGGCTACCTTCAATCGAGATGGTGAGGATTATTTTGTTTATCAAGATCCTGGCGCGCCTCCCTATCTTGATACCACGACGGTAGGAGCAGGAACTTCTGATGCCTATAAGTGGGGATTCAGCATGGTGGCGACATGGAGTGCGCATCTTGACCCCTCAGATGGGGTGATGTGGGACATTTCTCCTGCTTCTATCGGAAACCTTCGCGCCAGTGTCTTTCCTGATGCATGGAATGATTATGCTTCCTTTTACGACTATCAGGATGGCGGAGCGATCGGTTCTGGCCGAACAGTCAATCCCACAACAGGTCTTCCCTACGCACCTCAGATGGTGCCCCGTGGAGATTATGCCCGCGTATTGGCTGAGTTTTGGGCGGATGGTCCTGACTCGGAAACGCCGCCTGGACACTGGTTCACCATCCTCAACTATGTCAGTGACCATCCCGACTTGGTGAAAAAGTGGCGAGGCGCTGGGCGCACCCTTTCCGACCTTGAATGGGACATCAAAACGTATTTCTCCTTGGGAGGAACCATGCACGATGCCGCTATTGCTGCTTGGAGTGTGAAAGGTTGGTATGACTACATTCGTCCCGTTTCTGCTTTGCGATATATGGCTAAAAGAGGCCAAAGCTCCGATCCCGGACAACCTTCCTTCGATCCTGGAGGGATTCCGCTCGTTCCTGGACGGATCGAATTGATTTCCGCAGGTGACGCCTTGGCAGGTCCTGGCAACATCCATATAGGCAAAATCAAGATCTATGGATGGAGGGGACCCAATGTGATTGTAGATCCCAATGAAGATGTGGCAGGTGTGGGATGGATTCGGGCAGAGGAATGGTGGCCCTATCAACGCCCCTCTTTTGTGACGCCTCCCTTTGCGGGTTATGTCAGTGGGCACTCTACCTATTCACGTGCTGCTGCCGAGTTGATGACCTATATGACGGGGGATGAATATTTTCCTGGGGGAATGGGAGCGTTTTACTGTAAGCAAAATGAATTTCTGGTATTTGAAAATGGTCCGAGTGTGGATGTGACCTTGCAGTGGGCGACCTATCGTGACGCCTCTGATGAGTGCAGCCTTTCGCGTATTTGGGGTGGCATTCACCCACCAGCAGACGATATACCGGGAAGAAAAATGGGAAAATACATTGGCGTTAATGCCTTTGCATTTGCCGATAGCATCTTCCAGCATCGGATGCCTTCCGTCCAGCTTAAAGCTTTCCTTGAAGGTCCTTATGCAGGGGCTGGGAGTATGAATGCGAGTTATGAGGTAGTAGGAAAACTTCCTTTGAGCGATCCTTTTGGCATAGGTGTGACGGCTAATGCGTCGGTACTTGACCAAGAGGGCACGCTAAAGCCTACTGATTGGATGCTCTTGGAACTAAGAGATGCAGCTGATTCTACGGTTATCGTAGACCGCACAGTAGGATTGATCCAATCTGATGGTTCGATCATCTCTCCCAAAGGAGGGAGCAAAATTGCCTTCGATCAGGCAGCAGAAGGTGTCTATTTCCTGGCAATCAAGCATAGCAATCACCTGGGCGTCATGACTGCCGACAAAGTCTTACTGGACCATCGCGGAACCCTCATTGACTTTACGGACCCTGCCACGCCTGTGTACTCGAATGGGGGAGCAGCCATGAAAAATGACAATGGTAAAATGTTGCTTTGGGCGGGGGACGCGAATGGGGACGGTACCATCAATGCAGTGGACAATGTCAGCTTCTGGCTCAATGAAAACGGGCAGCCCTTCTTATATGGTACCCAAAAAGCAGACTTCAACCTCGACGGAGCGGTCAATTCCGCTGACCTCAACCTCTTCTGGCTCATCAATAACTCACGCATCCAACAAATTCCCTAATCGTGCTTCTTATGAAAAATGTCTTTTCACTGATCCTATGTTTGCTGTTTATAAGTCCCATTGCATGGGCACAAACAGCCTTTAACCTGTCCTTTGACAATGGAGTAAGAACGGGCAGTCAATATTGTGTAGATGTCACCGTTAGTTTTGATGCAGCGGGAAAATTAGGTTCGAGCAACTTGGTCTTCACCTTCGATGAAAATGTGATTCATAAACCGCAGGTCGAATCCAGCGTTTTGTCTTCGCCACTAGTCTATCGTCCTGTGGGCATTTCCACGCCTGCCACAGGGCGCGCCTCCCTCAACATTGTCCTGAATGCAACAGGGTCAGGCTTTGGACAAGACGTCGGCACGACACCTCTGACGATTGCACGTGTGTGCTTTGATGTAGTGGATGCCAATCAGTTGGTGGAGCTAGAATGGCAGGTCAATGCCAATGCCGCCACGGTGGTCTTTGATGACAATGCGTTGGGGAATCCACCCGCTTCATTGGCTCCTGGTGTCCTGACGGATTATGCCCAGTCTATTTTTCCCGTAGAATGGCTGTCATTTACGGCGACCTTACAAGAAGCAGATGCCCTTCTTCAATGGGCGACGGGCTCAGAACTCAACAACGATTATTTTGAGATAGAACGCGCTTTGCCGCAGGAGGATTTTCAGGTCGTGGGGCAACTAAATGCGGTAGGGACGACGAGTCAAACCTCTCGCTATCAGTTTCGAGATCCAGCCGTGAGGCAGTTTGGAGCGGAGAAACTACAATACCGTCTCCGTCAGGTGGATGTAGATGGGAGCTTCAGCTACAGCAGGACCTTGGAGTTGACCATGGATGCGCAGGCAAATATGGAGGTCTATGTCTATCCCAATACTTTCCAGGATCAACTCAACATTGATTTTCTGGGTGTAGGGGAGCAGCAGGTCGAATTTGTTATCACCAACACAACTGGACAGATCGTATGGCAAGCACAATCTGATCATGTGAAGCAAGCATATGAAATCTCGACGGTGGATTGGGCGGCGGCTATTTATTATTTAAGTGTCGTTTCAGAGGGTTCACGAGAAGTGTATAAGATTTTGTGTGGTAATGGGAGGTAATAGGGACATTAGGCCGTGAGTAGGCCCACGCCATGGCGGTGGGCCTACGTTAGCGAGGATTCCCTCGGCATATTCCCGTATTCACACGAAAAAAATCTCCCCAACTTGACAAAAAGGGCACAAATAGTCTATCTTCTGATATTCATATCAGACTTTCTTCCCTATGATGCTGCGATTTTGCCTCTTATTTGTCCTGCTTGCTGTGCATGCTGGGGCCTATACCCAAGTCCTCAATGGAAAAGTCATCCTGGGTCCTTTGGCCAGCGATCCTCCGCTAGGCAATGTCCGCATCGACGTGCCAGGAATGAGCCCTGCCATCTCTGATCCTGAAACAGGCTTGTTCTCCTTATCTTTACCAGGTGTACAAGTGGGAGAGTACATCCCCCTCACGATCAACCTCAAAGGCTATGCAGTCATCAACCAAAAGGCACTCAAGCCCCCTATGCCACGCAACGCACGTGATCAGATCCTGATCCACATGGCACCCGCTGCCCAGCGAGATGAGATGGCTGTCACGTACTATCAGATCAACATCGAAAGAGTCGTCAAAGACAACTATCAAGAGAAAGTAAATGAGGCCATAGCAAAGGGATTTGGTCAATTAAATATAGACACGCTCAACAAACTGACCGCTCAGAGAGATGCTGCCCTGGCACAAGCAGAAAGAATGGCCGAGGCCCTCGCAAAAGTAGACCTGAGTCAAGCCGCGGAATGGTATCAAAGGGCATTTGCCTTCTTTCCTGATCAGATAGACTCTGTCCTTTTTATCCTAGATGAAGATCTCCTAGACGCAGAACTGCAAAAGGCGGAAGAGCTGGAGGCTCAAGCCCAAGCCAGCAAAGCCCAGACGATAGAAGGATATATGCTCCGTGCGCAGGCCCTTGTCATCGAAGGAAAATTTGTAGATGCCCAGCGCTGCTACCAAAAAGCGGTCGATGCCGATCGTACAAATGTGAACAATCTATGGGCCTTTGCCTATTATTTGGCAGAGCAAAATCAGGACTCCCTATCTCTTGGGTGGTATCAAATGGCACTCAAGCAAGTAAATGACAGTTCTACGAAGGCAAATCTCCTCAATAACTTGGGGTTAGTTTATGATGACCTCAATCGCTATGAAGAAGCCATCGCCACCTATCAAGAGGCGCTCAAGATCAGAAGACCTTTGGCCAAGCAAAACCCCCAAAGATTCCAGCCAGACCTCGCGCAGACACTCAACAACTTGGGGGTAGTTTATGATGACCTCACTCGCTATGAAGAAGCCATAGCCACCTATCAAGAGGCGCTCAAGATCAGAAGACCTTTGGCCAAGCAAAACCCCCAAAGATTCCAGCCAGACCTCGCGCATACACTCAACAACTTGGGGTTAGTTTATGATGACCTCACTCGCTATGAAAAAGCCATCGCCACCTATCAAGAGGCGCTCAAGATTTATAGACCTTTGGCCAAGCAAAACCCCCAAAGATTCCAGCCAGACCTCGCGCAGACACTCAACAACTTGGGGAATATTTATTATGACCTCACTCGCTATGAAAAAGCCATCGCCACCTATCAAGAGGTGCTCAAGATTTATAGACCTTTGGCCAAGCAAAACCCCCAAAGATTCCAGCCAGACCTCGCGAATACACTCAACAACTTGGGGGTAGTTTATCAAAAGCTCACTCGCTATGAAAAAGCCATAGCCACCTATCAAGAGGCGCTCAAGATCAGAAGACCTTTGGCCAAGCAAAACCCCCAAAGATTCCAGCCAGACCTCGCGAATACACTCAACAACTTGGGGGTAGTTTATCAAAAGCTCACTCGCTATGAAGAAGCCATAGCCACCTATCAAGAGGCGCTCAAGATTTATAGACCTTTGGCCAAGCAAAACCCCCAAAGATTCCAGCCAGACCTCGCGAATACACTCAACAACTTGGGGGTAGTTTATGATGACCTCACTCGCTATGAAGAAGCCATCGCCACCTATCAAGAGGCGCTCAAGATCAGAAACAAAGTGGCGAAGGCCAATCCTTCGGTCTTTGGAGCTGCTCTTGGAGATAGTTATTACACACTAGCCAATGTATACCGAACACAATTCCAGTTTCCCAAAGCCATACAGTATTTCACCCAGGCCGATTCGGCTTATCAGTTGAGTAGAGGAAGTCTCCATGCCCAGAAATGGGGAGGATACACCCAGTATTGGATCGCCAAGCTGTCCGAGATAGATGCCCTACCCAGTGCCCTGGATGATCGTGGCATGGGGTTTCTCCAAGCCCAGCAGCTAGACTCCGCCCAGCAGTACATAGCCAGAGCTGTAAGACTGTATCAGGCTATTCCAGATGACAGCTTGACCCTTCTCGTACGATACAATGCTTCCTTTGCCTATGAACATTTGAATAGGTTCGAGTCCACTCCAACTCAGCAGTACAACAACCAGCAGCAAGTCGTGCGTTACAGGGAAGCCGTATATCAAGCCTACTCATCCGATACCACCATTCGAGCTAGTCTCGCTTCTGCACACTATAACCTATCATGGTATGCGCTCTTTGTTGAGCAAGCCGAGGAAGCCGAAGCTTCGGCGCGACGCACACTGGCACTCAGTCCTGCTTCCATTGGCGTCATCTCCAATCTTGCCACGGCACTCCTCTTGCAAGGCAAGTATCACGAAGCCAAAAAGTACTACCAAGAATATGCAGATCAGCCCTGGCCTGATGATAGGTATGAGATCTTCCGAGAGGTCTTTATGTCAGACCTTCAAGCACTGGAGGAGGCAGGTATCACACATCCTGATATCAAACGCATTCGGGAGTTCCTCCATCCATAGGTTTTTTCCTTCTTTTCGCATAATTTCCATCTTATGCGCCCTGTCATCCTACTCGCTTTTGCCAATGATCGTGAAAGCCAATTTCTTCGCAGCCTCGCCGCCGAACAAAGAAGTATCCAGCGTGCGTTGGACCCTCTGGTACAAAAGCAACTCATCGAGGTCAAGGTCCTTCCTCAAGCGACAGCAGAAGATATTTTCGAAGCGTTTCGTACATACCAGGACCGCATTCAGGTCTTTCACTATGGAGGCCATGCGGGAGATTTGAAGCTGGCACTGAGTGGATCATCCCTCCATGTGGAAGGCTTTGCTCAGTTCTTGAGTCAGCAAAAAGGGCTATCCCTTGTCTTCATGAATGGCTGTGCCACAGATCCTCAGCGAAGGGTATTGGAGACAGCGGGCATTCCCCACCTCATCCTGACAGAGACGGCCATCAGCGATCGCGCGGCTCAGCAGTTTGCCAGCCAGCTTTACCAGTCCTTGGCGAGTGGTCGCAGGGTAGGGGAGAGTTTTGAGGAAGCAGCGGGTGCGACCATCGCGCAGGTAAGGACCTTTCGTTGGGTAGAATCCGAAGCGCCTAAACCTGAGAATAAATTCCCTTGGTGCCTGTATTCATCCACTGATGCACCTTTTGCTTTGCCTACGCAACCTCC
This sequence comes from Bacteroidota bacterium, assembly GCA_039820545.1. Taxonomy (GTDB): domain Bacteria; phylum Bacteroidota; class Bacteroidia; order J057; family J057; genus JALEFZ01. The sequence goes on along the minus strand of JBCBPW010000016.1, from coordinate 13,672 downwards.
CTTTCCGTGGAAGCGGGTAGGGTTGGGCTTGATTCTGCTATGCTTATTGGCAGGAGGAGGATACGGATGGTGGAAATACGAAGCTATTTTTGATTTGCGAATTGCGATCCATTATCCTTTACATGTTCAACATGAGCACTTTGGACAAGGAATACAAGTCGGTTCTCACTTCTCTCACCAGTTGGTTCTTCACTCTGCGGATCAGAACCTTACCGTTCCGCTAGATACGTCTGGCAACCTTATTTTCCATCATCTTACAGGCCAAATCGAGCTGGGTGTGTTACATCTGGAATCTCCTTTTTGGGAATTGCAGGATTCTTTGATCGTCATCAATCGAAAGCCCAAAACCCTCCAACTTGATTGGAAGGAATCACTCCAACGCATCAAAGGCCGCGTATTGGACAGGACCAGTCGCATGCCCATGGCAGGTGTGAAAGTTCGGCTGGGGACAGCGGATGTCGAAGTCTGGACAGATGCCAAGGGGAACTTTGAGCTTCCGATCTCACCTCAGTATGTCGCCGATATCCTGCACAACCTGACATTCGAACATGTAGATTATGGCACACCTTCATGGCCTGTGAATCTCGCTGAAGGAAGGGCTCGTTATGATATTTTGTTACAAAAGAGGGGAGATATGAGGTAGGGGATAGAGGAGTTTTCTCTTCTGCCAAATAAAAAGCCACCCTCCTCAGAGGATGACTCATTTAGATTAGGGAAACAGAAAATTTCGTTTACTCAATCACCTTCCGCACTCTCAGGTTGTCAAAGCGCTTGACCAAAGGCTTGACATTAGCTCCCTGGTTCCCGATGAAGCGATCATCGGTTAGCAGATCCACCGCCTGAAAACCCGTAATGTTGAGGCGAATCCATCGTTGGTCTGTACTGTCTTTGAACCCAAAGTCACGTACTGCCCACCAATCCGATGTAAACTCAAAGGTGTTGTTCCATCCGTAGATGCCCAATCGGTAGAAGAATTCATCATTGGGGGAATCCGAACGAATGGTGGCGCCATTGTATTCGTATTTGAGACGAAGTCTGTCACGCTTGCCACGATTGGGATCGGCCCAAGCAGTATACACATGACAAAAACCATCGCTGTATCGACTGGCGCGGCAGTGTACCACGAGATGCAGCCATTGTCCTTCATTGAACTTCACATCCACATCCTTCGCTAGGGTAGTGGCCTCCACGTCCAGCTTTTCCGCGTCTGTGACATCCAAGCCTTTGGGATAGACCCGCACACGTGTACCTTGTAGGACAAACTCCACCGCAGGCGCCCCTGCATCTGCACGCTGGTCGTGCAACTGGAAGATCCCGATGAAGGGACCATCTTCTTCTAGTGAACCAGGACCTCCATAGGTATCTGTGGTATAGTTTGTACCTGGCTCAATCTGCATGTAGTAACTGTAGATACGTTCGCCAGGTGCAGGTTTGGTAAAAGTCCAGTCGTCATTGAATTTGTGCTGAATCTCCGCACGCTTGTTGACCTGGCCATTGAGTTGGCCTGAGTCTGCCATTGCCAGCGCGAAAGTAGCCACACCCAGATCCTGAAAGGGAAAGGATCTAGGATCGGATTCATCATAAGCCTTGAAGCGTATTTCGCCCTTGCCAGTGGCAAACTGAGTCGTCGTCACGAAGTCATCTGAAATCTGATTGAACCCCTGATTCGGGGCGGGGCCTTCATAATCGCTATGATTGGGATTGAAGACGCCATAGATCGTAGACCAAGCGAGTTCTTCCTCTCCCATGGTCAGTACAGATCCATTGTCAAATAGGGCACAACTACTGAGCCCCAGGAGCAGAGCAAGTGAAAAGAGGACTAAGTTCCGGTTCATGTGTTTGATGAGTTAGGGATGTATAAAGGTTTGAAAGAACAGGTGTATTGGGAGAATATCTTTCTGCGAAATAGTCCTTGTGTCATAATAAAAACGTAAAAAGTACTCCAATTGACATATATATTTTCAGAAGGTGGCAATATAAACGTGGAAAAAATACGATAATGGAATGGGATGTTGACGGATAGATAAACTGGATCAACGGCTCAAGCCACTACTCGAACCGAAATCTGTCTTTATCTTTGCCTATTGAGCCATAAATCTTATTTTCAAAGTTGGAAATGAATGAGCATTGTCCACTCAGGGGAAACTTCTCTTCTTCAAAAAAAAATAAGATATATCCTGGCCCAAACGTTAGGGTATTCGAACTGTTTGCATGTATCTATTGGAGAGAACAACCGTCTAAACCAAAGCCAATTTCCTTACCACAAACCTTATGCGTAGATCCTTACTTGCTGTATTATTGGTCCTGTGCCTGAGTCCCCTTTCCGCCCAGTTCAATTTGGTGGGGGATGCATCCTTGATTGGGTTGGGCTGTTTTCAGCTGACACCCAACAATAACAATCAACTCGGTGCGGTTTGGACCTCTGTTCCTATAGATTTTTCTCAGGGTTTTGACCTTGTACTAGAATTCAATTTGGGTTGTAACAACAACGGAGCTGACGGCATGGCCTTTGTCTTTCAGCAGCAAGGCCCCACAGCCTTAGGAAATATCGGAGCAGGCCTGGGATACGAAGGAATTACCCCTTCTATCGGCATCGAACTAGACAATTTCCAAACAGGTCCAGCTTTTGACCCAGCAGATGATCATATCGCCATCGGTATCAATGGAAATGTGAACCACGCGTCTCCTCAAAACTTAGCTGGCCCAACCCAAATCCTCAATGGTGTAGCCGATTTGGAGGATTGCCAGTTTCACGATCTGCGGGTGCAATGGGACCCTTTTACAGATAGTTTGAAGGTGTATGTAGACTGTGAATTCAGGCTGGGTGTAGAATACGACTTCATCAACCTCGTTTTTGGTGGCAATCCACTCGTATACTGGGGTGCTACTGCCGCAACGGGTGGGGCGACCAATGCCCATCAGTTTTGTCTCAAGGACTTCGCCACGCTCTACGATACTGTAAATATGTGTCTGGGTGATACGATTCCTCTTGATGCAGGAACTGGCGTCCCTACAGATACCTATGAGTGGACGACCAACTACAACTTGATTGGCCCTACAAATCAAATAGCTGACGTATACCCCGTAGTAGATACCACTTACCAAGTCATTATCCGCGACAGCTGTGGTATTCCCACCGTTTATTACTTCCTGGTAGATGTGACAGATCCCGCCACGCTCAATGTAGATTTGGGAGATGACTTTAGCCTTTGTCCTGGAGAAGATTCCCTGCTCGATGGGACCAGTCCTGAAGTGGCCTACCTCTGGCAAGACAATTCCAATAACCCGACCTTGCTCGCGACAACCCCTGGCCTTTATTGGTTAGAGTACAGCAATGTCTGTGGGACACAAAGAGATTCATTAACCATCGATCCCATCTTTGCCCCTGTAGTCACTCTGGGACCTGATGATGCCGTCTGCGAGGGAGATACCGTAAGCCTGGATGTACCCATACCCAATGCCACTTTTGTTTGGCAAGATAATAGTACCGATTCTACTTTTGACGTGACGCTGGGTGGACAATACTTTGTCGAGGTGACCAACCAATGCGGGATTGGGAGAGATACGGTCAATATTGTCGTAGCAGATTCCAATGCACTCGACATCGACCTTGGAGCAGATTTTCAATTGTGTTCTGGCTCTGATACCACCATAGATGTCTTCCGTCCAGGTGTAACCTACACTTGGCAGGATGGAAGTTCAGACTCTGCTTTCACCATTTCTAGTGGGGGCATTTATTGGGTAGAGTTGACCAATGCTTGTGGTTCGCAAAGGGACTCAGTCATTGTACAAACAGTCACGCCACCCATCGTGGACCTTGGCCCCAATGATACCATTTGTGGTTCAGGTCCCGTATTGCTGGACATACCCGTAGCAGATGCGACCTTCGAGTGGCAAGATGGCAGTACAGATTCGACTTTCTTAGTGACGACATCTGGTTTATATTTTGTCGCAGTAACCAATGGTTGTGGGACGACACGTGATACGGTAACGATCACCTTTGGAGAGGCACCCTCTGTCGAACTAGGCAATGATACGACCATCTGTGATGGAAGCGGGTATCTACTGACTGCGACTTCCTTTGCTGCGACTTATACTTGGCAGGATAATTCAGGCAATCCGACCTTCCTCGTCACGGAAAGTGGAGAGTACTTTGTAGAAGTAAGCAACGTCTGTGGAACAGTCAACGACACGGTCGATATCTTGTACGACCAGCGCCCCGATATCGATCTGGGACCCGATACGACTTTCTGTGAGGGTGGATTCCTGGTCTTAGATGCTACCTGGACACCCACCTCTACTTATGTGTGGCAAGATGGAGACAGTGCAGCCACTAAGACTATTACAGTTTCTAATATCTACGAAGTCATTGTGACCAATGGATGTGGGCTCGATCGCGACACGAAAACAGTGACCGTAGAAGAAGCTCCGCTGGGTCCTTTCTTTGAAGACAGTACCTTACTTTGTGATGGACTTTCGGTGACACTGACCACGCCCTTCGGTGAGTTTGAGCATCTCTGGCAAGATTTCTCTACCGATACGCAATTTGTAGCTACACAAGAGGGGACATACTATGTGACCGTAACTAACGACTGTGGGTCTGCTACTGATACTACCCTTGTGCGTACAGGGGTTTCTCCTACCGTAGATTTTGGAGATGATGTCACAGCTTGTGAAGGAGATCCTGTCTTTGCAGATATTACTTTCCCTGGAGCAAGTTATGCTTGGCAAGATGGATATGCCTTGCCCACACGTGACATCACAGAGAGCGGTCTTTACAGCGTAATTGTGACCAATGAATGTGGAGCAACAGAGGATGCCTACACGGTGACATTTGTCGAGGCACCTACAGGGCTGGATCTTGGAGACGATCGTTCGGCTTGTGAAGGTGATACCCTGGAATTGGATGCGACGCAAGCGACCTTCCCACCTGTGGTGTATCGCTGGCAAGATGGGACTACAGAGCCTACTTACCCTGCATTCCAGACAGGTTATTACTCTGTAGTGGTATCCAATGAATGTGGAGAAACGCAATCAGATGTCAACCTTGAATTTGTCCCTGCGCCTTTTGCCTCTATCAGAGGGGACTCCATCTTATGTATTGATGGGGCAGAACTTATTACACTCGATGCAGGCCTTTCTTTTGAGGCAGAGTATCGCTGGCAAAATGGCGTCTCCACACCTACGGTAGATGTAGAAGAACCTGGATTGTACACAGTAAATATTGAAAATGTCTGTGGGAGTGATTCTGACTCATTGCTCGTCCTTGCACGTTCTTGTAACTGTGAAATCTACGTACCTACGGCCTTTACTCCCAATGGAGACATCGCCAACGATGCATTCTTCGCCTTGCCTGCGACCTCTTGCCAGATCGTAGATGGAACCTTAGCCGTCTTCAATCGCCTGGGGCAAAAGGTATTTGAAACGGTATCTCCAGAAGATCGCTGGGACGGTACAGATCCCAGTGGCCGTCTGTGTAGAGAAGGTGTCTATGTATGGCGTTACAACTTCACGTTACAATCGGGTGGTTTGCAAGTAAACGTACAACAGTCAGGTACAGTGACGCTGGTGAAATAAGACGGTCTTATTCATTGAGATAAGATTAACATAAAAAGTGGGGGTGGTATGTGCTACCCCTACTTTTATTTATAAGAAACTATGTCCAAATCCATTGCCATATCTTTATCAGGAGGTGCTATCCGAGGCGTGGCACATATTGGCGTCCTGCAAGCTTTTCATGACAATGACATTTATCCTGATGTTATTTCAGGTGCCAGTATGGGAAGCCTAATCGGGGTGTTGTATGCCCAAGGTTACAGACCAAAGGAGATCTTGGAAGTATTTGATGATGCTTCGGTGCTTAAATTGTTTCGACTTTCTATTCCTGTAGTAGGACTGACCGATCTTAGCTACATTGAGAAAAAGCTAAAAGATCTTCTCCCGACAGACGATTTTGCTGCTTTAAAGAAACCCTTTTATGTCTCTGTCACCAACTTGAGTCAGGGGCGATTCGAGATCATCAATAGTGGCTCTGCCATCCAAGCGGTCATTGCTTCTTCTTCTATTCCTATTTTATTCAAAGCTCAGCGGGTAGGAGAGGAGCTGTATGTGGATGGAGGCTTATTGAATAATTTACCCATCGAACCCTTACAAAAAGACAATCACATCTTGATAGGTGTCAATGTAACACCAATTAAGCCTCAAGAGGACGTGAATAATTTGCTGGAGATCGCTTATCGTACGTTGGACTTAATCATGTGGTCCAATGTGGAGAGTCGTTTGGCACAATGCGATGTCCAGATTGAGCCTGGAGCAGATGACTTTAGATTTTTTGACTTAAAAAAGGTCGACGCCATTTACAGGAAGGGATACGAAGCAGGAATCGGCGCTATCCCGCAGATACAGAGATTGCTAGGGAAAAAGATAGAAGTCATATCCAAGATAGAAGGGATAGAGCCTGTCGAAATTCAGGAAGAGCCCCTGACATGGTGGCAAAACATCTGGCGGACCCTTTTGAGTTGGTTAGGTTTAAGAGACTGAGAATTTCCTCTGTTCTATTTCAGGGAGTTCCTTATCTTCGTGCATAGAATAGAAATTATTACGCAACATCAGTATGAAATATATTAAGTATACATCTATTATCTGCCTCGCTGCCATCTTTTTGTTTGCAAGTTGTAATTCATCTAAGACAGCTCAATCAGAAGAAACGGCTAGTACAAGTGCGAATGGAGAGATGAACAATATAAATGACAGCATTTCCTATGCTTATGGTCAGAATCTCGGGAGTCAGTTGATGAAACAACAAGCCGATTTTGATCCCGAATCATTTAGGGAAGGGATGGCGCAAGCCATGAATGGGGGAGAGTTGGAAATGTCAGAGGCAGATGTAAAGGCGTTGCTGGTCGCCTTTCAAAATGAGATGCGGTCCAAGCAGATGGCTGCCCAGCAAAGAGGAAACTTTGCGCCAGGTATGGCTGCTCCTGAGATTTCTCTGCCCGATCCCGACGGCAACCTGGTAAGCTTGAGCGGACTCAAGGGAAAATACGTACTGATAGATTTTTGGGCGAGTTGGTGTAAGCCTTGCCGTTTGGAGAATCCCAATGTGGTCAGAGTATACAATACCTATAAGGACAAAGGATTTGAGATTTTGGGCGTCAGCCTCGATCGGACAAAAGACGCTTGGGTGAAAGCCATTGACCAAGATGGGTTAGGCTGGTTGCATGTAAGTGACCTTCGATTTTGGAATAGTGCAGCTGCACAAACATATAAAGTAAGCTCGATACCATACACCGTTTTGGTGGATCCTGATGGAAAAATTCTGGCAGAACGTCTCCGCGGACCCAGTTTAGAGGCAAAATTAAAAGAAATTTTCGGCGGATAGGAAAAATCCTATATGCTTGAAGTTTTTAATCTCCCTATTCTTGCTAAATTACATCTACAAGAATAGGGAGATTTTAAATTTTGGAAATGAAAAAACTACTACCATCCGTGTGGGTAGTATTCCTTTTGATAGGAATAGGAGGTTTTCAAGCCTCGGCCCAACACAGTCTCAAGTTGAAAAGTGGAACCTTCCAGCTGCCTTTCATGCAAGATCCAGCTGCGCATCTTGCCCAGGTACAGCCCCAAGAGATCCACAACGACTCCTACACTCGCATCATTCAATTCACCCAACTTCCCACCGATGCACAAAAGCAGCAGCTGGAGAGATTGGGACTTCGGTTTACATCCTATTTGCCTGATAATGCTTATTTAGTGGAAATTCCAGTCCAGCTAGCAACAAGTGTTTGGCAAGGGAAAAACATTCACAGCATTTATCCTGTAGCACCTGAATTCAAACTTGATCCTCGTCTCGTCAGAGGAGATATTCCTGACTATGCTTGGGAAGGACAAGAAGTGAGAATGACGGTCCAGTGGCTGCGTGTAATTGATCCGATTCTTCAAAGTCAGATCGTGCAAGCTGCAGAAGGTCGCCTAGGTAATCCTAAGATGAGTGGAGCAAAGTTCACAGAAATCGTTTTGCCACTGGAAAAAATCTGGGATCTAGCTGCTTATCCTCAAGTCCTGTTCATCGAGCCAGGAGATGATCCAGGTCAGCCAGAGGATATCAGAGGTTTGTCCCAGCACAGATCCAACATCCTCCATGCCCCTGGACGTGAATATGACGGAGAAGGTGTGACAGTGTCTGTACGTGACAACTTCAGTAACACCCACCTGGACTGGATCAACCGAAACGACACCGTATACAATGTCTTTGCCAATGGTACACATGGTACCCAGGTGACAGGGGTTGTGGCAGGTGCCGGTAACCTTGATCCTTCTGTTATTGGTATGGCTCCCAAGGCATTTGTCTATCAGATGGACTATACCTCTACCTTCCAGGATGCGACGGTTACGCTACACAAAACACAGCGTCTGGTGGTGACAAATTCCTCTTATAGTAATGGCTGTAACGCGGGTTATACCAACACTACACGTCTGGTAGATGAGCAAGCGTATGATAATCCAAGTCTACTTCACGTCTTCTCAGCAGGAAACAGTGGGACATCCAACTGTAACTATGGTGCAGGAGCAGGATGGGGGAATGTCACAGGTGGACACAAACTCGGTAAGAATGTCATCGCGACTGCGGCCCTCAATAGTACAGATGGTCTAGCAGGCTTCTCTAGTATCGGACCTGCAACAGATGGTCGTATCAAGCCAGATATTTCTGCATTTGGCCAGGGTGTACGTATGACTAACCAAAACAATACATACGTAAACTCTAGTGGTACTTCTTTTTCTGCTCCTGGTATGGCAGGTATCTCTGCTCAGCTTTACCATGCATATCGCGACTTGAACAACAACCAAGATCCTGATGCCGCTCTTATCAAAGCTGTCATGCTGAATACGGCAGACGATTTGGGTAATGCAGGTCCAGACTTTCGATTTGGTTGGGGACGTGTCAATGCGCTCAGATCAGCCGAAGTACTAGAGAATGTACAATATATAGCCGATACCTTGTCTACAGGTGAGACGAACTCACATACGATTACGGTTCCTGCTGGTGTGGCAGAGGTTCGTGTGATGATCTATTGGGCCGATCCCGAAGCGTCTACATTGGCAGCTAAGGCCTTGGTCAATGACTTAGACATGACAGCTGTAGATGGAGCGACTGTTTATAATCCGCTGATACTCGATCCTACGCCTACAGTAGCTGCGCTCAACTCACCTGCAGTACAGGGAGTAGATACGCTGAATAATATGGAGCAGGTGCGTATCGTCAATCCTGGTTCTAGCATCGTCATAGATGTTGCAGGAAGCTCTGTTCCTATGGGGCCTGCCAAGTACTACATGACCTATGATTTCATTTATGATGAGGTCAAAGTTACTTATCCTAATGGAGGAGAGCACTTTGCTCCCTTCGACATACAGCGTGTGCGCTGGGACGCTTATGGCAATACAGGAAACTTCACCATGGAGTACTCTAGTGACAATGGAAATACTTGGATTGTCGTGAACAACAACATTGCTGCTAATCGCCGTTACTATGACTTCACCGTACCCAACGATGTAACAGGAGAAGCATTGGTCCGTGTCACACGTGGTAGCCTCACAGGTGTATCCGAAAATCCTTTCAATATCATCGGTATTCCTGGCAATATTCAAGTGCAAGGTGTGTGTCCTGGGGACATCACGCGCATGAGCTGGACCAATGTACCAGGTGCTACGCACTATGATGTGTACATGCTGGCAGATAAGTTCATGGATTCTGTTGGGACTGTCGTCACAAATTCCACACAAGAATATCAAGTGCCTGGTATTCCTACGGATGGTGACTACTGGATCTCTGTACGTGCCAGAAAAAAGACCGAAGTACTAGGCAGAAGAGCCATCGCCTTGTTGCGTCCAGGTGGTCGTAACAATTGTCCGATCGAGAATGATGTGGCGATGAGGCAATCTACCTTCACAGAGGAAGGACCTTTCTACACCTGTGTAACCAATCTTTCACGTGTAAAGGTTAACATCAAGAATGAATCTGACCTTGGTTTCTTTACCATTCCACTCGCATATCAGTTAGGAAATGAGCCTGTTGTCAGAGATACCTTCCAAGGATTCTTGGCACCTGGTTCGAATTCCGACTACATTTTCAGCAGCAACTTCCAGTTTGCTACAGCAGGTGATTTGGACTTGAAAACATGGGTCGAGTATCCTGGCGACAGCGTGGGCGTAAATGATACGATTTATTCCAAAGTACTCGTGGTAGATGGCCAACCTGTCCAACTTCCCTATCGTGAAAGCTTCGAGACATTTACTAATTGTAATACTGCAGCGGATTGTGGACAGGTCAACTGTGCGTTGCCCGACAGTTGGACCAACCTTGTCAACGGTCGTCATGACCAGATCGACTGGCGTGTGAATAGTGGTCCTACCCCTACGATTGGTACAGGTCCTGTACAAGACCAATTCCCTGGTACACCTGGAGGTAAGTATCTCTACTTGGAGGCCGATGGTGCTTGTGATCAGGCATTGAGTGGTTTAATTACACCTTGTATTGACTTGGTCGGTGTGTCTACACCCCAAATGGAATTCTGGTATCACATGCGTGGTCCAGGCGTAGGTCAGCTACATGTGGATGTTTACCGTCTAGGATTCTGGACCAACGATGTCATGACCTTCCCGATTTCAGGTAACCAGGGCTTCGAGTGGAACAGCCGTCAGATTGATTTGACTCCTTATAGAAATGCAGTGGTTCTGGTTCGCTTCCGTGCCACCATGGGTTCAGGAGAGCTAGGAGACATTGCCATTGACAATATTTCCTTCACCGATCCCAATCGACCACCACGTGCAGACTTCATCACCAACCGCAGCAAGCTCTGTGTAGGGGAGAAGATTCAGCTAGAAGATCTTTCTTTCAACTTCCCACAGATCTATGATTGGAGCTTCACACCTAATTTGGTGACATATGAAGACAATACAGCTGCTACAGATGCAGAGCCAGTCGTAAGCTTCCAGCAAGAAGGATGGTACCGTGTCCAGCTACGGGTGAGTAACAGTGCAGGAGCGGATTCATTGGTCCGCGATGCTTACATCGAAGTGACAAACGGTCAGGCACCGAATCTGATAGAAGACTTTGAAAATATTGCGAACTTCCAGCAGGACTGGACGATCCTCAACCCTGACAATTCGTTTAGCTGGCAGCCTGTGACAGTGACGGGGATTACTGGGCAGTCTACAGAGGCTATCTTCATGGATAACTTCCAGTACAATGGCGTATTTGCAGAAGATGAGCTTATCAGTTGGGTGGTGAATCTGGAGAACTCTGCTAGTCCTGAGTTGACCTTTGACATGGCGTATGCGCGTAAGTCAGCGGGATCTCTTGACTCGCTCAATATTCTGATCTCTACCGATTGTGGTCAGAGCTTCACAGAGCGTGTCTATGCAAACGGAGGGCTTACAATGTCGACTTCGGTAGACAATCCTTTGGCCTTCTTCCCTGCTAATTCTGCTGAGTGGAGAAGCGAAGCTATTGATCTGTCGGCCTACAACGGTCAGCGCATCATCGTAAAATTTGTTTCTAAAACCTTGATTGGTAACAATCTCTTTATAGACAATATTGGTGTGAGTGAGCGTGGGGCAGCAGCACCTGTAGCTGGTTTCAATGCGAATCCATTCATCATTTGTGAGGGAGAAACTATCAGCTTTGAGGATGCTTCTACAGGACCCGCAGCGACAACCTACAGTTGGGACTTTGGCGTAGACGCTTCTCCCGCAACAGCCAATACTGCAGGTCCATTCAATGTGACGTACACAACGGGTGGAACTAAGTTTGTGACTTTGACGGTAGGTGATGGAACTTCGACCAATACGGTCACAAAGGCCATCGAGATCGAGACAGGAGCGGATCCTTTCTTCACTGTCCAAATGACAGGACTAGACGGTCAGTTTACCTCTCAAGCTACCAACGCTACGCATGTATGGGACTTTGGCGACGGCAGTACAAGTACGGATGTAAGTCCTAACTATGTGTACACTTCTCCTGGTCTGTATACCATCACACATATTGTGATACCAGCTAATGGATGTCCTGCAGATACCTTCTCACGTGAGGTGGGTGCTTACTTTGTCTCAAACGATCCTACTCTGTCAGCTGATTTGAGCATTTATCCTAATCCATCTAAGGATTTCTTCTGGGTAGAAGCCCTCAATATGCCCGTAGGCGAGGCGAGCATTCAGGTATTTGACCTGAGTGGAAAGGCACTCAACCTGAATGTAGAGATGATTCAAGGTAAGGCAAAACTCGACCTCAGCGGTTATGCTCAAGGTATTTACATGCTAGAGTGGAAGCAAGGTCCTTACACTCTGCATCAGAAATTGATCAAAGAATAGTGTGAGTTGATGGGTAGCTTGCTACCTGTCGGCTTCATGCCGTGTAATAAAAAAAGCCCTCTGATATTCAGGGGGCTTTTATATTATTTTTTACGTAGACAGAAGTAAGAGGTCATTCCATAGGGGATTTGACTTTATTCACGATATCAGACTTTAAAGTGCTAATATTACAGATATAATGATATCCAAAATAACCTGATTGCATATCCCACAGTACTTAGGATAAATAGATAGGTTGGGGTTTTAATGTCTACGCATCAGGAATATCAATATCTTCTCGATCCAGCAATTCCCATGTATGGTCTGCCATGAGTCTTACCGATGCCAGATGGCCTGCATAAGGTAGGGAAGGACCCCATTCTTCAGGAGAAACCAAAGAAAGCGTCCATGTTCCATTTTTCCGTTCGTAGAGATGGTACACTTTATTCATGACAGGTTCAAAATTCATCTCTGCTTGATAAATCTTAGCGGAAATTTCTACCCTTCTCTGCAGCTTGGAGGCTTGCTGTGCAAGTAGTTCGATCTGCTCCTTGATCTGGTCCATCTGCATGTGCGTCTGCTCCTCCATGGCGAGCATCGCACGTCCCTTCACTTTCCCTTTGTCTATAGGCTTGATCACAGCTCCCCCTACAGAATGGGCATAGGGGAGGGTAGAGGGTTTCTCTGCTATCTTATCTTTATCTATAGGATTTTCAGTCATACTTCTAATAACGGTACACCTCGTGAAATGTTGATAGATAATTGAGGCTCAAAAATAGGAGATTATTTCTCAAATAAAGAGATCATTTGAGGCGAATACATACGGTGATAGAAAAGATGGGAAAATATGTTTTTTGTTTCATGTGCATTTGTTAGAATGATGTGGATGGAAAGAGAGCTATACATCATTAGAAACTTGATGGAGGCGTGAAAGAAGATACGATCAATTTGGCGGGCTACCTGGACCCAGATATGCGGCAATCTATGGTAGTGCTCATGGAGGGTGAGTTGGATATGGTAATTGACATGATAGAGACCATCAATTCAAGTGGACCTAGATACATGGAGCTATTGGAAGAGGGGGTAAATCAAGCGAATCGTTTGGATATTGCAGAAGCTGCTTTTGCATTGAAATCTAATTACTGTCAAGTGGGAGCGATCCTTTTTTCTAATCTTTGCGAAGCGATGGTTGCAGCCTCACAGCAGATGTATCCTCAAGCGATTCATCGAATTCATCAACAGCTTCAAGAAGAATATATACTTGTCTTACAGTCCCTGGATGCTTGGAAGGACACTCTTTTGCTGGAAGATTATTGAGTAGACTATA
>JBCBPW010000015.1:83878-97892 GCA_039820545.1 Bacteroidota bacterium | reverse complement strand
GTAAAATTAGCTGTAAATGGAGAGAAGCAATCCGTCTATGGATTTTCCTACACAGACCTTCTACTTACATATGATCCAGGTAGTCAAATGGTTAAGCGATTCCGAGCACCTTCTACTATCAGTGATACGATTTATCCCTTACCCTTAGATACATTTGTACCTGCATACGATAGGCCCCAAAATGATCGCAGCCAACTGGCCTATAGGAATATTACCTTTGATCCTTTTCGACGCCAATTTGTCAGACGTATCGTTTATCCTATCACCAACTTGGCGAATGCTTCTGCTAAAACAACACAGAAATCGGGGATCATGGTGCTAGATGAGGACTTCCGTAAGGTGGGGGAAGGTTTATATCCAGAGGGGTATGGTTTTTCTTTTGCTACGCCTGACGGATGGTATTTCTTTGACTATAGTCGAAGTAACGAATCTGCAGATTCTATGCACTTTACACGCTTCGAGATGGGTACTCAGTTGGCTGGAATTGACGACTTCAAGAAAAGAGCCATATTGCCTGCACCTGATAAGAAGGAGGGAGGATGGCGCGCATATGTGCAAGAATTTGCGACAAGCTCCACAGATCCCAAGGTTGTACTATTCGTCCCTATAGACAGAGGATGTAAAGGGTGTCTAGACTATATGCTTGATCTGTTTGTAGAGCTTCATCCCTTGTATAATCAAGATGGCAAACAAAGTCTTCAATGTATTGCGACAAGTGCAAGTGTGACAGATTTAGAGCAAAAGCTACAAGCACATTTGATTGATCCTAATGTCTCTGGCTTATACTTAGATAGAAATGAGTTGTATAAAAGCTATGTAGAAGAGGTATTCTCACAGGGAAGATTGCTACTCATGAACGATGGGAAGGTCGCTGAAATCGTCGTCAATCCCTCTCAACTTGCTACGCTCAAGACGCTCATCCAAGCCCATCTGACCTCAGAAGAAGAGTTGTAGGTAACATCAAACTTACACCCGCGTACAATACACCGCATAATATCGAGGTGTGATATTCCTCAATAAAGGGCGGAAGCCGATTTTTTTCACAGGGAAGGTCCACTTTTCCTTGTGTTGGATCGTCCACCCTGCCTTCTCTAGCACCATGTCAAACTGCCGATCCTCGAACTCGTGATAGTGCCTATCCCAAGGATCTTCTTCATTCCAGTAAGCATCTACAAACCAAAGTTTGAGGGGAACCGTCGCCACAAGATGAGGCGCTTTGATGGCTTTAAGCACATTGTAAGGAGCGACCAAATGCTCGAAGATCTCAAAAGCAGTGATGATGTCCGCATCGGATTGAGCCACTTGCTCAAAATCATCGTCGAGATCTTGCCCTATGGTATTTTCTACCTCATATCCCGCATGGCGCATGTCCTGAGAAAAGGGATTGTCGATGCCCAAATCCAGAATCTTGGCTGGTGGAGCCACAGAAGATTGTAAAAATGCCAGCGTACGATCAAATCGTGCGCGGTGAGGTCCTGGATTGGTAACACTATTGCCACTCATGAAGTATCACTGTTGAGACGAAAGACTAGAGACAGCAGACCTATCTTTTGCTGTCCAGATAGTTGAAAAATAACGAAACGAAAACTTGGCTTAAAACTATTGAAAAGATCCTGTATAAGGAAAAGTATGTGGGAAGTTTATTGAATGCGGTCCACACCTAGTCCTGGCTTAGGCAAAAGGGACATCATCCCGTCTTCGATCTTGAAGCCTCCCTCCACAAGGTCTCTCGCGAGATCCAGGCTACCATCGAGATCCAAGTAGCGCGTAGCTGGGCTCGCAAAGGCCGCATGCAAGGCTGCCGCGATACTCACCCGACTTTCGTCATTGCACCCCCACATCAAGTGCATACCTGCCAGCTCTGCTAGCTCTGCGATGCGCAAGCCGTTGCGGACGCCTCCACATTTCATGAGCTTGATATTGAAGATCCCTGCATGCAAGGGCTTCCCCACAAAAGCCAAAGCCTCATCGACATAGCGGACGGATTCGTCCAGCGCAATCTTTTCCGCATGTGCCCAGGGCAACTGCAATAGCTCGCCCACCTGATCCGCAGAGAGCGGCTGCTCGATCAACTCCAAGTTCAGATCCTTGCCCCGCTCCATGAAATCCTGCAACTGCTCCAGCGTGTAGCCCTGATTGGCATCTACTCGGATGTGGACTTGATCACCATGTACTTCGCGTATCTTGAAAAGGCGTTCCAGATCTTTTTCTATACCTTCCCCTGTCTTAATTTTCAAATATCGAAATCCTCTCCCTACATATTCCTCCACTTCCTCTAAAGTCTCTTCTACACCTTTGATTCCTACTGTGATAGAAGTCGGAATCGAATGATGCGCCTGACCGTAAAATCTGGCAATAGGCAGACCGAGATATTTTCCCCAAATGTCATGAAGTGCGATATCTAATGCAGCCAAGACACCTGGATTACGCATGTAGATTTCTCCTACATCCTTCAAGATACCTGCCATCTCTCGCACGTCTCTCCCGATGATTTGATCAAATCCCTGCCCCAGATTCAGTACTTGCATGACATCTGCGACAGTTTCTCCGACCACCTGAGGCGAAGGATTACTCGCACCTATACCCACATGCGCCCCGTCCGTTTCTATCTCTACAAAACAAACCGATACATCAGAGACCGTCTTATAAGCAATGGTATAAGGGCGGGTAAGATTCAGATCTTCTTTCCAAAAGCGAATACGGGTAATTTTCATCTTCCTTTCTTTATGCTGCTGTAGGCGTGTTCTGTGAACTTGCCAGCCTTTCCTGTCAATTTGTCGGGTTGTAGCAGATTTTTCCCGCTAAATCGACAGACTTCTTGTCTATGGAATAAAAATAGACATTAGATTTTGATACTGCATCACTTTTACCTCATGATTGACCCATCCTCGCTTGACGAGCCCATACAGCAGCTTCTGCGCAAAGTAGGTACCTACATATTGCGCGAGTTCCAGCACTTCGATTTCAGTCGCGTCTCTTACAAAGGAGAAAAAAATCCCTTCACGGATGTAGACGTCTCAGCCGACAATATGCTCAGAGGTGCCTGCAGTCAACTTATTCCAGGCTCGGACTTCATCAATGAAGAACTAGGGGAGACAGCTACAGATGCAGCCTATCGCTGGATCATTGATCCGATAGATGGGACGGTCAACTTCATGCATGGGATTCCGCATTTTTGTATCAGTCTGGCTTTGCAAAAGGAAGGCGAAACCATCATGGGCTATATTTATCAGCCTGTCTCAGATGAGATGTTTCATGCAAAAATAGGAGAAGGTGCTTTTTTGAACGGAAACCCACTTTCGGTCAGTACGCGACCCGAATTGAAAACAGCAGTCGTATCCACTGGATTTCCCTATGGGACGCCTGCCTGGAAACGCGACTTCCTCGGGATGGTGATGCACGTGGCCAGCCAAATACAGGGACTACGCCGCATGGGATCAGCTGCACTAGATCTGGCTTATGTAGCCGCTGGCCGATTGGATGGGTTCTTCGAGTACAAACTCAATGCTTGGGATGTAGCCGCAGGAGGACTCATCGTCAAAGAAGCAGGCGGAGAGGTCACAGACTTTAGCGGAGGTGACAACTATATATTTGGTGGAGAGCTTGTAGCTTCCAACCATAGGATTCATACTTCCTTACTGGATGCATTGGCGGGAAAATAAAGTCGTGCATTTTAGTACAAAGTCTCATTTTTCACGAAATGAAAGTGAAGACTTTGACCTGACCAAAAAGAAAATATCTGTAACTTAGACCCTCTAATTGAGGTTTAGTATACTTAACCACTCAGAATACGCCCTTTTTTGACGAAATTCCTTTGGGAAAATGCCATAAAAAGTGCCTCTGAACACTGAAAAACGATTTTAGCGCAGCTGAAATGAAGAATTTACTAAAATCCATTTTCCCCTCTAAGAAGGATAGAGATGTCAAGCAATTGTGGCCGTATGTAGGTGCCATCAATGCGGAATACGAGAAAATCCATGACATCAGCGATGACGAACTTCGCGAAGCCTCTCAGGATATTCGCCAGCGGATCTTCGATCATACAGAGGCCATCAGAGAGGAAATTGAAGCTACTCGCGCAGAAGCAGAGTCCACCACTGATATACACGAAAAAGACCGCCTTTTCTCCAAAATCGATGAACTCACCAAGACGCAATACAAGCAGATTGATGAGATCATGGACGACCTGATTCCAGAGGCTTTTGCCATCGTAAAGGAAACCGCACGTCGTCTGACCGAAAACGACGAGCTGCGCGTGACTGCCAATGACCGCGACCGCGAACTGGCGGCGGGAAAGGGTGCTGGCTATGTGACGATAGAAGGTGAAGAAGCGATATGGGCCAAGTCTTGGCTCGCGGCCGATGCAGAAGTCACGTGGAACATGATTCACTATGACGTACAGCTCATCGGAGGGACTGTGCTACACCAAGGAAAAATCGCGGAGATGGCAACAGGTGAAGGTAAAACCCTCGTGGCCACTCTTCCTGTATTCCTCAACGCCCTCACGGGGCAAGGTGTCCATGTCGTGACCGTCAACAACTACCTCGCCCGTCGTGATGCCCAATGGAATGCCCCACTTTTTGAATTTCACGGCCTGACCGTAGACTGTATCGACCTTCACCAGCCCAACTCCGACGAACGTCGCAAGGCCTACCAAGCAGATATTACCTACGGAACGAATAACGAATTTGGCTTTGATTACCTGCGTGACAATATGACCACGCATCCAGAGTTTCTGGTTCAGCGAAGCCATTACTTCTCTATCATTGACGAGATTGACTCTGTATTGATCGATGAGGCCCGTACGCCTTTGATCATCTCAGGTCCTGTACCTCGCGGTGATCGCCACGAGTATAACGATCTCAAGCCACGGATCGAGCGATTGGTCAAAGCCCAGCGCAAGCTCATCACAGGCTATATCAACGATGCCAAGAAAAAGTTTGCCGCAGACGATAAAGGCGTAGAAGAAGGCCAGGGGGGAATCGCCCTTTTCCGTGCCTTCAGAGGTCTGCCCAAAAACGGCGCCTTGATCAAGTACCTTTCTGAGCCAGGTGTCAAAACGACCCTCAACAAGGTAGAAGGACACTTCCTACAGGACAATCAGCGCAACATGCCAATTGCCGATGAGCCTCTGTACTTCACCATCGACCAAAAAAATAATCAGGTGGAGATGACGGATAAGGGCCGCGAAATGATTGCAGGTGCAGGAGAAGATCCCAATCTCTTTATACTACCTGATATCACAACGGTCTTTTCGGAGATTGATCAGAGAGAGGGGCTGACAGAGGAAGAAAAAATCAAAGAGAAAGATAAAGCGGCCCAGGACTACGCAGAAAAATCAGAGCGTCTCCATGCCATCAACCAGCTGTTGAAAGCGTATACACTCTTTGAAAAAGATATAGAATACATCGTGCAAGACGGCAAAGTTCAGATTGTCGATGAGCAAACAGGTCGTGTGCTCCCAGGACGTCGTTACTCCGATGGCTTGCACCAAGCGATTGAGGCCAAGGAAAATGTGAAGATCGAAGCGGCTACGCAGACCTTTGCTACTGTGACCTTGCAAAACTACTTCCGTATGTACCACAAGCTGGGAGGTATGACGGGTACAGCTGAGACGGAAGAGAAGGAATTCTACGACATCTACAAGCTAGAGGTAGTGGTCATTCCGACCAACAAACCCATCGCGCGTGACGATCGCGACGATATGATCTATCGTACCAAGCGCGAAAAATATAATGCAGTGATCGAGCAGATTGAAGAGCTTCGTGAAGAAGGCAAGCCCATCTTGGTGGGTACAACTTCGGTAGAAGTATCTGAGTTGTTGAGCCGTATGCTCAAAATCCGCAAGATCCCCCACAACGTACTGAACGCTAAGCAGAACCAGCGAGAAGCAGAAATCGTGGCAGCCGCAGGGCAGCCAGGAGCCGTCACCATCGCAACGAACATGGCAGGTCGTGGTACAGACATCAAGCTGGGAGAGGGTGTCAAAGAAAATGGAGGACTACAAATCATCGGCACGGAGCGGCACGAATCTCGACGAATTGACCGACAGCTTCGTGGTCGTGCAGGTCGTCAGGGAGATCCTGGTATGTCTCAGTTCTATGTTTCACTGGAGGATGATTTGATGCGCCTCTTTGGTACTGAGCGTATCTCTCGCATCATGGACCGCATGGGACTGGAAGAGGGTGAAGTCATCCAGCATAGTATGATCACCAAATCGATCTCTAACGCACAGAAAAAAGTCGAGGAAAATAACTTCGGCATGCGTAAGCGCCTGCTTGAGTATGACGACGTCATGAACTCTCAGCGTGAGGTCATCTACCGCCGTCGTAAGAACGCCCTGTATGGTGAGCGTGTGAAAGTCGACCTCGACAATATGCTTTATGACTTCTCTGGCAACCTGATCGGGGCAAACATTGGGATGACAGACGAGGAAGGACTCCGCCTAGATGCGATTCGCTTCCTGCGTGTAGATCCAGGTATCAGCGAACAGGAG
This sequence comes from Bacteroidota bacterium, assembly GCA_039820545.1. Classification (GTDB taxonomy): domain Bacteria; phylum Bacteroidota; class Bacteroidia; order J057; family J057; genus JALEFZ01. Next base: position 91,396 of record JBCBPW010000015.1, on the reverse strand, counting down.
TTGAATGATGAGTCAGAGGAGAAACTGACAGATAGGCTATATGAGCGCGCAGCAGCTTACTATCAGCGTAAAAATAAAGAGCTGGCTGAAACGCTCGCCAATGGCATCGCCCGCATCAAGAAAGACAATCCCAACATTGAGCGGATTTTGATTCCATTCTCAGATGGTTCCAAACAGTTGCGGATCATCGTCCCAGTAGACAAAGCCATCGAATCACGCGGAAAGGTCGTGATAGACGAGCTGGAGAAAGTAGCAACACTCGCTATTATAGACGATAAGTGGAAGGAGCACTTGCGAACGATGGACGAACTACGTAGAGACTCGCAAACGGCAGTTTACGAGCAAAAAGACCCACTTTTGGTCTACAAGATAGAGTCCTACGAGATCTTCCGTCAGATGCTCAATAGTGTCAACAGTGAGGTACTTTCTTTGATTTTCAAAGCTGATCTTCACGTAGAAGGAAGTCAGCAGTCCAATCAGGCAGAGACCAAGCGCGACGACTTCTCAGGTCTAAAGACACGTCATTCAGATGTGGAAAATGAAGCTAAGAAGCGCAAAGAGCAAGAGCGACGTGTGATGGCCGCAGCGGGTGGTGGACAAGGACCACAGCGTAAACTGTCGCGTCAAGAGCGTCGTGCCCAAGAACGCAAAGGCAAGAAAAAAGGAGGAGGAGGAAAAAGATAACGACCTTCTTTGAGAGCATATATGCCCCTCTTTCCTTAGTGGAAATGAGGGGTTTTCCATTTATAAGAGAAGCACTATCTGCTATTCAATAAAGAAAGAATTCCATTTTTTCATGTATTCTCTTTTGAACTCCTTTCACACTTAGTAGATTCATGAAAAAAAGTAGATATGGCTTTGAATCGGAAAATGCGTATGGGTATGATTGGTGGAGGTCGTGGCGCGTTCATTGGGGCGGTCCATAGGATGGCAGCAGCTCTCGACGGTGAAATCGAGCTTGTCTGTGGGGCGTTTAGCAGCAATCCGGAGAAATCAAAAGCATCAGGGGAAGACCTTTACCTTGATCCCAAACGTGTGTATGGATCGTACGAGGAGATGATTCTCAAAGAAAAAGAACGTCCGCTCGGAGATCGCATGGACTTTGTATCGATTGTGACGCCCAATCATATGCACGTTCCCCCTGCCAAGATGGCCATCGAACATGGCTTTGCGGTTGTATGCGACAAGCCACTCGCTTTTTCATTGGCAGAAGCGCAAGAACTTGCCACGCTGGTCGAAGAAAAGGAAGCCCTATTTGCCCTCACCCACAACTACACAGGTTATCCCCTTGTCAAAGAAGCGCGCCAACTGATTGTATCAGGTGCATTGGGTACGCTTAGAAAGATCATCGTCGGTTATCCACAGGGATGGCTCTCTAGTTTTCTCGAAGCCAGTGGACAGAAACAAGCTGCATGGCGCACCGATCCCAGCAAGTCGGGGATTGCAGGCTCGATGGGAGACATCGGGACACATGCCGAAAACCTCGCCGAATACATCACAGGACTCGAAATCGAAGCTATGTGTGCCGACATCAGCACCTTTGTAGCGGGCCGTCAACTGGATGACGATGGCAATGTCTTGCTGAGATTTAAAGGAGGGGCCAAAGGCGTTTTGCATGTCAGCCAGATCGCAAATGGTGAAGAAAATGGGCTTTACATTCAAGTCTACGGCGAAAAAGGTGGATTAGAATGGCACCAAATGCACCCTAATACACTCATCCACAAAGTACAAGATGAAGGCACGCGATTGATACGCACAGGTGTAGGCAATCTATCTGCCCAAGCGCAAGGGGCCACACGCATTCCTGCTGGCCATCCTGAGGGATACATTGAGGCTTTCGCCAATATCTATCGAAACTTCGCGCGCACGCTCCGCGCACAAATCAATGGTGAAACACCCGATCCTCTGTGGCTGGATTTCCCGACAGTTCAAGACGGTGTCCGAGGGATGGCCTTTATCGAAGCGGTCATCGCTGCGGGTCAGTCCGACGAGAAGTGGTACACACTTTAGATCGTACCGTTTTCACTTACCAGTCTCCCTGAGTTTTCCTTATGTTTGCAACATGAAACAGGCAGAGACATCGAAGCCCTATTTTTTGGTATTAGAAACGGCTACTATGGTAGGATCTGTGGCCGTATATGAGGGAGAGCAACTGTTGGGAGTCTTGACCATTCATCAAGAGCGTACCCATGCCAAGCTCTTGGTGCCCATGGTTCAAAGTCTGCTGAGTCATTTGGGGATAGAAGGGAAAGACTTGTCAGGCATTGCAGTAAGTAAGGGACCTGGTTCTTACACAGGCTTGCGGGTCGGTGTCTCCACCGCCAAAGGTCTCTGCATGGCCTATGACGTCCCTCTCCTGTCTATGGGCAGCTTGGAGCTCTTGGCTTGGCAGGTACATGACTGGGCCGTGGAATTAGAGGCATGGGTATGCCCGATGATCGATGCACGCCGTATGGAGGTATACATGGCGATCTACGACGGACATCTAGCAGAAAAACGGCCTGCTCAACCTATGATTATAGAAGGCGACGCACTCCTGGACGTCTTAGCAGAGCAAAAAATCATTTTTGTTGGAGATGGGGTAGCAAAGTGTCGTAATCACTTAGGACAGAGCCCCCAAGCGATCATTTTAGACAATATCCAAGCCGATGCCTCATATGTAGGATCTGCCATCCTAAAAAAATGGGAAAACCATGCATTTGAGGATCTAATCAGCTTTGAACCCTTCTATCTGAAAAGCTATGTAGCGACCAAACCAAAGAAACGCTTGTAGGAATTCTCGTATTTTTCCCCAAACCAGAATAAAAACTTACCGTTTAACCCATAAGAAGCCTCCCTCCCAATACGAAAATTTGAGTTTGCACTCATTATAGTGTATTTTCAAGCTGGGGATTGCACTCGCTTGCAAGAATTTTAAATGTATTTGAAGATGACCAGGCAACAATTGCGTGCTTTCGGGCTGGGATTTTTTTTGCTGTCTTATGCTCTTTTAAATGGACAAAGTCGTCAGGCTACCGTGTGGGCAGATAGTATCCTGAATGAAATGACCATTGAGGAGAAAATCGGCCAACTGTTTATTCATGCTACCTTTTCTAATAAAAAGGAAGAAGATTATCGCAAAATCGAACAACTCATCGAGACACGCCACCTTGGAGGGTTGATTTTTATGCAAGGTGAACCCGAAATGCAAGCCCGCCTTGTCAATAGATACCAAGAAACATCCAAAGTTCCCCTTTTGATCTCTCAGGATGCTGAGTGGGGCCTTTCTATGCGCCTCAAAAGAGTCCCCCGATATCCCAAAAATATGACTTTGGGTGCAATCTATAATGACTCTCTCATCTATGAATTGGGTCGGCAAATGGCTTTAGATCTGCGAAAAGTAGGCGTAAGGATGAATTTTGCCCCAGTCGTGGATGTCAATAACAATCCCGCCAATCCCGTCATCAACTATCGCTCGTTTGGAGAGAATAGATACAATGTCGCGCGCAAAGGGCTGATGCTCGCCAAAGGCCTACAAACGGGAGGTGTCATTGCCTGTGCCAAGCATTTTCCTGGACATGGAGATACAGATACCGATTCACACCATGCCCTTCCGATCATGAATCACAGTAAGGAAAGATTGGATACGCTTGAATTATACCCCTTCTCTAAGCTGACAAGGGCGGGCATCGGAGCCGTCATGACAGGGCATTTATACATTCCTGCATTGGATTCAACTCCCAATAGGGCGACTTCGCTTTCTCCCATCGCTGTCAATAACCTCTTGCGTAATCGCATGAATTATAAAGGGCTCATCATCACAGATGGCCTGAACATGCAAGGCGTGTACAAATATTATCCCAAAGGCGAAGCAGCCCTACAGGCATTCCTCGCGGGCAACGATATGCTCCTTTTCCCAGCGGATCTCTCGGCATCTATGCTTGCCATCAAAAATGCTATCAGACAAGGGAAGATCCAACCCGCAGAGCTAGAGCGTCGCGTACGTCGGATTCTTATTGCCAAACACGACTTAGGCCTTTACCGCCAGCTTCCTATTCCTGAGCAAAATATCGTCAAGCGGCTCATGACTCCTGAAGCACAGGCGATCAAGGAAGAACTCTACGAATCGGCTATTACGCTAGTGAAAAATGAGCGTATGCTCGTTCCGCTACGCAAACTAGACAAGCGTAAGATTGCCCTGGTTCAGATTGGAAGCGGGAGCGGAAGTACCTTCCATCGCACCTTGGCTAAATATGGCCCTGTAGCCAACTTTAGCCTCAAAAAAGGCTTCACGCCCTACGACAAAAGTGTCCTTATGCAAAAACTCAAAGGGTACAATACCATCATCATCGGTGTATATGGGATGAAGAGTCAGGCAAGCAAAGATTTTGGCATAGGCGCCAATACCATCAGTCTCAGCGAAGACCTCCGCATGGAAGGAAAGGAAACCATCCTGACGCTCTTCGGCTCTCCGTATGCTTTGAAGTTTTTTGGTTCTGAATCGGCTATTCTAGTGGCCTACGAAAGTGTCAAAGAAGCCCAAGAAGCAGCAGGTGAAGCGATCTTCGGAGGAAATCCTGTTACAGGAAGGTTACCCGTCACGGCCTCGCCCCAATTCAAGGAAGGCTATGGCATCATGATCCGCAAACCCGTTCGGTTTGGGTTCTCCCTACCCGAAGCACATGGGATGGACAGTCGCTGGCTCGCACAGATCGATACGATGGCCAATCTATATATCAAGCGCAAAGCTATGCCTGGCTGCGAAGTACTCGTCCTCAAAGACAATGATGTTGTATACCAAAAAGGATTTGGCCGCACAGAATACGGGACACGAGGGATGGCCATCCATCCTTACCTCAATACCTACGATCTCGCCTCTGTGACTAAAGTGGCTGCTACTACTTCAGCTGTGATGTTCATGGTAGAGCGAGGCATGCTGGACCTAGATAAGCCGATTTCGACTTATTTACCTGAATTCAAGGGAAATAATAAAGGAAAACTGACCCTGCGCCGTATCATGCAACACAATGCAGGGCTCCCTGGCTGGCTTTCAGTCTACCAGGATACCTATGCCAACCGCAAGAAAAAAACGTTGAACACTTCCTATTATAGCTTTTCTCCCTCGCGGGCACACCAAAGCGAAATCGCACCCTCTCTCTATGGTTCTGAAGCGTTAGACAAGCTTTTTCTGAAAAAACTCAAAGAAGCGGAGGTTCGCAAAACTTCTGCTGTACGATACTCCGATGTGGGATTTATTTTAGCGGGAATGGTGGTAGAACGTGTCAGCCGTAAGTCACTAGATGAGCTTTCCCAATATTTATTCTTCCGTCGGTTGGGTATGGACCATACTTATTTCAATCCTCATCAAAGAGGTCGCGAAAAATTTTGTCCGCCCACAGAAAAAGACAATATCTGGCGACAAGCCATCATCCGAGGGTATGTCCACGATCAAAATGCAGCACTCCTCGGCGGTGTAGCAGGCCATGCAGGTCTTTTCTCTAATGTATATGACATGACCAAATGGCTTTACATGCTCAAGAATGATGGAATGTATGGAGGAGAGCGATTTCTGCGAAAGGAGACTATCGAATCCTTTACTAAGCAGCAACTCACATACAATCGCAAAGGCCTAGGATGGGATAAGCCCGAGCTTAAAGGGCGTAGTTCCAGTCCCTGCTCTGAATACGCCTCAAAGTCTACCTTCGGTCATACAGGTTTCACAGGCACAGCCGTTTGGGTCGATCCTGCCAACGATCTCATCTTCGTCTTTTTATCCAATCGCACCTATCCAGATGCTTCCAATCGACTGCTCCTGAGGGAAAATGTCAGGATCAAACTCATGGACATTGTCTACCAATCCATGAAAAAAAATCAGGTGAAGCGCGTGTATAGATAGACACACTTCACCTGTTGAAATCTTCTCCTACCATCTTTTACTCCAGGATCAGCTTTTTGACGAGCAATTCCCCTGCTTGCGTCTGAACCTGTACTTGGTACACGCCTGATGCGGTCGGCTCTAACTTAAGCACTACATCTGAAGGACTCTGCTGTATCTGTGAAAAGGCCACCTCTCGCCCCTGTACATCAAAGACCGAAATACGCTCCGCTTGAACGCCTTCAGGAAGTTCTAGTACAAACTGCCCGTTTGTGGGATTGGGATACAGTTGTAGCTCGGTCTGCGCAATCTCTCTTACGGATGTAGGCGCATTAGAATAGGCCGTTCTAGCAAATACCAGATTGTCACACTCTATCTCGAAGATCAAATCGGGGAATGGCGTTGTAGATATGAGCTGTCCATTGTTCACATCGACCAAGTTCAATCGGCGTCCTCCTGAATCAGGATCGACTACCAGGAACATAAACGTCTCTGTCTGCTGATCAAAATCCGTAAATCCTCCTTGTATACCCCACTCATAGCCTTCCCAAATAGGGGCACTGCTGATCGGAGTCGAAAGCCCTGTTACTGTATCTACATTTGATACCCATAGCTCACGGTAATCCAAGCCTCCTTGTTGGGGTTTGGTAGGATCAATCTGAACCTCCAATGCGATCACCTGATCTGTGGTCAGATCGTACTGTAGGGCCAAAAACTGAGGGGATCTCGCTATTTGTGGCTGATGGACAATCTGGCCTGTCTGAGCATCTATGTAGTAGAATCTCAAGACATTGGCATTATCTATCCCCACGAAGAAGAATCGATGGTGATTCGAGTTATATCCTGAGCTCCAGACAGCCTTCGCGGCGACACCTGCCAGCGGCATAGAGTCCACAGGTAGACCTGTCTGAGGATCGATAGACATCAGATATTCTGTACTGGTTGTTTGATCCCATTCTAGGCCATACGTGATACCCGTCTGCAAATCATACTGTAATTCAGAAGGTGTAAAATTGTTGATCCCGTTGGTAATCAAATCAGGGGTCCCCGTAGAAGCAGAAAAATACGTGTAGGCATTATTGTCATCCAGTCCCCAAAAATGAAAGCGCTTGAGGATAGGATCATAGGTACTTCCTCCCCCTATGACAGCAAATGTATTGGGCAAGGTGTAAAGCGCAACAGTGCTGCCATTGAACGGATTTACTTGGACCAACTGAAAATCACTTTGATTGGGATTTTGGGGATTGTCATTTTGCAGGCCATAGATGACGAGACTCTGAGCAGGGAGTATATATGCAAAGCTACAGAGGATGAGGAATAGAAAAATAAATTTATGGGGAAAGATGTGTAAAAGCTTCATGTGCTTAGTGTTTGAAAAGTGAAAGGAAGTCAAACATGGCCTTAGGATAAAAGAATATGCTCCCTTTTATCTGTAGTTTATGTTATAACTCTTTCAGGAGGGTAAATGGTTGGGATAAAAGCGATTTATTCGTAGAAAGATCTTGCTAATTTCTCTTTATACGCTATTCGCGAGATCCAGTGGGCAAGTAAGTAGGTGGACAGAGAAAAACGGGTGATGTATACTACAGCGTAGCTCCAACAAATAGCGCTAGTCCCGCAATTTAATAGCGGGAGAAAGATCTAAACGAGTCTTATCTACACGA
>JBCBPW010000015.1:0-83869 GCA_039820545.1 Bacteroidota bacterium | reverse complement strand
CAGCGTAGCTCCAACAAATAGCGCTAGTCCCGCAATTTAATAGCGGGAGAAAGATCTAAACGAGTCTTATCTACACGACACTAGATATGAGATTTCATCTCAATTATACTGCTTTAGTTCCTTCCTCCTCCCCTACGGGAATGGTCGTCAGGATGACCACCCCTGCGCTTTTTATGAGAGGCTATGCCTATTCGTTTATAACCTGATTACATCTGTCCACCTACTTAATTTCTTCACAACACAAAAAAAGCCCAGCCGAAGCTGAGCCTATGTTATTTGGTTTGGGGCAGTGAATGGTTACAGCTGTTACAGCATCTTCAACCAACCGACTTCACGATCATCCAGCTTACGCCATTTGCCTCTGGGTAAACCTTTTTTCGTGAGGGGCCCAAAAGTGACGCGATCCAAAGACATCACAAAGTAGCCGAGATGTTCGAACATGCGCTTGACCGCGCGATTTTTTCCTGAGGAGATCTCCAGTCCGATAAAGTTTTTGGGTCGGTCAAAGACGTAATCAATCTTATCTACCCTTACGATTCCATCCTCTAAGTCCAATCCCTCTAGCATCATGTCCATATGCTCCTTCGTCAGGGGCTTATCGAGTCTTGCTTGATAGATTTTTTTGATGAGTTGATTGGGATGGGTCATTTTGGAGGTCATCTCGCCATCGTTGGTCAGGAGAATCAGACCCGTCGTGTTGCGGTCGAGGCGACCTACAGGGTATACACGCTCTTTGGTCGCTTTGAAAATGGCATCCAGTACGATACGGCGTCCCATGGGATCTTGCATCGTGGTGATCATATTCTTGGGCTTATTCAAGAGAACATATACAAACTTCTGAGGTTCAAGGATCTCTCCTTTATACTCTACTTTGTCAGTTCCAGGGAGAATTTTAACGCCCATCTCCGTGATCACATCTCCATTGACTTTGATCTCCCCATTGGCGATGAGGTCATCAGCATCTCTTCTCGAACACACACCTGCTCTCGCGATGAATCGGTTCAATCGGATAGGTTCCTCCTTTTGTTTGGGAGGTTCAGGTAAGTGATCGGAGCGCCGAATCAATTCGGGCTTACCGCTACGCTGTATACGCTTACGTTTTCTTTTTCTAGGAGCTCCTGTGTTTTCGTAGAATGGTTTATTCGGCTGATTGTGGTCCTTCTCCATTTGATTGTTGTGTAAATTCCTCCGCCTCTTCAGATCCATTTGGGTTTTGTTCCTCTTGCTGTTGCCGGAACATTTCCAGATGATCTTCAGCTAACTCTTCAAATTCTTTCAGTTTGGGTAGGTCTGAGACGTCCTTAATCCCAAAGTATTGCATAAAAAATGGACTTGTTGCATATAGCAAGGGTCGTCCGGGTGCGTCCGATCTGCCCGTAATGCTGACGAGTTTACGCTCTAAGAGCTTTTGGATAGCGTAGTCGCAACTTACACCTCTTATAAACTCTGCTTCAGCCTTCGTGATAGGCTGTTTATAGGCAATGATCGCAAGCGTTTCCAGTGCTGATTTAGAAAGTCGTTTCTTATTTTTCTGTAAAGTGGCTTGCTTCACATAAGGATAAAAAGCTCTCTTGGTAAAAAATTGGTAGCCTTCCGCAACAGCTTTTACCTCAAAAGGATAAATATCTGCTTGATACTTATCCACTAGTTCATTCAAGAGAGATGTGATTTGTTCTTTTGAATAACTCGACTCCTTCTCAGGTGCGAGATCCTGCGCTGACTCCTCCTGTGTCTTCTTCAATACTTGAATAATGAAATCAACAGTGACGGGTTGGTCAGAAACAAATACGATCGCCTCAATGACGTTTCGCAAATCCATACTACAAAACTAAGTCGCTAGGGAATATTGGCAAAATCTTCAACAAGATGAATTGATTTTTTTTACAAATTTTGATGATCTTTTTATACCCATTCCCTTTAGTCTTAATTAATCTACTCAAAAACAGGACATTAAATTTAAACATTTTATCCCGATTCTCTCCTATGTTTAAACATTATCTCTTGTGAAGGCTGAACATTTTTACTCACAACATAGAATTAGCTGGAAATGTCAAACACTTCCAGCTAATTCCTAGCAATATAGTACTATAATGTATTAAATGCGATTTTTTTATTCGGTCACCTCTCCGCGGATTGTCAGGACCTTCGGGCTTTCTTCCCCTTCCATAAATACAGAAACTTGCTTGGTGAAGAACCCTTTCTTCTTGGCCGAAAAGGTGGCAGTGACAGTTCCCGTCTCACCAGGCTGAATCCAATCTTTTGTATGATCCGCTACTGTGCAGCCACAAGAGGGCTTTACATTCGCGATCTTGACAGGCTCAGTTGTACGGTTGACGACCTCAAACGTATGGCTTACAGGCGTACCCAAATCTGTCTGCCCAAAGTCAAATATGGCCTCAGACCAAGACAAATCATAAGAGATACTTGCAGCTTTATGTACCATCAAGTCCTGTGCTTGAAGCTGAAAAGAAAAAAGGGCTAGAGCAATAAAAAACATCCAACGTGTCATGATAATTCGTTTTTGATTAGTGGAAAAATATGTAGGGCGACAGACAAGCAGAAGGAACCTCAGAAGAAATTCCCCAGATACACAGGAGGGACTGAATATATTCGCAACCTTCTCCGCTCCTGCCCTACACTCGATGGCTTATGTCTCACTACTAAATGATGCACATGCATGAAAATGTCGACATACAATTATAACTAAGATTTTAGTTAATTAAAACTAAAATCTTAGTTGATGTAGCGAAAACGGTGTAACTCACTGATAATCAAACAAAATTTATTTTCTCTGGTAAAGAAAAAAGTGATACCCAGAGAATCTTCCAAGGGAAGCGGAATCCAGTATATAGTGGGTATGTAACCATTCAGACAAGCGAGGGTGTCGAGAAATGGGAAAATGGTGGTAAGCAAATGTAGAATCAGGTGAGGTATCTACTATCCATGTAGGGGGATGTCTTTGCAGATCTTGGTAAAGACTATCGGCAGCCCCTGGAAACTGTCCCCAATCCGCTTGCTGTCCATCTAGATTTTCCCAAGGGATCATACCGGATACCATATTACAGAAAATGAAGCGACTAGCGGGTGCTCTGTCTGCCTCAAGATATAGTTCGGGATACATCCCCCAAACAAACAGTTTCTCTTCAGGACGACTTTGTAACTGGATATAAGTAGCAAGAGAGGATATCTGATATGCTTGGGGCCATTCCATCCGATACATTCTAAGCGTCGTGGGTAAGAGGAGAATCAAGACAATCCCCACCCAGGCCATCTTTCTGACTGGTACTTTGAAGAGTGTGGTCCAGCCTATAGCTGCCATCAAGGACCAAGGAACTAAGACTTGTATCATATAATGCCCAAAAGCCCTCCCACTCATACAAGCCCCCACTGTAGCGAGTAAGGCCCAAGCAAGCAGTCCTGTATGGTATTTTTCCTTACGATTCACCAAGCAATATTCTCGGACAAATAATCCCATCCCCCCCCATAATAAAGGCTTATCCCAAAGAAAATCTCCCATCAAGCGGATAGCGCCCAAGATACGATCCCCCCAAGTGATGATGGGGAGATAGTGTGAGATATTGTACTGCCAGCCGTAATCAAGCCAATCCTGCCAAATACCCACTTGATATGCATAAAAGGAAAAGAGTACAAGGGGTACACATGCCATCGAGCCAGAAAGTAGCGCATATCTCCATGCAGATGACCAGGACAACTGCTTTTTTCTTACTTCTTCCCCTAAGGTAACAGCCACTACGCCACACTCCCAGACAGCCACCTGCTTACTCAGGACTGCCAGACCCAGAAGTAGCCCCACCCATATACAGGTTCGAATCTGGACACCTCTTCTCCATAAACCCCAGATCGCCCAAGCTGTACACAAGCTCATCAGCCACTCCGTATGCGCAGCCCATACATCTGTGGGGTGGTAGGCCCAGCTATAAATCGTCACTATGGAAGCAGCAATTGCCCCTACCCATCCGCTGTATATGTGCTCGCCCATCAGATAGACGGCGACTATCATACCCATGACTACGCCTATATATAGAACATGGACCCCTTGCATATGGACACCTCCCATCACCTCAAAGACGAGGGCATATAAATAATAGGTAAGCGGACCTCGGTGATCTACCGCGTCGCGATAGGGCTGCCCTCCCTCTGAGATAGACTTGCCTACCAATGCGCTTACAGCCTCGTCCAGATTCCAATAAGGAGCTGAAAGAGTCACTAGTCTTAGCAGTAGAGTCATGCCAAGCACAACGTACAAAATGTGCAACGGGCGCAGACGATTCATCCAGGTACAAAAACTTAGGTCTGATAAAGATGCATCAATCTAGGACAATGTGCCAAAGGGCTTATCTCAAATTGTGCCAAAAATGTAATCTTCCCCCACAATACGTATTCATAGTGCCCCGTTAGTAACAGGCTACACACGCAAGCGACATCAATCGATTGGTTTTCCCTCGCTGTTAGACCTAAAGGACCACGATTCAAGGTTTCGTAAGAAAGGTTCTGTAGGGTGTAGCATCTTATTCGCTCATTTTCTACTCCCATATATCCTTTGGATAGACCGACTTTATTCTGATTTGGTAATAAACGCAAAATCGTGATTTGCTGTGCCAACAGGTATACAGTCGTTTTGAGTGGTGAAATAGATGAATGAATGGGGATAATATTCAGCTTAGTTTATTTTTTTGAATTACATATTACCTGATTGCGAATTAAGAATGGACAATGTTTCAAATCGTAACCTTTTGTCTTTCATATACTTATATGATAATATTTTGCCTAAAAAGTCAACTCATTTTATCAAAAGAGAATTTCTCCATTCACCCAAAGTATCCTTCATTCAAGCCCACTTTATTTCCCATTCAGAAATAATACATGACATTTTTCTCAGCCATGCGTCATATTAGTATCGTCAAACAAACCCAAACACCAAACATCCTTCACCTAAATAACACCAACGACATGAAAAGCTTTACTTTATCTCTCGCGTTCCTATTTATCATCCATCTTGTCTCGGCAGAGCAAATGCTCTACTCCACAGGATTGGGAGATGGGAACTGGGACGATCCTATCTGCTGGAAGGATGCAAATGGTGTACACCCTGCACAGGCTCCACAGCCAGATGATCATGTCGTCATCAACCATTATCTCACCCACTTTATAGAAGGTAATTATACGCACTACGGAAACATCACTATCGGAAGTAGTGGCGTATACGAAATTTTCTCTTTTGCTGCGAAAAATAGCCGGTATATCTACCAGGGAAATAGACTGATGGTTGGTGGAAGCATGGTAGCTACCCTACCACTGGAGCTTCGCCAAGAATCTTCTCAGACGATGGGCATGATTTACTTAGCTCCACAAGGTCACTTGACATTGGTCGAGAACCTGTATGTATCAGGCGGTCTCTTCCTAGAGCGTGGCATCTGTGGATCTTTACATGTATATCAGGATTTATATCTAGAAAAAGACAAGGCGCAGATATGGGGACAGGGACGCATCATTGTAGAAGGAGCAGTAAGTGCAACAGAAAATGGTGCCCCTGTAGAGAATGTAGATGAGGTACATAGCATCGTAGGACGTCAGACTAGCCGAGCGATCGCTTTCTACCGCAACCTCACAGGATGTGCAGACCTCAAAGGACAAGCCCTAACAGGAGAAGCAGAGGAAGATCTTACCGGACGCATCTCAGCATTTGCGGTAGTACGCCAAGGCAATCAGGTACAGATCGATTGGACGAGTGCTTATGAGTGGATCAGTAAAAGCTTCATTGTAGAGCGCTCTACTGACGGCAGATTATTTGAAACCATCGGTGAGGTTCAAGCAGCAGGCGCACACTTTCAGCAGTACACGTTCTTAGATCGCAACCCTGGCGATCTTCAAGTATTCTATCGCGTACGCCATGTACAAGAATCAGGAGATCCTGTCTACTCGGCCATGCATGCAGTAAGCCCTACGAGTTTCTTTGAGAATTCAGGAGAAATCATCGCGTATCCCAATCCTGTGAAGCAAGGCGAAGCACTATACCTCGATGCCAAAGGATGGACACCAGGTGCCAAAGTGAAAATCACCATCAAAAACTTGATGGGACAGACCATTCATCGTCAGACCTCATTTGTAGATGGCGCTGGAAATGCCACCATAAAAGTGAAGACACCTCGTCGCACAGGAAATTTCTTCATTACCCTACGTCAGGGTGACCGCACGCAAACACAGCAAGTAGAAGTACAATAAGTAGCCAGACATCAGGCTTTAAGGTAGTAATGGTCAAGTTTTCATCCTATCTAAGAAGTCAGATGTTGAGACGTGATCCCATAAAGGATTTCGCCATGCTCAAGACAAGAGACTTAAAAAAATAACGTGGGCATCTGGGCCATTATCCAAGGAATCTCCTGTAGCAGATAGCCCCTTTCTCACACACATTTTTCACAAAACATCCCGGAAGGATATAAGATAGTTTGGAGTTGTTTAGGTAGGTGGGCCCATGGCCCACTTTTTTTGTCCCTCTTTATAGAGTCCCTCGGTTGTGAATCATATGGGAAAGCTCTAAATTGCCTCCCGAATAGCCTGTAACATCTATATGGGAACAGAGACACACACATTACTCCTCAACATCGTCATATTCACTCCCCTAGTCGGTGTCATACTCATCGCACTTTTAGGAGCTAAGCAGTCCAAGTGGGTTGCACTTTTGACGACCTTGATTCCCTTGGGGATCACGCTGCAGTTGTTCAGCCTGATGGGCGAAGCCACTGCAGAGAATCACGACTATTTGGGCTTTGCCTCTCTCTCGTGGTTTTCACAGCCAGATATTGACATCAAGTACATCATTGGTATGGATGGGACGTCAGGTCTGATGGGATTGCTCACCGTGATCCTCTTTCCGCTGATCGTCGGCTACATGTGGACGCGAAACCTTCAGCAATCCAAGCTTTTTTACATGATGCTCCTCCTCCTGCAAACAGGTGTACTGGGCTTCTTCTTTTCTTTGGATCTGCTGGTGTTCTATGTCTTCTTTGAATTGGTTCTTATCCCTGGGAGTTTCCTCATCGGAATCTGGGGAGATGAGAACCGTGGAAAAGCCTCTCTCAAGTTTTTCATTTATACCCTTGTAGGTTCGCTGGTCATGCTGATTGCGATCCTTTACATGGGAATACATGCGGCCACACTGAAAGAGGGTATTACTTTCACGACGGATTATTTCTTGATACAAGAAGCGATAGAAGGCGGGAAAATCCCCGAATTGGCGGGTTCTGCCCAAGCGTGGCTGCTCGCTGCATTTGCGATTAGTTTTGCCATCAAGGCCCCTCTGTTTCCCTTCCATACATGGCAGCCTTCTGCTTATGCTTCTTCCTCGATTGGGGGTTCAGTGGTATTGGCGGGGGTACTCTCCAAGATGGGTGCCTACGGCTTTGTACGATTTTGTCTGCCCCTCTTCCCTGAAGCGGTCCCTGATGCTGCCCCACTTTTAGCAACTTTAGCTGTGATCGGCATTATCTACGGTGCTTATATGGCCGTCATTCAGACAGACATTAAGCGTTTGATTGCCTTCTCATCGCTTTCTCACATGGGTTTCATCATCCTGGGGATATTTGCCATGACAGAAGAAGCGCTCGATGGTGCCATTCTTCAGATGTTTGCGCATGGTGTCAGCACAGCAGCGATGTTCCTTTTGGCAGACATGGTCGAAGTACGATTTGGGACGAGAGACATTCGGGATCTAGGGGGAATTGCAGCTTTGGCTCCAGTCTTCACGACGATGTTCTTGATTTCTACTATGGCTTCGGTAGGCCTTCCTGGCCTCAGTGGGTTTGTAGGAGAGTTTCTCATCATGGTAGGCGCGTTTGATTCGGGTATCCTCTCACCTACGCTGGCAATCGTAGCAGCAGTAGGCGTCATACTCGCAGCGATCTACCTCCTAAATATGTTTAGAAAAGTCATGTTTGGCCCTCGTCCTGACGGATCGACTCAGACCTTCCCTCCCCTTGCCGCGAATGAGTGGTCTGTCATGCTTCCCTTATTGATTTTGATGTTTTGGATCGGCTTATATGCGACGCCTTTCCTAGAGATTATATAGGCCATACACTCGTCTGATAACTCAAAAGGGAATCTAAACTATGGTTTAGATTCCCTTTTGCATGCTGGATACCGCCAGAAGAGGTGATGGAAGAGCTTGAGCGTTCTGTCTGGTCAGCTAAATATTATTGTCCGTCATCAAAGTGATAGTTTCCTTGATCATACGGCTCCGCTTGTCTATATCGACTCCGTTGTGAGAGACATTTTGGTAAAAATTCGATCCCTCGATCAGGGTCATGACAAGCTCCGCTGCCTGTCGTGTATCTTTGACCTGAATGATATTGGCTTGTTCAGCATGCGCAATCTCATCCTGTAGTTGCCCTACAACTTTCTCATACAGCTCCGTGAATTTATTCTTTACGCCAGGATCTCGGAGACTGAGGGTATAAGCGCTGTAAAAGACGGTAGTATTCAAAAACGTTCCCCATTGAATACGTGAGACTACATCTAGGACGTCTTCCCATCTTTCCTTTGGGTCTTCTACCTTGGAAAAGTCGGGGAGAATATGTGAAGAATAGGTGTTGATAATATGCTCAATCAACCCCTCAATCATGGCATCCTTTGTCTTAAAATAGTGAATGAGGAGACTTGGATTCACGCTCATTTTTTCTGCAATCTTAGCGATTGACGCACCTTCGAAGCCTTCTTCAATAATAACCTCGTAAAAGTGCGACAGGATTTCCAGCCTTCTCTCCTTCGCCTTACTTTTTCTACCCATAATTAGGTGTTTGAGTGTTTTGTTGTCGCCGCTTTTTGTGATTCTGATCACGTCCTTAAACTACGAAGACAATTTTGTTCATACAATTTCAGGAACCCAAATATTAAAATAATGGCACCG
The DNA here is from genome assembly GCA_039820545.1 of Bacteroidota bacterium. Taxonomy (GTDB): domain Bacteria; phylum Bacteroidota; class Bacteroidia; order J057; family J057; genus JALEFZ01. The sequence goes on along the minus strand of JBCBPW010000015.1, from coordinate 74,946 downwards.
TACCCAACATGGTTATTCTTTTTTACACAAAAAAATATCATGAAAAGGCGATTTTGAAATATTTGCCTGCGTGTTTATCCGTTAGATCGAAATAAAATTAGATATTTTACATTAATCAGCTATTGAATTTAATATTCAATTTTCGATTTTTTTATCTCGCTTACTTTTCAAACTGACATCTGTATGAAACCCAAGAGATAGCAAGACTGAACTTTTATATTTCTTACATCAAAAAATATATGAATTACATACTTATCCTTTCCTGGGAATACATAGAAGGGAGAACTGAGACAGTCCAGCATGTAATCCTTTTCTGTCATCCTGTCATTCGAGCCAATCAGTATCTCATACTTGAATCCTACCTCGTGAATGCTTAATTTTTGATAAGCAAAAATTTAAGTTAAACTTCTTAGCATGATATCGCGTTTTAGATAAGAAGTAAGACTTCACCCGCACCATTTCCTTGGTAGATTTTTCTCTACAGGAAATCGATCATACGCCATGTAAACCACTAAAAATAGAATCTTCAAGTCTCGAGAATATGAATCGCAAGCAGCTAGGGTTTTTGATTGGGTCAGCCTTTGTCCTTCTTATTGTGGGATCTGGGCTTGGCGCCGCTTTTTATGCCACCTTTTTCGATACAAAGTATATATATGTAGAGTCAGATCAGCTGCCCACTACATTTTCTCGATACGAGAATACACCTCATGCTATACCTCAAGCCATCGAGACTCCTATGGCTCCTTTTGCTGATCACCAGCCTCCCGGTTTTGTGACTGCTGCGGCCAAGGCCCGACCTGCTGTCGTACACATCAAATCAAAGTATGAAGCCTCTAAAACCAAAAGGGAAGGGGACTTTTTCTCAAATCCCTTCCGAGATTTCTTCAACGATGACTTGCCAGATGCCCCTCAAGGTATCGCTTCAGGCTCAGGGGTGATTATCTCAGCAGATGGCTACATAGCAACCAATAATCACGTCATAGAAGATGCTGCTAGCGTAGAAGTCACCCTCTTTGACAACAGGACATATGAGGCGACCATCGTAGGGACAGATATCACAACAGATCTTGCACTCTTGAAGATTAAAGGTGAAAACCTCCCCAACCTCGCATTCACTGCGTCAGAAGAAGTACAAGTAGGACAATGGGTGCTCGCTGTAGGGAATCCAATGGACCTTACCTCTACAGTGACAGCAGGAATCGTCAGTGCCAAAGGAAGAAATATCAACCTGCTGCGTGCAGATACTGATCTGGCTATTGAATCATTTATCCAGACAGATGCAGCCGTGAATAAAGGAAACAGTGGAGGTGCCCTCGTCAATATGGATGGCAACCTAATCGGAATCAATACAGCCATCGCCTCACGTACAGGCTACTATGCAGGCTACTCATTTGCGATTCCTTCCAGCATCGTCCGAAAGGTGATGGATGATCTGCTTGCTTATGGCGAGGTGCGCAGAGGTTATCTCGGTGTCAATATACGTCAGGTAGATGCACAATTGGCCGAAGATTATGATCTCGAAGTGCTCAAAGGAGCTTTTGTCGCCAATGTATCCTCCAACTCTGGTGCCGAAGAGGCAGGCATTCGTCGCAATGATGTGATCGTCAGCGTAAACGGCATAGAAGTCAACAGCTCATCAGAACTTCAAGAACAAGTCTCAAGATTTCATCCAGGAGATCAGATTCTCATCAAAGCCTATCGAGGCAGCAAGCTACTCACATTCAACGTGACACTGAAAGATCTAGCTGTACGCCGAGCGGTACGAGAACCTGTCGAAGCCGAAACACCCAAAGTCGAGGAAGATCCTCAAAAAACAACTTATAGAGGGAGTTCTTTTGGAAACCTAGGGCTAGACGAACTAGACTCTTTCGGCTTGGAATATGGCATACAAGTGTTGTCGGCTGACGAGGCACTGACCCGCAATGGCATTCGTGACGGATTTATCATCACGCATGTGGACGGTAGAGAAATCAAATCTTTAGATGACCTAGTAGATGCTTTTGATCAAGCAAGTGAGTATATCACGATCAAAGGGCAATACAGCAAAGGAATGAGTGCTTCTTATAGCTTTAGTTGGTAGTGTTCGAAGCAAGTATAATAGATAGGAGAGGGCGTTAGGTCAAACAGGCTTAGCTCCCTTTTTTGTTTGTAGATTGTATGAGCACCAAAGAGACATTGGGGCTGGCTAAGGGAGATATAGACGCTGGCTAGGGCGACTCAAAGTGGTATCAATCAGAAATATATTACTTTTTGGATTACCCGAATACATCTGTCCAACTACCTAAAACACTCCCTGTCCAAAGATGACGACTAACTGAAGAAGTCCTGCCATGAAACCAAGAACAGCTCCTAACAAAATCAATTTCCATTCATCTTCCTGGAAGACGGGACGGAGAAAACTGATAAACTCTACGGGACTGAGTGCTTTCATCCGATTCGCAAGTGTGTTGTGGATATCAAGCGCTTCTTCGGCATAGTCAAAGGTGTACTTGATCGAACGAGGGAGTTCATCTACAAACCTCGCTGCTAGCCTCCGCTTGATATTGATATATCTACGTGTGCCTTGTGTCACCTGAAAAAAAGCTTTAGAGATACCTGCCACGCTATCTACAGCATCCTTGATATGTATCTGGATAATGTGTAACAACTGGTCTGCGCTAGGTCCTTTGAGCATCTTTTCAAAAATCGCTTTCGAAGTGAGAATCTGAGAAGATACAATTTGGGCATACTCTTCAGCCACATCCATCTGCCGCTTGATGAAGAGCCCTTGAATGGTAAAGGGCCCGATTTTTCGCGCTCTGAGTGGGAAGAAGATCATCTTGAGTGCCAATGCATTCGTAGCCCAGCCCACAAATAGACCTGCCACAGGAAGGGACCATGCAGCAGACTCTCTACCTAACCCAAATGTCTTTTCGATGAGCGCAAAAATGAGCATCTGAATTATGCCAAAGAAAAAGCCAAAGTAGAATCCCGATCGCTCGATAAATCGAAATTCCTCCATTCCCACACGTAAAAATATCTGGTTCAATAATTCCCTATCAGTCTCCAGGGATTCTACGACCATTCCGCGCAAATCAAATAGATCGGAGATGTTGTTCTTGATGTCCTGCATGAGATCCTCGATCACTTCTGGCATTCCCTCAGACATCCGTTGAAATACTCTTGCTTTGAGAAGCTTGGGCGCACTTTCCCAGAATAAGGGGGCTTCCTCTTCCATGATCTCGTTGGTGAGCTGTACCGCCATTCGATTGAGTGTCGGTTCCATTTCTTCTGCTACGCGCTCAGGTTCGATCTGATCGAAACGTTCTTCGATGGTGATAAGCTTCTCTGTCAATAAGTCCACAGCTTTCCCCGCCATCTCTCCTGCTTTGGAAGGAATGATGCCTTGCCAACCCAGCGGTTTGATTCCCCAGAAATTGAGCGGATAAAAGGTCATCTTTATCGCCAAGACATTTGTTCCCCACCCTACCAATGCGCTGATGAGCGGTATGGAGGCAAATTGCCAGAACTCTACTGTGCCTAGGGCAGCTACTATGACATCCCACATATCTTTTTAGACGTTCATCTCGTCTTGGGTGGAAAATTACGCATTATATAATAAAGCAAAAACCCGGAATAAATCCGGGCCTCTGTGTTTGTTTGTATAAAAAAATTCTTGCATGCCCTGGCATGCTGATATGAGATACAATTAGTTTGCTTCTAGACGAATCGTCGTAGAGTCAGACTGGTCCATGATCCAGAATTCTTCTTGTGTCAATCGAAGGATATCATAAGATTTGTCGTATCGAATAAGACCTGTGAAATTATCACGCAATTCCAGTTCAAACTCTGTATCGTCATTGTCAAGATCCCATGTACCCTCAAAATCTGTATTGATTTGCAAGATTTCAATATTGGCAAATACATCTTGAGACTCTGTGAAGGTAAATGTGTTCTCAAAACTTTCAGATACGTCTACGCTATCTTTGTCTAGCGCCTCAACGACTTCCCAGGAACGTGAGATACGTACAGTAGCAGAATTCAAGCTGAGGATCGGTCCTTCAGGATACTTACATCCATCAAGGATCAAGAGGATCGCCAAGCTTGACAGCAAAAGAATGGTATTACGCATGAGTCAATGTTTTGATAATAATTTGATTCAATGATGTAAACGCGCCCTAAGTGTAATTAGTATCGCATATAATGACAAAGAAGTTGCCTGGAAGTTGCACAAAAGACGGAAAGGACGTAAACAATTAATTTTCAATGGGTTATAATCTACTCTCCTAGGGTTGTTTTTCAGGTACTCGCTGACTATTTTAGCCCCGTCTGTTACACGATTTATTTATCCATCAATTAAATAGACTACATAATATGGCAATCAAAGTAGGCATCAATGGTTTCGGTCGTATTGGTCGATTGACTTTTAGAGCCTTGCTGGACAAACCAGGAGTTGAGATCTTGAAGATCAATGACTTAACAGATAATAAGACCCTTGCACAGCTCCTCAAATATGATTCTGTGCATGGAAAGTTCAACGGGACCGTCACGCATGATGACGAGTCTATCACTGTAAATGGTAAGCGTATCATCGCCAGTTCTGAGCGTAATCCTGAAGCGCTAGGCTGGGGAGAGCTCGGTGTAGACGTAGTCGTAGAGTCTACAGGTGTATTTCGTACCAAGGAGAAGGCAGGTCTTCACTTGCAAGCGGGTGCCAAAAAAGTCGTCATCTCAGCTCCTGCTAAGGGTGCAGTAGACGCAACAGTCGTACTAGGTGTCAACGATGATGTCTTGACGTCTGATATGACGATCCTATCCAATGCTTCTTGTACAACCAATTGCCTAGCACCTATGGCTAAGGTATTGAACGATACGTTTGGCATTGAGTCGGGATTCATGACCACGATCCACGCTTACACTGCAGATCAGCGTATCCAAGATGCTCCTCACAGCGACCTACGTCGTGCGCGCGCAGCAGCTGTCAACATCGTCCCTACGACGACAGGTGCAGCAGTAGCGGTAGGATTGGTACTCCCTGAACTCAAAGGTAAGCTTGACGGCATGGCTGCACGTGTGCCTGTACCCGATGGTTCTTTGACGGATCTAACTGTCACGCTCAAGACTGAAGCAACAGTAGAAGAAATCAACGCTGCTATGAAAGCGGCTGCAGAAGGCGCACTCAATGGAATCCTCGAGTACTCTGAAGATCCTTTGGTAAGTACAGACATCGTCGGAAACCCACACTCTTGCATCTTCGATAGCCAAATGACCGCTTCTATGGGCAAGCAAGTAAAGGTCGTCGGATGGTATGACAATGAGTGGGGATACTCTAACCGTGTCGTAGACCTATTGCTGAAGATTGCTGCTATGTAATCGGAACCATACAGATGAAATAATGGAGAGGTAGCCGATACAGCTACCTCTTCTTTGCTTGTTATCGTCTTTTAGATAGGTGCAAATTCACACCTAGGTTGAATCCAGGAGAGAATGTTCTCAACTCTTGTGCTCGATTGACATATAGTGCACGAAAGTCCATGCTTCCTTCGATACTAAGCCAAGGTAAGACCTGCGCCTGAATACCAGGTGTTACACGTGCTGCAGGATTCACGCCCCCTACCAAAGCTTCTCCTGCAGCAGTACGAATGACAGAACTGGTATTTACACCTAAACCGCCCTCTACAAATAGTGAAAGCTTCGAAGCCGAAATCACGTACCGCCTTGCAGATACATCTATATAAGTCCCTGAAAATGACGTAAGCAAACCACCACCTTCAAAATTGCGTTGCTGCACATTCAAGCCTAATGTCCACCTGTCGGCGATGTTGTAGCCAAGTCTGACACGTGGTCCTCCCCAACTGTACTGATCTAATCCTTGAGCATATTGTGATAAGCTGATACCAGCTGTCCATGTTCCCTGCTGTTGGGATGCAGGAACTTGTGCCTTAACGTGAAGTTGAAGAAATAAAAGCGTGAGGAATAACATCACGCCTATACTGGGAATCTGAATTCTCATGATTTGTAAAATTTGATTGTCACTGTCAACTATGTACAAAGATCGACCTTACTGATACAATTTTTGAGGAGCCTATCCGTCTCTTGTTCCATGACGGGATTTATCCTTAGGAAGTTGCGCAGATGACATGTGATACAGATTTTCTCATATAATTTTCCAACTTTCGACATCTAGATCGTACCTTATAGATATAAAGGAGCACACACTAGAAAATCATACTTCTCAAGGCCGTCCATTATGTCCGAATCAAACCCTGGAAAGTCTATAAGCTCCTTTTGTATATTTGGCGTAAAGGATACTATATAGTAAAAACAAAAAACATGAACCGATCCAGAGTACTCACCACAGCATTGATTGTATTAGGGGGCTTTTTCCTGCTAGTCCTCTTGACTTCGGGTGCATTCATTACAATCGAAGCGGGATATAAAGGTGTCATCTTCCGTAAATTTGGAGGGGGATTGGACACTGAAAATGTCTATGGCCAGGGCTTCCACATGATCGCTCCCTGGAATACAATGATTGAGTACGATGTGCGTGAGCAGATCATCAATCAGAAAAATATGACTGTCCTTTCTTCCGATGGTCTGAATATCAATCTAGATGTATCGGTTCGTTTCCGCCCACAAGCAGATAAAATCGGTGAATTACACGAGGAGATTGGACGAGGCTATAAGGAGAGTATTGTCGAAGACTTGACAAGGTCTACCGTGCGTAGGATCATCGGTCGCTACACACCTGAAGATATCTACCGTCTCAAGCGAGAAGAAATCGAGACCACCATCCAGAGTGAGCTTCAGAAGACATTGAGCCAGAAAAATATCATTCTAGAATCTGCGCTTCTTCGTAACATCGACCTGCCTGAGCAGATCAAGATTGCGATCCAGGACAAGCTCAAAGCCAAGGAGCAAGCGGATAAGAAAGAGTTCGAGATTGACCTCGCACGTAAAGAAGCCGAGCGTGTCAAGATTGAGGCTCAAGGTAAAGCAGATGCCAACCGTATCCTGAGTGCCTCCTTGACAGATAAGATTCTTACAGAAAAAGGAATTCAAGCGACCTTGAAGTTGGCTGAATCCCCAGGATCTAAAGTCATCGTAGTAGGTAGCGGTGACAGTGGACTTCCCTTGATTCTTGGAAATCAATAGGCAAAAGGTCAGATGTTGAGACGTGATCCCGAAAGAGATTTCACCACATTCAAGACAAGAGACTTAAAGTATTGATATTCAAGGATTTTTACCTTATTTATACTTCGATTTCTTTTGTCCATCAACTCAAGCTGACCGAACAAAACATACAGTGTATAAAAGCAAAACGCAGGGTGAAGTGCCCTGCGTTTTTGTATGTATGAAGAAATATGAAATCAAATGTGAGTACCTCACAAGTTCCCTCTCATCTCTTGCTCTCGTTCGATCGCCTCAAACAGCGCCTTGAAGTTGCCTTTCCCAAAAGATCTCGCGCCTTTTCGCTGGATAATCTCAAAGAAAACCGTCGGTCTGTCCTCCACAGGCTTGGTAAATATCTGCAACAAATATCCTTCTTCGTCTCGATCTACTAGAATGCCTAGCTCACGCAAATCTTTGAGTTCTTCGTCTATCTCTCCCACGCGCCCGAGCACCTCGTCATAGTAAGTCGTAGGCACGCGCAAAAACTCTATCCCTCTATCGCGAAGTTGGGTAACTGTCTCGATGATGTTTCCTGTACCCATAGCGATATGCTGCACCCCTGCACCGTGGTAAAAGTCTAGATACTCTTCAATCTGCGATTTCTTTTTCCCATCCGCTGGCTCATTGATGGGAAATTTTACTTTGCCTGTGCCATTGCTCATCACCTTGGACATGAGGGCGGTGTATTCGGTGGAGATGTCTTTGTCATCAAAAGAGACGAGCTGACTGAATCCCATGACATTTGCATAGAACTCACACCAGACATTCATTTGGTTCCATCCTACATTTCCTACGATGTGATCCACATATCTCAGTCCCAGAGCGGGTGGATTGTAATGTGTTTGCTGCTCCACATAACCAGGTAAAAAAATACCCTCATACTGTCCACGCTCTATAAACATATGGACGGTGTCCCCATACGTGTGAATACCCGAAACAACGACTTGACCATGCCCATCTTCATACGTATCAGGTTTGAGGTAGGGACGAGCCCCCCTAGCCACAGTCTCTTCAAATGCAGATCGGGCGTCAGGCACTTCAAAAGCGATCGCTTTGACCCCATCTCCGTGCATATGGATATGGCTCGCAATGTCACTTACTGGCGACAAGGGAGTCGTCAGGATCAGACGAATCTTATCCTGTACGAGCACATAGGATGCGCGATCTCGTACGCCTGTCTCTGGACCAGCATAGGCATAGGTCTGAAAACCAAAGGCTGTTTTGTAGAAGTGGGCAGCTTGTTTGGCATTTCCCACATAAAACTCTATGTAATCTATCGCCTTGATGGGAAGGAAATCTTGCATGTAGTATAGTATTTAAAGATCCTTGATGAGGCAAAGATACAGAATTCTCTTGCGCGCACCATTGCTTCTTTCCTTCTCCTGGTATATGGATGGGCAAAAGTTAAATTTTCCTAAAGACGGCCCTTCTATTTGCCATTTATTCCTTAATTTGTTTTGTTAAATCCAGCACTTAATTTGCCCCTCTATGTAGGGACATATATAAGGTGTGTGTAGACTGACAGATGGGATTGTTGAAGTAAATGATAAACTTTCGGGCACTAAGTCCCAAACTCATAAATGGTATTTTACTTATTGTAGGGATTCTACTCTGGATCGCCCTATTGGGGATACATGTTCTGGAGCAATCACTAAGCGTATACGCCTCCAGTGAAAACTGGGTGATCGGGAGTATCAATTATCAACTGATCATGGCGGGATTCATGGTGGTACACGCTGTCTGGATCGGTCGGATATTTAGCAATATCGAGAAACTCAATGTGGCGACCTTGATGTGGCGATTGTTCATGATCGGAATGGTGGGCATCACCCTAGTCATGCTGATCACCTTTGCCAACCGCGCCCTTGTCGGCAGTACCCTCCATCGATACTTGGTTCATTTCTTCTTCTTGTTGGGACTGTATGCGATGATGGTCTTCTTCTTGTCTGCTACCTTCATCTTTCGCCGGTTCATTCTCTATCCGCGAACCAAGCGTAAAATCCTTTTTTGGAGGCTTTTTTTGGTCTTTTTAGGCTTTTCTGTTCTTCAGCAGATGGGGATATTTCTTCGATTGTTTCAGTACCAAACGATCATCCCGCTCCGCCTATTGGGGATTCCGATCTTCGTCATCTTGTGTATTGTACTCTCCACCAATGTACGCTGGACAGCCTACCTCAACTTCAATCAGAAGTTACGAGTATTGGGACTCTTCGCCTTAGTAGCCTTGGTGACAGGCACGTACTTGATTGCAGCTTACAGGCTTCCAGGGCAACTAGGCTTGGAGACAGATGGGCTCTTTTTCTCCTTTCTACTATTCTTAGTGATCTTTACCATCAGCTACACGCTTTTTTCTATTCTCGTTTTATTCTTCAATCTTCCGACGACCTCCATATTTGAGCGGGAGAGTGTCGAGATTGCTTCCTTCAATAAGATCAATCAGGCGATACAGTCCAATCTAGACTTTTCGGAGATCATCCGGACGCTGTTAGATGCGAGTGTCATGGCGGCTAGTGCACAGGCAGGATGGGTAGAGATGGTAGATGAGGAAAAAGGAGAAATTCAGATTGTGGCTACGCTGAGGACGCAAATAGATGAGATCGAACAGCTCAAGCAAGGCAATAACCTCACACGAAACATCATGGAAGATCAGCGTCATATGCTGATCAAAAATATCCGTCGTCACAAACTCTTTCGCGAGACTGAGCATCGATTCAAGTGCTTGCTGGGTGTCCCTATTGTATCACACAACAAGGGATATGGAGCCGTATATGTGGTCAATGAATTGACGAACTCTTTTGAAGATGTGACCGTCAATGCCCTGACGACCTTTGCGGAGCAGGCAGGTATGGCACTGGAAAACGCCCGACTCATCAAAAATAACATTGAGTTGGAGCGCTATCAAGAACAACTCAAAATCGCCAAAGAAGTCCAAAGTCAGCTCTTACCTTCTAAGCTCCCTGTGCATCCAGATATACAATTTGCAGCACGAAGTGAGACAGCTCAAGAAGTAGGAGGAGACTATTTTGATGTAATACAAGCAGATGATCATACATTTCGCCTAGCTATCGGTGATGTATCAGGTAAGGGGACAACGGCGGCCTTTTACATGGCTGAGATTAAGGGGATCTTTCATGCGCTCACACGTATGGATATAGGAGTGAAAGAGTTTATAGTCACGGCCAATCAAGCGCTTTCCAGCTGTATGCAGCATGGGTTCTTTATGACTCTCACCTATCTACAAATCGATCTGCAAAAGAAACAAGTGGAACTGATCCGAGCAGGCCATTCTCCTGCGTTTCACTTTCAACATGACTGCGGGGAAGTACATATGTTGAGAGAGGGAACCTTGGGCTTGGGAATTGTACGCAATGGGAGCTATGAACGCTATGTAAGGGATGTAGAATCTTTTACCTTCCAATCAGGAGACTTCCTCGTCCTTTATACAGATGGTATCTTGGAGGCACGCAATGAAAAGGGAGAAGAATACGGCTACGAGCGACTGGAAAAAGCCATCAGGACCTTTTGCGAAGGAAGTGTAGAGGAAATGTCTCAGGGAATTGTAGAGTCAGTCAAGACATTTGCCCACTCAGACCTCGATGATGACTATACGGTATTAATCGTCAAATTCCCCTAAAACTATTCTATTAGCTCTCCGTAATAAGAAATAAATATGAATATCACAGTAACCCCTCATGATCGTTATACTACGATTGGACCCGAAGGAGAACTTGATGCGAACTCCTCCGTTTACTTAGATGAAACCATACGTTCTTTAATCGAAAAAAATGTATATAACCTCCATATTAATATGGAGAATGTGACTTATATATCTAGTGCAGGCCTCGGGGTGTTCATTTCTTTCATAGATGAAATAGAGCAAAATAACGGGAAGATCATTCTCACACACCTCGCGGATAATGTTCATGAAGTTTTTACTATATTAGGACTGGATAAAATTGATAATCTGAAATTGCATCAGGGCGAAATAGATCCCAGTCTAGAATTCTAGAAGGTATGAAGGCGTATTTGCGTGTAAGATGTAATAAAGCCAATTTAGCTGAAGTTCGGGCCTTCGTGAAGGCTCAACTGACGGATTTGGATATCCATGGGAAACTTTCCCATCAGATCGTGCTAGCTGTAGATGAAGCTTGTGCAAACTGTATGATCCATCAACATCAATGTGATAATTATTCTACGATAGAAGTCTCCCTCTACAGAAAAGAAACTGTCCTATACACAGAAATAAAAGATACTGGCAAAGCATTTCCCATAGATAAGTATAAGCCCAAACACGTCTCAGAAATAGTCAAAGCCAGAGGAAAAGGCGGTCTAGGAATTAACCTCATTCACAGGATCATGGATGAAGTAAAAGTAGAAGAAGCCACCGACCATTTTATTTATAAGTTTGCCAAAAATCTCCCCTCCGAAACACCTAAGGCTTAAGACGCTCCATTCACCCCCTTTTTGCGTTCAAAATCCTTCTCTTTTCCTTTTAGCTTACTTCTCTCGCCCCTACTCACAATTTTCCATAATCAACTGCAGCAAACTGTCCCTACTTTTTTCTACTGAGATAAATTCCTGGCTCACAGTCAAACTATCCTGTTGAGGAAAAAGTGCCCGCATATTATCGTAATCATGTGCAATATCCATATAGGAAGCCAAAACGGGGCGTAGGCTTACCATCTTCGAATCAGGAAGATGCTCTAGACATTGGTACATCTTATTTTCCTCTTCTCGCCATTCCTCTTCAAAAGCGACGAGTTGCGCACGCGCAATTACAGGTAGTTCCTTTACTTCTTTATTGAGCACCTCTACAGGTATCTCCTGATGGTAATCTCCCGTCAAGGCGATAGACATCATCGCTAAAAGTGTGGCAGCAGCAGCCACTAGCCATGCACGGATAGATCTGCTTCTTCCAGGAGTCTGTAGCGCGACTTCTATACTCTCCCATGCGCTTTGAGGCGCTGCATATTGTGGGAGTTGAGATGCCAGATCAGAGGAAGCATGAATCTGAGACATGATATAGGACCATGCAGATTCGGGCACCTCATGTATGGGCAATTGTTGGAGGGCATCGCGGAGGGTTTGTCGGTTTTGTTCTTTCATCTGTTTTCACCCCAAGCTCGGAGCTTTTTTTGAAGTTGACGTTTCGAATGATACAGTTGGGATTTAGAGGTACCAACAGAGATGCTGAGCATTTCAGCGACTTCTTTATGGCTGTAGCCCTCTACTTCGACCAACACAAAAACCGATCGATAGCCTGGTGGAAGAGATTGGATCGCACGCTCAAGATAGGCAGGTACGATATACTCCCCCCAGTCTAGCAGGACATTGTCGGGGATATTTTCTATAGGTTCAAAAAATATTTGATTCTGCTGTTTGACCTTTCGGTAGGCTGTTCGGACCACAATGGTTTTGATCCAAGCTCCCAGAGAGGATTGCTTCCGAAACTTATTCAGCCCTCTAAATACACCGACAAAAGCTTCTTGTAAGGCATCTTGCGCCAGTTCGAAGTCATTCGTGATGCGATAACAGAGGGTATACATCGCATCCTTGTACTTGTCATACAGTTCTTTTTGGGCCAGTCGGTCCTGCTTGAGACATCGCTCTAGGAGGGCCACTTCCTCGGGGATCATTTGGTAGATGCGCGCTTGCTGGGCTGCCATTTGTGTAGGGGTTGAGTCCAGTCGACTTTGACTTCTTGCAAGAGGTCAAAAGATATCTTTGTATCAATGTAGAGAGAAAGGGGGAGAAGGTTGTATGGGAAGCATGTATCTTTAGTTTTCATTGAATGATTATCACGAATGGGTTGGTACCGTATTTTCTGTATGGAGACGTCGATTTATCGCATCCCCACTTAGAAAATGAATCCTATCGGAATTCATTCGTCCTAATCACTATGGAATAAAAACGCAAGCGAAGTTTTTCGTATATTCATTCATGCCGACACAGGAAGCAAATATCGTCACCGACATCCAAGCACTAGATCTGAATAAGTCTTATACCTACGCCGATTACCTGCTGTGGCAGTTCAAGGAGCGCGTAGAGTTGATCAAAGGCCGTATCTTCAAGATGTCGCCTGCTCCAAGTATGGGGCATCAGGAGATTTCCACCAACTTAATGGGGGAAATTTATCAATACCTCAAGCGCAAAACCTGTAAAGTATTCCATGCTCCATTTGACGTTAGGTTACCCTTACCCGAAAGTCAAATGACAGACCAAAAAGTAGATACAGTCGTCCAACCCGATATCTGTGTCGTCTGTGATCCTCAAAAACTCGACTCAAGAGGCTGTATAGGAGCCCCCGAATGGATCATTGAGATTCTCTCCAAGTCTACTTCTAACAAGGACCTAAACGAGAAATATGACCTTTACCAAAATACGGGTGTAAAGGAATACTGGATCGTACACCCAGCAGAAGGAACCATCATGACCCATACGCTTCAAGAAGATGGAAGGTACAAGCGAGCCGATAAGATCTACACCCATCAAGACATCATTTCTCCCACTATTTTTCCCGATCTAGAGATTGAGCTCAAGTGGATTTTTCGATGAGGAGGACCGATACAGGACTCATACTAATATGGGGGGATCGCTCGATTTCCTTTGCCTCGTTTTTATACGCCCTTCACACTGTATTTAGCGCATCTTACATTTCTTCCCGCATATAGAGTCGCCATTTACTCTAGAAATCCCCACATTTATATCTCTCATATAGGCCATTCGATTATTTCGCGGAGTCAGATTATATTTTCCTGGGAATCAATGATTTTTATCATCTAACGTATCCTTATCAAAAGAGTAGTCTTCATTGACTTACTTGGACAAAATGAAGATTTTTTAAAGAAAAAATTATGAATAATTGTTATCTTGAGTCTACGGAATGATTTTTTCCTTTCATTATTCGTCATTGCCATTACAAATCTCTAATTCCTTGCATTATATGGTAAGTACTCCTTGTTCAGCTGCTTTCATTGTTGAAATGTTTTTGAAAGCAATTGAGGTATCAGAGAAAAGGGCATTCCAATGCCTAAAAGAAAAAATCTTTGGACGAATTATGAATATAACGCAAGATAAAGAACTCGCAAAAGACCTATTTCAAGAGGTCTCCCTATACATCTGGCATCAGATTATGGAGCAAAAGCTTACCTATCAAGGAGAAGGGCAGTTTTTTGCTTACACCCACAAGGTCATTCGCGGTATGCGCAGAAAGGTTTTTCAAACGCCAGAAGATGAATTCCATCTTCCTCCTGATATCGATATTGAAGACACATCAGACCCCGAAGCGATTCGTCGGCAAATAATAGAGGAAAAGGCATTGGCTTATGCACTCACCCAAGTAGACGAACGCTGTCGACTCATTTTTGGCTATCGCTCAAATGGTGTGTCCTTCAAAGAAATTGCTGTCAAGATGGAGGAGACAGATGACCCCGATGATGACAAAGCTTCAGCTACCTTGCGCAATAAGTTTAAGCGGTGCATGAAGAAGATCGAAGAGGAAGTCCGTGCATATCTAATCAGGGAGGGTGTCACAGGATGAATCTATCAGAAGAAAATACCCACGATTATATCGACGCCTATATCGCCCAAGAGCTTAATCCTGAAGAGCAGAGTGCTTTTGAGCAAGAGATGGCAGCCAATCCTGCACTTGCGGAGCGCGTAGCCTTTTACAGAAGAGTATTTCAGCAAGCAAGGCGAAAAGAAAGAGAGGAAAGAGGCAAAAGAATCCTTGCAGAGATCTTTGAGGAAGAGGAGGAGAAAGACATAGTTCCACAGCCTATCATTCGGAAATGGATGCCACAGCTTTTAGCAGCAGCTTCTGTCGTCCTGATCTGTGTGATTGGCTATTTCTTGCTTAGGCCTCGGGCTTCATTCGAGTACAGCCCCACACCTTGGGCTCAACTGGTCGAAGAGGAGCAGAAAAGTACCGCGACTGCAGGTAGCATGGAGGATGTGAAGAGTCAACGTGAGCGCATCATTGCCTTGTTCCAACAGGATGCTTCGGAGGAAGTGCTGAGGCTTTCTGGTCCATTTTTGGACTCCTTACCCGATGATATACAAATCAGGAGAATCAGGGGGTTGCTACATGCCCAAAAAGGAGCTTTTGTCGCTGCGCGAAATGACTGGAATCATATATGGCTAAACGAAAATGGTTATCTCCAACGACAAAAATGTGAGGCGGGAACCCTGGTACTTTGGAGCTTAATAGAGGAGAAAAACCAGGAAGAAATAGAAAAATTTTTCCAGCGTTGGGATCAGTTAGAAGGCTGTCCCAACCTACCCGAAAATACAAGAGAGACAGCCCTTTATGTAAGAAGTAATTTATCAGATGTAATATCCACAACATCTGGCAAGAAAGAAGATGATTAGGTGAGCCATTACAAATGGGTGTCAGATCCTATATATAGGTAGAACATATGGACTAACATACGCAAACCCATTTATGAAAAGAAGCTTAATTTTTCTGATTAGCCTATGCCTGGCTGCTTCAGCCTGGGCGCTGTATGCTGTTGTGGAAGGAGCTCCTGATACCCTGTCGAAGGAGGGGGTAGGTGAAAATGATCGGAGGGAAGAGGTATGGGAAGTACAAATTGCAGCAGATTCTTCTGATTCGCTGGTACTTGTAAACATTTTTAATGCTACAAATGGTACGAACTGGAATAATAGTTGGGATACGACTGATTCTGTTTCGAATTGGTATGGAGTAAAACTAGATGCTAATGGAAACGTGATCAGCCTAGATTTATCTAGCAACAATCTCAAAGATTCACTTCCATCCCTTGGCAAGCTGAAAAGACTTCAGCGTCTTAATCTTCAAAATAATCAACTAGGTTACATTGAAAACTTCGGAGAACTTCCAGATATTGAAGTAATTGATCTTTCCTTCAATGGTGGACTTCGTAGTCTCCCTACTCTTGATAGCCTAGTGAATCTGAAGATTTTAAGACTGGGTAATCCGACACAAGGAATGGGGCTTACTTCGATTCCTTCTCTGGGGAATCTAAAAAATCTTACAGCTCTATCTCTTTCTAATCAGAATGGTCTGAAAGGTAATATTCAAGGATGGACGAACCTGTATGCCCTCCAGAGATTGGAAATCGATAATACAGGCATTACAAGCTTCCCCCCCATTCCCAATCCCAGCCAACTGAGAACGCTATATATTGGCTTCGATAATATTCCTGAAACGGAATTAGCTATCATTGCGTCAATGCCCAATATGGTATCGCTGAAAATCGTAGGATTTACCAAATTATCTTCACTACCAGCGATAGATTCACTACCTAACCCCAATCTTGTCTCCCTCGATATCTCGGGAAACTCGAACTTACAATTTCTACCTAATCTATCTCAATTTCCTAACCTCCAAAGTCTGGAAATAGACTACGATTCCGTTTTAAATAATCTTGACCAAGTAGCCTCCGTCACTAGTCTTGAATATTTTTCTGCTTCATTTTGTCAACTTGATAGCTTATTCGACCTATCAAAATTGGTAAATCTAGAGATTCTCGTCCTTAGTGTAAACAACATAAGGGAGCTTGAAGGACTTGATCAACTCACCAATCTCCAAGAACTACAGTGTCAAGTAAATCAACTTTATTCGCTCCCTAACCTAAATAGTTTGACGCAACTTCGCCAAGTAAGATTCGATGGAAATAATTTAGCCTCATTACATGGATTACCCAAGGATAATCCTTACACTGAAATTAATGTAGGTAGTAACAGGCTTACTTTCGGCGAGTTGGAGCCTTATCTCTCCATATGGAATAATCCTTCGATCAATGCTACCTACATGCCCCAGAAACGCATAGGAAATATACTGGTATATGATATTTACCAAGATAGTAGCATCCTCCTTACACAGCCTGACACAAGCTCCAAAAGTACGTATCAGTGGTTCAAGGATGGTAACCTCATGGCAGGTGAAATAGAAGGTGCGTTTCTATTGACAGCTAGCGACTCTACTGCTGAAGGCGATTATTTTGCTACAATCAAGCATCCCGATTTTAATCCGTTAGATTCGATAGTGACCCAGCCCAGGAAGGTTGTCTTTGCAGGTAGACTTGATCCATTGCTACGCGAACTTCTCAGAGATGGTCCCACCTTCGTCGTCAAATTTCCAGAAACGATCCAGGACTCCGAAAGGGAAAAAATAAAGATTGAACTCGAGCGTATAGGTCTTACCCTAAAGACAGCGTGCCACTGTGGTGATATGCTGCTGTATGAGGTACCAGAGATTCTCGAAAGAGTTGATGAAAATGGTGTACTCAATCAGATTATTGGGGCAGAGGAGCGAATAGGGCAGGCAGAGACGAGTGCCCAACCACAAGAAGGAGGCTCTGATTCGACAAATGTTGTTTGGAACTACCCCATTAACCTAGGCCCCACAACTGGTGATCGGAACATTCAATGGGAGGCCCAAGTACTAGATAATACACCAGCTATTCGAAAAGTAACAATAGCCGTCATTGACTACGGAATAGACAGTTCGCATTCTATGATCAATCCCTTCATATGGCGTAATCCTCTCCTTAGAAACGAGTCAATCGATACATTTTGCTACAATGATGCAATCAATGGCTATAATTTTTGGGATGCTACCAATAATGCCTTTCAAGATGTGCCTCCAGACGCTTTGGGCCATGGTACGCATATCGCAGGATTGGTTTCAAGTCTCTTAGACTCCTCTATCAAGAATTCTGTAGGGATCATGTCGCTTCAGATTGGAGATGCTAAAGGGACAACACGGCTGTTTGAAGTAGCATGTGCTTTGAAATATGCGATCGATCAAGACGTAGATGTCATCAACATGAGTATGGGTTATGACGGAATACGATCAAAAATTATTGATACCTTAATCAAGGAAGCGAAGGATAAGAATATTCTCATTGTCACATCCTCAGGGAATAAAGGCCAAAACAATGATCTCGAGGAAGATCCTTTCGGTCACTGGCCCTCAAATTATTCCCGACAATACTTCAATGTTGTGGCTGTAGGTGCCTTTAATCCCTTCTTGAATGGTAATAACTTGGATACGTGTGAAAGAGGAATTATGCCCTGCTTCTCTAACTATGGAGCTAACACCGTCAAAATACTTGCACCTGGCGTAGGCATTAATGCCCCTCTTCCAGGAGAAATATACGGTACTAAAAATGGGACCTCAATAGCTGTTGCATTTGTCACAGCTACAATCGCTCAGTTAATTGCTACCCATCCTGATTTGGACGAGCCTGATGAAATGGTAGAAAGAGTCATTGGACTTTTATACTCTCCCCCAATTTCGGCTAAGGATACAAGCCTGATCGACTTTGTTGAAGATGGAAAAATATTAGATATACAGTTGATCAACTGTGAGGATAGCCCACGTGCAAGAGTAGATTATTTCGAAGTACCTGCAAAATCTGAAATAGTGAAATTAGATGTACTTGCAAATGATTGCTATGGGCAAAGTACAGTGCTCGAGTTTTTGACACCTGATGCCTCACCCCCTAATTTCACAATCAAGGAAGACAATGAAGGGTTTCCTTTTTTCAAATATGAGTTTACTAAGAATATAGGTGAGACTGACTCCATCTCCTATCTAGTGAAAAGTGGTACAACTGATTACTCCATCGAATCCTATCTTATAGTCAAAATAGTAGATGAACTATCCGTTTCGGGTAGAGCAACTACGGAGAGAGGCAGATTGATTCCCAATGTAGATTATATATTTGAATCTACAGAGCTAGAAATCAATCAAACACAGAGAAGTGATACCTTTACATTCTATGCTAGCCCAAGTACCCAGTTCCAACTTTCACCCTCAAAAACGTCTGTGAGTAAGGAAGGGGTAGACGGAGCAGATCTTGTCTTGGGAACCAGAATCATTCATTCAGATTTGCTGGAACTAAAAGATTATCAAAGGATTGCAGCTGATGTAAATGAAAATCAAACTTTCGACAAAGAGGACTTAGCAGCCATTCAAGCATACATTCTTGGGAAGTCTGATAATTTTGGATACTTAGGTAATAGACCTTCAGCTTGGACATTTGTACCAGACATAGCAGGACTACAATTAGATACCTTCACTACTGCATTTCCCTCTTCTAGGTCTTATACAGATATTCGTTCTTCCATCAGGGATCAAGATTTCATAGGAATCAAAGCAGGAGATATTGATCTCAATTGGCCATCTGATCTTGCTACAATGGGTTCAGATATCCAGATTCAACTATCAGAAACGAAAACCTTTGTAGATGATGAGATTTCGATTCCCATACGAATCTCTAGTACTGCGCCTATTTCGACCTTCCAATTCACCCTTGAGTGGGATACAAATGTTCTCTTATTCGAAGGGCTCTCATCAGATAGTATCTCTTTGTCAACGAATGAGAATGAAGTAGGAAACGGTCGTCTCAGTATCTTGTGGTACAACGCTGATACACCACTCTTGACAGATGACTCCCCACTTTTCAATCTTAAGTTTAAAGTGGTTGGAGGAGCCCGTGCGCAACATACTATATCGCTTAATGATAAGATTACGATGGTCAAGGCATATGATGAAAACTTGAATCCTTTGGGAGTATCGGTTGACACTGCCCCCATTAAGGTTAGAGGTAAGCTTTGTGCTTTCTTGATGAATCTATGCAGAAGCATTCGAAACCAAAATTCGAATTAATCAAATGCGAACACAGCACGTAGGGCAGAATGTGGAAAGACACTAAGCCTTGTGTTGTTAGATTTTAGTTTTTCACCATCTTACTCCACTGCGTCACGACGTACTTAGGTACGCCGTGACATTTGAATTCTCTCCCATGAAAAAACTCAGTCTGTTTTATATCGCACTTGGATCTTTCTTCCTTTTATTACCTAATCAAGGGAAAAGTTACGACCCAAAACCAGATCTTCGAAAATTTGATAGTCTAAAAAATGTACTGCAAGGAGAGATCCTTCATCCACTTGAAGCATTTTCTGCACTATATGACCTTGGGATAAATTTTGCTTACTACAAAGGTGATCTCCCGCTTTCTACAGAGAGTTTCTTAGATGCCATCCAGTTGATTGATCAATTCACAGACGCTATTCCCATTCATAAACAGATTGGTGCATATAAGAATTACGGTCGTGTACTTATACTAAGTGAACGTACCCAGGAAGGTCTTCAAGTTTTTGAAAAGGGATGGCAATTGATTCTTAGACACAAAGAGGACTTTGAGGATGCGCATGCCTATCGTGAATTCCTCAATTTCAAATCCAACTTTCTCTATACATGGGCTAAGTTTTTGAATAAAATTAGCAGTGACACCTATCAAGCACTTGAGGTGGGAGAAGAGACTATGCGCATTTACCAATTATACTGGTCAATCCTCAGTCCAGAGGATAAACCTGGAGGAAGCTTCAATTATGTAGTTGCTTGGGATCTTATGGGGAGAATGTATGTTCAGACTCAACAGTTGGCCAAGGCAGATTCGGCTTTTCAACACGCGGTAGATTTACTTGAAAAGTACACAAATAATTCATGGAGGGAGACGAAATTAAAAGGGGAGATTTTATTGAATAAAGCGGGAAGCTTTCAGGAAGCTCAAAACTTTGCAAAGGCCATAAAACTCTATACAGAATCACAGCGTGAGTTTCTTTCTATAGAAGCAGATGAAGAAATTCTATCTACCCTGCTTAAGATTTCAAATAACCTAGGGATCATTTACAAGAAAAATGGAGAATATCCCAAAGCCGAGTTTTATTACTCTCAAGCCCTCTCCTATCTCCCAAATGACCCTCAACAAACTGCCATGGTCCATGACAATTGGGGGGACCTGTATTTTGTCCAAAAGAAGTACCCACAAGCACTGGAAATGTACCATAAGGTCCTCGTAGCCGATCTACATATGGAAAGTTTAAACTTATGGGATGCTCCCAGTGTGACACCTGATTTCTCCCAGACCCCTATGCGATACTATCTCAAGTCTGTCGGCTCCAAAGCCCGCACGCTTACACAGCTATCGCGAGCAAGCACCGATAGTAGCACCTTCTTGCTGAATCTGGCAAAAGAGCATTTTGATTATGCACTCAGATTAATTGATTCGCTGCAAAGCTCGACACAAACTCGTGATTTTCATTTTTTCCTAAAAGAAGAGGTCTACACCGTATATGAGGGAGCGATCGAAGCCGCTTTGCTCTTAGATGATCCAACGCTCGCCTTTCAATATGCCAGTCAAGCTAAGGCCGTCTTTCTCCTCTCTTCCCTCAACCTCCCAAACCCTACAACCTTCCTAGATGTAGATCGAGAAATACTCAAAGAAGAACAGCACATTCGGCAGAAAATCACGCAGTTTGAACTGCACGATCAAAAGGATAGCCTGATCTCCTATCGTCTCAGGCTGGATAAAATCATTCAACGCTTGTCACAAATTCCCCAATACCAACGCTACTACGCGGCTAGATTCAAGCAGAACCAATGCATCATTGCTGATGTACAAGCACAGCTTCCATTGGGGACCTCGATTGTTCAATACTTTGTAGGAAGCAGTACCTCCTATGCTTTCCACTTGACCCATGATCATTTGGAAGTCATTCCTATCAATTATGACGAGCAACTAGTGAGGGAATATCTAGACGTATTTTATCAAAAGAAAGGGCTATCTGACAAAGTGACCGATTTCAACCAGATGTTTCAAGCATTGAGCCATTCCCTGTACCAGGAACTTTTGGGAGGATTCACCCTTCCCATCCAGCAGGATGTGATCATGATTCCAGATGGAGCGTTGAGTTACATTCCTTTTGAAACATTGATTCAATCTCCGATAGCAGAAGCAAATGTAAACCCAGAAATACCGCTAAACTACGTCCTTCGCAATCACCAGATGAGTACACATTTCTCTGTTTGTGCATGGTTAAGTGGTCGTACAAAAGCACTTCCCCTCCACCACTCACCACGCATGCTGGCGTTTGCGCCTACCTTTCAAGGCTACTCCAAAGAGGAGATTCCCCCAGAAGCTAGGGGTTACCTTTACCATCCACTCTTCACTCCTATGTTTAAAGAAAAGCAGTCATGGTATGAACTTCAAAATGAAGCAGAAGTATCCATGCTCTCCGATTTGCTCCAATTAGATGCCTATACCCATCAAATGGGATTGCTTGGAAGATTTTTAGAGATCGCTCCAGCGTATGACATCATCCATTTGGCTACACACGGACAGTATTCAGATCAACTTCCCTTGAAGAATCGACTGCTGTTTACCATCGTGACCGACTCTACAGATAATGAAAATCTTTATGCGGATATGCTCTATAGCATTCAACTACAAGCCTCTATGGTCGTCATGAGCGCCTGTCAGACCCAGCTTGGTGACATCAAACGGGGAGAGGGAATCACTAGCATGGCCTTTGCCTTTGCCTATGCAGGGGCGAGAAGTACTGTAGGTACCCTCTGGAAGGTCAACCAACAAAGCAATATGCAGATCATGCAGTACTTTTATGAAAACCTCAAAGCAGGACAGGACAAAGCGGAAGCCTTACGAAACGCGAAATTGGCATATATCGACCAAGGAGGGAATGTGCATCCCTATTTTTGGGCAGGTCCAGTAATTACAGGTGATACACAAGCGATCCGTTGGGAGACAAACTATACCAAGGAATGGAGTATGGGCATAGCCCTACTGATGATTTTGATGATATTCGCATATAGTTATAGAAGGAATTTGAAGGCTAAGGAAACAAAAAGATCATTCAAGATTGAATGACACATATTGCTGATTATCAAATTTTTAGGATAAAAAATCTAAAGATAGATTGAAATCTTTTATTTTTTTGAAAAATCTGTGTTACAATCCAAGGGATTTCTACATGTATATATAGAGAGGGGGAAGTTAAGTACCTTCACACATAAAAACGTGGAACACTGCCTCCTTCAGATTGTATCTAGAGCATATAGAAAGTTTCAGTTACAAACTGAAGGGAGTCAGTTCTATGCATAACAGGCAATAGAAGTGTTTACACTACAAGATCTCTTTTGGAAGGGTACTTTTTGAAACTCTTCTTGCAGACCCTGTAAAAGGGAATGATTTGTACATGGAAGAGGCTATCAGATGGTCTATATAACGAGTTTTTGCGTCTTGTGCGTAGGCAGCGGGATCATCCCTTGCTTGCCATGGAAATGGTATGGCTCTAATTCAAGGTCTCAAACCACAAGTAGTTTTTGAAAAAATGCGGGTAGATCCGCAAAAGATTTATACTAAACCGTTCTTTACAAATTCTAAGGAAAAAGCACTGAAGGAAGTGGGGGGACTCCAGACATTCAAATGAATGGTTGGAGACCCCTTCTTCTGTTTTAGGCTTTCTTCTCTCCTATACGCATGTCGGAGACAATCTGCCTAAAAAGCTGCTGAATCGGGAGGAAGCTCTCCGAAGATGAGTTGTCTATCTTCCAGATCTTCCCATGACAAGTTTTCCGAATACTCTCGAGTATCATCTCCTCTTTGAGATCATGTGTAAACTGGCTATTCATACGATTTTGGATCTGCCAGTCGGTGTATCCACGATCTGTAAGTCGCTGCTTCTGGATCTCAGCTTGAGCGGATACCAAAATGATGTGATTGTTGGAGAGGTAGCTCATCCCTGTCTCCGACATCAGAGCCGAGTCTAACAAAATCAATCCTCTCTTGCCATATAATTCCCTCCTCAATCGCAGGAGGAGTGGCTTGTAAAGCATCTCATTGAACTGTTGCAGCTTCTCTGAAGAGCGAAAGATGATTTTCCCCAAAGCCTTCCTGTCAACAAAACCCTGTGGAGTCAAAAATTCAGAACCAAAGTGAGCGGCAATATCCTGGCGCGTCTCCTGGTAAATGGGTTCTTTCAATTCTCCTAAAATCTGATGGCCTATTTTGTCTATATCTATGACGTGAACAGGTATATCTTGGGCTTTCCCTATCTCCTGCAATTGATGGCTGATGTAGGACTTCCCCACACCAATCTCCCCAGTAACACTGACAATGTATTGACCTGAGAGCCGCTCTTCCAGCTTCTGCTTGGCACAAAGCGGGACGTACTCATGGATGAGCCCTTGCTCCAACTGAAGCGCTTTGGCCGCTCCCGAACTGATATGCATGAGCGACTGACGAGCAGGAAAATAAATCGTATCCACCTGTTGGCGCTGACTAGCTCCCACCTGATGGAGCATCATCTCGTAGTTGAGGTCCTCGCTGTTGCGGATGCCACGGATAACTGTGGAAATCCCATTTTCATACGCATAGTCTACAAGCAAACCCTTGAAAGCAATGACGTCGACTCCTGGAAGATTTTGGAGGGAGCTGGCAGCGATTTGACGCCTCTCTTCGAGCGAAAAGAAGTATTTTTTAGCTGGATTCATCCCTATCCCTACCGTCAGCTCCCCAAAGATGTCGAGCGCACGCTGGATGATGTCTATGTGCCCATACGTAATGGGATCGCCCGAAAATCCATAAATAGCTTTTTTCATGTCTGCTCTGATGATTGTTCTATCAGAAGCTACACAAAGTCGATGGGATTCGGAAATGGGGAATACAAGGAAAAGTAGAGGGAGCCCTCAGCGAAGATATAGGTTTATTGGGATGTCGAGAAAAAGATCCTGTGGATACGCAATTCATCGCATATCCACAGGATCTACATTCTACATATTCCTTCTATACTGTCCGCCGACCTCATACAAAGCATGCGTAATCTGCCCCAAAGTGGCATACTTACTTGCCTCCATCAGTCCTTCGAAGATGTTTTGATTGGTGATGGCGCGATGCTGTAGGTCGAGAAGCGCTTCCTTGATCTGATCAGCGTTAGCAGCTTGTATGGCCTTGCGCTGGTTGATCTGGTATTCTTTTTCTGACTTAGTAGCACGGATGACTTCTCCTGGAATCTCTGTAGGCGATCCTTGATCCGAGAGGAACGTATTGACACCCACAATGGGCAGTTCTCCGCTGTGCTTGAGGCGCTCATAATAAAGCGACTCCTCCTGGATTTTGCCACGCTGGTACATCGTCTCCATCGCGCCCAGGACACCTCCACGCTCAGTGATCCGATCAAACTCCATCATGACAGCTTCTTCTACCAGATCCGTCAATTCCTCCACGATGAAAGACCCTTGCAAGGGATTCTGATTTTTCGTCATGCCCAGCTCACGGTTGATGATGAGCTGAATGGCAATCGCTCTACGCACAGACTCCTCTGTAGGCGTCGTGATGGCCTCGTCATAGGCATTGGTATGGAGCGAGTTACAGTTGTCGTAGATGGCATACAATGCCTGAAGTGTAGTACGGATGTCGTTGAAGCCGATCTCCTGAGCATGTAGCGAACGACCCGAAGTTTGAATATGATACTTCAACTTTTGCGCGCGCGCATTGGCTTTGTACTTGAGCTTGAGGGCTTTGGACCAGATGCGTCGCGCCACACGGCCAATAACTGCATACTCAGGATCGACCCCATTGGAGAAGAAGAAGGAGAAGTTGGGCGCGAACTTATTGATGTCCATGCCTCGGCTTGCATAGTACTCCAAGAAGGTGAAACCATTGGCAAGTGTGAAGGCCAGTTGCGTAATCGGATTGGCACCTGCTTCTGCAATGTGATAACCCGAAATCGAGACAGAGTAGAAGTTGCGGACATTCTGGTTGATGAAATACTCCTGTACATCCCCCATGAGCTTGAGGGAAAACTCAGTAGAGAAAATGCAGGTATTTTGTGCCTGATCCTCTTTGAGAATGTCTGCCTGCACAGTTCCCCTTACCTTAGTAAGCGTAGCCGTCTTAATTTCATGGTAGACTTCCAAAGGAAGCACCTGATCTCCCGTCACACCTAGCAGCATCAAACCCAAGCCATCATTTCCCTCAGGTAGCGGACCATTGTAGGTAGGTACAGGCTTTCCTTTTTCTCTGTAGATGGCCTCAATTTTATTTTTCACCTCAGCCTCCAGTCCCTTTTCCTTGATGTACAACTCACACTGCTGATCAATGGCTGCATTGAGGAAGAAAGTCAAAACGGTAGCCGCAGGGCCATTAATCGTCATCGATACAGAGGTGGCGCGATCGCAGAGGTTAAAGCCTGAATATAATTTCTTCGCATCGTCAAGGCAGCAAACCGATACCCCTGAATTTCCTACTTTCCCATAAATATCTGGACGGTAATCGGGATCTTCCCCGTATAGCGTCACAGAGTCAAAGGCGGTAGACAAACGCTTGGCTGGCATGCCGAGGGATACATAGTGAAAGCGTTTATTGGTACGCTCGGGACCTCCTTCACCTGCAAACATACGGGTTGGATCTTCTCCCTCACGCTTGAAGGGAAATACTCCCGCTGTAAAGGGAAATTCTCCTGGTACATTTTCCTGAGAAGCCCATTTCAAAATATCTCCCCATGCCTCATACTGGGGAAGCACGACTTTGGGGATTTTATTGTGTGAAAGCGACTCCGTATAGGTCTGGACCTTGATGTCTTTTCCTCTTACTTGATAGACAAACTCGTCTGCCTCGTAAGCTGCTTTCTTCTCACTCCAATCATCAAGTACAAGCTGATAAGACTTCTGCAAGCTCATGGCTACCTGCTCGTAAGTTTCTTGCAGACCTTTGATCAGACGGTCCTTGTCCTCAATATCCGAATCACGAAGGGTGTCGATAGATTTTTGCAGTCCAAAGAGTTTTTGCGCGACCTCTGCTTGCTCGACCACCTCCTCATTGTAATCACGGATGGTTTCGGTGATCTCCGATAGGTAACGTACACGTCTAGGAGGGATGATATGAATCTTTTCAGATGGTTCATCATTGGCCATCCACTCTGTGCCCAAGTCTGCGTTGGTTTTCTCTGCGACCTTGTTCATAATGGCACGGTAGAGACGGTTCATGCCAGGATCATTGAACTGGGAGGCGATGGTGCCATAGACAGGCATATCATCCAGATCTGCATCCCACAGTCCATTATTGCGCTGGTACTGCTTACGGACGTCGCGGATGGCATCAAGTGCCCCACGCTTGTCGAATTTATTCAATGCGATCAGATCCGCGTAGTCGAGCATGTCGATCTTCTCCAACTGCGTCGCAGCTCCATACTCTGGTGTCATGACATAGAGTGCAACATCAGAATAGTCGATGATCTCTGTATCGGATTGTCCAATCCCTGAAGTCTCCAAGATGATCAAGTCAAATTGCGCCACCTTAAGGATGTTCATGACTTCGGGAATATGCTTGGACAGCGCCAGATTGGACTGCCGCGTAGCCAGCGAACGCATGTAGACGCGGTCGTTGTAGACAGCATTCATACGGATACGATCTCCCAGCAAGGCTCCGCCTGTTTTTCTTTTGGAGGGGTCTACGGATACTACCGCAATGTGCTTGTCCTTGAAGTCCATCAAGAATCGGCGAATCAACTCATCCACAAGTGATGATTTCCCTGCACCACCTGTACCTGTGATTCCTAATACAGGAGGCATGGTCAGCCCTTCCTGCCTCTTGTGGACATCATCCATGATGGGTTCTACTAGTTCAGGGGTATTTTCTACGGCAGAGATCAGACGTGCAATGGCTCTTGGATGTATCTTTTGACGCACCTGAGTCAAAATTGCTGTTCCTCCCCCATTCTCCTCACTTCCTCCATAGGCTTTGTCTATCGCCGTCTTCCAACGATCTACAGACAAATTACCTGTGGGAAAATCGGCTTCTTGCAAGAGGTCATTGATCATCCCTTGTAGCCCCATCTCACGACCATCGTCAGGCGAGTAGATGCGATCTACCCCATACTCATGTAGTTCGAGTATCTCTGTCGGCAGAATGGTTCCTCCCCCTCCACCAAATATTTTGATATGTCCACAATTGCGCTCGCGGAGTAGATCATACATATACTTGAAAAACTCTACGTGCCCCCCTTGGTAAGAGGTAATGGCGATGGCTTGGGCATCTTCTTGAATCGCCGTGTTGACGATTTCTTCTACAGAGCGGTTGTGTCCTAAGTGAATCACCTCTGCACCAGAGGATTGCAGAATGCGTCGCATGATATTAATGGCCGCGTCATGACCATCAAAAAGCGAAGCAGCAGTGACGATTCGGACTTTGTGCTGGGGTTTGTAGGGCGTAATAGAATGCGTACTCATAAAATATTTTGGTAGTAGTCTCTATTTTGAGCGAAAGCTGATAAAGGGGATGGTTTCATCAAAAGTCTGATCATTTCCTCTTTTGAAGGAGACATAGGATGGCCAATTTCCACCTATCTATACACATCGTGTCAGCAAGTTGTTTGGCAAACATTTATCCCTTCTTTATCAACCCCAAAAATACGTGACGAAACTGGGGATTCAAAAATCCCTGTATTAAGTGCAAGATAAGATGTGGGAGTTGTTGGGGTTTCCTAAGTCTTAGGGGTAGACAATACTTGGAGTAAGGTGGGATAAAAAGGGATATTTTTGACTTTCGTTTCCAACCAGACATCAAAAGGGAGGAATTCATAGGTCTGAATACTCCATGGATGGGTCTGACGCATTTCTTCGATGATCTCTTTAGACTCTTCCCACACTACTTTGAAATTGAGGGCATTTCGAGAGGTCGACAACAACAATCGATAGGTAGTCTGTAACCTCGGGGGAATATTGTACTTACTCATGTGCTTGCGAAAGCTTTCCAGACGATTGTACAGCAAATCATCTTCTCCGAGATCCACAAGAATCATCATTTCCATCACACGCACGGCAAGGTTCCAACCTTCTTTGTCTTTCAAGAGATCATTGGTACTTTGAAGGTACCGCTGTGCCCCTTTCAGATCCTTTTCGAGGTATGCTTTGGAGGCTTTGAAGAAATGGAATTGTCCCACTTGCTGGGGGCTTTGAGGAAACTTGATGAACCAATCAAGCTTGAGAAAAAGTTCCTCCAACTCACTCAGCCGCCCCGTGAGTATGTAGGCCATGATGCTCAGGAGAGTTGCCGAGAAATAATTAGGGCTCTTGGGATAGAGCATATTCATGGATTTTTGAGAGGCGTCAATCGCTTCTTGGTAGTTCCCTTGGTTGAGTGCCACATTGCTTAGACGCATGAGCAAAATCCCTTTTCTATTATTCGTACTCAGCTTAGGATACCGCTCTACAAGATCGATGATTTCCTGAAGGACCGATCGTACCGAGGGCATATCTTTCGAAAATGCATAAAAGGAGTAATAGAGCTGCAACCTGTAGTAATCCGCTCGCGGACTATAGGTCTTTGCCAGACTTTCTTCTAGGATGTCTATGTCCTTCTTCAACCTAACCAAACTTTCGGAAACAGGATGATTGGTTTCCCCACGATGAAGAATAAATGAACGCATCATCCCCACGCCCATTGCATCTATTTTGTACCGCTCAAAAGCGAGGTCGATTTGCGGATTAATTTCCTTTTCTACTTCCTCAAAAGAGTTGGAGAGATTGCGCAAGCTGATCAAGGCACTCAGATTAAATTCGGGCAAAACCGTCTGGTCTGCATCCTTGATGATCTTCTCAAACATTTCCCGTGATTGATTCTTGAGTCCTCTCTTCTTCAGCATGATCCCATAGGTAATCATTTTACTCAAGCTGACGGATTCATAGGCCGTACTATCTTCCTTGAGTGCAGGGTTGTTTTGAAAATTGACACTCAGGGTGAGGGTCTCCAGCATTCGCTCATACAGACGGCTTTTGAGCATGCTGAATGCCTTGGACTTGGGATTGCCATAGAGACGCTCGGCCATTTCTCTATTTGTGATCTCGGGATTTTTATCCAAGATTTCAATCAGCTCGAGGGATTTGTTAGCTCCTTTGGCGTGAAAAGCGTCTAAATATTGCTTCAGGTATCGGACTTCTGTTTTCGAAAAAACTTGATATAACTGTCTGATCCGGTCCAAGGAGAAGAATTATTTGGGAAGAGTACAACTAAAATTGAGCTTTACTAAATATATAAAAGTTACCATTATTTCAGAGAAAGAGGCTATTTAAATTTTTTTAAGATGTTTTTTATTACAAAAAATTAAAGAACAACTCACTGACTAAAAGCTACTTATACCCATCAGGATCAAGTTGTAGCTTAACTAGTCCTTTGATAGATTTTCGCCAAAGTGTCTAAAAAGTAGGGGTTTTAACGTTACTTTTGGGTGTGTCTTTTCCATTGTGGTGAAGACCAATAGTCTCATATTGCACGTGAGTGTTAGGGAATTATTTACCAAAAAAGCTGTGTGCAAATGAGCCTGATAAGTCGAAAGATTTGTCAGGTCTTTTCTTTTCAACTGTATAGACTTTATCACGAATCATTTTGTAGAGAAATCAAGTTGATAAGTAAGAAGTCAGAAGAAATCAGATATCTTAAATATGATTAGATACTGACTGTTGACACGTGAACGTCTGATCTTTACCTTGCTACTTATGGACTATAAAAAATCTGTGATCATTTTTTGAATCTGTAGCAGATATGATCATTTCCCCACAGAATATCCAGATACATATGAAGTAGTTCGTGATAGTCATTTATGCCTAAATAGAAATATGGAAAAATATTTAACGCTTAAAGATCCCAAAACTGCACGTCGTTTCCTCTCACCAGATTTCGAAGTAAAAGATTGGCCCAGCCTTGAACCATACTACCAGCAACTGTTAAAAAGATCTATTGACTCTCAAGAAGAGATGGTGAAGTTCCTGAAAGATAGAGATGAGCTGGGAGCAGTCCTACAAGAAGATCGCGCTTGGCGCTACATCCGACAGACAAGAAACACACAAGACGAAGAGTTGAAAAATGCTTTGATGTTTTTTGTCAAAGAAATATCCCCTCACGTCATCAAATACGAAGATAAGCTCAATAGAAAGTGTCTCGAAAGTCCATACTTTGAGCAGCTACCAGATGACCCATATTTAACATTTAAGCGTCAAACAAAGCGAGATATTGAGCTTTATCGAGAGGCAAACATCCCCCTTTCGACCCAAGCTAAGGAACTTCGGCAAGCCTACCAAGCCAAACAAGGAGGTCTAAGCATCAGTCATCATGAGGAAACACTGACGCTGCAGCAAGCCTCTAAACTACTTGAAAGCCAGGATCGCGACTTTCGTGAGACCATATGGCACAAAGTCAACGAAGCAAGAGAAGGCATTGCTTCCGAAGCTAGTCAGATTTTTGATCAGCTAGTGAAGCTTCGCCATGAGATGGCCCAAAATGCGGACTACTCCGACTTTACCAGCTACCAGTTTGATGCACTCGGTAGGTTTGACTACACCACCCAAGACGTTTCCCACTTTCACGACGCCATAGAAAAAGAAGTCACGCCCGTCTATTTGGAAATGATGAAGCGGAGAAAGGAAATCCTAGGTGTGGATAAGCTCCGTCCTTGGGATCTCTTGGTAGATATCTATGGAGAAGATCAATTGACCCCTTTCCAAACTGCGCAGGAACTCAAAGAGAAAGCCATCACGGTTCTAAGCAATATCAATCCTGCTCTTGGGAAGATGCTGGAAATCATGGACCAGCGCGAGTATCTAGACCTGGAAAGTCGTGTAGGAAAGGCACCTGGTGGCTATAATTATCCCCTGCTCGAGACGGGTATCCCATTTATTTTCATGAACGCGGCAGGTTCACAGATGGATGTGACGACCATGTTTCATGAGAGTGGACACGCCGTTCATTCCTTTGTCACCAAAGACATCGTCCTCAACTCTCTTAAGTATACCCCTTCTGAAGTAGCAGAGCTTGCTTCGATGGCAATGGAACTGATCTGTCTAGACCAGTATCACGTCGTGTATGAAGACGAGCAGGTCAGAAGCCGTGCCATGAAACAACAACTCGATCGTTGCATTGATATTTTCCCATGGATCGCCACAATCGATGCCTTCCAGCAGTGGGTATACATCCATCCTGAAGCCTCAGAGGAAGAGCGACATGATGAGTTTTTCAGGTTGTACAAGCGGTTTCATGGAGATCTTGTGGACTGGACAGGCTACGAGGATATTCTACGCAAGATGTGGTTGAAGCAGGGACATGTATTTGAGATGCCCTTCTACTACATCGAATATGCGATTGCCCAATTAGGTGCACTTGCCGTCTGGCGCAACTATCATGAAGACGCTCAAAAAGGCCTCGACATGTATCTTGAAGCCCTGCAACTGGGATACACAAAACCTATACCTGCCATCTATGCACAAGCAGGTATACAGTTTGACTTCTCACCTGATTATGTAAGAGAATGTGTCCAGTATTGTGTGAAAGCTTATGAAGCGATAAAACTTTAAGGACGAAATAGGTAGACAGACAGATGCAAGAGATCATCCCGTGAGGGATTTCACTTTGTTCAAGACATGAGATTTAAAGTATGAATAATCAAGGCCTAGTAATATTCTACGTAGCCTAATTACATCTGTCCACCTACTTAAGTAAGTGGACAGATGTAATGGGGTGATAGAAATTTCTCCTTTAGTCTAGGGTTGAAACCACTAGCCTACATGATGTCACCCTTTCAGGGTTCAAAGCTGGTTCATTGTCCTGAAGGGACAGTGTGGTATAGCATGTGGACTTTAGTCCCATGCTCAAAGCGTATGCTACATCACCCGTTTTTATCTGTCCACCTACTTAAGTAGGTGGACATAAGCAAATGAGGTATACGTAAGACAAAAAGTCTTCAACAGCAATACTTTCAGTCTCTTGTCTTGAGCGTGGCGAAATCCCTTGTGGGTTCACATCTCAACATCTGACCTCTTACTTAGCATAATTGTTATGAATGTTTCCTCTAGCGTACATCCAGAATACTTATCGAATCCAAGCTTATGAAAATTTTACTTTCCTTCCTCTTATTCAGTTGCAGCCTCCTCTTTTTGCATGCCCAGGATCAGTCGGCCTGTGCAGGAGATCGTTATAGATCGGAGATTTTTGTTTCTACAGATAGCACCCTCGCAGTCAAGTATGGGGAAAATGTCACCATCGGGGGAAATGCCCAGGAGCTATTTATGGACATCTATGAACCCGCGGGAGATACGGTAACACAGAGGCCGTTGATCATACTTGCCTTTGGAGGATCTTTCATCTCAGGCGACCGCAAGCAACTTAAAGCACTTTGCGAGGATTTGTCAAGAAGGGGCTTTGTCACTGCGTCGATTGACTACCGCCTATTTGACGGATCTTTCATTCCCTTTCCTACCCAGGCAGATATCGTAGATGTCGTCATCAAAGCCATCAGCGACATGCGCGCCTCCGTCCGCTTTTGGAAAGCTGAAATTGATTCAATCAATGCTTTTCGAATAGATCCAGACCAAATCTTTATAGGGGGTGTATCAGCGGGGGCCATCACGGCTGCTCATGTCGCCATGCTAGACTCGACAGAACTCTCCCCTGCGGATTCCCTCATCCAGCAAGCCATCGCCAACAATGGAGGCTGGGAAGGCAATAGCAACACGCTCTTTCAGTATACTTCTGAGGTACAGGGGCTCATCTCCTATAGCGGTGCATTGGTCGATGCTTCATGGATCGATGCCAATGATCCTCCTTTTGTGGTTTTTCACGATGACATGGACCCTATCGTTCCTTATGGCGATGGCCAAATCCAGCTCGGGATCGTACCCATTCTTGAAGCAGCAGGCAGTCTCAGCATGTCGCAGAGAGGCAATTCCATAGGTGTATTCAATAGACTGTTTACCATTGAGGATAGCGATGGGCACGTGAGTTATTTCACGACTACAGAAGAGTTAAGGGATTCGGTAGGAGATTTTACCTCAGACTTTCTCTTTGAATTGCTCTGTCCCGATTTGCTGGCAAATGTGGAAGGTCCACTGAGTCAAACAAGCAAATTTGCTGCCTATCCCAACCCTACGAATGACTACCTATACATCCAAAGCGATAACCTGGCCGCTATTTCTTCCATCCAGTTGTTGAATTCCCTTGGACAGCGTGTAGGCCGATGGACTGTCCGTGAAGCCATTAATCTTACGGAAATGGAAGCGGGAATGTACATGTTAGAGATCATATATGTGGACAATACTCAAGCGGAGCGTGTAAAAATCCTCAAGCAATAATCGCAAGATAACCTTTCTACTTTCGTACAAAAGATCGGGTTATGCTTTCTATTCACAAGAGTTTCATGTAATTTTGCGCCAAATTTGGCAAAGGATACATGGGGCTCTTGTCTTTTCTGTACAATGTAGGAATCCGCTTATATGGACTGGCGATCAGGCTAGCAGCACCCTTTTCTC
This sequence comes from Bacteroidota bacterium, assembly GCA_039820545.1. Classification (GTDB taxonomy): domain Bacteria; phylum Bacteroidota; class Bacteroidia; order J057; family J057; genus JALEFZ01. Next base: position 40,649 of record JBCBPW010000015.1, on the reverse strand, counting down.
CCAAGGCAAAAAGCTGGATCACTGGCAGAAAAAACTGGAAATCCGAGATCCAGACGATCAGTCAATGGGAGGAACCTGTGATATGGTTTCATTGTGCTTCCTTAGGAGAATTTGAACAAGGACGCCCCATACTAGATAAGATCAGACACACGTATCCCAATTATAAAATTCTACTGACTTTTTTCTCTCCTTCGGGTTATGAGATACGTAAGGACTATGTACATGCAGACCATGTAATGTATCTCCCGCTAGATACTCTAGACAATATGAGGTATTTGTTGAATCATTTTACACCTCATCTTGTCGTTATTGTCAAATATGAGTTATGGCTCAACTGGCTTTCGGAACTTCGATCTAAAGCGATACCTCATATTCTGATCTCTGCGAGTCTACGCGCTGAAAGTAATTTCCTTGGAGGTCCTTTAGTCTCACTTTACCGCCTAGCCTTAGAGGGATTTGCACAGATCTTTACACAAAATTCGCTTACAACCGACCTTCTTCAAAAATTTTCTTCTAAAATAAAAGTCACTACGAGTGCTGACACGCGCTTTGACAGGGTGTCAGAAAATGTAGCAAATTGGCGTGAGATAGGTAAAATTGCGGAATTTGTAAACGGACGTCCATGCTGGGTGTGTGGAAGTACTTGGCCAGAGGATGAAAGCGTCATTTTTGAAACTTTTCAAAGCTTGTATACTCATAATCAGGACCTTTGCATAATCATCGCTCCACATGAGATCCATAAAGAACGAATTGTTAAATGGATGAGTGTCTTTCAGGAGGAAAGTATTCGGTATAGTAATTGGAATATTGAAAATACTGAAAAGAAAATTCTTTGGATAGATCATATAGGCTCTTTATCCAAGCTATATGCTTACGCAGATCTCGCATACGTTGGTGGGGCTTTTGGACAAGGCCTACATAACATATTGGAAGCCATAGCGTTTGGCTGCCCTACGGTCTTTGGTCCTATATACGACAAATATCCTGAAGCTGAAATGAGTATTTCGCAGGGTGGAGGATTTTCGATTCAAAATTCGAATGAATTGATGCAGCTTTGGGACAAAATCCAGTCGGATACTCAACACAAATCTGAGATCTTCCGTAAGAACAAGGACTTCGTGCTGTCACAGAAAGGAGCCTCATTACAAATTTGTCAATGGCTGCAAGAAGTTGGTTTCCTCCAAAGTTGAGTTGAAAGAAGTTCAGTTTTTCCTTATCTTGCGATGTATGAAACAGCTCTGGTGTTCCCTGATTATACTTTTTTTCCTTTCTCTGAGCAGCGCCTACGCTCAGTCGGTATCTTCTACCTCTTCTACTCCTCGTCTCTTTATCAAGGACATAACCGATAAAGGGAGTTACATAGAAATCATTTATGAAATCAACAAACCTGGTTTTGTTGAGCTTCATCTTTTTAATTCCGACCGAGAAAAGCTTTGGATCAAAGGGAAAGTGACTGACCGTATTGGCCTTGCCAAGATTAGGGTTCCTACCAAACCCCTCGTTTCGGGTCAGCGCTACCCCTTCGTGCTGAAGTATAAAGGGAAGGATTACAACCGGACGATTTTTTACTAAGGAGGACTACTAAACTTAAATATTTAGCTTATGGACATCGTATCACCTAGTATTAAGATACGGCCTGTACCTGTTTCCCGTAGATCGGAGATAGATATGGACCACATCCCATTTGGGAAGGCTTTCAGTGACCACATGCTCGTGGCACGCTATGAAAATGGTGAATGGCAGGAACCCGAAATTCTACCCTATGGGCCAATGGAATTCGCACCTAGTATTTCTGCCCTGAACTATGGACAAGCAGTGTTTGAAGGGATGAAAGCGCATAAAGGACCCAACGGCGAAGTATTGCTGTTTCGTCCTGAGGAGAACTTCAAGCGCATGAACTACTCTGCTTACCGCCTAGCCATGCCTGCGATACCCGAAGAAATCTTTTTGGATGGGATCCGCGAGCTAGTCAAACTGGACCAAGCATGGGTTCCCAATCCTGATCAAGGCGCGCTATATCTTCGCCCTCTCTACTTTGCTGTAGATGAATATATCGGCGTTAAAGCCTCTGATAGCTATATCTTCACAGTATTTACTTGTCCCGTTGGTGCCTACTATAAGGAGCCTGTCAAGCTATTGGTAACCAAAGACTTTATCCGTGCTGCTACAGGAGGTACAGGTGCTGCCAAAGCCGCAGGAAACTACGCATCTGCTTTACTCCCCGATAAGTTGGCTAAAGATCAAGGCTACCACAATGTGCTTTGGCTAGATGGACGCAATCAAGAATTTATTGAGGAATGCGGTACGATGAATATTTTCTTCGTCCTGGATGATAAAGTATTGACACCGCGTCTCTCAGGTACTATCCTACCTGGAATCACTCGAAAAAGTGTCATCCGCATACTCGAAGACAAAGGATATAAGGTAGAGGCACGTCCGATTTCTATCTATGAACTACAGCAAGCCTACAGAGAAAAGCGCCTGAAAGAGGCTTTCGGTACAGGTACAGCCGCCACAATCTCACACATTGACACCATCGGATTTGCGGGAGAAGACTGGAAACTGCCACATATCGAAGATCGCAAAGTAGGTCCTTGGCTAAGTGAACAACTCATAGGCCTACGAACAGGTATCGTTGAAGATCCCTATGGATGGGTTCAACCTATCTAAACCTGCGTACAAAGGAATACATAGATGAGAATAAACTGAGGCGAATGTGATATTTGCCTCAATTTTTTTTCCACCCATCATCCTCCTCATGGGGAATCCCCTCCTTCTTCTTGATCACCTTCTCCTTAAAAATAAATTCAACCATCTCAATTCGGATCTGGCTCCCCTTATCTTTTTGAGAGGCGATGCTGCAAATAAAATTGCGCGTGGCCAAAGGAAAATTGAATTGATTATTGAGGCCATATACACTAATTTTTTCTACAAAGCCTTCTTCAAAGCCTGCTCCGAAAATCTGATAATCGGTATTCTCCCAATAGATTTTGAAAAATAGGCTTTTGACCTCCTCTACCCATGCATTGAGATCGCCAAGCTTGATAGAAGCGTCCAAAAAAAGGGTAAAAGTCGTATGGTGGCGCTTACATCCGTCTTGTGCAATCATCAAAATCCTTCCTTCTCCCATACGTGCCATTTCGATCTGGCCCGAAGCGTCCCATGTATGATTGGTAAAAAAAGGATTGTAACGCTGAATCACAGGTGAAAGATCCTCTACCTTTAGGCGACAGTCTCCTTGTGCCCAAGTAAGCCCCGTGCCCATCAGTAGCGCCATAGCAAAGCAAAGCAAGTAGACTATGAGAAGTGAAAGGCGAGACGTGAGACTGAAAGTGCTAGTAGTGAACAAATTCCAATTTGGATCTGCCTTGATTTCTTTTGTATGGATACGTAAGTTCCTGGACATATGTAATCAGGTTATAATAGAGTACGAATGAAAAGCGCCTGTCCCGCTATTTGTTGGAGCTACGCTGTAGTATACATATTCCGTTTTCCTCTGTCCACCTACGTAAAATATCTTTTATGCTCATCCCAAGTTACTTGTTGAGGGTGTACGAAGTAAGACGACAGACTGAAAGGTATGAGAGGTGAGGCTGAAAATACTCGTGAGCCATAACCTTTTTACACTCGATTCTTTAAGCCTTTGTATAGGTCTTACCATCTTATGACCTGCGATACTCACGCTTTGTTTCGCCCATGTCCCCCTCCTATGCTTCGCCAACCATTAAAAAGCGTATCCACATCCATCGTCCATGTGTATTCTCTCGCATAAAAATCATCTAGTGCCGGACTGATATTTGGATCATAGGCCTTCCCTAGACGATGTGCCAAATTCAGCAACCCCTCCTTCAGCGGAGGCAAATGGGAAGCAGGCTTGCTATAGCCTACCAAGTGCTTCTTGCCACGCAGTACCTGCCACAGTCCCTGAAAAGCCTTTGCTGGCTGTCTGTAGGCCAGACCCAAAATCGGAAATGTTACCAACAACAAGAACGCCCCTAGCCCATCTACCCAACGCTTATGTCTTCTTTGCTCGGGCTGCGCAAGAAGATAGTTTGCAGTAGCCAACTGAAAAGGCTGCAAGATCTGCTGAGGACCTACCAAACTCTCTGTATCAGGCGGAACGATCTTCGCATCTACATTTAGCCCTTGAAGTGACTCCAGCATATCGAAGATCTGGTTTGTGGGAAGCTGCGCATTGCAGTAGACAACTTCTTCAATTTGATATAGGCGGACGATTTGACGAATCTCTTCAGGCCGCCCCAGAAGATTTAGCTCTACTCCATCTGGAAGATTATTTGTAGTGCTAATGACTCCTACAACCTGAAGAGGATAAGGATAACTCGCCGAAAGCCACGAAAGTACAGACTGAATTTCCTTTAGACCTCCAACAAGGAGGATGCGTCGATGGCTTTGTTCGGTAAAAAAGAAATTCCCTCTCTGCCTTTGATTGATGAGTCCGCGAGTCGCCAGTGCCATGATCATCGTAAAGACCGCCGAGAGTCCGACGATCGCACGAGAGAAATTTTGAATGGGTCCCACCATATAAGTGACTGTGGCGATGGTAATGAATCCTAAGAAGGGTCCCAATACCAGCGGACGCAACCTAAAGGGTCTTTTGTAAGCACCCAGCGTCCATAGTAGGACGATGAATAGCAGGGTATAGGCGGGCATGTACAACTGGGAAAATTCAGGAGGGTAAGTACCTCCTTCTATGAATCGAATGTAGTGCTCCCAGTAGGCCTTAATCCCATACATCCCCGTATACACGATCAAGCCTTCAAGCAAGGCGAATCCATAGCGTGTCGTCACTCTATACAAGACAGCCAGTAAGGCCCGAAAGTATACCGCGAGTCTGATCGCGGCAATAAAGAACCGCTTGCGTGTTCCCCCAAAGTGCTTCTTTGCAAAAATGATCATGGCCTGATAAAAGACCTTGACGTAGTTCAGACTTCCTGTCTTGGTACTTTCTCCTTTGTAATGGATAATACGGGCATCTGAGAGATAATAATTCTTCATCCCAGCCAAAATTACCCTGTAAGACATGTCAATGTCTTCTCCATACATGAAGAAAGTTTCATCCAAGCCTCCTATTTCCCTAATCAGAGAGGCCCGCATCCACATGAAAGCTCCTGAAAGTATTTCTATTTCATGATTCTCTTCCTTATCCAGAAATGTCAAATGATACTTTCCAAAACGCTTGGACTGAGGGAAAAGCGCAGACAGACCAAATATTTTATAAAAAGAAACCCATGGAGTAGGAAGCGCTCGTTTTGATTCAGGCAAAAATTTTCCATAGCCATCGATCATCTTGATGCCTAAGGCTCCTGCATCAGGATGCTGGTCCATAAAGGTGAGGCAACGGGTGAAAGTATCTTCTGCGACGACTGTGTCGGGATTGAGCAGTAGAAGGTAGCGTCCCTTCGCGATGTCAATCCCCTGATTATTCGCTTTGGAAAACCCAGGGTTGTCTTGATTATCAATCAGGATGACCTCAGCAAACTTTTCGCGCACCATCTGCTGGCTGCCATCTTGGGAGTTATTGTCCACGACGATGACCTCGGCCTGTATATCCACGGTGGCACGTTGGACCGAACGCAGGCATTGCTCGAGAAAATGCTTGACGTTGTAGTTGACGATGATGATACTGAGGTCGATAACTCCTAAATTTTCTGGAGGCAAAGTTATCATCCTTCTTCTAAGAAAAAAGGGATTCCGACAGTATTCCCTCCCACATCATGCTTAATCGCATGGATTCGCATGATTTTTTATAATCTGAAGTCTACTTCGTTTTTTTGAGCCAAAATCGAAGATTTCCCTAAATTGGTATTATGTACGCTGAGATCCTGAAAGAAAAGTTTCCACAAGACGAAAAGAATGGTCTTTACCGAGTGCCCAATTTACCAGCCATCAAACTGGGGCGAATCCTGATCCGCGACAAGCGTATTGCAAGCCCTAGCGATGTCATCGCCATGCATCTCCATTCAGGAACATTTAGTAGCGCTACCCTGCTGTTTACAGAAGATACTTGCTACTATGAAGATGGATCATTTCTGCTAGAGGATATAAGAGAGGTCCAAATGAGTGGAAATAAACTCATCGTATTCTCCAATCAGCAAGCCCAATTTCTACAACATACGCTGCGTACCAAAAACGATCAGGTCGCACATACACTCAAACGCATACTCGAAAATCTCTCCCGGTACGATCCTACCGCCGAAAAAATCGTGAAACAAAGTTATGAAGGCTACAGTAGCACGGAGTTGGACTGGCTCAACATGAGAGATGAAATCATGCGCACCATCGATATGCTATACGAAAGATACAATGATGGAAAATTGACCCTATTGGAGTATGAAAATAAAAAAGAGGAACTATTAGGCCGTTTGTAAATCGTCCACTTCTACCCAGAAAAGTAAAACGTGTATCCCACCACTCAAACCCATGTACAAATACAAGAAATAGGGATAATTTCTTTTTTTCGATAACAATACCTTGATATATTTATATATATTGATTGCAACAAGTATTCTGTCTTTTTCTTTCCTTTTCCAACTCCAAGACATCATCATCGATGTATTAAATTGATGAATAATCCAACAACAGAATACAAGATCTTCATTTTCTGTAGGCCTAAATCCCCTTGATATGAGTGCATATTCTCACAATTTCCCCATAGTTGGTATAGGTGCCTCTGCTGGTGGTCTCAAAGCAATCGAAGAAATATTACTTCACTTACCAGAGGACACGGGTATGGCATTTGTCATCATCCAACACCTCTCCCGTCGGTTCAAAAGCATGATGAAAGAAATCCTGGTAAAGGATACTCGGATGGAGGTCATCATGGCAGAAAATGGAATGAAGGTCTATCCTAACAATATATACCTCATCCCAGCAGGAAATTATCTGACGATAGAAGAAGGACGCCTCAACCTCAGAGACCAAGAGATGGAAGATGCGCCTCACTTTGTGATAGACAATTTTTTGCATAGCCTGGGGCAGGATGTAGGGCCACGTGGGATTGCAGTCATTTTGTCGGGGACAGGATCTGACGGATCTCGTGGTATCCGTACCATCAAAAATCGAGGAGGAGTAGTTGTAGTACAGGAACCTGAAAGTGGAGAGTTTGACGGTATGCCACTTAGCGCCATCGATACGCGACTGGTAGATTATATCCTTCATCCAGAGGAAATCGCTGAAAAGTTAGTCACACTAAGTCTGGAACCCATCCCTTTTCTGGAGGAGAACCAGGAGGAACCTACCAAACTTCCCCTTTCGGATGAGAGTGTCATTGAAGATATCCTGGACCTGGTACGGAAATACTTTGAAATTGACTTTGCTTCATATAAATCCAACACCATATGGCGTAGGATTGAAAAAGATATGATAGCCCAGAAGTTTCACAAACTTCAAGACTACTACCTATACCTAGCCGAAAGTCCCGATCACGTAGGCCACTTACTACAAGAATTGTTGATCGGAGTAACAGAATTCTTCAGGGATCCTGGAGCTTACGATTCGCTACGCGAAAATGTATTCCCCAACTTGATCAATGCATCCAAAGACCGACAGGAAATCAGGATTTGGGATTGCGCATGCTCCACGGGACAAGAGGTTTATTCACTTGCCATTGCGCTACACGAATATGCCGAGGAAGTAGGCTTCCTTCCTAAGTTTACCTTCTTCGCCACGGATGTGGATGAGCGGGCACTACAAATCGCCAGTAAAGCCCAATATTCTCCCTCCAAGGTCAAGGGCGTATCCCAAGACATCCTCGATAAGTATTTTGAGTACAATGGAGAAAACTACGAGGTCCGTAAATTCATTCGAGATCAAATCATCTTTGCGCGCAATGATGCTATGGTCGATCCTCCCTTCATCAACTTAGACCTCGTCGCCTGTCGCAACTTGCTGATCTACCTGCGTCCGATTGTGCAGCGACGCATCATTCTCAACTTCCATTTCGGTCTCAAGCCTGGAGGTTTCTTGTGGTTAGGAGCAAGTGAAAATGTGCTAGACTATAAAAATAATTTCAAGGTCCTCAGTGAGAAGTGGAAGGTCTACACCAGCTACGGGGAGACACCTAAATTCAGGAAATATTACAATCTCAACCTTGTCAATAAGAGAGGGAAGAGTTTTCCTTCGATCGTAAATCCAGCAGGAAACAAGGAGTTTGTCCAGACAAAGCGTCCCAAGATACAGTTGACAAAACTGCTGATCTCCAAATTTGCCCCTGCCTGTATTATGATCAATGAGGAGTTTGAGATTCTTTACACAGCAGGAGGTGCAGGACAATACCTGAACTTTCCCGATATGGAATCCAATTTGAGCATCCTGAACATGGTCCAGGATGACCTCATCATTATCATCCGAGATGCCATCAGACGCTTTGTGACGGAGTCGGGTCCTTTCCTCTATCCCAATGTGCCGCTTGAGTCTCGCAGTGGCGTGATCAACCTGGATCTGATATTTGAGGATCTGGGTCTATCCTTCGGTCAACAGATCTATTTGGTACAATTCAAGGAGCACAAGATCGAAGATCTAAAAGCTTCACCGACCATCGTAAAGCCCGTCTCAAAAAAAGCCGAGGTCTACGACGTCATCAGAGATCTTCAAGAAGAACTCAAAATAGCGAAGCATGAAGTCCAAAATAGTCTCGAAGAGCTAGAAACCAGCAATGAAGAACTGCAGAGTTCGAATGAAGAACTGCTTGCCGCCAATGAAGAACTGCAAAGCACCAACGAAGAACTTCAATCTGTCAATGAAGAACTATACACTGTAAATAGCGAGCTTCAGATCCGTAATAAAGAACTCTACGAATCAAGGGCCAACCTGGACAATCTACTCAACAGTATCGATCTAGGCGTATTATTCCTCGATAGCGAGCTGAATATCAAGCTATTTACACCTCAATTTAGCAACCTCATCCTGCTAGACGATAAAGATGTCGGTACCTCCATCGAGAAATTCAGCATCCGCTGGGACTATCCCAGATTTATGGATGACATCATGGACGTGCTGATTGGGAAAAAGACCGACATCGTCAAAGAGGTTCAGATGAAAGCCAATAATGGACATATCCCTCCTTACTACTATGTCAGGATCAACCCCTATAAAGTAGGGCTCAAAACGGAAGGAGTCATCGTCATGGCATTGGATGTTTCCAAGCGTAAGTACGCAGAATTGGCGCTCGCCAAATCTGAACAGAATCAGCGAAGGATCTTGGAGATTATGCCTATCATCACTTCAATCATCAATCTGGATGGTGAAATAATTTTCCGAAATCAGTCTGAAAACGGGTATAAACTGGACGAAATTGTAGGGAAAACCATCTATGATTTGATGCCCGAACAAGAGCGTCCACTTGTTAGGAGCGTTTTGGACAGAGTTGTTCGAACAGAGTCGCCTGGCGAATATCAAGTACAGCTGATAGGTGAAGGAGGGAAACAAATCATTTATGAGAACAAAGTTTTCCCACTCACAAATTCTACAGGTGAAATCGATGAATTATTGGTAGTAAGTACCGACTCATCCTCTTCTGTGATGCAGGAAAGGGCACTTCTACAGGAAATTGCCACACTCAACGCCTTTCTACAATTTGCTCCAGTCTTGTATTGGTTCAAGGATGAGACTTTCAGATACATCTTTGTCAATGATTACAGTAAAGGGGCTTACTTTGATCCTAGTCAAAAGGTAGTAGGCAATAACGATTTTGGATTGTTTAATCAAGAAGTCGCTACTAGCCTTAGATACCGGGATGAGCAGATTCTCGCCACAGGTGAGTTACAGCATCAAGTAGATCAGATCTTAGATCGAGAAGGGAAAAAGCGTAATATTCTTTTCATCAGATATTTAGTAGATTCTCCTATCAAGGAGAATACTAAGTACATAGGAACCATAGGGCTAGAAATAGACAAATATCTCAATGAAACGAAGGCGATTTCAGAGGGAAAAAAGAAGTTGGAACAAGTCGTAGAGGAACGGACACAATCGCTGATAAGTGCCAATCAAAATCTTCGAAACTTTACCAACTCTATTGCCCATGATCTAAGAAGTCCGATCCGGGCCATCCTTAGCTACAGCCAGTTTTTGGCGATGCAAGCCAAGGATCAGTTTTCGGATGAGCAAAACAGGTACATTCAAAATATCACCAATCAGGCCCAGCGAATGGGAGAGTTGATTGACAGTTTGGTAGGGTTCGCACGTATCGGATCTTATGCCGTCAGGAAGGAATGGCTCGAGCTAGAAATAATTGCTAGGGATATATTTTCGAATCTGTCCTACATGACAGATGACACAGAAACAGAACTCATCATCAGGGACTGTCCACGGGTTTGGGCTGATTTAGAATTGACGCGACAGACCATCACCAATTTATTTTCAAATGCCATTAAATACAATCAGCGTAAGGAAAAACGAATTATTGAGTTTGGAGGATACCCAGATAAGTCCAAATTGGAGATAATATATTATGTGAAGGATAATGGAATAGGCTTTGATCCTATCTACGCCGAAAAGATTTTTGGACTGTTCGAACGAATCCACCCAGAATTGCAAGAAGAGGGAAGCGGCATCGGACTCTCGATTGTCAAAAGGGCGGTAGAACTACAAAATGGTGCTGTATGGGCCACATCTGAGGTAGGGCTAGGATCTACATTCTATTTCAGTCTTCCGATGAAGCCCTCTTAAACATGGAAGTATGATTGAAGTTCCTTACGTATTGATGGTAGATGACAATGAACTTGACCTAGAATTATCCATCATGGCATTCAAAAAAATCAACCATAGAGTGCCTATTATAACAAAGCCATCAGGAAAACATGCATTAGATTTCCTATTAGAACAACAAGTAAAAAATCTCCTCCCTGAAATAATTTTCTTAGACCTCAAAATGCCTATCATGGATGGGTTTGAGCTGTTGGAGAAGATCTATTTTTACAGACTCAAGTCATTCCCCATTATCGTATTTTCAGGATCAGGACTACCAGAAGATCGAGCAAGAGTCCTACAATTAGGAGCTGATGCCCTACACGAGAAGCCCTTCGATTACTTTGGAAACATTCGCATGTTCAGACGAATCATGATGCATCACGCAGACCACCTCGTGCCCAACTTTGCTTGACAAAGAGAATCTCCCTCCTTTGAAACAAAGCGGCATTTGTCTAAATTCCCTCATGACACCCCCTACCTCTCATGACTCATATTTAGATTCTTGTGATAGAGAACCCCTTGCTTTTATTGGGCAGATCCAGCCACAGGGCTATCTCATCATCCTCAGGCATGAAACCCTATCTATCCTGCAAGTATCCGAAAATATTCATCATCTGACGGATATAGCTCATGTGTCTATGGTGGGGCGTAACATCTCTGCCTTCTTTTCCCTTTCTTTTCAAAATTGGCTTGATCAACTCATTCAGGATCCTGAAAATCTTCCCTTCCAAACACCTTTTTATCAAGAAATCAAAGGTAAGACTTACGAGGTGATCGCTCATCTAAAAGAAGCGCTGCTATTTATAGAGTTAACACCTCTCCATGCAAATGAAGGTTCTGTCTTGGAACGGAAACTTCTTACTCAAACAATAGAGAAGATTCATCGAAGTACGCGTCTCCCACAGCTTACAGCGACTACTGCACAGGAACTGAAAAAGCTGACGGGCTACGATCGTGTGATGATTTATCGGTTTGATGAAGAATGGAACGGGGAAGTCATAGAGGAAGCCAGGGAACCTCATTTGTCTCCTTATGCTGGGCTTCGATATCCCGCTTCCGATATCCCTCCCAAAGCACGAGAAATCTACCGAACTTCTTGGGTTCGATTGATTGGGAATACAACACTTGAACAGGTCCCCATCTACCCCAATCTAAACCCTCTGACACATCAAAGTACAGACCTGACGACAGTCACTCTCCGGGCTGTCTCTCCCATCCATATCGAATATTTACATAATATGGGAGTAGGAGCCTCTATGTCTATCGCGATCACCATCAACGATAAATTGTGGGGACTGATCGCATGTCATCATGGGGAGGCACGCTGGGTCTCACACGAAGTCCGGAGAGCCTGTGTGCTTGTGGGACAAGTGTTTTCTGGACACATGACAATGATCTTGTCCAAGCAGGCACTAGAAGAAAAGGGAGATATACAACTCATCAGAGCCAATCTTCATCAACAGGTCACCCACTCTAAAAACCTCGTCAAGGCCCTCACGGAAAGCAAACATTCACTCCTAGACTTGATGGAATGTAAAGGAGCAGCAATTAGAATGGAAAGCCGCTGGCATACCTTGGGCCTCACACCTTCTGAAGATGAATTAAATACCTTACTAACCTGGATTCCTGAGCAACTAGATGAAGGTTTTTGGGTTACCGATAGTCTAGGTACAAGTCTCAATCAAACCCTTACCCACCCGCATGTAGGACTGCTAGCGATCGAAATCTCACGAAGAGCCGAGGAGTACATCTTTTGGTTCAAACCTGAGCAGGTCATGGAAGTATCCTGGGGAGGAAAACCTGAGAAGATTGCCGTGCAGACGGAAACAGGTTTGAGGTTACATCCCAGAAAGTCATTTGCCAAGTGGACAGAAGTTGTCAGAGGCAGATCCACTTCATGGCGTCCATTCGAAATTCAGGCAGCCAGGGAACTACGCGAAAACATCATTTCGACCATTATACAGGATTTTAGTGAGCAAAAAGCGCTGAATCTAGCCCTCAAAAACGCCATTTCTGACCTGCAAACATTTAGCTATTCGGTCTCGCATGACCTTCGGGCACCCCTTCGCAACATTGATGGATTTGCAGAGATCTTACTGGAAGAATACCAGCATATTTTGGATGCCGATGGAAAAGAGCTTTTAGAAGCCGTATCGGATAGTGCCAAAAAGATGAATACGCTCATAGATGACATCCTCGTGTATGCTCGTATCGGGCAAGTAGATATTCTGCACAATCCCATCAAGTTACGCAGCCTCATAGATGATGTCATCGAGCAGGAAACCCGTTTCCTGAAACAGGATAAAGTAGAAATAGAGATTCAGCCCCTTCCTTTGGTGCATGGAGACCGTACCCTTCTCCGTCAGCTATTTGTCAATCTTATCTCCAATGCTCTCAAATATTCAAGGTTGGAGCAACCCTCGTCCCTCACCATTGGAGGAGAGGATAAAGGAGAGTATGCACAGATTTTTGTGAAAGATAATGGGATAGGATTGGATGAAGGGCTACAGGAAAAAGTCTTCCAACTCTTCACTCGATTGGTTCCAGAAGATGCCTTTGAAGGGACTGGGGTAGGACTCGCCATTGCCCACCGAATCATAGAAAAACACCGAGGAGAAATTTGGGTAGAAAGCCAAGCAGGGAAAGGGGCTACTTTTGTCTTCACCTTACCCCACCATTATTATGGAGATGTTTGAGTATCCCTACTAGACTACCCATACTTCCACTCCTCGATCCTCTAGCTCTGTCACAGTTGAAGTCGCAACGCCCGTATCTGTAATGATCACATCTATGTCTTCTACTTCCCCTATTTTCCCAAACCCTCTCAAGCTGAATTTCGAAGAATCGCACAGCACAATGGTCTTCTCTACAGCTTGGATCATGCGTTGGTTAAGATGTGCTTCTAGCAGGCTAGAAGTTGTCAAGCCATAATCCAAGCTGATCCCATCTACCCCGAGGAAAAGCTGGGTACATGCAAAATGTTGTAACATCTCCTCTGCAAAGGGTCCTACCACAGAGGTCGCACTCTTTCGCACGATCCCTCCTAGTTGCATGAGTTCCACTTTTTCCTTTTCCATCAAAGCCAGAGAAACATTCATCGCTCCTGTCAGCACAATCAAGGGAAGCTCGTTCGGAATCCCTCGTGCAAAGGCCAGTGCCGTCGTACCTGAACCGATGATAATGGCCTCATTGGCTTGCAACAACTCCACCGCTTTCTGACCGATTCGCTGTTTTTCAAGTGCGTGAATCGTTTCCTTCTCCTCTACCGGACGCTCATTCGCATAGGATTTCCGAATACTGGCACTTCCATGTGAACGAAAAAGCAACTGACGAGACTCCAGTATTTTCAAATCCTTTCGTATCGTAACAAGCGAAACCGAAAGCGCGTCTGCCAAGTCTGCTACGCGTACATACCCCTTTTCATTGAGCTGATTCAATATATATGCATGTCGCTCCGCTATAGTCATACTTTCTAAGTGTTCCTTTTTTCAATATTAAGGCAATAATAAGAAAACAAAAAGTTTCGATTTCTTTCTTTTTGAATAAAAAAGTTTCGATTTCTTGTTATCTTTGTGTGAATCTTACGTATAAAAAGAAAAACATTTACCAAAAAGAAAGAATAGATATGTTAGACCGAGCGCAAGCGTTGACTCAACTTTCTGATAATCAAAAGATTTGGGACCTCGTCATTGTGGGTGGCGGGTCTACAGGACTAGGTGTAGCCCTAGATGCCGTATCCAGAGGCTACCAAGTGCTGTTGCTGGAGCAAGCAGATTTTGCCAAGGGAACTTCTAGCCGTAGTACCAAAATGGTCCACGGTGGTGTACGCTACCTTGCGCAGGGAGATGTATGGCTAGTGTTAGAAGCACTGAAAGAAAGAGGGCTTCTTCTCAAAAATGCGCCTCATTTGACCAACAATCAATCTTTCGTCATCCCCATCTATACCACATTTGACCTGCTTCAGTATACCATCGGGCTTTCCCTCTACGATTGGATGGCAGGCAGGCTGAGCCTGGGTAGATCTAAGTTTATCAATCGCGAAAAGACGCTGGAAGCGATCCCTACCGTCAATCCTGAGGGACTCAAGGGAGGCGTAGTCTATCAAGATGGACAATTTGACGATGCAAGGCTCGCGCTGACGGTGGCTCAGACCGTAGCTGCGAAAGGAGGGACCATCCTGAATCATGTCCGTGTCACAGGATTGAACAAAGATCCAGAAGGGCGGATCACAGGTGTACAGGCAGAAGATGTGGAGACAGGTACGATGTATCAAGTTCAGGGAAAGGCCGTCATCAACGCAACAGGTGTATTTGCAGACGACCTCCTCAAAATGGATCAGCCCAAAGCCAAGACGATGATTCGCCCAAGTCAGGGTATCCACTTGGTACTTGACAAATCCTTTCTCCCAGGCACGCATGGCATCATGATTCCCAAAACTTCGGATGGAAGGGTCTTATTTTGTGTCCCTTGGCATGACAAAATCGTCATAGGAACTACTGATACCGTACGCGAAAAACCAGAGATGGAGCCACGCGCGCTAGAGGAAGAGATTGATTTTATCCTAGAAACCGCCCAAGCCAATATGGCCAAAAAGCCTACCCGAAAGGATGTGCTGGCTACTTTTGCCGCGCTCCGTCCATTGGCAGCACCACAAGAAGAAGGCAAAAGCACAAAAGAGATCTCTCGTAGTCATAAAATCATCGTCTCCCCCAGTAAGTTGATCACCATAACAGGAGGAAAGTGGACGACATTCAGGAAAATGGGCGAAGATACCGTAGACAAAGCCATCCAAGTAGCCCCACTACCCCAACAGCCGAGCCAGTCAGCCGAAGTTCACCTCTATGGTTATAAACCCCATCCCGACCTTTCTAATCATATGTATGTGTACGGGACAGAGGAAGAGAAAATACTTACCCTGATAAAAGAAGATCCTGCTTTAGGTGAAAAACTCCATCCTTCATATGACTATACTCATGCCCAAGTCGTATGGGCTGTACATCATGAAATGGCAAGGACAGTCGAAGACTTTTTGGCAAGAAGGATTCGCATTCTCTTCTTGGATGCAGAAGCAGCGATTGCGATGGCTCCACAGGTCGCATCCATTATGGCAGAGGAGCTCCAACAAGATATGCATTGGAAGGAAGAACAGCTTGCTGCCTTTGGAAAGCTAGCAGAACGCTACACGCTTAGGCCACAAGTAGAGGCTTAATAGTGAAAAAAAGCTAAAAAGTAAAGGGACCGACGCTAGGATCGGTCCCTTTACTTTTTCAGCACTTGGATAAAAGAAGTCAGGCAAGGAGAAAATTATCTGTTGATTGCCCCTACGTTCAGCCTGAAATCCATCCGCTTATTTCTCAATCATCACCTTGTGCAAGAATCGGTTGTTAGCCGTCTGAATTTCCACCCAGTACATACCCCCTGCTACTTGCGTAAGGTCTACCATGGCTTCCTTGGCGTTTGTCTGTAGACGCTGAACCTCTTTACCCATGACATCATACACCACGACGCGCTCCATGAGGTCCGTCTTAGACTTCAAGGTGAAGAAGCCTGTGTTTGGATTAGGATACAACTGAATCTCAGTATCCAACTCAAAGTCAACAGAGACTGGACGGAAGATGGTATTCTTGACAGTATTGGTCACAATCGGTGCGTTGAAATCAAAGTAGATGAACGCTGTATTCTCGATTTCTGTTCCTACTGCCAATCCAGGCTCTAGCTGTGCATTGAAGATGATGTAACCTTGGCTACCTTCAGGATCAGAAGCAGAATCTGGCAACTGGATGTTGGCGAAAGTGATCTCTACTGAGCGATTCGCTTCGTCCATCGTCATGGTATAATCATGACTTGCACCTACGGGTTTGATAGAGCGGAGCAAGATATTCTGATCGATGGTATCACGGATGATGACAAAGGTAGCAGGATAGTTTCCAGTGTTCTGGAAACGTACGGTGTAGGTCAGTTTTGTCTCAGACTCGCGGATCAGACCATCTGTACCCTCTCCTGTGGGAGCTACCTGCTTATCATTGGGATCATATGATCCTACAACGGCTTTTACACCTGAGAAGATATTGTCACTAGGCGTAGCATCGTTTGTGATGGGTGCTACTTCTCCTCCATAGGTGATAGGCGTTCCAATGGGTACACTAGAAGGCAAGGTAGCATCTACCACAAAGCCTTGGCTTGAGTTGGGCAGCAAGTTGCTGATGTTCCAAACGGCTGTACGCGTAGTGGCATCATAGTTCACTGCGGTAGGTGTACTTCCTACATAGTTGACGAGTGCATCATGTGTAAATGTCACGACAGCATTCATCGGTACAGTCCCGTTATTGTAGGCATAGATGTAGTAATAATGGGGGAATCCTGGTCGAATCACAGAAGAGAAGATCACAATCTCGAGATCGCGCAGGATCGTATCTGGAATGATAGAGAAATCTAGATCAGGAATATTTTGTGTACCGACATTGATTACGTGACTCTGTACACTTGGACACAGGATCGAATACCAGTTATTGAATGGCTGAACATAGGATACTACGTGCTGGCCTGAGGCTACCTCAGCTTGGTAGTCGCCATTGGGATCTGTATATACCGCATATTGTCCGTCAACAAATACCCATCCTTGCAAGGGGAAGTCCTGCCCATCGAATTGACAGTTTTGATTGTCGTCATAGTAGACTTGACCTGAGATCGTGTACGTACACGAATCTTCTACTTCGACGAGCCCTACAGCGATGTCGCCACATCCTGTACTATCTGTTACGATGACAGAGTATCCTCCTGCGTCTACATTGGAAATCGTTTGGGTCGTGCCGCCATTGGACCACGCATAGGTGTAAGGCCCTGTACCTCCTGTCACACTCACCGACGCGCTTCCTCCTGTGCCATCACATGCGGCATCTGTCGTACTGAAGGTCAAGTCTAAGACAGAAGAGTTGATGATGATGGTTTCATCATAGGAGCATACGCCATCACTGATAGTCACCGTATAGACCCCTCCAGGAATATTGTTCAGATCCTGTGTGGTAGCACCTGTGCTCCACAAGTAGGTGATATTTCCTGCACTGTCGATGGGTGTAATGTCGATAGAACCTGTGCTGTCTGCTAAACAACTTACATCAGTAGAAGAAATCGAATAATCAAGTGAGCCTGTAGGAACGAGCGTAAATGTATCTATAACCTCGCATTGACCTGAATCGCTTACTGTGACGGAGTAGGTACCAGGGCTCAGGCCTGTGATACTAGATGAGAAAAATCCATTACTCCACTGGTAAATATAAAATCCTGTACCACCGCCTACAGGGCTGAGGTCAATGGAGCCATCATTCAAGCCACACGAAGGATTAGTTACCGTAGCGTTGAGCGTGATGGGCTGGGTAACGGTGTAGTTGTAAGTGAACGTACTGCTACAGTTTGGATCAGCAAATGCAGTAAGTGTCATCACGTAAGTTCCTACATCTGTCAGGTTGATGGTGGGATTTTGGCCAGAAGCTGTAGTTGTGCCTATAGGTCCTACGATGCTCCAGTCGATGGTGGGGATGACACCATTGGGGAGAGAATCCAGGAAGACAAAGAAGTCATAGTTTCCAGGTCCACAGTTTTGCTGATTGTTGGGTTGTACAAAAAATATTTGTGGTGCGCCTACAAAGATCCAGATATTTTGAGTCACTGTCACCCCTCCTCCATAGTTTACCACTAAAGAGAACCATTGTTGACCTGATACATTAGGGGTAAATGTATAATCCAGTACATTAGGCGTGGGAGGCGTCGCAAGGTTTGTACCGTTGAGGGACCATTGGTACGAAATGGGTGTACCCGATGCCGTAGCCGTAATGGTCACCATGTCACCTGGACATACAGCGGTAGAAGATGCTGCGAGGGTGACGGTTTGTTGGGCTTGTGCCTGATTCCAGAAACCTACAGACAGTAGGCCGACAAGAATCCAAAGTATATGTCGCTTCATTGTATTTGAAAAGTTAAGTATGATCAATGGTGTAAAGAGTCTCTTCAGCGCTATACACGAGAGAGGGATTAGAGAAAGTTGGGAAACTTTCAAAAAAAATGAAAAAATAAAGGCTAGCTCGAATCAGGAGCTAGCCTTTCATGATAAAAACTCGGTATCTATTAAAAGCTATTTCTTGAGGATTTTCTTTTGGACAATACCCTCACTAGTATCTATTTCAAGGAAATAGATACCAGAATCCAGATCAGATAAATCTATTTTCCCTTGACTCCATTGCATATTTTCTTTCATTCGTTGCCCCAAAAGATTGTGTACATGGATGGAACGAATTTGTACATTTTTTTGAAAAATCTGGAAAATACCTGTACTCGGATTGGGGAAAACATTAACTAAAGACTGCAGGAATTCATTGCTTGAAGTAGGACAGTTTACTGCCGTATCTACCACAAATGAATCCACAACTGTACAGCCCAAGGAGTCTATAGCCGTGAGCTTGTAAGTTCCTGCTATAAGATTGCTCAAATCCTCTGTCATCTCACCTGTAGACCATTGAAAAGTAACTGGACCTACTGCATTAGAAACTGTGATATCTATACCTCCCACGCTATCATCGCTGCAAACTACGTCCGTGACCATTGCGTCTAGACTTAGAGGTACAGGAGACTCAATAAAAAATATATCTGTCTCCGTACATTCAAACCCTCTACTATCCTCCAGCGTGAATACCTCTGAACCCGTTTTTACATCTGAGAGGATGAAGACAGTATCAGAGGTAGAGAAAGAATTACTACCTGTAAGTGTGGGATAGATGAGCTGATACGGGGGAAGACCTCCTTTCACTGTGACCTCCACATCAGTTAGTGCGGGATCGCAACTGCCTCCTAGTGATGTGATGGATACCAAACTGGGAAGCCCCTCTACGAATACAGAATCTCGTACCATGGCAGGGCAAGCTGCATTTTTACTCAGCATGAGATCCAAGTAGTACCAGCCTGTAGCCAATGGCCCCGAAAGAATGGTGAAATCTGTGAAGGAAAATCCATTGAACGAAAGATTTTCAGTTCCTGTCTTTGTCCCAATAAGCCCATTGGGACCTGTCATGCTGTATTGGTAGTCTACATCTCCTAGCATGCCCGAGTTGGAGGGACCAAAATCACCCGAGAAACGTACATAAGCTGCAAAAGAACAGGGATCTTCAATCACAAAGTCTCCATTGAGGCTAATGTCAATATAGGTTGGCTGAAAAACAATCCTAAGCGTCTCACTGATCACATTTCCTCCACCAAAATCTACCGTTACCCTTGGCTGTGCCACAGTAAATGAATACGTAGAAGCAAGATAGATAAAAGCGGTATCCGTCAAGAGCCCAGGCGCAGAGGAGGGAGCTCCGCCATCACTTTCCCAGACAATGGAGACAGGAGTTCCACCTGTAACACTGACATTCATCTGGACAGTGGCAATTCCATTCACAAAGCATGGGAATCGTTCATTTGCAGTAAGTGTAATTGTTTGGCCATAGACTAAAGCGCATGAACTTAGCCAAAAGATAAGAATCCAAATAACGTATTTCATGTGTCGTGAATAATGGTTTGAGATCGGAAATGGTTAGTTATGGGAGGCAATACTCGATAGTCGTAGATAGAGATAGATTTCTGAAGAAATTTTCTTAAAAAATGCAGCACGTCTTGCTTGGAGGTATATAAATAGGAGTTTTCAAACGAAAATCCAGCCTGTATTCATAGGTTACAAGCTGGATTGGGTCTATGTTCTTTCTACTCGTACGACTACTGCTTAATGATTTTTTCTGTCAAGATCCCCTGATCTGTCTGGACTTCCAGTATGTAGATTCCTTGACTGAGACCGTGTAAATCTAGTATGTCGGTTTGTTCTCGTTTCTCCATGAGCATCCGTCCCCTCAGATCAAATAGCTGGATCTGCTGGATGGTGAGATTTTCGCTCTCGACCTGGAGGATATTTGTCGTAGGATTGGGAAAAATATGTATGAGCGATCGCAAAGAAATGTCATTATTCGTGGGGCAATTTGCAGCTGTATCTACTACGAAAGAGTCTTGGACGATACAACCCGAAGAGTCTGAAACAGTCACCGTATACATGCCAGGTACAAGATGGCTGATGTCCTCTGTGGTATCTCCCGTACTCCAATCGAAAGAAACGGGCCCTGTAGAGCTGCTTACTGTAAGATCAATACTCCCTACAGAGTCTCCTGGACACCCACCTGCTGAAACACTAGCATCGAACTCAAGAGCCGAAGATAAGAGCGTAACCGTGTAAAAGGTATTACAACCCGTAAAAATAGTATTTGGATTCTTAAAGGTTTCATCCTCTACAATGATGCTGTATATCCCAGGATCTAAATTTGTAAAGGTGTAAGATACACTACTCCCTAACAGATTTACGGTTTCATTTGCAAAGGTGATATCATTTGTTAGACTAATCGTAAACATTTCCTTAGAGCCAAACCCTGCTTGAACGTCTACTGTAATCTCTCCTAAGTTTGTACAGGAAGGAGCCAAAGAGGATGTAGAAATTGTGGACTTGCCTGGAATCACTACCTCAGAGGAATCAACAGAAGGACAAGTAGAATTGTAGTAACTAAGCGCGAGCAGTTTATAGTTTCCAGGAAATATGTCTTCATTTATTTGACCGACAGACAACTTGGCTTGTTCGCCCATACCGCCATATTCCGTGATGATTTTAGCATCTGTAAAAACCAGGCTATCATTGGAATCGTACAGCTCATAGTCCACATTCATAGGAGGGAAATTGAAGAAATTTAAATGACTTCCTCCCACAATAGCTCCAATAATATCCAATTCGCAATCTATGGGATCACCCCTATCCTCTACCATGGCGACTTCTACCATATCATTAAAAAATGGGCCTATATAAAGTTTCACACTCGCTGTGATGACTTGACCAGGAAAAGTAACCTCTGCCTCATAATCGTATTCGCCTCCTATGAGTGGATCGATTAAAAACGATTCTATCGGACTACCTGCTTGACTAAAAATCGTCGGAGTTTCCCAGATGATGCTTGTCGGAGTTCCTCCTTGAATATCAAGGGTAAAAGTCACACTGTCTCCGATGCAAGGGAAGGTATCGGAGGCTACAATGGTCACTGTCTGTGCATAACTCGAATAAATAACTCCTCCCAAAAGAAGGTAGAGTAATACTTGCTTCATGTCTGTTAGGCTTGAGAAATGATTGTCCCAGTATGTTCAGATACAACCTGAAATACAGATAAAAACGAATAAGTAGAATGGTCTATTAAGATTGAGAAAGTCTAAAAAAGGAGAACCCTCTCTTTGACTGAAAAAAACTTTCCATCATTAAGATAAAATGCGGAAAAATGGTCTTGGGAAAGAAAGAGGTTTTGTTTCATGTTTTATTATGCTTAAGAGTTTAGACGAGTAAACTAGAACCAAGGTTTTAATTTTTCTACTCTAATTTCTTGCGATTCTTAATTCCCAAGGCGCGTAATTTCTCCGCACGACTAGCCAGACTTCCTTGCCCATCTCGGAGTTTGAGCATGGCATCGGCATAACTTCTAGTCGCTCTATCGAGGTTGGTTCCCACCTTATCCATTTCCTCTACAAAACCCACAAACTTGTCATACAATGCGCCGCCTTGTCGTGCAATCTCCAATGCATGTGTATTCTGCTGCTCTAGCTTCCAAAGCGAAGCCACAGTCCGGAGCGTCGCCAACAAAGTCGTGGGACTCACCAGCACAATCCGCTTGTCCCAAGCATAGGTAAAGAGGTCAGCCTTGGCTTGCAAAGCCAAACTAAAGGCTGGCTCCAGCGGCATGAACAACAAGACGAAGTCGGGCGTATCCAAGCCTGCTAGGTTGCTGTAGTGCTTTTGGCTCAACTGGTCGATGTGCGTCATCACAGACTGTAGATGTGTCTGCAATTGCTTGTCCTGCTGGCCGTCAGACTCTGCCTGTAGGTAACGCTCATAGGCTACCAGCGAGACTTTAGAGTCGATAATGAGGTGCTTCTTGTCAGGTAGGCAAATGATGACATCGGGACGAAGACGCTGCCCGTTTTCGTTCTTCAGATTGAGGCCCTTGCCCTGCACGATGTACTCCTGCTCAGATCGGAGACCACTCTGCTCTAGTATGCGTTCGAGCACGAGTTCACCCCAGTTGCCCTGGAGCTTCGTGTCGCCCTTGAGGGCGCGGGTCAGGTTGCGGGCTTCCTCGCCCATCTGCAAGTTGAGGCTAGCGAGTTTTTCAATCTCCCGCTTGAGGTTAAAACGCTCCCGAGCTTCCTGCTGATAGGTGTGTTCGACCTTTTGTTCGAAAGCAGAGAGGCGCTCTTTGAGGGGCTGGAGCAAGTGATGGAGTTGAAACTGATTGTCCGAACTGAGTTTCTGGGTATTTTTCTCTAAGATACGCTGCGCCAAACTTTCAAAATCTGCCCGAAACTGGATCTGTAACTTTCCCATTTCTCCTTCCTTCTCCTTCATCTGCTGCTGAAGCAGGGAATGCGACTCCTCCAACCGGCTAATTTCCTTGGTGAGATCCAACACCTTGGACTGGTAATCTATTTGGGCGACTTTGGCTTCACGTAAATCCGCTTCCTTTTTCTCTATCTGCTGATTCAACGTATCGTTTATCGTCTGTAGACGGGTATTTTCTCGTGCTAAAAGCTGCCATTTCCCCTGCATCCACATATATGATAGGCCCGCCCCCAACAGCATTCCCCCTAAACTCGCTAGCAATATCCAGATCCCTTCCATTATTTTCCTATCTATTTTATCCGAAAGATAAGAAAATTAGCATAATTCAGAAGATAGGCAAATAGAATTGAGCACCCATTCCGCAAATAAGTCCCTACACAAATAAAAAGGGGGAACTCTGCCTCCCCCAGTTTGTATCTAGAGCATATAAGAAGCTTCAGTTACAAACTGACGGGGGCCAGTCTTGTGCACAGCAGGTAAAAGAGGGTTTACCCTACTCGATTGTTTTTGGAAGGGTACGTAAAATCGGCGATCCGCTTTTCAGGCAAAGCCTGCATCTCACAAGCAGGATCCAATCTCTAATCCAACTTTCCATAGCGTGCGTAAGCCGCTCGACTCAAGGCTTCCCTATGGTCAGGATGCGCAATATTGATCAAGGCTTTCGCCCGCTGACGCAAATTTTTCCCATACAAGTAAGCCACCCCATGCTCCGTCACCACATAATGTACGTGGGCACGTGTCGTCGTCACACTAGCCCCTGTCTGCAAAGTAGGTACGATCTTAGAAAGCCCTTTGCGTGTGATAGATGGCAAGGCAATGATCGGCTTCCCTCCCTCAGATAAGGCTGCGCCACGGATGAAATCCATTTGTCCCCCTACACCTGAGTATTGCATCGTGCCGATGGAGTCTGCACAAACTTGTCCCGTCAGGTCGATCTCGATAGCACTATTGATGGCCGTCACTTTGGGATTCTTTCGAATGATGTGCGTATCGTTCGTAAACGAGGCTTCCTTCATACAGATAACCGGATTGTCATCGATAAAATCATATACGCGCTGGCTTCCCATTGCGAAAGAGGCGACAATGCGTCCAGGAAGTACGCGCTTGTCCTCACCTGTGATCACCCCTTTCTGGACCAGGTCGATCAGACCATCTGCAAACATCTCGGTATGGACTCCGAGTCTCTTATGTCCTCCCAATTGACTCAGCACCGCATCAGGAATTCCACCGATCCCCATTTGCAATGTAGCTCCATCCTCTACCATCGATGCAATTAGCATCCCAATTTTTTGTTCGACTGGACTGATCGGGCGGGGATTCAGGACAGGCATAGGTACATTGACCTCCACGGCAAAATCGATCTGACTCATATGCACCAAACTATCGCCGTGGCTCCGTGGCACTTGGGGATTAATCTGTGCAATGACCAACTGAGCAGATGCTACAGCTGCACGTGCAATGTCTAAAGAAGCACCCAGCGTACAGTATCCATGCATATCTGGCGGCGAGACCTGAATCAAGGCTACATCCAGTGGCAATCCCCCCTTTCTAAAGAGCGCGGGCATCTCACTCAAAAAAACAGGGATATAATCTGCATGTCCTTCAGGGATAGAGCGACGAATATTGGCTCCGACAAAGAGGGCATTCACATGAAATGCATGGTCATAGGGTTCCTGCACATAAGGTGCATCTCCTTCGGTATGCAAATGGATGATTTCTACATTTTCAAGACTTTCGTGGCGTGCACAAAGGGCCTGAATCAAGCTGTGTGGTGTCATACCAACTCCGTGGACGAACACACGATCATGAGAGGCTACATGAGAAACAGCTTCTGCGGCTGATACAAAAGCTGTTGGGGCTATGTTTACTGGCATAGAGAGAGTGTTGAATGATTCCAATCGCAGGCGAAAGGTAGCGAGGAGGGATACCTAAACATCTGGAGATTCTCAGGGAATGGGATGATTTCTGTCAGTCTTGGCCTCTATTTGAGACTGAAAACCTGTGAAAAGTTTGTGCTTTCAGAATGTAAAACCTCTGCTTTTGAGCTAAATTTTCATCTTTATAAACATGGTCTTATTGTTTTCCTAATAGAAAAAATGGAAAGGCTTATTTAAATTGGCATTATGCCTCAGAAAGCCCCTCATGCTCCCTCAAAATCACTACCAATCATCATAGGATTAGGGATCAGTTCGATATTTGTTCTTGCTGCCTTCTTTCCAGATACATGGTGGGGAATTCATTATCTGGCATTTGTCAGTCGTGGAGAGATGCTCATTTTCATAGGGATCGTTCTTACACTCCAACTATATGGATACTTCGAGCAAGGGACCTACTCAGGTGGTAGTCGTATCTGGGATATTAAGTGGTTGAGTTTGATATGGGCTGGAGTGATGTGGGGAATCTGTCACCTAATCCCCATTATCGATGACAATTATGGCAATGTATTTACGCGTACGGAAGCCCTCGATGCAACGGTTAGTTCCTTCCCTTCGGCCTTTTGGAGTAGTCTATTTAGTTTGAATGTAAAGTTAGGCGCAGGAAGAGACTTCATCTTTGACATAGTAGGTGTGCTAGCCTACTACCGAGGAGGCACCGTCCAAGAAAACTATCATATACTGGTGGCATTAGGAGGTGCTTTTTGGGTAGGTATGCTCTGGTGGTTTGTCCCCAAATTCCTGAAAACGCCACACATGCGATGGCTGGCTTTCATCATGGGGATTTCGCTCGCGATGATGCAACTATTCATGGGACATGCAGAATCCTACGGACTCGTACTCCCGATCCTGGGGTGGTGGCTGATGCTCTTGATGCGCTATATCCAAACTTCCCACTCAGGCTATCTGTGGAGTCTTCTTCCCCTTGGATGGCTTATCCTCAAACTCCACAACTTTGGTATTCTCTTATTGCCCATTCTGGCACTCGTTTTCCTCTATCACTGGGGCAAAAACAAAGCCCTCGCTCAGCAGATTTTCTCCTTTAGAGGAATGTTATTGTGGGTGTATCTCCCAATGATCGTTATGGGATTGATCGGATATTTCTTTGTATTTGAAGACCATGTAGACTCAAGAGAAATGCTGGACTTCGAAGACATAGACCGATTGTTTTTACCTTTATTCTCTCCTGATCCTCCACTAGACCGATACAATCTCCTCAGTTGGAGCCATATACAGGACTACCTCAACATATGGTTGATGATTTCTCCTGTAGGTCTCTTGATACTCGGCACAGTACTCGGACAATACCGAAAACAACTCGATTGGGATCGACCTGAGATGATAATCACCCTCTTGTCAGTTCTCATCATGGCCTCTATCTTGTTCATGATCAATCCGCTGCTCTCGATGCCCATGGATTGGGATGTCTTCTGCTTCTTGTGTCCTGTCCTCTTCATCTGGGTACTGAGTATGTTGAGGCAAATGGAAGAAATTCAACCAATATTTATATCTCTTTTCTCTGCCGTCAGTCTTGCCTTGCTCCTCCTCCCCATGCTCCTTGTGAATGCAGAAAAACAGAGCCATGCCAATCGCTTGACAAATGTGGGCATGCACATCAATCGAACATATTGGGCACAATCGGCGAGATATATTTTGTATTCGCTCGTGATTCGAGAGGAGCCTGTAGAGGAATACTTAAGGAGAAAAGAAGGAATCCTGGAAGAGCTAAAGCCCTACGCGCTCAAGGGAAATGACAGACAATATGCCGAGCTTTTATTGGACCAGGGCGTTACCTATTTCCAAGCACAAAGGAATCCTGAAAATGCGCTACCCTATTTTGAAGCCTCGGATTCTTATCAAACCCTAGACTCACCCTATCTATTGCAGTTGATGGAGGTATATTTTGTCTTGGGGAAATATGAACAAGCACACAATCAAGCGTTAAGATTATTGGAAAAAGGATATCCTGCGCCCGATCGTGCGCTGAAGATTGCGATGCATACAGCACTGGAGGCAGCAAGATATGATCAGGCAAAACAGCACAGTGCGGCATTCTTAGCCCTGGATCCGAATGATCCCCTCTCACAGGAAATTTTACAAAGGTTGAATGAAAATGATCGCGTGGATTCTTTGAAGTACTTGTTTAGAAGGGGAGAGTAAGGAAGGATCTCTATTATTAGCGCTCTCACTTCTGATCAAAATGCGCCATCAATTCCTTCTTGTAAGAAGCCGAAACCTGTAGCTCTGTCCCATCTTCCATCCTGACTTGTCCTGCCTTCCCTCGGATGTATCCCATCACATATTCGAGGTTGATGAGGTGGGCACGGTGGATGCGCATAAAGCCTGCTTCGGTCAACATCTCTTCAAAATGCTTGAGCGGGCGGCAGATCATTTTCTTTTTTCCCTCCTGTAAATAAATGTCGGTGAAGTTTCCATTGGCCTGGCAGCGCATGATTTCCTTTACCTTGACAACTTCGAATCCCTCCATCACAGGCAAAACTACTTTACGGGCTTGCTGCTGGATCGTCTTGAGATTTTCGACTAGGATCCGCGTGTGAAAAGCCTGCTGGTTCTTCTGCATGTTTTCCTTAACCTTACCCACGGCCTCTACTAGCTCGTCTACATCTACAGGTTTGAGGAGATAATAAGCCGCACTGAGGTTAAGGGCTTTGAGGGCGTACTGCGAATAAGCTGTGACAAAAATCGTCTCGAACGTAATGTTCTCTACTTGCTCCAATAGATCAAAAGCATTGCCATATGGCATCTCTACATCGAGAAAAATCAGATCTGGCTGGTGCTTCCGAATAGCGGCGAGTCCCGCTTCCACTCCATCGCCTTCGGCTACGATCTCGACGTCAGGACAGTAGCGCTCCAAATACGTGCGCAGCGTGCTACGGCTGGTAGACTCATCATCAATTAATATGGCGCGTAAGGAGGTATTCATACTTGATGGATTTTGGTAGGCATGGTGATGGACACACGTGTACCTGTATCTTCTTGATTGGGTTCTACATCTTCAATTTCCACAGAAAGATAGGCCTTGTATACATCGTTGATGATGGCGACCCGCTGATCGGTATTTTTCAAGCCTGTAGACTGATGCGTCTTTTGATTGCGCGTTTTGAGTTCGGCAGATTTCTTGCGACCGATCCCATTGTCTTCGATCTGAATGAGGATTTTCTGTCCTACCTCCACAATGCTCACGGAGAGCTTTCCTTTCTCTTTTTTATATCTCAGCCCATGCCAGATCGCATTCTCGATATAGGGCTGTACCAACATGGGAGGAATGATGATCTGCTCCTGATTGAGTTCTGGATCTACCACCAGTTCGTAGTCAAACTTATCTCCAAAGCGGAAATGCTCCAATTTCATGTAGAGTTTCAGAACTTCCAGCTCCGTCCCCAATGGCACAAAGTCCTGCTGTGAATGCTCCAATACGGTTCGCATCAGGCGGGAGAAATCTGAAAGGTATTTATTGGCGGCGCGATCGTCATGGGTAGCGATGAAGCCATTGATGGAATTGAGGGAGTTGAAGATGAAATGGGGATTCATCTGGCTTCGCAGGGACTTGAGCGCGAGCAGCTGATTGGCTTTGCGACGCGCGCGATTGGATCGCACCACCAGGAAAGCCGAAACGGAAACCAGCCCTAGCACCAAGCCCAGTATCCACAAGACCCGTCTTTGCACGTCTTGCTTCTCTGTCATGATCTCAATCTGCGTCTCCCGCAGTTCCTGCTCTTTGAGGAGGGCCGCAATCTGCCGATCCTTACGCGCGATCTGATCGCTCTGCGAGAGCTTGCGCTTGAAAGTTTTCTCACGGATCACCGCCAAGGTATCTTGTAGGACACGTGCCTGCTTATAGTGAAACAAGGCCTGATCTACATTCCCCTGCTTCTCATAGCCTGTCGCTAGCAGTTCATGCGTTTCTGCCTCTACGTCTATTTCCCCCAATTCTTGTGCGATATCCAGGCTTTTATTCAGGATGTCAATGGCTGTATTGGTACTATCCGACTCTATGAGAATCTCCGAAATTTTATTACTCTGCCTGGCTTCACCTTCCCGGTCTCCTTTCTTACGCTTACTCTCTAAAGATTTATTGGCAGCATAAATAGCCGAGTCCAACTGATTTTCTTCTACATAGTAATCGGTCAGTCCTTGGTAGGATTGATCTAGCAGCTCATCGTCTCCTGCCTCTTCAGCGGCTTCTACAGCCAGTCCGATATTTTGACGGGCTTGCTGGGGTTGTTGGTTGTAGCGATTGTTGCGCGAGAGATTGTCTAGCGAATTGACATAAGAATTGCGTGTCGGCAGGGGGGCACTGAGATCGACAGCTCTTTGGTAAAAGGATTCTGCCTGTAGTAAGTCTTGCTGTTCTGTCCAAAAATCTCCTAGCAAGTTCAAGGCACGGATCTGCGCCTGGACATCTTTTCGGGTCTCTGCAAGTGAAAGAAAGTTGTTGAGCCATCTTTTTCCTTGTTCCGCATCCCCTGCCTTCATATGCGCCACCCCTAGCTGCTCTGCTAACAGCATACGATCTACTGCAGGTAGGACTACTTTCTTGCGTACCCTTCCTTTTCTTTTGGACGATTTGGCCTTTGCCTCTCCCGTGGGAATCAAGTCATAGTATCCTTCTGCTTGCTCGAAGGCATCTGCCGCCGAACCATAGCGCTCTAGCTTGAGATAGATTTTCCCCAACTGAAAATATGCCTGTTGGTCGGAGACAGGATCATTCTCATTCGAAGCTGAGAAAAAACTACTGATCCAATCCAGGGCTTGCTCAGGATTACTTTCCGTAGCATCAATGGCAAAATTCAAGTAGTCTGTCTTGTTTACAGGTTGTTGTTCCCCATAACCAAAATCATCTGTCTTCCTCTTTTTGTCTTCCTCTTTGGCAGATTGTGCCCATAGGAAAGTCCCCATCAGAAGTAGCATGATATGTATCAAAATCGTCTTCACACTCATAACATACGGAGGCAAAAGCAAAAAGTAAAACGACCTGCCATTCCCCTTCTGTTTTCCTCTATCCTCGCTGACGCATTCACCCAGTCAAAAGGCACATTCACCCGGTGAGCATTCTCCGCCGTGTATTGGCTATTTTTTTCCAACTTTTTTCCTACCACCTTTTGGCCATTGTTCAACCTATTCACTGAAAAATCATGAAGAAAAACGAAATATTTATGCTGGCCCTCTTTCCTCTCGTTTTGGGAAGTTTGTTTTTGAGCATCAATTTCTGGAGCCGTGTCTACGCCTCCCCTCATCCCTCTCAACCTATAGCACAACCTGTTTCTCCCACGCCTACACCCGCTCCCACCACAGATGCCACAGCGCATATTCAGGTCGCTCTCCTTCTGGATATCAGTGGCAGCATGAGCGGGCTCATAGACCAAGCCAAGGGAAAACTTTGGGACATCGTCAATGAGCTGGCAGAAGCACGCATTGGAAGCAAACCCACCTCACTAGAGATTGCCCTCTACATTTATGGAGCTCCACATCTAGGATCGCATACAGGGTATACAAAGCGAGTAGTTCCCTTGACGACGAACCTGGATCTGATCTCACAGGAATTGTTTGCTCTGACTACTTCAGGGGGAGACGAATATTGCGGCATGGTCATTCAAAAAGCAGTGACCGACTTGGAATGGACCAGTAATCCACAGGATCTACGCATGATCTTTATTGCAGGAAATGAATCCTTTGGACAAGGCCCTGTAGGCTATGCCCAAAGTACAGGTAACGCCAATGAAAGAGGCATTTTGGTGAACACGATCTTCTGTGGCAATGCACAAGAAGGACTCAATACAGGTTGGGCACATGGCGCGACACTCGGCAAAGGCGAGTATATGAACATCGACCACAACCAGCGTGTGACACATGTAACGACACCTTATGATGCCCAGATCAGCGAATACAACTCCCGTCTGAATGACACCTATATTTATTATGGTTCACAAGGAAAAGAGTTGAAGCAGCGTCAGGAAATACAGGATTCCAATGCAGAATCATTTGGGGTGGGAAATATCGTCAAGCGCGGCAAATCCAAGGTTTCTTCAGCTTACAAAAATAAAAACTGGGACTTGGTAGACGCCGCCGAAGACGATGATTTTGACATGAAGAAAATCGACTCCGAAACTTTGCCTGATACCTTGCAAGCATTGAATGAAGCAGAACTCAAGGAATATGTAGAAGAAAAGGCGGAGGAGCGTGCAGAAATCAAGAAAGAGATCAACGAACTCTACAAAAAGCGGGAGGAATTTGTGAAAACGCAAACAACAACCACTTCTACGAATCAACTAGACCAAGCCATGATTCAGGCAATCCGTAAGCAAGGAGAGTCGAAAGGAATGAATTTTAAGAAGGACTAATAGGAGTCGGGAGTAGAGAACAGAGAATCGAGACTGGATAGTGTGAGTATTTAACAGGCGTATCTTCATCATTTGTCTCCCACCTTTGATCCAATTACTCACAAGAGCACAAAATACTGATCATTAAGCACCAAGAATATACAACTATGATTCTTGGTGCTTCTTTCCCAAGCCTCCTTATCCTCCAAAAATCATCAACATGAAAAAGATATTCCTACTGGCAGCCGCCTTTGCCTTGAGCCTTCCACTTTTTGCACAAATCAATGGCAAGGTCAATCGTCAGATCCAAAATCGAACCTATTCCTATCGCGTCGAAACACCACAGGCGGTTTTCCAGGAGCGTGATGCACTCAACATCGACATCAAAGCCATGGTTAATGTGCAAGCAGATGCCTATGTAGCTGTCTTCGCGATGTCTACTGTCGCCAAAAATGTGGAAGACGCCGATAAAAATATGAATGAGCGCCTCACCAAAATCAAGGACGCCATCAGCGCGCTTCCAGGTGACCAAACCGTCTATGTAGACATGATCTCCCTGCTCCCTGCCTTCGAGCTCGAAGCATCCAAAAAGATCTTCAGCAAGACGACCTACAACGAAGTTCCGATAGGCTTTGAAATGCGCAAAAACTTACATATCGGTTTTAAAAACGCAGAAGACTTCGATCGTATCCTGACAATCTGTGCCCAGAATGAGGTCTACGAATTGCTCAAAGCCGACTATGTCGTCTATGATGTGGAAGCTGTTTATGATACCCTGCGGGCACGAACGCTGGCATTGGTCAAGCGCAAACTGACCTACTACGAAGAGCTGGGTATCGATATTGAAGATAAAAAGCGAGAAATCACGGAGACATCGGCTGCCTATTATCCGCCTGAGCGCTACGAAACATTTCAAGCCAGCATGGACAACCAGCTCCAATATAACGGACCTGTCAAAAAATCAATCCCAACTCCAACTTCCGAGTACTATCGTCCTGTCGCCTACAAGGGTTTTGACATCGTCCGCAATCCCGAGATCATCGAGCCCGTCGTCCAGTTTACCTACAACCTCAAGATGCGCATTGACCTCAAAGAAAAACCCGAACCTAGACCTCAACAAACCGTCACCCAACGCGAGTACTTCCTCATCTCTCCCGAAGGGAATATCAAGCCGATTATCGTGACAAAGGAGAATAATTAATGGAGATGAGGAGAAGCGAGACATGAGCACCGAGACCACACCAGCCTCCTTCAGTTTATATCTGATGCTAAAAATAAGATTCAGATGCAATCTAAAGGGATCGAGACAGCAGGAGCACCAACGATACGTTGGCACTGGCAAGGGTTCTCGGTTCTCACAGTCTCCCAAAAATTTATCTTTTTTTTAACCCGTGCGTAGTTTCAGCCTCATCTTTGGATGGGGCTATTCTGTTTTTGAACATGGTGGCTCTTATTTCCCCTTTTCCTCCATTTGTCGTAAGTTAGAAGTTGCTTGAAATAACAACTGAAATGAAACGACTTACACTCACTACTTTGGCTGTGCTGGGTATCTTATTTGCCTTTGCACAGGACAAAAAGAAAGACACATGGGATGTCAACAATCCTCCTGGAAACTATACCGAAATCCCCATCTCCACGGATGAGGGTACTTGGATGAATGTAGATGTCAGTCCTGATGGAAAAACCCTGGCCTTCGACATGCTGGGAGACATTTATACGATGCCCATCGCAGGTGGCAAGCCCAAAGCCCTGCGTTCAGGACTCGCATGGGAAGTCCAACCACGATTCAGTCCCGACGGGAAGCACATCCTATTTACCTCTGATGCAGGAGGCGGGGACAACATCTGGGTGATGAAACCCGATGGAAGCGACGCAAAGCAAATTACTCAGGAAACCTTCCGCCTACTGAATAATGGCGCGTGGATGCCTGATGGACAGTACTTCGTGACGCGTAAGCACTTCACCTCTCAGCGTTCGCTGGGTGCAGGAGAAATCTGGATGTATCACATCTCTGGCGGCAAAGGAATCCAACTCACCAAGCGCAAAAACGACCAGCAAGATGTGAATGAGCCTGTGGTTTCTCCCGATGGGAAGTATGTCTACTTCTCCGAAGATGTCTATCCAGGAGGATATTTTCAGTACAACAAAGACCCCAACGACCAGATCTACGTCATCAAGCGATACAATACAGAAACAGGAAATATTGAGGTCGTCACGGGAGGTCCTGGCGGTGCCTGCCGTCCACAAATCTCTAATGATGGGAAAAAATTGGCTTTTGTCCGTCGCGTACGCACGAAGTCGGTGCTATTTGTTCACAACCTGGAAACAGGTCAGGAGTTTCCCATTTTCGATGGGCTATCCAAAGATCAGCAAGAAGCTTGGGCGATCTTTGGTCCTTACACAGGCTACGATTGGATGCCAGGGGATGAGGAGATTGTGATTTGGGGGAAAGGAAAATTAAACCGCGTAAATGTCACGACAAAAGCATCGCAGATCATTCCCTTTCAGATCGACGACACGCGCAAAGTAGCAGAAACAGTCAAATTCAAACAGGAGGTGTACACCCCTGAGATGGAGGTCAAAGTACTCCGTCAACTGATCACTTCTCCTGATGAGAGCTATACCATCTTCAACGCTCTGGGCCACCTCTGGAAAGCTCCCATGGGAAAGGGTAAATCCCAGCGTTTGACGAATGATACGGCCTTCGAATTTGAACCTTCTTTTTCTCCTGATGGCAAATCCATTGTCTATGTAACTTGGGATGATGAGAAAATGGGGGCGATCCAGATACTGGACCTGACAACAGGTACGACAAAAAAACTTACGCAAAAGGAAGGCATATTCCGCACCCCTTCCTTTTCACCTGATGGCCAACACATCGTATTTCGCAAGGAGGCAGGCAACATCCACCAAGGCTACACCTTTGACAAGCAGCCCGGCATCTACATGATGGAGGTAGAAAGCGGAGAAATGGAATTGGTTTCAAAATCGGGTGAATACCCTGTTTTCTCTGCCGATGGAAACAAGGTATTTTACCAGACGGGAGGGTATCTTTTCGGTGCGCTGAGCAAGGCCTTCAAGTACGTGGATCTCCAAAGCAAGAAGGAGCATACCATTTTCACTTCGAAATATGCCAACCGTTTCGTCCCCAGCCCTGACAACCAATGGATCGCCTTCATCGAATTACACAAAGTATACATTGCCCCTCTCTCTATGCACGGAAAGGCGATGTCCCTCTCCTCTAGCACGAAGGAAGTCCCTGTCGCGCAAGTCGCTAGAGATGCAGGGATCAACCTCCACTGGTCAGCAGATAGTAAGTCGCTTCATTGGACGTTGGGGAATGAATATTACACGGACAAACTTACCGAGCGCTTCGCCTTTTTGGATGGTGCAGGAGAAAAGTTGCCTCCTATGGATACGACGGGTGTGAAGATCGACCTGACAGTGCCCATGGACAAGCCCGAAGGAGTCATCGCCTTTACGCATGCTCGCATCATCACAATGGAAGGGGATGAAGTCATAGAAGATGGAACCATCGTGATTGAGGACAATGAAATCAAGGACTTGGGCGCATTCGACAAAGTCAAAGTACCCAAGCAGGCCAAAGTCTACAACGTAGATGGCAAAACGATCATGCCTGGCATCATCGACGTACATGCTCACCTGGGAGCTTTCCGTTTTGGACTCAGCCCACAAAAGCACTGGCAGTACTACGCAAACCTGGCCTACGGCGTCACGACTACGCATGACCCGTCCTCCAATACAGAGATGACCTTCACCCAATCCGAGATGGTCAAGGCGGGTGTGATGACAGGGCCCCGAATCTACTCTACAGGGACGATCCTATACGGAGCAGACGGCGATTTCAAGGCAGTCATCAATAATCTGGAAGATGCCAAGTCTGCGCTCCGCCGTACCAAAGCCTTCGGCGCATTCTCTGTCAAATCCTACAATCAGCCTCGCCGCAACCAGCGCCAGTGGGTCATCGAAGCCGCGCGTCAGCTGGAAATCATGGTGTATCCTGAAGGCGGATCTTTTTTCTACCACAATATGTCAATGGTCGCGGATGGTCACACCTCTGTCGAACACAATATACCCGTCGCCCCTCTCTACAGTGATGTCATTCAGTTTTGGTCGCAGACAGGTACTGCCAACACGCCTACGCTGATCGTAAACTATGGGGGGATCAATGGCGAATTTTACTGGTACCAAAAAACCAATGTCTGGGAGAAAGAGCGACTACTCGCCTTCACCCCCCGACGCATCATCGACTCACGCTCACGTCACCGCATCATGATTCCCGAGGAGGAGTACACCAATGGTCACATCCTGACCTCGCAGTCTTGCACTAAGCTACAGGAGGCAGGGACAGACATCTGCTTGGGGGCACACGGACAGCTACAAGGACTTGGTGCACACTGGGAGCTATGGATGCTCCAGCAAGGGGGCATGAGCAATCACGAAGCACTCAAGTCAGCTACGATCAGGGGCGCCAAGTACATCGGCATGGATGAGGAGATTGGCTCTCTGAAGAAAGGAAAGCTCGCCGACCTGATTGTGATCGATGGGAATCCACTAGAGAATATCCAGCAGTCGGAACACGTGATCTATACTATGGTCAATGGCCGACTCTATGATGCCGAAACAGTCAATGAAATTGGCAACTACACGCGTGAGCGTACGCCATTTTACTGGGAGCAAGAAGGAAGCGGAAACGCTTATCCTTATTTCGAAAGCACACAGAGCTTTATGCGCCCGACCTGTCATTGCCGAAATTAATTGAGAGAAACTACGATTTCAGACTTCAGGCCAGCCTTCAAGGCCTTTTAGATAACCTATACGCTACAAGCCTGGAGATTTTCTCTGGGCTTTTTATTTGTCAAATATTCGGAATACTTCTAACTTAAGAAATATCTAGTCTCTCAGATCTATACATGGTAAACTTTACACATGGCTTCTGCTAGCTTCAACAGAACCTGTCTGTTATCTACAAGTCTCCCAAGATGAAACCCCTATATACAATCCCCCTCTTTGCCTTACTCTCCTTTTTTATTCTATCCTGTGACTCCGCAGATCAAGTCGATGACCTAGTCCAGACCGTGACCAACTCTATCGACGGAGCTGTAGGTACGCTAGGTGATGCATCCTCAGACTGGCAGTCGGTGCTCGGTGAGCTGAAAAGAGATCTTCCTGCGGATGTACAAAGTACGGTGACTCATGAGGTCAATAACCTGCTCACGCGTGCCGTCGCAGCCTCGGGATCTGAGATTCGATGTGATGTGGATTTCTTCCGCGCACGGCTTCGACAGAGTTTGCTCAGGATTAAGGCCAACTTCCTCAAGCAAGATCCTCCTCCTATGGAACCACAGCTCTGTCAAGTGGTACCGTTGGCTGTCGATATGTCGCTCGAAGCCAATCGTAGAAACAAAATTGAGTTTTATGGCTATGATTTTGACATCACCGATAAGCTACAAGTCCTAGTAGACAATGGAAGCGAGCGCGTGGATATTACTTCAACTTTGGATAAGCCCTCGCATTATCACATGACCCTCAATCTGAGTGGGAGTGGTGCACAACTCACCCAGCAAGCCAAGCGCGTCATCCTCCGCTGGGGAGATCGCGATATTTCCAGCATCGGTATTTTGCAGAAGGTACCCAAAATCTGTGAGACCAAGGTGGTCGGCATTCGTCCTGCTGCCATCTCCTACCTACCTCCTCACACGCGCGGCGATAAAAACTATAAGAAAAATGGTCCCGATGTCTACGCAAGCGTCCAAATCATCAACCTGGATACGTTAGTAGTGGCACGTGTGGCGATGAAAGCTGAAGAAACCAAAGGGGACAGGAGCACGGCTTCGGGGACTAAGGATTTTGAAATCTACAGACCTGATCCAGGCTGGGCAGTACAGAGTATCGTCTCTTCTCCTTATGCGGATTATTTCTATCGAGACGAAAACGACACCAACGACGAATTTGCAGGGAGTGGACCTGTACAAAAATGGATTTTCCGAGGGCGTAAGAAGGGAGAAGCTGCTGGCGTCTATTCCAATGTCACGCTCATGTTTAACCAACTACGATTCGAGTTGAAAGAAACCAAGGACTGCGTAGCCGCCTCTACTGTTCGTGGTCTAGAAGTCTCCCGCTCCATTTCTCCTCGTACCCTTGACCAGATCAAAAAGCAAAACAAGGATGTTGAATTTCAATTACCCGAAGAGATAGCAGTAGATACAGTAACTGTAGATAGCACAGGTGAATGATGATGATCCATACTTTTCTTATGAACTGTGCTACCTGTGGTGAAATACGGTGCCCTGCACAAGGCTTTTCATTATCCTTATCAACATAATTACTGATCATAAAGTCTAATTCCTTAGTCTAACCCTTTACAAATCATGAAAATCCAGCCCCTTTTTTTTCTATTCCTAACCTCCCTTCTCTTCACGAGCTGTGTTTCTGTTCTCCGCACCAAAACAGAGACCGTTGTATTCGACAAAGAGGCAGCGGATACGAAGGTGTACCTTGATGGAGAAAAGGTAGATGAAGGGAGCGAATCCTTCTCGACCGAGATGATCAGGGATCGAGATTACCATCGCATCGAGGTTGAACGAGAAGGATATAAAACAGCATATTCTGTAATCTCCAACCAACGAGAGGCCAAGACGCTGCGCAACCTTCCTACGCTTACAGCCATTGTCACGGGGACGGTCACCACCATCATTACAGAGGATCTCACGATCGGGGGCTTAGTAGCAGGTATAACCCAGTTGGGAGGAGTTGTCTTATTAGCAGTAGATGATTTGGATAGAACCTTCAGCTATCCTAGATCCAATTATCTCCCTGCTCCTCAGGTGAAACTCGTTACCCGAGAAGAGGAAGGGAAATATCTTTTCTCGCAAGAGATTGAACTGGACTTGGCAGAGGACTCCTACGAATTTTATCGGACGAATGAACGCGGTTTTAGAGAAAATAAAGAGGAGCTAATCACCTCACTTACAAATACCGAAGCTATCCAACTCGAAAATACCATCTTCACAGATGCGATCAACAGCTACCTGCTAGAAGCTGGCTTCATGGATACGAGCCGGACCATACTGAAAATGAATGGAACAACGAACTACCTCAATGCCAAAATTCAGCAGATACAGACTTACCTGATCCAAAATGATGGATTGTATTATGTCACCTCTGATGTATCGGTAGAATGGAACATGGTCAATGTATATGGCAAAAGCTTGTACATAAATATTGACGAAGGATCTTCTGGGAACTTTTCTCATGTCACCCAAGATACCCAAGACGATATCACCTATTCTATCCAGGATGCTATGGAAGTTTCACTTCTGAAATTCTTGAATAGAGCGGAAGTACAAGATTTGCTACAAAAAAAGGATCTCTCTACAGAATTACTTGATCCTATCACTCTCAACCAAGTCCAAAACGCTCCCCGTTCGCTTTCGGAAGCACAACAAGCTACTGTAACGATCAAGGTAGATGAGGGACATGGATCTGGTTTTTTTGTATCTGAAGATGGATTTCTCCTGACAAATTATCATGTGGTAGCTACTACAGAAGATACATTGAAGGTCCTAACGTCTGACGGTAATTCGTACGAGGCTGTATTGATACGAAAAGATGAGCAAAATGATTTGGCACTATTGAAGGCAGATGTCGTCCCTTCTTATGCTTTTCGCTTGCCTACTGACAAAAATTATCAGATAGGAGCGGGTATATTTGCTATTGGAACCCCTCGTGCGATAGAGCTAGGTCAGACGCTTTCTAAAGGGATTATCTCAGGTCAGCGCAAAGTGGGTCAAAATGAGCTGCTCCAAACCGATGCGAGTATCAACTTCGGCAACAGTGGGGGTCCTATTGTCAATGAAAATGGAGAACTTATAGGCATCATCAACTCAAAACTCGTGGGGTTAGGGGTAGAAGGGATTGCTTTTGGGACTCCTGCTCATGTGCTGACTACGTACTTGAGTCTGAATGTAGAATAGAAGGAAAGTAGATCGCTAGACAGCGCATACCCTACTCACAAAAAAGAAGTCCATCTACAGGCGCAGATGGACGAGCAAGGGCAAGGATAGTATGCTTCTTTACAGAAACAAGGATTGAGGAGACCAAGTGCAAGAGTAGAACGGCACTCCTCAATTTCTTTATTTATAAGAAATAACCTTAACTAGCTGATTTTCTGAAGGTTGCTCCAAATCGGTCACTTGTTTTACCTCTGTGATCAGACCACTTTGGTTATACTGATAAAACACCAAACCTTTTGTGATTCCGTCTCGCTTCCAAAGTGCTTGGATAGGGAGTCCTTTTTCATCGTACTGATACGTGTACACGTCTGTCACCCCCGCTTTGTCGATCACCACTTGCTGCACAAAACCCATCGCATCGTACCGGTAGGCGACCTCTTCGATTACATGCGATTGCGCATCCTCAAAGGTTTCCTTCACCAGCATTTTGTCTTGATCATATTCAAATCTGTGTGTTTGAACGATTTGGCGATTTTCCAGTATCCGAATGGCAATCAGGGAGCTGTCTTTGTCATAGATGTATTGGCGTGTCCCTAGGAGAAGGCGTTGATCATTGTTGAGTAGCTCATAAGACTTGATCTGATAAGGAGCTTTATGACTTGTCAATCTGACCTGCTTGACGTAGGAACGATTCCATACACGATCTTCTGTCTCTGTCCAGCCGAGTTTTCCTCTTGAGTAGTGATATTGCTGAACCATACTTGTATCGAGGCGTTCGAGTTTCACCATTTGGTTCAGATGACCCTCTTTGTTGTAGGATCGAATTTCACGAGAAATGGGGGCGCGTCTTTGATTTTTCTGTATTTGGAAGGTAGTCACCTCTACTTCGGAATACTCCAGAAACTTCATCCTGTCTTCTTCAATAGAGACAGAATCCCAAATCAGTAATGAGGGTTCGTAGTTGAACTGAGCATAAGTGATGCTCATGCTAAGAAATACAGCCCACAGAATGGCAAGCGACTTCATGAGTTACTAGGGTTTGACCTAAAACAAGAGCGAAAAAACGTTCGGCGACTTCATCACTTTTCTCGCACATGCACTTTGATACCCTCTTCTCAATCTTCTGCTTCTCAAGACGCATGAAATGAGCACTTGGGGTTGTCTCTCATTTCAGAACGGCTGTTCAATCAATCAGCATGTAAGAAAAATGCTTAGAATTACTTTTTCGAAATTTTTAAATTTCGAA
>JBCBPW010000014.1:0-99081 GCA_039820545.1 Bacteroidota bacterium | reverse complement strand
AAATGGTGTCAAATCCATTACCCTAGACCGTATTGTCAAAGATCTCCGTACCTCAAAAAGGACCATCTACCAACATTTTGAAGACAAAACTGATCTTCTGAAAGCCTGCCTTCAGGTCTACAACTTCAAGGTGAAAGCAGAGAATGAA
The DNA here is from genome assembly GCA_039820545.1 of Bacteroidota bacterium. Taxonomy (GTDB): domain Bacteria; phylum Bacteroidota; class Bacteroidia; order J057; family J057; genus JALEFZ01. Next base: position 98,933 of record JBCBPW010000014.1, on the reverse strand, counting down.
GAAATCATCCAATCTGCGGACAATGTGATCGAAGCGATGGGACATTTGCATCAAAAAATTGTCCATCGAGCACACCTTGTCAACCCCAATTTTTTCAATGACATCTTGCATTATTACCCTGGTCTATTGCACCAATCCTACAAGGAAACGGGCAATTTTGCACATCAAGAACTCATAGATTTAGCTGAGTGGGGAATAGAGGATGGTATTTTTCACAAAGACCTTGATGTAGAAGTAGTCGGAAAGACGGTCTTGACCATGCTGAAAATGCTGAAGGACAATAAGCTTTTTCCCGTCACGGAGTTCAGCAAAGAGCGCCTGACTTTTGGCATTCTAGTGCCCTACCTGAGGGGATTGTGTACTTCGAAAGGAATGAAGCTTTTACAAATACAAGAAGAACTATTCAGGGTAGCCATCTAGCCACCCTCTGAAAATATAAAACCCATGCATTCGATGAATATCAATGGCTCATTACAAAAAACTCCTATCGCCGTCATCGGTCTTTCTTCCATATTCGCTGATGCCAAGAATGTAGAAGAATTTTGGACCAATATCATCCAGGGGCGAGACAGTATCACCGATGTGCCCGATGATCGTTGGGCAATAGAAGATTACTACGATGAGGATATGTTTGCACCAGACAAAACCTATTGCAAACGTGGGGGCTTCCTGCCCAAGATCGACTTCAATCCGATGGAGTTTGGCTTACCACCCAATATTTTGGAGGTCACAGACGCCAGTCAATTATTGGGTCTAGTCGCTGCTAGAGATGCCTTTGAAGATGCAGGGTATGGCAAAGAATCTGCCAAATTCACAGCAGAACTCAAAGCAAAAACAGGCGTGCTCCTGGGTGTGGGAGGCGGGCAAAAGCTCATCACGCCCCTCATCGCACGCCTGCAATATCCGATATGGGAAAAAGCACTCAGGTCATCTGGTGTAGCAGAAGAAGACATTCCTCGTATCGTCGATAAAATGAAGAAGGCATATGTCAGTTGGAATGAAAATGCCTTCCCTGGCCTATTGGGCAATGTCATTTCTGGTCGGATCACCAATCGCTTCGACTTAGGAGGAATCAATAGTGTAGTAGATGCTGCTTGTGCAGCTTCGCTCAGCGCCATCAAAATGGCCCTCAGCGAACTTGTAGAAGGCAGGTGCGACATGATGCTGACAGGAGGCGTTGACACTGACAATTCCCCTTTCATGTATATGTCTTTCTCCAAGACACCTGCTTTCTCCAAGTCGGGCAACATCAGCCCATTCAGTGACAAAGCAGATGGTATGCTCATAGGGGAAGGGATCGGCATGCTCGTCTTGAAGCGATTGGAAGACGCAAAAAGAGATGGAGACCACATTTATGCTGTCATCAAGGGTGTGGGAACGTCCAGTGATGGTCGATTCAAATCTGTCTATGCGCCTCGTCCTTCGGGACAGGCATTGGCGATGAATCGGGCCTATGAGGATGCAGGCTATGCCCCTTCTACCGTGGGACTGATCGAAGCGCACGGCACAGGTACAGGAGCAGGGGACCCCACGGAGTTCACCTCTATGCAAATGGTCTTTGGTGCGAACAATCCGCAAAAACAGCACATTGCCCTTGGGTCGGTGAAATCCCAGATCGGTCACACCAAAGCTGCCGCAGGTGCAGGCGGGATCATCAAAGCCATCCTCAGTCTTCACCATAGGGTGCTTCCTCCCACCATCAATGTAGAAAAGCCCAACTCGAAGTTCAACATCGAAGATTCGGCCATCTATATCAATACCGAGGCTCGTCCCTGGATCAGAAATGGACACCCCCGACGTGCGAGCGTCTCAGCTTTTGGCTTCGGTGGGATCAATGTCCACATTACGATGGAAGAACATGCAGATCAAAATAATCAAAACTATCGACTGCATGAACCCCATAAAACGGTTTTACTCCAAGCAGAGAATCCACAAGCCTTACAGCAGCTTTGCCAAGCGCAATTAGCTGCGCTTCAAGGAGAGGAAGGACAGGATGCTTTTGAAGCCTTGGTAAAAGACAGCAAAAACCATCCCGTAATCACCCATCAAGCACGTCTAGGTTTTGTGGTAAGCGACTTAGCAGCATGTGTAGAATATCTGGCGATTGCCAGCCAGCAATTACAAACAAATACCCAAGCATGGGAGCATCCCAAGGGAATCTATTATCGTCCCCAAGGAATCAACCCAGGGACACAAAAAGTAGCCGCTTTATTTGCAGGGCAAGGCGCACAGTATGTCGGCATGGGGAAAGCGCTAGCCAATGCATATCCCGTGGTGGCACAGGCTTTTGAAAATACTGATGCGTTATATCAAAAATCAGGGCAAAAAGCGCTTTCACAAACCATTTTCCCTATTCCCGTCTTCTCCAACGAGGAAAGAAAATCGCAGCAGAAAGTATTGACGCAAACTCAACACGCACAGCCTGCGATCGGAACGCTGAGTATGGGACAATACAATCTGCTCAAGCAAGCAGGTTTTCAGGCGGATTTCACAGCAGGGCATAGTTTTGGCGAACTGACAGCCCTCTGGGCAGCTGGCGTGTACGATGAGGCGACCTTCCTGGCTTTGGCCAAAGCAAGAGGTGAAGCCATGGCGCTTCAAAATCCGAATGCAGATCCTGGAACGATGATGGCCGTCAAAGCCCCTCAAGAGCAGGTGCAGCAAGCGATTGCATCTATTCCAGGTGTATCCATTGCCAATGTCAATTCTAATAATCAGGTCATTGTTGCTGGGGGAACAGCCCACATACAAGCAGCAGAAACACAACTCAAGGCACAGGGATTCTCTGTCATTCCCCTTCCTGTTTCCGCTGCCTTCCATACTGATTTTGTCAAGCATGCCCAGCAACCATTTTCTGCTTTTGTAGAAAGACAAAGCTTCCGCCTTCCCCAAGTTCCTGTTTATGCAAATACGACAGGAGAGGCCTATCCCCATCATTTGGATAGCTTAAAATCTATCCTGAAGAACCAGATTCTCAAGCCTGTCCTTTTCAAAAATCAAGTTGAAAATCTCTATCAAGCAGGTGCCAGAGTCTTCATAGAGTTTGGTCCCAAAGGCATCCTAACCAACCTTGTCAAGCAGACACTCAAAGACAAAGACATGGTAGCCATTGCCATCAATGCGAATGCCAAGCAGGACGGCGACCTGCAATTGCGTCAAGCAGTGGTTCAGATGCAAGTTCTAGGCTTGCCAATCAGCCATATTGATCCTTACAAAAAGGATTTGGTTCCACTACCACCCAAATCTAAACTCACGGTGCAGCTCAGTGGCAACAACTACGTTTCTCCTGCTACACAAAAAGCCTATCAGGATGTCCTGAATGATGGCTTCCACATTCAAGGGGGAACAACAGAAACGATCGAAAAAATTGTCACGGTGGAAAAAATCGTGGAAGTACCAGTAGAAGTCCCCGTTGCGCAAAACAGCCCTAATCCTCAAACAGAAACCGAAGAAGAAATGATGCATAAAGAAGTATTAGCGTTAATACAATCTACTTTAGAATCATTTAAAGCGAATCAGACCAAATCTCTGGAGATCTTTGAGCGCTTTATGGATGAACAAAATAAGCAGTCTCAGCAGTTGCTACAGCTCCTCTCAGATACTGTCAATGCCACTCAAGCGCCACCCTCTGTCCATAAGAATGAAGTCTCCACTGATGGCTTTACAAATCCTACTATCCCTCCTGTTCCAGATACAGCTGTCTACAGCAACGGTAATGGCAACGGACATGCCCATACAAGTAGTGTAGCGATTCCCGTAGCGCAGGCAGTCATCGAAGCTCCTGCTCCCACTCTAGCTCCTGTCGTAGACAATAGTCAGCTAGCAGGGATGCTCCTCGAAGTCGTCAGCGAAAAGACGGGATACCCTGCTGAGATGCTCGAACTGAGCATGGATATGGAAGCAGATCTGGGCATTGACTCGATCAAAAGAGTAGAGATATTCGGCGCACTAACCCAAAAGTATCCTGAAGTCTCGGGTATCAATCCCAACGAACTCACGGAATTACGAACACTAGGGGAGATCGTCGACTATGTCGGAGCGAAGGGTTCAGGTGTGCAAACGACAAGCACTTCTACATCGGTAACTTCTCCTACTCCTGTAGCACAGCCTGTCGTCGAAACAGCTGTACCAACAGCCCCTGCAGTAGACAATAGCCAACTCGCAGGGATGCTACTCGAAGTCGTCAGCGAGAAGACAGGATATCCTGCCGAGATGCTCGAACTGAGCATGGACATGGAAGCAGATCTGGGAATCGACTCCATCAAGCGTGTAGAAATATTCGGCGCACTTACCCAAAAATATCCTGAGGTTTCAGGCATCAATCCAAACGAACTCACAGAGCTGAGAACACTAGGGGAGATCGTTGACTACGTCGGAGCAAAAGGCTCAAGCGTGCAGACAGCTACAGCGGCTCCTGCTCCTGTCGCACAGCCTGTCGTCGAGACAGCTGCACAATCTGTGAGTGACGATCAACTCGCAGGGATGCTCCTCGAAGTCGTCAGCGAGAAGACAGGATATCCTGCCGAGATGCTCGAACTGAGCATGGACATGGAAGCAGATCTGGGAATCGACTCCATCAAGCGTGTAGAAATATTCGGCGCACTTACCCAAAAATATCCTGAGGTTTCAGGCATCAATCCAAACGAACTCACAGAGCTGAGAACACTAGGGGAGATCGTTGACTACGTCGGAGCAAAAGGCTCAAGCGTGCAGACAGCTACAGCGGCTCCTGCTCCTGTCGCACAGCCTGTCGTCGAGACAGCTGCACAATCTGTGAGTGACGATCAACTCGCAGGGATGCTCCTCGAAGTCGTCAGCGAGAAGACAGGATATCCTGCCGAGATGCTCGAACTGAGCATGGACATGGAAGCAGATCTGGGAATCGACTCGATCAAAAGAGTAGAAATCTTCGGCGCACTTACCCAAAAGTATCCCGAGGTTTCAGGTATCAACCCCAATGAACTCACAGAGCTGAGAACACTGGGCGAGATCGTCGACTATGTCGGGCAAAACGCAAAAAAAAAAGTAATGTCGTAACTGCTCCTGTGGTAAAAACGGCTGAAATAAATTCCATTCAGACAGGTCAATTTCACGGCGTAGATCGCTTTGAGATTGGCCTGTCCTATTTGCCCAAGCCCGATTTTTTAGCCTATACCCTTCCTGCTACACATCATGTAATCCTGACAAATGATGGTTCTGAATTGAGTAGAAAGGTTCTGAGTGAGCTCATATCTAAGGGAAATAAGGTGGTGACATTGAATCTTCCAGGTATCCCTCATCCTATAGCTGAAAACGCAGTGAGCCTTTCCGCTTACACTGAGGAAGCCGTGGGTCAAGCTATTCAGCACATTCAAACGCAGTATGGGAAAACAGGAGGATTTCTCCATTTACATCCCCACTTAGAATTTCAGCATGGAAACTTCGCCCAACACTACCAGACGGAAAAGGACATCATCAAGGCTGTTTTCTTCATTGCCAAGCACATCAAAGCGGATGTCAATGAATTGGGAGAACAGCAAAGGGCTCACTTTGTCACCGTCACACGAACCGACGGCAAACTCGGACAAGGCAAGCGTGGCAATGCGTCTGTATTTGGCGGAGGCCTGACAGGATTGGTCAAATGCCTCAACCTGGAATGGTCTCCTGTTTATTGTCGAGCGCTCGACATTCAACCCGAACTCCCGACACCAGCAATGGCCCAACACATCATCGCGGAACTACATGATCCCAATGTTCGCATCGTAGAGGTAGGCATCTCAGAGAAAGGAAGAAAAACCACGGGTGTACAACAGGTTTGGCCGCAGGAAAATCGCGCCATCCAAACGACCGTTACAAAAGATTCTGTCTTCCTCGTGAGCGGAGGTGCAAGAGGGGTCACAGCCAGTTGTGTCATCGAAATGGCCAAAGCTTTCCAATGCAAATTTATCCTGCTCGGACGATCCGACTTTAGCTTTGAAGTACCAGCGTTTGCCAAAAATGAATCGGACGAAGGCGCGTTGAAAAGGTTCATCATGATGGATATGAAGGCAAAGGGGGAGCAGCCCAGCCTTCCGAAGGTCAAAAGCCTCTTTAAAAAAATCGTGGCAAAAAAGGAAATCGAGGAGACGATCCGGCAGATCCAAGCCCACGGCGGAGAAGTAGTGTATGTGCAGGGAGATGTAACCCATATCAGTAGTTTCCGCCAAGGACTGGATGCAGCAGTTTCTAAACTCGGCTCCATCACAGGGATCATTCATGGTGCGGGGAGACTCGCAGATAAATATATCCAAGATAAATCAGATGCGGATTTTGAGAATGTACTTTCTGTCAAACTAGACGGGCTCCTGAGTCTTCTGGGAGCTGTCAATCTCAACAAGCTGGATCATCTTGTCCTCTTTTCTTCCGTAGCTGGTTTTTATGGAAATGTAGGCCAGACAGATTACGCCATTGCAAATGAAATTCTGAGCAAAGCAGCCCACCTCTTCAAGACCAATCATCCTAAGACCCATGTCTCCGCCATCAACTGGGGCGCATGGGATAGTGGCATGGTCAGTGGCGAGCTCAAGGCACAATTTGAAGCCGCAGGCATCAAACTGGTCAATAGCGCGGGAGGTCCCGCCATGCTGGTCAATGAACTCAGCAAAGAATATAGCGACCAACCCCAGGCTATCATCGGAGGCACCTTACCTGCCGCTGTGAGTCATATGGGGACGCTTCGCACACATCGTATTCACCGAAACCTTACCCTGGAAGAGAATCCCTTCCTCCACCATCATGTGATCCAGGGCCATGCCGTACTTCCCGTGGTCAATGCCGTAGGATGGATGGCACAAGTTTCTGAGAGTTTATATCCCGATTACAAGGTCTTCCAGATTCAGGATACCAAGCTATTCAAAGGCATTGTATTCGATGGCAAGCAGAAGGAGGATTACATTCTGGAAATAAAAGAGACAGAGAAAAACGAGGAGCGCATTTCTTTCGAGACCACCATTTTGAGTGAGGGAAAAAAGCTTCCTACTTATCACTACAGAGCTAAGATTACGTTGGTCAATAAAAAGTCTACACCACAAGCTCCCAAGTTTTCTCCCAACATCAGCGGGACTTATACCCCATCAGAGGGACCTGTTTTGTACAAAGACGGCTCGCTGTTTCATGGAGCTTATTTCCAGGGAATTGAAGAAATTCTGGATTGCACCCACGAGCAGATCATCCTTTCCTGCTATGCACCCGAAGTCCCTGTAGCAGATCAAGGCCAGTTTCCCTTATTCTCCATCAATACATTCTTCGCTGATATTCAATACCAGGGCATGGTCGTCTGGGTGCAAAAAAATAGAGGCAATGCCAAGAGCCTTCCCTTACAGACAGATGGTGCGGTTTTTTATCAGGAGGTGCCTTTCGGGAAAAAATTATTTGTCAACGTGGCGATCGTGGAAGCGACTGAAGTAAAGATGGTGGCCGATTGTACGGTCTACGATGAGGAGGGTAATGTGTATTTCACGACGAATGGTGCAGTCGTGACCATCTCACAAAGTTTGACTTGGTAGAAGAAACAACATGGCAAGAATAGCAATTATAGGAACATCGGCACTTTTCCCTGGCTCCTCCACGCCCGAGGAGTTTTGGGAGAATCTGATGCAGGAAAAAGACTTGACGGGAACGGCCATAGCAGAGGATTTTGGCGTAGATCCTGAGCTATTTTTTCAGCCCGAAAAAGGCGTCGCAGACAAAACCTACTCCCTGCGTGGGGGCTACATACGAGACTTTCAGTTTGATCCTAGCGGATATCAACTCCCTGCGGATTATCTGGCCAGACAAGATAAGCTCTACCAATGGTCCCTTTACGTAGCCAAGGAAGCCCTGCGTGAAGGAGGCTATCTTCAGGATCAAAAGAGCCTGGATAGATGCGGATTGATTCTCGGTAATCTCTCCTTTCCGACCAGTTCGTCGCACCGATTGCTGGCAGATATGTACACGCAGACCACTGAAAAAGCTGTTCAACAATTACTAGAACAGAAGGATTTTCACATCAACCCCCGCAAGCGTCCCCTACCGAATAGCGAAGTACTAGATTATACGCCTTCTCAGATGGTCAGCAAGGCCCTCGGCCTCAACGGGAGTCACTACGCCTTGGATGCTGCCTGTGCCACTTCTCTCTATGCCATCAAGCTCGCTTGCGATGAACTCATCACGGGCAAATCCGACTTGATGCTTGCAGGAGCTGTCAGCGGCTCTGACCAACTCTTTATCCATATTGGATTTTCCATTTTCTACGCCTACGCACCCCGAGGGGATAAATTTGTCCCATTCGATCAGAATTCTGCTGGTTTGGTTTCTTCTGAAGGTGCGGGTATGGTCCTGCTCAAAAGGCTGGAGGATGCCGAAAAAGATGGCGACAACATATTGGCAGTCATCGGAGGAATTGGCTTATCGAATGATGGCCGTGGGAAGTTTCTGCTGAGTCCCAATCCCAAGGGACAAAATCTAGCATTTGAGAGGGCTTATGAGCCAAACAACATTTCCCCCAAAAATACCTCCTATCTCGAATGCCACGCGACAGGAACGCCCTTGGGGGATGTCACAGAACTCAATTCCATTGCTACTTTCTTCAAGAAGCATGACACAACGCCCCTTCTCGGCTCTGTCAAATCCAATATGGGTCACCTATTGACGGCAGCAGGCATGACGGGGCTTTTGAAGGTCTTGCTGGCGATGCAAAAGGAAATTGTTCCACCAAACATCAACCTGGAAAACTCCATCCAGCCGGATGAAGCATGGGCAGGTAGCGCGAAGATGATCAGCGAGACCACTCCGTGGAACGATCCGCACAAGCAAGCCGGCATCAATTCCTTTGGATTTGGTGGGACCAATGCTCATATGGTGGTGCAGAACTATACCCAAGGGCAAACGAGTTCTGCTCCCCTCAAGTCCATAGCCTTACAGCCGATGGCTGTGATCGGAATGGATGCCCACTTTGGGGGCTGCCCTACGCTGGACGATTTTTACGCGACAATTTATCAGGGAAAGCAACATTTTGATGTACTTCCTAAAAATAGATGGAAGGGCTTTGATCAAAATAGCGATCTCCTCAAGCAATATGGATTCGAAAGTGGGGAGGCCCCCAAAGGAGCTTACATCCGCGATTTTGAAATCGATTTACTCCGATACAAAATCCAACCCAAGGAGGCAGAAGGCATCCACCCACAACAAGCCCTTCTGTTAAAAGTAGCTGACAATGCCATCAAGGATGCAGGCTTGGAAGAGTCCCAAAATGTGGCGGTACTGGTCGCGATGGAATCCGAATTGGCGATTCATCAAATCGTAGCCCGCTGGGATACCTCCTGGCAACTGAAGGAAGCCCTGGAGCAAAACGGCATTGAGCTGACGGAGGTGCAGGCGGAAGAATTGATGCAGCTGTGCAAGAATAGCCTCAACTACAGAGAGGGTACGCCCATGCCCAGCGAATTTACCAGCTATATCGGGAACTTGATGGCCAGTCGGGTGTCTGCTTTGTGGGATTTCTCAGGACCTACATTTACCGTGTCTTGTGGGGAAAACGCTGTCTTCAAGACACTAGAAATTGCCCAACATATGCTTTCACTTGGAGAAGTGGATGCAGTGGTTGTGGGTGCTGTAGATTTTTCAGGAGGTCTAGAAAATGTGCTCCTAAGAAACAAGAAGGACAAAGTAAATACTTCAGCGAACCCCAGTCTGTCTTTCAATAAAGACGATGAAGGATGGCTGATCGGTGAGGGAGCAGGAGCCATTGTATTGACCCATGCTTCTCAGAAACAAACCGAATCTTATGCCGTCATTGATGAGATTGGAAAGGCCGCATCACCTTCACAAGTAGGCTATTTGGAACTCGCCGCCACAGGAATCGAGGCCCAAGATCTAGAGGAGAAAAAACACCTTCTCCAATTTAAACCCAGCCAGCCCACGGCTTTAGGTTCTGTTAAAACCAATATCGGACATACCTATGCAGCTTCGGGAATGGCGAGTCTGATCAAAACGGTCTTGTGTGTGCATCATAGTTTCATTCCAGGTATCCCCAACTGGAAGGCACCTAAAGATGGGACTGCCTTTGCCAAGACCTCCTATTATTTCCCTTCTTCCTCTCGCCCATGGATACTAACTGAAGGGCAAACTCTACGAAAAGCAGCAGTTAATGGCTTAGAAGGTATACAGGTACGAGTGTCAGAAGCTAAGGGAAAACGAAGCGTTGCAACTACCCTTTTGCAGGAGCATGCGCCCAGACTATTTGTCCTCAAAGGAAAGAATGCAGACCAGCTTATACATCAATTGGAGATACTGGAGAAGGAAGTAGTAAATACAGCTGATTTTTCTTTACTCGCCAAAAACTATTTCCTCCAATATCAAACTGACAAGACTTCTAAATGTCTGGCCCTCCTCGCATCAAACCCAAAGGAGCTCCTTCGAGAAACTACCTTCTTCAAAAAGAATCTGACGAATGCCTTCCAAAAAGAAATCGTCCTCAAGACACCAAAAGGAAGCTACTTCACCCCTACTCCATTGGCACAAAAAGGAGGAAAAGTAGCCTTTGTCTATCCAGGTTCAGCAACTGCTTATACAGGCTTAGGACAAGATTTATTTCAGCTCTTTCCTTCCTTACTCACGTATTATGAGGACTTGCTGGGCAAAGACCAACTGGATCAATTTGTCAAATCCGACTATCTATTCCCTAAGTCCCAAGGCAGGGATACGCCTCATCCCAACATCTACAAAGACGCTATTTCGATGATGTCTGCGGGTGTTTTCTATTCGGCTAATTATACCCAGGTACTGCGATCCTTCTTCCAACTGGAACCTGATATGGCGTTTGGGTATAGTATGGGAGAATGTAGCAGCATGTGGTACTCCCTGGGCGTTTGGCATCCCAATGGCGCACAGAAATTCAGAAACTCTCCCATCTTCAAGAATCGATTTGCGGGAAATCTGGAGCTACTAGCGGAGCATTGGGGGGTCTCAAGCGAAGAAGCCAAAGCACGCTGGGTCAGCCTAGTGTTGATGGCGCCGAGGGCCGAAGTAGAAAAGCTGGTAGAGAAAGAACCTCATGTGTATCTCACCTTTATCAATACCGATCATGAAGTCATCATTTCGGGAGATAAAACGGCTTGTCAGGTCATTGCTCAGAAGCTAGGCTGCCCCGTAATTGCGATTCCTTTTCAGAATGTGATCCATCAAGACTTCTGCAAAAAAGAGGAAGTTGGGCTGCTGGATATGCACAATTTTGAAGTAACGGATCAACCTAATATTGATTTTTATTCGAGCATCAGTCATTCGCAAATCCCTGTTGAGAGTTTAAGCATCGCCCAAAACTCTGTGGATGTCTGCGCCCAACAGGTAGATTTCCCTAAGATGGTTGAAACGGTCTACCAAGCAGGCGCCAGGATCTTCATCGAGCTGGGTGCCAACGCTACGTGCACCAACTGGATCACCAGCAACCTCCAAGGGAAAGCCCACTTGGCGGTTTCCATTGACCAAAAAGGGAAGACAGATATTCAGTCGCTGCTCACACTCCTGGCCCAGCTGGTAAGTCATGGTGTAGACCTGGACCTATCTATGCTTTATCCTGATGCGGAACAAAACAATCAGAAGCGACAGTTTTTGAAAAAGATCATCCCCGGTGCCACACCCATATTCGAGCTATTCTCAGAAGCAGCTGCTACAGGAATATTTGACAATATTCAAAAACGAAGCGTCAAAAAAGAACTTGTATTCTCTGGAACTTCTCATGCGGTTCCAGCATATGCCAATTCCATTAATCGCGGATCAGAATCTATTCAGCACGATCCTAATCTTGCTGTACAACAAGTAGTTGCCACTACCACTCAAGAAGAACTTACCCAACCTCCTACAAAATCAACTGCAATTATGAATACCCTAGAAAAGGATCAGCTAGTGGTTCAAAAACCCAAGCTGGGAGAGAACGGACTTCGCGTACAGAATTATGAAGCAGGTGAACACCTTGAAGGAAAGACCATTGTATTTTCCCAAGAAGACCTTCAAGAATTTGCGAAAGGAGAAATTGCCAAAGTCTTTGGGCCAGAATATAAAGCCATTGATTCCTACAGTCGTCGCGTGATGCTGCCCATGGACCCGTATTTGCTGGTGAGCCGCGTCACGGACATGAACGCGAAGCTGGGAAAGTATGAGCCATGCACCATGCAGACGGAATATGACATTCCCTATGATGCCTGGTATACCACGGACAAGCAAATTCCTTGGGCGGTAGCCGTGGAGTCTGGGCAATGCGATCTACTGTTGATTTCTTATCTGGGAATTGATTTGGAAAATAAGGGGGACTTGGTCTATCGACTTCTGGACTGTACACTGACCTTTGTAGACGATCTTCCCTACGAGGGACAGACACTGCGCTATGACATCTCCATCAATTCATACGTAAAAAATGGGGACAATCTCCTCTTCTTCTTTAGCTACAGATGCTATGTGGAAGATCGACTTTTTTTGAAAATGGATGGGGGTTGTGCAGGATTCTTTTCAGATGATCAACTCAATGAAGGAAATGGGGTTGTCTATTCCACTGAGGAAATTGAGGCTCGACAGAATGCAGAGAAAAAGTACTTTACACCGCTTCTGACGACGAAGAAAACTTCATTCACCAAAGAAGATCTTCAGCATTTGATCAATGGAGACATTGAAAAGTGCTTCGAAGACGAATCCTACTTTGCCAATGGCCGCAACCCCTCTTTGCGCATTCCGCCTGCGAAGATCCTCATGCTGGATCGCATTACTTCAGTAGACCTCAAGGGAGGTGCTTATGGCTTAGGATTGATCATCGCCGAAAAAGACTTACATCCAGATGATTGGTACTTCCCCTGTCACTTCAGAGATGATGAAGTGCTGGCAGGTTCCCTACAGGCAGAGGGTGGTGGCAACCTCTTGCGTTTCTTCATGCTGATGCTGGGCTTGCAACGCCTGACGAAAGATGCCCGTTTCCAATCCATTTTTGACCTTCCGCAGAAGGTACGCTGCCGTAAGCAGGTAACTCCTGGCAATGATACCAAACTCGTCTATAAGCTCGAAATCAAAGAGATCGGACTCATCCCTGATCCCTATGTGATCGGTGATTTGGAGATCATCTCGGATGGCATCGTGACGGTACATTTTGAGAACCTGGGATTGCAGTTGCGTGAAAAAGATAATCCTCGATACCTAGACGCCAAACCAGGAGTAAAAATCGCTGAGCGATCTGAGGGTGCTGTGATGGACGAAAAAGATGTGACCACCTTCGCATTGGGAGACATGGTCGATTGCTTTGGAGAGGAGTTCGCCATTTACAGAGGACGTACCAAGTCTCGCCAGCCTAATACGGACCTACAGCTGATCTCAAGGGTCCTCAAAGTAGAAGGAAGCAGAGGAACATTCTCCCAAAATCCTACGGTCTACACTGAATACGATGTACCTGAGAATCCCTGGTACTACGATCAGAATTCCCATGCCACCATGCCCTATTCTGTCCTCATGGAAATCGCCTTGCAGCCTTGTGGCTTGTTGGGTGCCTACCTGGGCAGTACGCTTCAGTTCCCAGATACAGACCTCTACTTGAGGAATCTGGATGGGGATGGCGAATCCTTTGATCTACCAGTTGGAACAGATTTCAGGGGTAAGACCATTCACAATAAGTCTGTCCTGGTTTCTTCCATCGCACATGGCGGCACCATTTTGCAGCGTTACACCTTTGAGCTTTCGATAGATGGAAATGTATTCTACAAGGGAAATTCTTCTTTCGGTTTCTTCACCAAAGAAGCCCTAGACTCTCAAGTAGGTTTGGATAAGGGACAGGAGATTCCTGCATGGTATAAGTCAAATGGATTGATGCCAAAAGACTATATGCAGGTAAAACTAGATTCGCTTTATGGTAAAATGAAGCTATTCAAAGCACCAGCAGATAAGCCGCATTATCGCTTGGCAGGAGATCAGTTGAACATGCTCGACAATCTGATCATTGCCAAAGACCGAGGCAAGTTTGGCAAAGGCTATATCCATGCCACCAAATTCATCAAGACCTACGACTGGTTCTTCACTTGTCACTTCTACGAAGATCCTGTCATGCCTGGCTCACTGGGTGTAGAATCCATTTTACAAGCCATGCAGGTATACGCCTTACAGCAAGATCTAGGGAAAGATTTCCAATCGCCCAAGTTTGTCCAACTCCCCAACCACCAAACGGTCTGGAAGTATCGCGGACAAATTTTGCTGCATGTCAAAGAGATGCATCTAGAAGTACACATCAAAAGCATCGAAAAGCGTGGAGATCAGTTGGCCATCATTGCCGATGCTTATCTGTGGAATGAAGGTATGCGCATCTATCAGGTGACCGATCTCGGATTGGGAATTGAAGAAGCATAATCTAAGAAACGAGACCGAAAGAGGCGAGAAATGAGAGATATATCCTATCTCGAGATTGAGCGATACCACAGAATCAAAATATAATGTTTCGATTATCATTTTTTAGCTTAGTAACAGTTCGTTTGAGGAGGCGTTGGCCGCAGAGTTTTCGGCAGGGGGATGTTAGTGGCGCAGGGTTTTGCTTCTTTTGCCCTCAAAAGAAGTCCCGCTGAAGGCGTAGGACTAAGAATCAAGAAAACTTGTTGAACACATTACAAAAAATAAAAACAATGAACCTCACATATACAGGAATACCCCAACAACTATTCTGGAAAGGATCTCCCAGAGACATTGTATTTGAGCCCGAGCAGGTCATCGAGAAGCTCAAGCAAACTGACAAGCCTTGCTACGTTATGGAAGACTTTCGGGGTCGCATCGGTGTCAGCAACACAGGAACCTTGGTTTCGGAAGGAAGAGGGTTACAGGTCCTTGCCATGGCCAGTCCCATGACCGCAGGACAGCTCGGTGATCCCACTTTTTGCGCGGATTACCAATTGAAGTATGCCTACAAGACAGGCGCTATGGCCAATGGCATTGCTTCAGCAGAGCTGGTCGTCGCAATCGGGAAAGCCCATTTGTTAGGTTCCTTCGGCGCAGCGGGCTTGGTACCTGAGCGAATTGAAAAAGAAATCAACACCATTCAAAGTCAGCTACCCACACAGACCTTTGCAGTCAACTTGATTCACAGCCCTGTAGAAGCAGCCCTTGAATCGGGGGCGGTGAAACTCTTGCTGGAAAAAGGAATCAAAGTGGTAGAGGCCTCTGCTTTTCTTGCTTTGACAGAGCATATCGTCCATTACCGCGTAGCAGGTTTGAGTCAGGATGCGGAGGGGAATGTACAGATTGGCAACAAAGTCATAGCCAAGATCTCCCGTAAAGAGGTGGCCGCACACTTCATGCAAGCCGCACCAGACTCCATGCTGGAAAGTTTGCTTGCCCAGGGAAAAATCACGCCTCTACAAGCTCAGCTTGCGAAGCAAGTCCCTATGTGTGATGACATCACAGTAGAAGCCGACTCAGGAGGTCACACCGACAACAGACCTTTGGTGGCCCTGCTTCCCATCATCATCCAGCTACGCGATGAGATGCAGCAGAAGCACCAATTTACTCAGAAGATCAGAGTCGGTGCGGCAGGAGGAATCTCCACACCCGCCTCTGCCCTGGCAGCCTTCATGATGGGCGCAGCTTATGTCGTGACAGGATCGGTCAATCAGGCTTGTGTGGAAGCAGGGACCTCTGAGCATGTCAGAAAACTCCTCCAAACGGTCGCCTCCACCGATGTGATGGGCGCCCCTGCTTCGGACATGTTCGAAATGGGTGTGGAGCTGCAGGTCCTCAAGCGCGGCTCGATGTTCGGTCCACGCGCCAAGAAACTCTACGAATACTATGTCAGGTATAATTCAATAGACGAAATCCCTGCGGAGGAAAGAACGAAATTGGAAAAGCAGGTATTCAGAAAGCCCTTGGAGGAGATCTGGCAAGGCTGTATTGAGTTTTTTGAGAAAAGAGATCCCTCACAAATCGAAAGAGCCAAAGGCAACCCCAAAAGGAAAATGGCCCTTATCTTCCGATGGTACCTAGGACTATCGTCCAACTGGGCCAATGCAGGGACACCTGAACGTACGCTCGACTATCAGATTTGGTGTGGACCTTCTATGGGTGCTTTCAACGACTGGGTCAAAGGGACCTATATGGAATCCTACCAAAACCGCGAAGCGGCGGATGTGGCCGAGCAGATCATGCAAGGAGCTGCGTATTTGTTTAGGATACAGACGCTGAGGACGCAGGGAGTAAAATTTCCAATTGAGGTGGAAAAGTTTGTGCCAGAGAAGGAGGCTGTTTTGGTGGCAGGATAATGATTGTAGATCCAGGGCATGCCCTGGATCTACCCATTTACAGATAAAGATGGTTCGGCAACAAGAAAAATTGGATAAAAAGGTGTAAATCGTTCCTAGGACTATACACCACCTTTATGAAAGCCATTTTTCGCACCCTCCTATTACTCCAGGCCTTTGCATGCTCCTACTTGTATGCACAGCCCGACTCCATCCTCTTCGTAGGAAATAGCTACACCCTTCGGAATAGCATGACCACGCTTTTCGATCATCTCTCCCGTTCTGTGGGAGATACCTTTTACGTAGAGCAAATCGCGAAAGGAGGGTATACCCTAGAATCACACGTGACGGATGCCGTTCATGTGGCCAAGATACAGGAGCGTAAATGGAACTACGTATTTCTTCAAGATCAAAGCCAAGTCCCCACAATAGATTTTTATTTCAATGCCCTTTCTCTTCCCAGTGCCTCCATCCTGGACAACTACATAAAGTCACAAAATAGCTGCGCCAAGACTTTGTTTTTCATGACTTGGGGGAGACGCTTTGGCGGTCAGCAGTGTGATCCAGGCAACAACCAATGCAGTGTCGCCTTCACGGACTTCGGCCACATGCAAGACACCCTCACCAGTCGATACATACAGCTCGCAAAGTCCGTAGACGCCAGTGTCAGTCCTGTGGGTGAAGCATGGAGACTCGCCTTGGAGGATACCACAGGACTCATTCTCCACGATGGAGATGGGAGCCATCCCAACTTGCTGGGAAGCTATCTGACTGCCTGTACGCATTACGCAAGTGTTACAGGGCGATCACCTGTGGGGGCGAGCTACACAGCAGGACTCAGTCCCGGATGGGCAAGTTATCTACAACGAAAAGCCGCATCAGCTGTGCTGGATAATCTGGAAGTATACATGATCGATGGTCCCGCTTTTCCTGACTTCGCTTTGGAAGCGACGACCGAATGGGATATTGCACAACCCGCTTGCCAGCCCTCACAACTGGATGTGCTGACTCAGGTGAGCTACACAGGACGGAAATCAGGTCCTCCGACACTTGACTTGGCTTTAAATCGCTACAGCCAATCAGGAAGTTTAATTGGGACGGATACCCTTTCCTTTCAATGTCCTCCACGTTGCACAGACACCCTCTTGAGCATCTCACAAACAGTGCTCCTTGACAGTCCTTTCTTTTACTTGACTCTTGGCAAATTAAACCCCTCAGATAACAGCTTTTCACTTACCACAGATACCGTAGCTGCTTTTTCTACCACCCACTCCCTTCGGGATTCGGCCAGCACTTACCGAGAACCTTTCACAATCCAAACATATGCGGCCTCCCATGATCTTTGGAGAGCGGATCGAGACCTTCTGAGTGGATCTGGCTGGCAGCTAGAAGCTGATGCTTCCATAGAGTTGGCACAATATCCCGAAACCTCGGAAGGATGTACCCTTGTCAACCTGAGAGCGACCGATGCTGCGAAGTGGCTTATTTCTCCTTGTATAGAATTGCAAGCAGGTCAGGTATACGAGATTCGTTTTCGCCACGCCAATCACCGAACAAATAAGCAGAGTGGACTAGGATTTAGATTCGGGATGTCTCGTCAAGCGAATTTCTCCAATCCTATACTTATCCAGGACTTCGGCATACGCTACGATTCGCTTTTCACGCAGTATGTGGACAGCATTCCTATAGATAGTAGCGGTCTGTACTTCTTTGGGATAGAAGCTAGGGGAACTATGGGAGCAGGACTTGTGGGAGAAATGGTCATGGACGATTTTCAAATCATAAACCTTGGCAAAGAAGCGGACCCGGTATCGTCTATTGAGGGAGTTGACAACACAATCCCAAATGACCCCGTTTCCCTCTATCCCAATCCTGCCAGCACCCACATCCGACTTGAGTTCACCGAAGCAATTCAGGCTGAAACTCGATGCTTTTTTGTAGATATGCTGGGGAAAGATTGCACCTCAAATATCCGCAAACAAGGACCGCTTACTTTCGATGTTACTCGTTTAAATCCAGGAATTTATACACTGATCGTCGAGCGTCAGGGCGAAGTTGTGCATACAGAAAAATTTGCACTTATTCGATAAAGATTAAATGGCAGGCTCATCCATTTTTATCAAGACGTCCCAATCTCTTTACAAAAAAAGTCCCCTCATACTTCTAGCATGAAGGGCCTACATTCTCAAATATTCATTATCAACCTAAGCTTCCAACTTTTCCAGATTTATAGGAAGCTCCGTTAATCTCTTTCCTGTCAGACGGCGAACAGCATTTCCAATGGCAGCTCCAATCGGTCCCATCGGTGGCTCCCCTACAGGCATCGGTATGTCTACGCCTTGAACGAGGTGTATGTCTATCTCTTTGGGTGCATGACGCATCAGTGCCATCTTATAGGGTCCGTAAATCGTCGGAGTCAACGCCCCGTCTTTCAATTCCATTTTCTCATACAAAGCCCCACTCATACCCATGATAATAGCACCTTCACATTGCGCTCTCACTTGATCGGGATTCACGGCCAATCCACAGTCGACGGCACAAGTCACCTTGTGTACGATGATGTTGCCATCCTTTATCGAAACCTCTGCCACATGCGCAGCAGGTGTTCCGGTGTCTATAGATGCAGCCAATCCCATCGCACGCCCGTCTACTACCTCATCCACATATCCACTCTTTTCGACAGCCGTTTCAATCACCTTTCGGATGCGCTTAGCATTGGGACTATCATCCAAACGCTTTAGACGAAAATCGACGGGATCTTTCTTTGCTTTGAGAGCCATTTCATCTACAAAGCTCTCCACAGCAAAGGTATTGGCTAGTAGCCCTAAGCTCCTCCACCAACTCGTCGCAAACGGCAAAGTAAGGTGCCATTGTACCGTATGATAGTTGGGAATCTTGTGATACATGATGTTGGCACCTCGAATAGCACCCACGTCTGTCCCGAGGGCATTGTTGAGAAAATTTGGCAAAAGGACAGAGTTGAAAGAGACATCTCCACTTGCATAATGATGCTCTAAACTATCCAGATATCCATCTTCTCCCAAACGTCCATGCATGATATGATGTGTAGGAGGACGAAATTGGTCGTTTTGGAACTCTTCCTTACGGGTGAAGACATACTTGACAGGTTTACCCACAGCCTTGGACAGCTCACAAGCTTGGATCGCATGGCTCGTATTCAGGCGTCGCCCAAATCCCCCTCCCAAGTAAGTAGGGACAATGTTGACATTTTCCAGCTCAAGGTCCATGGCGTCTGCTACCATCTTTTGGGTAATACCGATGACTTGTGTGGAGAGGATGACGGTTACTTTTCCATCCTTGTAATCTGCCACAGCTGCATTGGGTTCTAGCTGGGCATGTGCTCCAATGGGAGAGCGGAACTCCATGGTCATTACGTCTTCCGACGCAGGGTCTAGGGCATCCCCTTCCTTTTGGGAGGCTAAGCGATCGCCTTTCCCTACTTGAAGTATCTCTTGAAGGTCCTCATTCGTCCAGACTTTGGGGATGTCCCATTCTACCTTCATCTTCATCTTGGCTGCCAAGGCTTGAGGATAAGACTGGGCCACAATTCCCACCCATTCTTCCATTTTTACAACCTGCACAACTCCTGGCATCTTCGAAGCTGTCTCTGTGTCTACTGACTTGAGTTTTGCTCCGATCGCACTAGGCCTGATGATGGCCGCATGCAGCATCCCAGGGATTTCAGCATCCATCCCGAAGATCGGTTCACCAAATACCTTGGGCCCTAAGTCCACACGTTGTACAGGCTTCCCTATATGCTTGAATCCGCTGGATCTAGGCTCAGGAACTTCATCCAGCTCAGGCCACTCCGTCACGCCTTCAGCCACCGCTGCGTACGTGAGCGTCTTTCCTCCACCCGAAATGATGCCATCCTTTGTAGAGAGAGAATTGGCTGCGACGCCTAGCTTTTGGGCAGCAAGCATCTTCAGCATTTCGCGCATCGTAGCCGCCAACTCACGTAGGGGCTTCCAAAATGTAGCGATAGAAAGTGAGCCCCCTGTGCTCAAACCATCTACAATTCCCGTCTCTGTTGCCGCAGCCTGAATCACAATTTGATCCAAGGATACATCCAACTCCTCTGCTATCATTTGGGCAAAACTTGTGAAACTCCCCTGTCCCATTTCTACTTTGGGAGAGTGGAAAATCACCTTATTTTCTTTGGTCAATTCAAACCATAAAGTCGCTTCTGTCCCCGTTCCACTGTAGGAAGGCAAGGTAGCATCGATCGTCTCGATCAAGGTCCTTCTCAGGGGATTCCTGAAGAGGTAGGTTCCTACCGCTAAGACTCCTAGGGTACCTAAGCTGCCTCTGACAAGAAACTTTCTTCTAGATATTTTTTTGCTCATGATCTCTAGTGTAAAAAGAAAGATAAAAAACAGCCATTAAGCGTTATTCTGGATTTCTGCGGCTCTGTGGATCGCTTTGCGCATTCTGTAATAAGTCGCGCATCTACACACATTGACGATATTTTGATCAATTTCTTCATCAGAAGGATTGGGATTTTTATTCAGCAGAGCAGCTGTAGCCATGATAAACCCTGGCTGACAATACCCGCACTGCGGCACGATCTCCTCCATCCATGCTTGCTGGACAGGATGAGGATCTGATTCGCTTCCCAGCCCTTCTATCGTTGTGATTTTTTGTCCTTCTGCATATTTGGCGGCGTATGAACAAGAGCGTACAGCTTCATCATTTACATGAATGGTACAGGCGCCACAGGCAGCTTTCCCACAGCCAAATTTTGTCCCCTTCAGGTCGAGCATGTCGCGGATCACCCAAAGTAATGGGACATTGCCATCGACATCCACTGTTTGAGGTTGTCCGTTGAGAATGAATGATATCTTCATATTCGATTGGTTCTTGCTTTGTATTACTCTTGTGGGATGATAGCCCCTAGTTCGATCCACTTTTTCACGGCCGCAATGTAGTCCTCCTTGGAGACAGGTGGCAGCTCTCTCGGATTACCTGCGACATCCATACCGGGTTCCCAGGCCCATAGGACCAGTTCGTGCTCCGTGAGATGGTGCATGATGTCCTCTGCTGAGCGGTTGCCATTGTTGGCTCGGTTCATCATAGAGGTGGCAATCTCTACCCGAGACAGTCCCTCCCAGCGCATAGAATGTGGAGCTAAAGCCCAATCAGGTGCGCCTGGAACACCCGAAAAATCATTGTTGGAGGCCTGATGACACGTGTTGCAGTTGGTAGCTGCTCCTGAGGCATTGGCTCTGGTAATGTCGAATCTGTGGGGGTGGCTGTCCTCCCCTTGCTTAGGAATGTTATCTGAAGGATGGCAATTTAGACACCTTTGATGCGTCAGTACATCCATCATTTTGTTGAAAGCAATTAGGCTCTCATCGTCGGGTGAATCTTCTTCTGTACTTGGTACCTGCTTTTCAGGTAACCTAAAATCTTCTTCTGGATACGAAGCTACGGATAAGCCCGTAACGAGAAGTACCAAAAGAGTCAAGTATGTGATTCGGATCTTCATTAGTTAGTAGGATTCAGAAAGGTGGAGACTCAGGAAAATCGTGTGCTTTATGTTTATGCTAGTTTAGCCTAGAACTCTATTTCACGCTAACACAAAATCCAGAAAATATAACACAAATCCCAGATTTTCTATTTTCATGGATTTTTTGACTTCTTTGAAATATTCAAGTTAATGATAGGAGTAAACAGCCTATTATTGGGATGCTACCAACAATACGCCTTAGTTAGACTAATCCTAAACTTAGAACATATATAAATTATTAATTTTTTTCATAACTAAAAAAGATGGAGGAACTATTCAATAAAAAATTTACCCTAAACGCCCCCAGCTTTTATAGAGATAGAACAAGTCCGATGGAGCATGAATCTCATTTTAAGTTGAAGGCAACATAAAACCTATAGTAGAATACCTCTCATGTACGATGTATGATGAAAAACCTCACAAATAGATCCATTATCTGTCAGTTTGTTCGCAATCATTTGATCAGATATTATGAATATATAAAAATATCTACATATACTTCAGCTTCTAAAAAATTCCAAATCCTTACATCAATTTCTTCATATCAGAATTCTCAAAAAGATGCTGCGGCACAACCAGATGCCCCAAATTATGAATAAAATAATGTTCGTAATTTTCTCTATTTAGCCCTTTACTATTTAAGGGATACTGTAAGAATATATTTCATTCAAAAGCATTCCTTTCATCTCCTCACCCATCCTCTCAAAATCCAACATTGCCTGATTTATTTTCATTCAAAAAAAGGCGATTTTATTAGATAAATGATTGAAAAGGACATGGTATCCTTCAATTATGGATGATATATCTCCATCCAGGATAAAAAATAAACGAGGAGTCGAAACGACGATTTTATGACAAATAGCCAAAGTCAAACTGGCCAAGATCCTAGAAAAAATGTCAAGAGCAGGCAGGAAGAGGGAATACTTAGGGTCATTCTAGAAAGCTCCCCTGAGGCTGTTTGGGCGGTAGACAAGGATCTTCAATTGGTGGAATTCAATCAAGCCTTTATACAAAGAATGGCAGATCTCGGCACCGAAGGAGTACTCAGAGGAGACTCAGCCCTGATGCCAAGTGTGGACGAAGAAGAGAATCTCCGATGGCTTACAGCTTATCAACAAGTCATAAACGGTACAAGCATCACCCTTGGGAGTTCTATGCTGGTAGATCAAGAAATCAAATATTATAAAAACACGCTTACGCCTCTTCAGATCAGCCCGACACATACGGGAATCCTCGTGCAGAGCCGAGATGTCACGATGGAAACCCTTCAAAAAAATGAAATCGAGCGAAATCAAGCCCAGTTTGAAGCATTAAGTGAAAACTTGCCACTGGGTATTTTTATAGCGGATATGGAGGGTAACTTTCTCTGGGCAAATGCAAAGCTTAGAGAAATGTGGCAACAAACGAATGAAGAAATCCTGGCACAGGGGTATCTGGCCAGAGTTCATCCTAATGATGTCCTCAACATCCAAAAGAGCTGGAGTAAAATCGGCAACAATAAACAAGCAGGAGAAATTCGTTACCGAATCATACTGCCTGATGGGTCTATCCGTCATATGCTATTAAGGGGGGCTCCACTCATCGATAAAAGTGGAGAGCTTTACGGTTTTGAAGGATCTGTCGAAGACCTCACGGAAACCCTGCAACTCCACAATGACCTCGATTGCTTACTCGATCTCAACATTGACATGATCTCCACAGCCAATCAGGATGGCTACTTTGTGTTGCTGAATACCGCTTGGGAACGGACACTAGGTTATTCCCTCAATGAACTCAGATCCAAGCCCTTTATTGAATTTGTACATCCCGAAGACAAGGAAGCTACCCTGCTTGAAGTACAAAAACTCTATGAACAACAGACCAACGTCAGCTTTGTCAATCGATACAGAACCAAAAGCGGGGAATACAAATGGCTCTCATGGAATGCCGTCGTAGCTAGTGGTACAGAACTTATCTATTCGATCACGCGAGATATCACCAAAGGAAAAGAAGAAGAAGAATATCTCCAGATGCTCGAATCCGTCGTGATCAATGGAGAGGATAGTGTATTGATAACTGAAACGGATTCTATCGATCTGCCAGGCCCTAGAATCGTCTACGCCAATGATGCCATGTGTCGGATGACAGGTTACAAAATCGAAGAAATCATTGGAAAAACACCCAGAATCTTTCAAGGTCCTCTCACCGAAAGAGAACCGCTGGAAAAAATCAGAAAGGCACTCACAGCATGGGAACCTGTCAACGTAGAACTCATCAACCATAAAAAAGATGGAACCCCTTTCTATGTAAACATTTCTATTTATCCCGTAGCTAACAAGGAAGGATGGTATACCCATTGGATCTCTATTCAACGCGATATCACAGAGAAAAGAGATATTGACATTCAGTTAAAAGAGAACGAAGCCAATCTTCAAGCGCTGATCAACAATACCCAGGATATTATATTTTCGATCGGAAGAGACAAGGAGCTTTTGACCTTCAATCAGACCTTTGTCTCAACTTGGAAAGAGAGATACGGATATTTACCCGAAAGAGGCCATACGTTTGTATCTCTTTGGAAAGATTTGCCTGTCGACTTTTGGGATAACAAATTAATCGAGGTATTTCTAGGAAATCCCTTATTAGACCAAGACGTTTCAGTCAAAGGCAAAGATGGGATTCACTACTTTCGCTGTAGCTTCAATCCTATACAAAACGAGGGAAAAGTCATCGGATGTACAGTATTCATTAAGGACATTACGAAACAGAAGAACTCCGAGCTTCAATTGCAGGCTTCACAAAGTGTGATGGCTTCTCTGATTGATTCACAAACAAGTTACTTGATTAGAATCGACTTAGAGGGATATTACTCGTTTGCCAATCCCGCATTTATTAAGAAGTTTGGCTATGGTGGAGATGAAGATCCTCCTGTACATAGTAGAGAATCTGTCCATCCCGATGATTGGCCTGCTGTAGAGGAAGCCGTATGGTTTTGTCTCATGAATCCAGGCGAGATGAAATCCCTAGAAATCCGTAAACCCGTACCCAATGGATCCGATATCTGGACAGAGTGGGAGTTTGTTGGTTTTCTCGACAATGAAGGTAATATCGGTGGCATACAAGCTGTCGGAAAAGATATCACCGACAAGAAGCGTACAACAGACGAAAATAAGTTCCTCGCCAATATCCTGACCAAGGTCAATGACAGCGTCGTCCTCACCAATCTGGAGGGAAAGATCATCTATGTCAATAAGGGTACAGAAAACTTATGGGGGTATACATCTAAGGAGCTTCTCGGTCAATATCCTAACATTCTTTTCCCAAAGGTAGAGATAGAATGGATGATAAATATTCGGAAGAGCTTAACCAAAGAAAAAAGCTACACAGGAGAAGCTAGTGGGCTGCACAAGAGTGGGGAGGAGATATTTGTCTTACTCGAAACCTCTATTCTTACCGATAGTGACGATGTCTCTATAGGCTTTCTTTCTATTGCCAAAGATATTACGCAAAGAAAGCAGGCAGAAGTGGCGATCAAAGTGAGTGAGGCACATCTTCGCTCCATGATAAACGCAACCAATCACGCCTTCGCTCTGCTAGATTTACAAGGCAATATCATTACGTTCAACAATCAAGCAAAGGAAGACTGCCTGAGTCTCTTCAACTATCCCTTAGAAAAACAGCAGAACCTCTTCGCTATATTTTCCCGTTATCCTCAAGAGTTCATCCCCTATATGGTAGAGCAAATCGTCCAAGGCCAAACCATTGCAGGTGTAGACCTACAGAAGACGATTCATGGAGATGACTTCTGGATTGACTACCTCATCGCACCTGCTCGGGATGACGAGGGGCATGTGTTCGGTATTTGTATCAATGTCACCAATATCACCGCGCTCAAGGAAGCCGAACAACAGGTCCAGTCGGTCAACCAGCGTTTTCGTATGGCAGCAGAGTCAGGCAACCTGGGCGTATGGGAGTGGGATATCCTGAAAAGTAAACTGGTGTGGGACGAAGGAATGTATAATTTCTTCGGATTACCGCAGACCGCTCCAACAGATCCTCTTGAAATATGGCAGTCATGTATACATCCAGAAGATCAAGGATTTTTAGCGACATATTTCCCTGAAACTCTTGCAGACCCCACAAAATTAGAAATGGATATGGACTACAGGGTCGTACTACCTGACGGAGAGATACGATTTTTACGCTCTCCTGGACATATCGTCAGAAACAAAGAAGGCCAGGCCATTAGCGCTACAGGTATCTGTTTTGACATATCGGATATGAAAACGGCGGAGATGGAGTTGCGGCGTGCCAAAGAGCTTGCAGAGGAAATGAACCGATTGAAGTCCAACTTCCTTGCCAATATGTCCCACGAAATCCGTACCCCCCTCAACGGCATCTTGGGCTTACTCCCCGTACTTGAGCTGGAAAAGGACCCTGAAGAGATCAACTTCATGATCAATATGATGCAAAAAAGTGGACAGCGGCTGTTGAGCACCTTGACGGGTATCCTAGAACTGGCCCGCCTTGAGGCAGAGCAAGCAGAATACCGCATGGAAATTATTTATCTCAACGATCTTGTCCTCGACATTTTTGAAGCGCTGCGATCTGCCACCATCGGTAGGGACTTTCAATATCAACTTTTTCAGGCAGAGTCAGATACTGCCGTACTGGCAGATGAGCGTCTCTTGAGCCAGATCCTGACCAATATCATCGGAAATGCCATCAAGTTTACCCAAACAGGATCTGTCCGTATATCTGTCCTCGACAAATTTCACTACAAAAAACATGTTTATACGGCCATCCGTGTAGAGGATACAGGAGTGGGGATTGCTCAAGAACATCAAAACCGAATTTTTGATCCTTTCAAACAGGAAAGCGAAGGCTCAACCCGAAAGTTTGAAGGGAGTGGACTAGGGCTTTCTATTGCCAAAAAGTATACGACAATGATGGGAGGAGATATTTTATTGGAAAGTGAAAAGTACAAAGGGAGCATTTTTACCGTCTACTTACCTAAGCAGGTGAGCTAAACAGATATCCACTATGAAAAGAATTCTTTATCTAGAAGATGATGCGATCAACGCCTATGTAATCCAAAAACAAGTAGGGGATCTGGCAGATGTAGTGGTATTCACAGATCCTGATGAAGCGCTAGAAAAACTACGTGCCCCACATCCTATATTTGATATGTTGCTCGTCGACATCCACTTAGGAGAGGGTGTGATGGATGGGATTACATTTTGTAAGAAAGTACGGCAGATACCTTCTTATCAGAAAGTTCATAGCGTAGCAGTGACGGCTTTTGCGATGCCTGGGGATATGGAGTATTTGCTCAGCAGAGGATTTGATGCCTATGTGTCAAAACCCATTGTAAGAGCGCAATTTTTAAAAGTCTTGGCCAAAGTGGTCCATGATTCCTAAACGTTCTTGATAGGTACTGAAGTCCATTTCGTTCCAATTTATTTTGGCTGCTTACTAGATACAGGCCGCAAGCTAGGAGACTTGATGAAGGCAGCCATCTCCTGTAGTGCTTGTTGGCCTTCAGGAATATACCGCCAAAACAACTGCCATACATGTAGCATCCCCTCCCAAACCTGTACTTCAATCTGACCACCTGCCTCCCTCACCTTTGCATCCAGTCTCATCGAATCATCTGTCAATACCTCATGGTCGCTCACTTGAACGAATATCGGAGGAAGTCCTTCGAGATCACCAAACAAAGGAGAAATCATCGGATGCTTGAGATCGTAATCCCCTCCATAGGCAGAGGCCCAAGGCATCACATCTGAAACCGTCACAATGGGATCATCGTCTGCATACAGCTGTGCCGACGGAGCCGAGAAGGTCAGATCCAGCCAAGGAGACATCATACAAACAGCTTGAGGAAAAGGAATCTCCAACTCACGAAGTGTCAATAATGTAGACATGACAAGTCCTCCTCCTGCGGAGTCCCCCACCAAGGTGATGTGGGATGGATCGTATCCTTTCTCTAGCAACCACTGATATCCATGTAAAGCGTCTTCCAAAGCAGCGGGGAAACGATGCTCGGGAGCCAATCTGTAGTCAATGGCCAAGGCGGGTATTCCTGCCTCAAGCGCCAGTTTAGCTACCATCGCTCTGTGTGTCTGTAGGGACCCTACGGTGAATCCACCGCCATGTAGAAACAAAATCGCCCGACTGCGATCGGCTTGCTCAGGAATGACCCACTCTGCATTCATCCCATAGACGGTGAGAGACTCAAGAGATATTCCTTTGGGGAGCGCAAAAGGCAAGGTACTCTGTTCGAGTAACCAGCGTAGGGTATCGATTCGTTTGAGGTCCTTACTCACAGCACGACCTAAGTTCTGTGCGGAGAGCATGAACAATTGATGTTGTAAACTGGGCATATATGCGAGTTTTCGGCCCTTTTTTGTGTCCTTATCATAGTAAATTACCCTTTTTCCCCATTTTATCAAAAGTATTCAGCTTGCCCTGTCTTACACCTCTTATGATCTGAATAGGGGAAATATTGATAATGAGGGAATTTCCAGCAGAGAAGCAGACGATATATGAGGACAAAAAAATTAACGCCTACTAGTGTATATGGGATGGAAGGCCAATAATCAGGCCATGTATAGGAATTGGGCTCTGTATAATCATACGGATACACAGAATAGAGGTTCTGAATAGACAAAACAGGATGTGTTAGTGCCTACTTCAGGTAGATTTAAGTAAATGAAGGTGAAGAATATATTGTTTCAAGACCTCGACTCCCCAAAAATGGGATAGTGTACGTCCCTGGCTAAGGTCACATACCATCCTATAGTCTATTTCTTATATGGACCTAAAATCCGACCAATACACCTGCAATTGTCGCAGTCAAAAATGCAGCCAATGTACCCGCTAGTAGCGCACGCAATCCTAGCTGAGAGAGCATCTTGCGTTTGTTGGGTGCGAGCGTTCCTATCCCCCCAATCTGAATCCCAATAGAAGCAAAGTTGGCAAATCCACACAATGCGTAGGTGGCAATGACCACTGATTTATAGTTGACAATCAATCCTGCTTCCTTGATCTCTCCAAGAGAGGCATATGCAAAAAATTCGTTCAAGATGGTTTTCTCCCCCAACAACTGACCTACCAGCAAAATATCTTCATTGGGAACGCCCAGCAGCCAAGCAATAGGTGCACCTACTAGTCCCAGAATAAACTGAAGATTGAATTCGTTGTAGCGACCATCCGTGAAGGACACCACCCAATCATTCAAGCCTGTCCACTCCCCTATCCAGCTCCCAAAGAATCCATTGAGCATGGCCATCATCGCGGTGAATACCATCAACATGACGCCTACATTGACGGCGAGTTTGAGCCCATCCAAAATCCCATTGGACAGGGCATCTAGCACATTGGCACCGATCTTATCCTTGGGGACTTTGAGGTCGCGATTCACTTCTTCTGTTTCGGGGACGATGATCTTTGCCAGTACAATGGCAGCAGGAGCCGACATGACAGAAGCTGTGATAAGGTGCTTGGCAAAGTCCAACTGTTGGGCCTTGTCTCCTCCCCCCAGATAATCTACATAAGCCGCAAAAACGCCCCCAGCGATGGTCGCAAATCCGCCCGTCATCAATGCCATGATCTCCGATCGCGTCATCCGCTCCAGGTAAGGACGTACAAGCAGTGGAGCTTCCGTCTGCCCCACAAAGATATTTCCTGCAGCCGCCAAGCTTTCTGCTCCCGACAGACGCATGGTCTTGCTCATGACCCATGCAAAGGCATACACGACTTTCTGCAAAACACCCAGATAATACAAGACGGCCATCAATGCGGAGAAAAATACAATGGTCGGGAGAATCTTGAAGGCAAATATGTATCCAAATTGACTCGTATCTATGAGGGAGCCAAACATAAATTCTGCGCCCGCATCTGAGTAACCCAAAAGGGTCACGAGTCCACCTGCAACTGCATTGATTCCCTCTCCGATCACGGGTGCCTGTAATACCAGGACAGCAATGGCAATCTGCAAGCCCACGCCAATCCCTACTAACTTCCAGTCTATGGCCTTGCGATTTTGACTAAATAACCACGCAATGCCTAGCATAGAGAGAATCCCAATCAATCCCCTGATGAGATCCATATAGGAAAAGGGCTCACGAGCGAGTTCGAAGTATCCCAAACTGAGGGTACGATCTGTATTTGTCAAAGTAGGATGTCCGCGATCATTGAGTGTGACATGCAAGCGTTCTTCTTCTCTTGCACTTCCGAGTTCTTTACCTTCAAGCCATGCCTTTCGCTCACCTCCATCATAAAGGGACAGTTGAGCCCTCCCTTCATTTGCCCTATAATGCACTGAATCTACTGCAAAATCTACGGGTTTGAACCCATGATACAGGACAAGAGAGTCCTCCTCCATGTCCCATCTCCCTCTCAATGTATCTTTTCCCAGAATTTCTTCGAAAGTGCCTTTTTGTACATCAATGAAAAAACGTTTTTGGTCCTTCAGCGCAAAAGTATCTGTACCCTGGGTAGTCTTTTGGGATAAAATGTACCATTGCCCGCCTAGGCTCTTTCGTAAAGAGTCTTCTAATACACTCGCTTTCAATGGACTGCCTAGAACGACACACAGGATACTCAAGAGTACCCCTCCCCATACTATTGACCTCGAACCCTTTTGCATGATATTTTCAATTCAAATAGTCGTAAAATTAACCGATCATTGCTGAATATCCAACGCGATTGCACACAACCCATGATATTCTCCCACATAGAAGCACGCCTCTTCCATGCGAAGATAGAACGAATAAAGAGACGAACGATAGGAATTGTGGACGATGATGGGGTTTTACTATTATTTTTCCTCTTCTTCTGGCTCCATGGCCAAGTTGACAGTCACAAGATAAGCTGTCCCCTGGTCTCCATCCAAGGCAACAAAACAAATCAGATCATCATTGAGCCATTCGATAAAAGCATCTAAGACATACTGGTTGCGTCTTTTTCGTTCGTAGACGAGCTTCCTGGCACTGGTTCGTCCCGTAGCCAATTCTACATATCGATGGTAAATTCGCTCAGGTCCTTTGATATTCTCGCCAGAAGATTCACGTGTTAGCAGGTGAAACCCTTTCCCACGGCTATCCATTCGGAGTGCAGGCTGGCTACTCATTTGGTCCAGTCGTGTATAGATTTCTTGTATGGTGGGTACGATGAGTGCCTTTTCAATCTTTCCTTCTTCATTGAACTCAAACAACATCCACTCTTCCCATCTCCCTTCGTATACATTCACAGCGGCTGGATTGCTGGCATCTGTCGGGCGTGAAATCTCCAACTGCTTTTGCATCCACACCCACAAAGCACCTGAGTCTGTCTCATGTATATGCCTGAAGACAAATTCGTCCAGTCTTTTGCTTGGCTTGAGACCAAATCCCTGTCGCTCTTTGCCAGAGAGCACTTGCAAGCTAGAGGTAATCGGCGCACTACGCATGGTATCTACTTCTCTCTTGGCAAAATCAAAGCAGGGAATCAGGATTTTCTTCAATCCCTTCCCTCTACCCGAGATCTTTCGAATCGCCTGTGGAGCATACACCCGCTGGTCATGTCCCACCTTCAACGGCAGATGGTTGTAGTAAGTATCTAGGACATCTGGCCAGACAGTATATCCATCGTATATCAGTTCATGAATGGCACTAGTCTCGGCATGAGATTGGAAAACATGCAGACTATTTTTCTTTTCAAAGAATGAGGCATATACATGGCCTTGATCATCTACACCCGCCCCCAAGAAGTACCATTTCTTCTCTCCTGCGTCTAGCGTATCCGCTCGCATCGTGTTTCCCTCCAGATCAAAAATCGAAAAAGAGAGATGTCCAACCTTTGAATTGATGCTACTGTATCTCTGATCAGGGGAAGGATAGGCATAAAGATTATTGACACGACTACTTTTCGCAGGAGGGAGTAGCTGGTAGAAAAGCAATTTCTGGTTGTCGGGTGATCGTTCCCAGCCAATGGGGCGATCAAACTTCCCCGATGCCAACCACCAAAGCTTCTCTTTCCCAATCTCTCCTTTCTCTATATCTACTTTCCTGCAAAAGATGGCATGTGTATTACCCAAATAGTCGAATCTATAAGACAGCACAAACAACTGTTGAGATTCCTCATACATATACAAGATTTCTTCATTTCTCTTCAGATCTACTTTGCGCTCCCATACAGTATCGAGTAGCACATCATAGCAAGACAGAATCCTCCGAGAACTGGGTCCCCAGTCTTTTTTCCAAAGGAGAATAAAGGTATCATTAGACAGTTTGACGATAGGATCGCGCCCGACATATATATCTGATAAGCCCCTCCCTAGTTCTTCATAGGGGTAGATAATGTCTTGATTTTTCGGAAATCGGCGGAGCTTTTGTTCGCTGATAACCTGCTGTCCAAAGGTATCTAGGCAAAACCCTAATACGAGATATGTTAAGAAAATAGCCGTAATTCCAATACCTTTTATCATACAATCGAGTTCGTCCAGATGATCCATTTTGTGCTTTCGATGGTACCCAAAATACATCTTTATCTTCTTCAATCACTAGTTAGAACGTAATAAAGGCATTTTTTCCTATGTGATGATGTTTGGTAAGGGTTGTATTCTTTGCCACGGTCTTAGTCCAAAGACTTTTCATGTCTTATGATTCCATAAAAAAACCTCCCCTTAGGGAGGTGATTACATTCAACGATGTGCTATGAACCGATAACGTCCATAGAGGTTTTTTGTCTTATTGTTCAAGATGATCGACCATCTTTTGCATGATGATGATCTTCTGTTCATACAACTCTAGCATCCGTTTTCCTTGACTAGGCTGGTAATTATCTGCGTGGATTAGCGCACGCTGCTTATCCAGTTCCAGATTGATTTGTTCGATTTCCTCATTAAGCTTCATCGCTTCTGCATCACCTGCGATGCTGACTTGTTGCATCTGCTGCATGAGTGATTCTATTCTACTTTCGTAGTTTGCTTCTGCCTGTTTCCACTGGTCCATGTCGATAGGCAAAGATACAGAAGGGATGTCGGCCACGATGTCTGACTTCTTGCCTGAGCCCATATTGTTGACCACGACGGCCAGCCCTACGGCAAAGAGAAGAATGGCAGCAGCTACTTTGAGCAAGGGGTATCTCTCCCAGAGCGACTTCGTTTTACGATCTAAGCTCTGATCGATTTTATCCCACACGGCGTCTCCTGGTACTTCTACGTCCAGTTGCTGGCGTTGGGATTGGATGTATTCTTCTATGTTCTGATACATTTTGCGTCTGTATTTGGAGGCGGGGGCACCTTCAATGTGTTTTGATTTCGGAGCGAAGTTTTCCCTTCAGTAATTTCTTTGCTCTGTGGTATTGAGATTTAGAAGTAGAAACGGATACTTGAAGTATATCGCTGATCTCCTGATGATCATACCCCTCCAACTGATAGAGTGTAAAGATGACACGGCATCCTTCGGGTAGTTCTTTGATTGCTTGATGCACTTGAGCAGGCGTGATCTCTGCCCAATGATAGGGATTGCTTGATTCTTCTGGCAGTTCCATCACGCGCTCATCGATCTCTTGGTAAAATATCTTCCGCTTATTCAGTATGCTCAGACATTTATTGATCACGATGCGTTTGATCCATGCTCCAAAGGATGAGCGTCCTTCAAAGGTGTGGATTTTACTAAATGCACTGACAAAAGACTCCTGTAAGGCATCTTCCGCGGTTGTACGATCCCCCAGCATTCTTGCACACAAGTTGTACATGGCGCGTGAATAAAGCTGGTACAAACGAAACTGAGCCTGTCGGTCTCCCGCTTTACAGGCCTCGATGATATCTGTATGGATATTAAGATTTGTGGTGCTCAATGCAGTAGTTGATATCGTTGCTTTTCATACAAAGGAGACAGCAAAATTGTTGGGGTTGGAAAGAAAAGATCATTTTTTCAAAAAAATCTGAATCTTCCTCAAACCTCTCGTTTCACTTCTCCTAAATCTACAAACAAAAATCAGGGGCATAAAAGCTAAATATATTGGCTACCAACATATTGCTCTTTTTTCATGAATCATCGACTCCTGTATCTACCTGCTTCCCATTTGTAGTCTCCTTCAATTTACGTAATTCTCCTGGAATAGTGACGATTGAGAAACTGTTGGATCTCTGGATGCGGATCCGAGAGAAAATATTCTTTGGCACCATCAAAGATAATCCCCTCCTCACTTAGCATAATCACTTGGGTCGCAAACATCGCGACGGTCTGTACATCGTGCGTAATCACAATACTGGTTCGGTCTTGCTCTAAGGCCAAGCTCAGCATCAACTCATCAATTACAGCTGCATTCACAGGGTCAAGCCCTGTCGTAGGTTCGTCATAAAACAAGAAAGGAGGTCGATCTATAATGGCGCGCGCAATGGCTACGCGTTTCTGCATCCCTCCAGAAAGCGACGATGGCAACAAATCCCAGATATCACGTTTGAGACCGACAGCATCCAGTGCCGTCACTACCAGTTGGTCAATTTCTTCCTTGGGGAGTTGGTGGGCCTCGTCGAGTTTTAGTCCGACATTTTCTCTTATCGTAAGTGAATCAAATAGCGCATTCCCCTGAAATACAACGCCGCATTTGCTCAAAAGCTCCGAAGGAATATCTTCACGATCTGCACCCCATTGATAAGTACCAAAAGTTACTTGCCCTCCATTGAGCTTCTCAAGGCCCAGAATGATCTTCATAAGCAAGGACTTCCCTACCCCACTCTTTCCCACAATGCATACCCTTGCCCCTTCCTCAATGGCAGTAGATAAGTCTGTGTAAATCACATGGTTCCCAAACTGTCGGTGTATATGTGAAAGGGTGATCATCGATAGCGAAATAAATGGTCGGAGGCTCGTTTATTTATAAAGGTTTATGCGATGAGAGCAATAGAAATCAAAGACAGAGGCTTTTTATAGATAATCACAGATTATTTTTAATAACAATGTACAATCAAGCAAGCTTATGAAAAGTCGCCCACCAGCGAGGGGGGATATCATCTGTCTTGGCGATCTCGTAATCCTGCTCATCGCAGGGGACCAATTGGGTAAGTCTAGGACCCTTCTTTTCCTTTCGGAGGGTATCTGGATAAGGCACCTCCATCCACCAACGATGCGATCGCTTGTGCTTATAAAATCGGATCTCATCTACAGGACCTTGTAACTTGACGGTGTATTTGCGCAGGTTTCGGCGATTGTCTTGCGGGTAATCATCCCAACGCGCATAAAATCCTTCGATCATATACCACGTGATCATTGCGCCTAGCTTGGAAGTATGGCTCATCTGGTCCATGTAGGGCTCATAGCCTGTCAGCGAGAGCGACCGCAACTGATACCCCAGACCTGCATAGCGTGCCAATTGGCAAATCTGCGAGGCTGTAAATCCACTGGGCGGTGCTAATTCAGTCGCTCCTGCTACACTCGCCTGTACCGATGCCATATCTATATGCACCATGTCAGCCATCCGCAGCGTAGGTTCGGCCAACTGAGGTTTGCTCGCCAATTCACCATATCTGTAATATAGGAAGTGCGATTCTTCCATGAATTCCTTCTCAGCCTGATGCACATAATAAGCTTGATGCCCCAGATGGGTAAAATTGAACAAGGGAACTTGCGCATGACGAAGCAATTCTCGATGATAACCCGTTTGATAGGGTGTGGTGGCTAGATGAAAGCGGGGGCCGATTGATACATATTCCAGTGCTTCTGTGATTCCCTCAAAGCCTGCTCCGATAGGACTTAGCCTGTCCATTTCTCCCCCTAGCCAGATGACCGTTTTCTGAGCGAGCAAGAGTTCCTTCTGTACATAAGTGATAATATCAGGATAGGATTCTATATTCTCCGTCAATTTCAAGTTTCCCAAATCTACCACTTTCATCGATTCTGAAGGCTTACTCAAACGAGACAATTGATGTCGGATCTTCCAAGCGCCTAGATAGGGATGGAGTTGGTTGGCGCGACCTAGCCCGATCAGGATGATGTCAGCCTCCTGCCAATGCGGGAAAGTCTCAAGGTAGGTAGGAATAAAGGGCTCCCACTTGGGAATAGGCTCCTCCTCAAATGTAATGGGCTCAAAAAAAACCGATAAATCCATCGGATACTTTATTAGTTTTGATGACTGGAAAACGAAATTACACAAAATCAAATGATCCTTCTTACTGGAGCCACGGGATTTTTGGGCAACCACATTTTGCAACATCTCCTCAATAAAGATTTGCCTGTAAGGGTCCTTGTCAGAAACCCTGACAAAAGGGATCTCCCATGGAGAGATTTGGTGGAAGTATACGAAGGAGACATTCAGGATCTACTGGCTGTCAAACAAGCTATGCAGGGAGTCGATACTGTGATTCACAATGCGGCTTTCGTGAGTTTTCAGGCCAGAGACAAGGCCCAACTTCTCCAGGTAAATGTCAAAGGAACAGCTACCATTGTGGATGTATGTCTGGAAATGGGGGTAGAAAAAATGATCCATGTGAGTTCTATTGCAACTTTGGGGGATGCGGCAGAGGGGATGATCGATGAGGATAGCCCGCGAAAGGAAGCCTCAATTTCTCACTATGCAGAAAGCAAATTTCTCGCAGAAATAGAAGTGTATCGTGGCATTGCAGAAGGATTGAATGCCTGTATGGTCAACCCAGGGACGATCATCGGTCCTACAGACGATTGGGAATCAGGGACTGGCCAGATGTTTTCATCTGTCGCAAATGGTTTGCGGTTTTACACCCAAGGATCTACGGGTTGGGTCGGTGTAGAGGATGTCGCACGAGCGGTAGTCTTGCTCCTGGAACAATCGGTTCCCGCAGGCGAGCGCCATATCCTTGTCAGTGAAAACAGGTCCTTGTATGACGTTCTCCAATTAATCGCGCAGCATCTCGGCAAGAATGCGCCTTCGATGAAGATAGACCCGAATGTGGCGATTGTCGCTGCCTTTTTCAGTGAGTTGTGGGGACGGATCTCAGGCAAAGCATCAGGTATTACTGTCCAAGGAGTAAAAAGTATTAGAAGAGGAAGAGACTTTGATGGAAGTAAAATCCAACAATATGGTTTTACGTATGATAATTTTGATGCGGTGATAGAAAAGACGGCAGAAGCATTTTTAGGTCAGAAGTAAAAGCGTAGACGGATTCTTACCAATCCGAAAGTATCTATCTTCAACCTTTTGTACTGTGAATGGTTATGGAAGAAAAAAACGAATGACTGACGAGTATTTTTTCATTTGTCCCTATTGCTGGCAAAATATTTCTTTCATCTTGGATTTCAGTGTGCCCCACCAGATCTTGATCGAAGACTGTGAGGTATGTTGCAATCCGATCGAAGCGGAATACAAAATAGAAGAAAATGAAGTCGTATATTTTGACGCCCGAAGCATCGAGCAATAACAAAGAAGCGTATGACACATACATTTAAAACCAATATCAACTGTGGCGGCTGTATCGCCAAAGTGACGCCTTTTATGGATGCGGCAGAAGGAATCCAGGAGTGGAAGGTCGATACCGACAATCCCAAGAAGATCCTGACCGTGACGTCGTCGGATCAACTCTCAGAACAAGCCATCATGGAAGTGGTGAAAAATGCAGGATTTGAGATCGAACCAATGAAAAAAGGGCTGTTTGGACGGCTGATGAAGAAATAGTTGAAGGCTATAAATAGCTAAACGAAGCGCAATCTGTCTCCCGATGGATTGCGCTATTTTATAGAAGTAGGCTGACCTATAGCTGCTCTCACACACTTCTGACCATCGATGGCTGCTGACATGATACCACCTGCATAGCCCGCCCCTTCGGCACAGGGATACAGATTCGCCAATTGTGGGTGCGCAAAAGTATCTCTCTCTCGTGGGATGCGAACAGGGGAAGAGGTGCGGGATTCTGTTGCTACTACTAGCGCTTCATTGGTTAGGTAGCCTTTCATTTTTTTTCCAAAAGCCTTAAATCCTCCCTGCAACCTTCGATGGATAAACTGAGGGAGGACATCCCCCATCTCTACGCTATTGAGGCCAGGGATATAGGAGCATGTGGGAAGGGACTGGGAGGTTTTACCTTTGACAAAATCGTAGAGACGCTGGGCAGGCGCAACCTGCTTACCTCCACCCGCATTAAACGTAGCTTGCTCCACCATCTGCTGCAATTTCATCCCTGCCAATGGATCTTGGATAGGATCGCGCATCTCATTCAAGCCCACCTCGACCACCATGCCAGAGTTAGCGTAGGGAGAATTGCGCTTGGAGGGCGACCAGCCATTGACGACGATCTCACCAGGAGCGGTCGCCGCTGGACAGATGATGCCCCCTGGACACATGCAAAAAGAGTAGACGCCTTTCGCATCCACCTGCTGAACCAAACTATAAGAAGCAGCTGGCAAGAACTCCGAACGTGAACCTTGTACATGGTATTGGATCTGGTCGATGATCCCCTGCGGATGCTCGACTCGTACACCCAGCGCAAAGGGCTTGGCTTCGATAAGAATCTCTCGTCTATGGAGCAACTCAAAAATATCACGTGCAGAATGCCCTGTGGCCAGAATCAAGTGCTTGACAGATTCCCATTCGCCTCCATTGAGCTGGATCGCCTTTATCCCTGAGCTATCGTATCGAATGTCCGTCAACTTGGTAGAAAAGCGCACCTCGCCTCCTGCTTCAATCACCGCTTCCCGCATATTTTGAATGATCCCAGGGAGTTTGTTCGTCCCGATATGGGGATGTGCATCTATGAGGATGTCAGGATCAGCTCCAAACTGGACCAGTGTTTCTAGCACCCGCTGGGTATCTCCTCGCTTGGTGGAACGTGTGTAGAGTTTTCCATCCGAAAAAGTCCCTGCACCTCCTTCCCCAAAGCAATAATTACTTTCAGGGTTGACCTCGCCGTGACGGGTGAGTTGTGCAAGGTCACGCCTGCGCGCACGCACGTCTTTGCCTCGCTCAATGACGATGGGTTTGTACCCTTGACGGATACATTCGAGTGCAGCAAATACACCTGCTGAACCAAATCCGACGATATGAATAGGAGGTTTTTGAGAGACATTTTGCAAAGGAAAAGAGCCCACCTTTCCTATGTCGATCGGTTCTCCCATCCACAGACGCATCCTCAAAACATACTTGGGCTTCCGTCCACGTGCGTCGATCGAGCGACGCAACAATTGGTGGTGGGTGATCTCACTCGATCGTACACGGAGTTTGCGCGCAGCAATTCGCTTCCACACCTCCTCTTTCTCAATCTCCTCAGGAGCAATCTGAATGGTAATATCTGTCGGCACAGCCCAAAATTACACAAAAAAGTCTGAGGACAGAAGGATAGATTTTTTCGACAATACTTTGCCAGCTATCATTGCAGGATGAAAGCACCTATTTTGACGACAGATAGACTCTCACTAAGAGAAGCAACCTTTCGCGATGCCGAATTCCTTTTCCAGCTGATGAATAGTCCAGGTTGGATTGAATTCATAGGGGATCGGGGAATTAAATCTATGGCTGATGCTGAAAACTACATTTCAGATCGGCTCATCGCAAGCTACAAACAGTGGGGCTATGGGCTCTATGTAGTTTATCAGATAGCAAATAACCTTCCAATAGGACTTTGTGGACTCGTCAACAGGCCCACACTCCCAACGGTGGATCTTGGCTTTGCGCTCTTGCCAGCCCACGAAGGTAAGGGATATGGGACAGAATCGGCTCGCGAGGTACTCAGATGGGCAAAGGAGGAGTTGAAACTTACCCCCATTTTAGCCATTACTCACCCTGAAAATATCAGGTCACAGGCTTTGCTAGAGCGGCTCGGGATGCAATTTGTAGAGAAGAAAATATTGGAAGGAGGCGAGGAGGCGGTGTGTATATATGAGATTTGATACTAAGTACACAGTGTACTTAGTCAGAGAGCTATGGAATCTAGATTCGTCCCGATCATTGAGTTTGGGATTCCCCTTTCAGCTTATAACTGAAACTATTGTGATGCCCGCACCAGCAGTATATCTTCCCGAGTATGAAAGCTCTGGATCACATCTACACGTGTCCTAGCTTTCATTCCATCCGCGTAATGAATCTTACCCTTTATGAATCATTTTTCACAAAGTTCGAATTTGTCTGAAAGTTCAAAAACTTTTTCAGATTGGTTGCGTTTGTTTGCTTTGAACTATACAAAAAATACTATGACATTTGTTGGAAAAAAGTTTCCTAGCATCGAAGTACACGCCATGAACGAGATGGGTGACACCATCAAAATCAATGTTTTGGACGAAGCAGTCAAGAACAACCAAAAGGTGTTGCTTCTATGGTATCCCAAGGATTTCACCTTTGTGTGTCCTACAGAGTTGCATGCTTTTCAGGAAGCCCTTCCTGAATTTGAGAAGCGCAATACAATTGTCATTGGCGCTTCTTGTGATACGCCTGAAGTACACTTTGCATGGCTCAGTACGTCAAAGGACGACGGGGGGATAGAAGGAGTTACTTACAATTTATTGGCTGACAGCAACCGCAACCTTTCGCGTGTACTGGGGATACTGGATACGAGATCTGCAGGTGTAGATGCAGCGACAGGTACAGAACTTCTTGAAGGAGACAATGTAACTTATCGCGCGACTTATCTCATTGACGAGGAAGGAACGGTATTTCACGAGAGTGTCAATGATATGCCTTTGGGACGCAACGTACAGGAATATCTGCGTTTGGTAGACGCCTACAAGCACTACCAGGAAAAAGGAGAAGTATGCCCTGCCAACTGGGAAGATGGAAAAGAGGCCATGACCGCTACACGCCAAGGGGTGGCTACCTACCTGAGCCAGAATTAGCACATTGAGTCAGTCCACCTATTTACTTCAAACATTTTCAAAAATCATGGTACAAGAACTAACGAACGATAACCTGCAGGAGATCATCCAAAGTGAAGGGACAGTGATTGTCCAGTATTCTGCAGGATGGTGTGGAAACTGCCGCATCATGAAACCCAAGTTCAAGAAGCTCGCCAACGAAAAGGAAAACGCATCTTTCGTGATTGTGGATGCAGAAAAGTTTCCCGAATCTCGTAAGCTAGCCAATGTGAGCAACTTGCCTACATTTGCGACTTTTAAAGATGGCAGTTTTATCAATCAAGTACAGACCAATAAGTTTGACCTGCTCAAAGATCTAGTCAATGAGGTTACCGATAATTAAGCATCTGACAAATTTCACGGAGGAGCGTGATGAGGACTTCTTACTAGAAGCCATCGAAACGCTAGAAGCGATCACAGATGCTCCTGGCATCAAGGATGAGGAGATGGATGTGCTAGGTGAGATGCTTTCTAACCTGTACGGTGCAGTAGAAGTACACAAGTCGATACAGGAAGGACAGCCTAAGCGTGAGGCACTCAATGGATTTATGACGCGCGTCATGGGTTCGATCGATCAGTGATTGAATTGAGTTTATACAATTGATAAGAGGCTCCTGTGTATGCAGGGGCTTTTTTTTGCGCATGCTAACTTACTTTCATTCCCATCGTACAAATAAACCTAACCATCCACCCATGTATTATTCCAAAGCTCAACTTCAGAAAACCCTATCAAATAGTAATCCCAAGTATCTTTTCTTTTGGGGGCATCAGCCTTCACTAGATGGTCACACCACAGCATCCTGCCTAAGTCAATGGTGGGCTGAGCACCCTTTTCAAGAAAATGGGCATACGTATCTCACAGCAGAGCATTATATGATGGCAGGGAAGGCACGGCTATTTGACGATGGAGAAATACTGGAGCAGATCCTACAGTCAGGGAGTCCAGGTGAGGCTAAAGCCCTGGGAAGAAAAGTCCAAAACTTCAATCAAGAAATATGGAATGCACATCGTGGAGAGATCGTCATCCAGGGGAATTTTCTCAAATTCAGCCAACATTCCGAGCTGTCCGCTTTCTTACTTGCTACGTATCCACGTGTATTGGTAGAAGCGAGTCCCGTGGATGCCATTTGGGGAATCGGTCTAGCCAAGGACGATCGTCGTGTACATGATCCTTTCAATTGGAAAGGAGAAAATCTCTTGGGGTTTTGCCTAATGGAAGCACGAGATAGGTTGATGGAGAGATCTTCATCCTTGACTTGATTGTTGATAAACGCTGCCTGCAAAGCACAATTAGATCAGCAGTGGAAACCACGCTTACATTCTCACGCATGATGAAGAACCAACACATTGCGCTGATTTCTTTGGTGGTCAAAGACTACGACGAAGCCATCGCTTTTTACACAGAAAAACTGTCATTCACCCTAGAAGAAGATACTGTCCTCACAGAGGAAAAGCGATGGGTTCGGGTATCACCTCCTGGACAAGGAAGCTGTCAACTCCTACTAGCCAAAGCAGCAGATGAGGCCCAGCTAGCCAGTGTGGGGAACCAGACAGGTGGGAGAGTCTTCCTTTTCTTGTACACAGATGATTTCTGGAGGGATTATCGAGAGATGAATGACAAGGGTGTACGATTTGTCCGTCCTCCCAAAGAAGAAACCTATGGAATTGTGGCTGTATTTCAAGATCTCTATGGCAACCTGTGGGATTTATTAGAACCCAAAGTATAAGTGTGAGAAATGCTTGACTTTTCAGGCAATTGCTATTTTTTGGCACAAAAGTCCTAAAAAACCTACACTCCTCCTCCTTTTGGCCCAAAAAAGATGAACCTACCAGAATAGAATCTCTGGCAGGTTCTGTAAACTCCCTCATTACACACTTCTTATGATACAAATGGGATGATGGGCGATGACCTAAACGCTATCAATGGGTGAGGGAGTCGAACATCGGGCTGTGGTATCCAATAATCTTAACCTTCTCTCTTACTTATTTCCAAGTACGGAATCTCGCCTGAGAAAAAGTTCACAAAACCATAACATTTTCTCTCTCTTCTCCTCATTTCTCTGAAGAACAGGATTTTATATTCATTTTTTCTTTTCAAAAGAGAAAATCTCCCTCAAATATATTACAACACGCAAACTACACATTTCATTCCCCTCCTAATCATATCTTACCCCCCTCTTACGAATGTTAGGACTTTTTCATCTACGGATAGAAAATCCAATTCTTGAAGAAATCTGTGACATATTCTGCAATCTCATTTTGTGAATAGGATTCCCATTTTGAGAAAAAAATACTTGGCAAAACGCGCAAATAGCCGTTTGGCACGCTTCAGCTACCGTCGGCACAGCTTTTGTCTCTACACATACAGATTGAACTAACATCTTATAGCTCATGCATCTTAAATCACAAACGCGTGCCGTTACTTTAGCCCAGGCTAATCGCTACTGGTGGAAACCACTCAAGATGGTATTCTTGATTCTCCTCGGCCTCACAAGCCTGTTGATCTTAAGTATCGTCATGCTCATCAAGTGACACTCCCAAATTAATTGAGTATAAGTACGATTTGTCCGAAGTCATTTACTTCGGACATTTTTCATTTAAAAAATATAATATACTTATTCTCAATTACTTAAACCCAATAAAAGATTCTCATTTCACAGACAAAGCGTTGAATTTTAGTCATATTGCCAAAAGGCTTTATAGAGATTAAGAAAATCCTCATATCAATGGTTACCCCACAGTGAGGCTCTGCGATTAGGCTATTCAATTTGCTTAACTTTCATCATAAACCTTCTTATCTTTGTCGCATGCGACAAAACCTATATATGTTTAGCATACCTGCTAGCCTGTCTTTCAATCCTGCATTTTCGCGCACCTTTCTGCGATTCATGATTTTCGCAGGGATCATCATGAGCCTCATGCTGGGATATGCACAAACAGCTGACGGCATACTGAGAGGTGTCATCAAGGATAGAGAGACCACAAAGGTTTTACCCAATGCCACGGTCAAGCTTAGCAATGGCAAAGAGGCTTCAACCCATGCAGAAGGCGCCTTCCGATTCGAATCACTGCCCTTTGGTAGATATACGCTGACGGTCACCGCTGGAGGCTACCAACCTTTCGAGTTGGCGGATGTCCTGATCTCTTCTCACAAGGAAGCTGTGGTGGAAATCGCGCTCACACCTACCCTATTCGAGGTCGAAGAAGTCACGCTTTTGCCCGACCGTCCACGTGCCACTCCCCAAAATCAAACTGCCAGCGTCAGCGCATTGTCCTTCAATATAGAGGAGACACGAAAGTTTGCTGGGGGGCTAGATGATCCTACCCGACTGGCAGCCAACTTTCCAGGGATTGTCGGAGCACCTTTTACCTCAGAAAACTTCATCGCCATACGCGGAAACTCCCCTCGCGGACTCATCTATCGTATAGAGGGCATCGACATCCCCAACCCCAATCACTTTGCACGCATCGGGAGCTCGGGAGGAACCTTCACCATCTTCAGCCAGCAAGTACTCGCCAATTCTGATTTCTTCATCGGTGCCTTTCCCGCTGCCTATGGCAATGCAACATCAGGGGTTTTTGACATCAACTTCCGAAAAGGAAATACAGAAAAACGCGAATACACCTTTCAAGCGGGTGTATTGGG
The DNA here is from genome assembly GCA_039820545.1 of Bacteroidota bacterium. GTDB lineage: Bacteria > Bacteroidota > Bacteroidia > J057 > J057 > JALEFZ01. The sequence continues at coordinate 54,731 of JBCBPW010000014.1, read as the reverse complement.
CTTCGATCTGGCTACTGAGGGTCCGATCAAACAAGGGAGCAAAGCCTCCTATCTCGTCAACTATCGCTTGTTTTCTCTGACACTCGCCGAATACGTGAGCACCTTCATCTCCAATACCAATTACCAGGATCTATCTTTCAGCATTCACTTGCCAACAGAAAAGGCGGGAAGCTTTACCTTATTTGGTATGGGAGGCCTCAGCACGCGTACCAAGCCTGAGGAAGCATCGAATTTCACCCGCGACCTAGATCGTTTTCGCAATACCATCGCTTCAGACATGGGTGTGCTAGGATTGGCACACAAAAAACTTATCGGCTCCAAGGCCTTGTGGCGGACCACCATCGCTGGGACCGCAGCACAGTTGCTAGACAATCGATCCTATCTAGAGGATACCACCGATCTGACCGATCTCCTCCAACGCGACCGCCGCGAGTATACGCGTGTGCCCCTTTCGGCGACTACTTCCTTGAAATATGTCTTCTCTCCTAGGCTCAATACGACCACAGGGGTCATCTATACGGGAACTTATCACGATTATACGGCTGTAGACTTTGATTATATCCGAGATGATTTTATCACATTATCTGATGAACAGGGTTGGACACAACAATTTCAAGCCTATGCCCAGTTTCAATATCGTCCTACCCCCAGTCTCACTTTCAATGGAGGCTTGCATTACTTATACTTTGATCTGAATCAGGGGCAATCGGTAGAGCCAAGACTGGGCATGACCTTACAGCTTAGTCCGCGCACACAGCTCGCAGCGGGTTATGGACTTCACGCACGGACAGAGGATTGGGGAACCTACCGCACGCGCCTGATTGAAACTACCCCTCAAACACCTACTTTTCCCAATCAGAACCTAGACCTCATGCGTACCCATCATGGTGTGCTGTCTTTCCGAACACTCATTGGCAACCATACACGCTTGCAGACAGAGTTATACTACCAATATTTATTTGATGTGCCTGTAGAAGTCGGTAGTGCGGCGACCTTTTCGGTACTCAACCTAGATGAGTTGAGTCAGTTGCGTATTTTGACCAACGGAGGGACAGGAACGAATTATGGCATCGACTTCGGCATAGAGCGATTTTCTAAAAACGGATTCTACTACCTCCTCAATGCGAGTTTGTTTGAATCCAACTATACAGATGTCAATGGTGTGCAGCATAGTACAGCTTACGATTTGGGATATAAGGCCAATATCTTAGTGGGGAATGAGTTTCAATTGGGGAAGAAAAAAGCTCAAAATGCTATTTTGAGCTTGAACAGCACGTTCTCTATTCGAGGGGGACAGCGCTATACGCCCATCGATCTAGAGGCTTCTCGCCTCGCGCAGCGAACCATCCTGGATGAAAGCCGTCCCTTCGAACTCAGGGATGATCCTTTATACATTTTGGACTTTTCGATGAATATCTATCGAAATCGCAAGCGGATTACAGAGACTTGGACCCTTCAAATCAAGAATATCTTCCAGTCCTCCCCTGCCGAGTACAGAGAATACGATGCGACATTTGATCGAGTGACGACTCTGAGAGGAGCAGGTTTTTTACCTGTGATGAGTTACAAAATTCAGTTTTAAACAGGAGAATTAGACCAAATTCAATCACGAGAGAGTAACCTATCTGGCAGGTTATCGTTGAATAATAAGATGATACATCATCAATCGTATTCATCCATTCACTCCTATTCAAAGAGATCCACCTACTAAGCACACAAATATGAATTATTACATCGACGTCTGGAAAAAGTATGGCCAATTCTACGGTAGAGCAAGAAGAGCCGAATACTGGTACTTTACCCTCTTCAATGCATTGGCTATGATTGCCCTTTTTGTGCTAGACATTATCCTCATAGATGCAGGAGGTATGGAATTTCCTATTTTTGCGTCTGGGTATATTCTCGCATCTATCATTCCTAATCTGGCTGTCACGACACGTAGATTACATGATACGGGAAAAAGTGGATGGATGATGCTCATCAGTCTAATCCCTTTTGGAAATATTGTCCTACTCGTATTTATGTGCATGGATAGTGAGCCAGGAGAGAATCCATATGGTCCCAACCCCAAGGAACCATACAATGAGATCATCGACGAAATTGGCAATATCGATCACTTCCGTCAGGTATAAGTGATCGATGAAAAAATATACAGCGTCTCTTCCTACAGAAGAGGCGTTTTTTTATTCGTTTAAAAACTCATCAATTCCTTAAAACGCGCCGTCTGCCTGCGGGAAACCTCTACTTCTGTCCCATCTTTCAAGAAAATCTTTAACGTCCCACTGAACCAGGGTTCCACATGCTGAATCCACTTGAGGTTGATGATCTGCTGACGGTTTGCTCGAAAAAATACAGAGGGGTCCAAGCGTTTTTCCATGTAATTGAGCGTTTTGGGAATCATGGGTTTTTGATCCTCAAAATAAATGCGCGTATAGTTATCGACAATCTCGAATAGCCTCACCTTTCGGAGAGACACAAACCAGCATTTCTCCCCTTCTTTCACAAACACCTGACTGTCTTCATCTAGCACTTTTCTTTCCTCTTGTGAAGACATGATCTGGACCTGCTCCTTGATTTTATTCAATGCTTTCTGCAAACGCTCATCTTTGATGGGCTTCTGCAAATAATCTAGGGCATTGTACTCAAAAGCCTGCAATGCAAACTCATCATAAGCCGTCGTAAAAATCACCAGCGGTACCTCATCTAGCATTTCCAACAGTTCAAAGCCATTTTTCCCTGGCATCTGGATATCTAAAAATAAGAGGTCGGGTTTGTGTAAATGAATTTGCTCCAAGGCTTCCTCTGCTTGGCTGGCTTCTCCAATCACCTCCACTTCAGGATGACTTTTCAGCAAAAAGCGCAGTTCCTGTCTGGCCATCCGTGTATCATCTATAATCAAGGTTCTCATATCGTAGCAGGGAGTTTCAGGGTGGCTAAGACAGATCCGTCTATTTCTAATAAATCGAAGTAGGGTTCCATGGCATACAAAATTCGAATTCGATCTAGCGCATTCTGGATGCCGATCCCACTCGTGGTAGCTTTTCCTAAACTTCCTGAATTTTGGACTTGTATGCGCAGGTCTTCCCCTTGTAATGCTGCCTTGACAGTAATCTGCCCTCCTTCAGGTAGTTGGGATATACCATGTTTGACAGCATTTTCTACGAGCAGTTGTATGATCATAGGCGGAATACGCTTTTCCAGCGTTTGGGGATCTAACTCCAATGTATAATCCAGTCGGTTTTCATACTGAACCATTTCCAGATCTAGGTAATCCTTTACGATATCTATCTCTGCTTGTAGAGAGACCTTTTCAAGTGCGCTGAAACCGATCGAATAGCGCAGTAAGTCTGCCAGATTGGAGACCATGTCGCGAGCTTTCATGGGATTTTCGAGTATCATCCCTCGGATGTTGTTGAGGGAGTTGAAGAGAAAATGGGGATTGATCTGAGCTTTGAGGGCGATGAGTTCGGCTTCTCGGAGGGCAGACTCTGCTTGCACCTTTTCTAAGTTGGCTTGTTGTGTTTGTTCGAAATAATGAAAGTTGAAGTAAAAGATCGCCCAGATGCAGTACATCATGAAGACATTGAATGTGTAAAGGGGGATCTCGGACCAGACGATCGGACGCACCTCCTGCCAATTTAAGACGGTCAACATAAGTATATGGATCAGTGTAATCGCGCCTATAGCTGTCAGAAGATTCAAAAGCAGCATTCGAGGAATGACACGTTTCAAGGCAGCAGAAGCCCATCCCTGTCGTTTGATATATCCACGCATCAAGTGGGAACCTAAGAAGCTACACAGACCGATGATGACCTGTAGTGCGAGGACCTTAAAGGTATGGATGCCCTGATCGCCAAAACTGAGGGAGGATAAGACGAGTAGCAAAGTATACCCTCCCCATCCAATCAGTTGAGCCATCCAGTAGGTAAATTGCCTTCGATTCATTGTTTTCTATATGAAGTATCCAGATCTGATTAGGAGACTAAGTAAGTTATTTTTCGAGTGTTCTTAAACTCCATACGGTGTAGGATATGTATGGCTTTGTCCAAAAGAATGCAGGATCTGATGGTTTTCAGATCCTGAATCCGTGAAAGAAGTTGATTCGTGATTATTCACGCTCTATTATCTTTGACTCATGCCATTTTCTCCCGCTAAAAAGTCTTCAATAGCCCCTAGCGTAAACTCATGATCGTCCCACATCAAGAAGTGATAGCCTGTATCTGAGAGCTGAATATCTACATCCGAAATCGTCTGATACTGACTCATCAGATTAGAGAGAATCATTTCCTTAGTGACTCCATAGGGCTTGTAGGCTACCCATGCGGCGAGTACTAAAACAGGCGATTCAATCGTAGCAATATCATCTCTGAGGTCCGTACCATATAACTCTACCATTGCTTGTATCTCTGTTTCCCGATCTGTACCCGTTCCCCACTCCTTCACTACAGGTATACTGTCTTTTGTTGCGATCATAGAGTTGAGGGTCAATTCCAATTGCATCTGGTAAGCTTCTTCTGTTTGCTGGGCATATTGCTGTTTCATAGACTCCACAATAGGCTTCATACTTTCTTCAGTCGCCATGGGATTCTGAGCAGCAGGAAGAAAAGGATAAGAATCTACGATGACGATTTTCCCGATTTGCTTAGGGTGGTTTGCAGCAAGTGACATCGCAAGAAATCCGCCTAGGCTATGTCCAATAATTACAGGTTGGGACATATTCTTCTCCTTGATATAGGCCATGATTTCTTTCTCGACTACAGGGAGGAATCCCTCTGACAAATCCATGGGGGCTTGTCCAGCAAAACCAGCCAGTGTCAGGACGTGACATTCATAGTCTTTTTCTAGCATCCCGACTGTTTGATCCCAGACCTGTCCATCACAGCTCAAACCAGGAATAAGAATAATCGGAGATCCTTCTCCTATTTTTTCAACTTTGAATGCTGAAGACTGTCCTTTTATTGTCGTTGAAAATCCCAAAAGGAGGGAAAGTAGGGCGAGGGTTACGATTGAGACATGATGCATATTCGGTAGATCTTTAGTTAAATATTTGTCTCAATCTACGCCTCTCCACACCCAAAGGCAGGCATTTTTTAGGGAGCGGTCGAATGAACAGTTAAGCGGTATATTTATTTTTTCACATATAAATTATTGTCAATAGGAAAATAATCTTTACCTTTTATCAGCTGTTCGTATACACAAAGAGTCAGATACTAGAAGAGTCATGGGATACAAACTTAAGGTCAGTTGAGGGGGAATTTATACAACCTCTTACCCAACTCAGTCTCAATAAGCAGTCAGACCAACAAACATGAGACAGAATGTTCTCAACAATAACATATGAAGTCTCTTGTCTTGAGCGGCGCAAGATCCCTCATGGAATCGCTTGTCAATATCTGACCTCTTTCTTATGATACTCACAACAATTATCTAAAACCACGATTATGAACTATTATTTGGACGTATTACGCAACTATGCGACATTCACAGGAAGAGCCCGTAGGAGTGAATACTGGTACTTTGTCCTGTTCAATGTCATCATTGGTGCTGTACTAGGAGGCATTGATGTAGGTATATTAGGTGCGGAGCCAGGTACAGGTTTCCTGGGAAGTATCTACCAACTTTTTGTTTTCATTCCAGGAGTAGCAGTAGCTGTACGGAGATTGCATGACACGGGAAGAAGCGGCTGGTGGTATTTACTCTTCCTCATCCCCATCATTGGATGGATTGTGCTCCTCGTATTCTACTTCCAGGACAGCGAGCCGGGCGAAAATCAATACGGTCCTAACCCGAAGGAGCCTTTTAGCGGGATGATCGATGAAATCGGCAATGTAGACCACTTCCGTTCGGAATAATCTACCCTCCAATAGATATAGATAAGAGGTCTTCTGCTTACAGTGGAAGGCCTTTTTACATTTCTTTGTCCCACATAAGCCGTCCTTCTGCCATCGCTCTTCCGTTCTTTGCAAGTTGAAACATCTGCCATTCAGCCTCACCTTCACTCATCCTGACATCGACCGATTCTCCCCACTTCCCTTCTTCGAGGAACTTCATCTGTAAACTTCTCAGCCTATGTGTTTGCCACCAATCCTCATGGATGCTGTCAAGTAGCCAGCGGACATACACATTGTTATTGAGGTGATCATTGAAGTCAAGGTCATGATACCTGACTTTAAATGTATCCACACCTTCCTGTGGGACGACGATCTTAGGTAATTTGGGCTGACGAGGAAGGGCGTCCAGTTCATTGCCCTGCAAGATGATTGCGAGTATATCTTCAGGATAGCGCGCAATTCGACGCTTTCGGATATCCATCATAAACCATGTGGTCGATGCTTGTGCGACCACTTGATCTTCTTCATCATACATGTGATAATCACGATGGGTAAGCAATTTTTCCACACCTGAAGGATGCGTGACGACTTTGAATTTATCGCCTAATTTAGGCAAACGAAAAAACTCAATATGTTGCTGGTGCAAAGCCCATCCCAAGCCTCTTGGTCCCAGCTCTCTCGCTGAAATATGTAGCTTTAGGACATGCTCCATCGCGGTCTCATGCATAAGCTGTACGAGATTCGGGATTTTGATCTGTCGATACCGATCAGCCATCCATCCTTTTACATGATAAAAAGATGTATGATAAAGCATATCCGAACTTAGCTTAGGCATAAACAATCGATCCTTTCTGAGTCAAAAAATCTGAGACGACAAGTCAATAATAGCCCTTGTCCACTGATTTTCCCAAAGATAGAGATTTGAATATAGAAGGGTTTTTCGTTTATTAAATTATCATTCATCCTTGGGAAGTTACAAGGTTACACTTCCCTCATTGTTTCTCATAGACTCAACAACTACAAGCTACATGCAGTACATCGACATGGAGACCCTCAAGTATTTGCTATTTGAAGTGCAAGATACAGAAAGGGTACTCGAATTTCCTCGCCACGAAGCTTTTGATAAAGAAGCCATCAACATGCTCCTCGACTCGGTCAAGGACTTTGGAGATCAGGATTTGTATCCCATTTTCAAGGAAATGGACGAAAATCCTGCGCGCTATGAAGATGGGACTATTGTCACACACCCCAAGCTGGGCGAGTTGATGCGTAAAGCAGCTGAGCTAGGACTGATCAGTGATACGTTTGACGAGAAATTTGGTGGAATGCAAGTGCCTTACACCGCCCATACTGCCATGGGGCTGATCCTCGATGCTGCCAATAATCAAGCACCTGGATACTGGCTACTGACACAAGGAGCAGCTGACCTGATCGTCCATTTTGGTTCGGAAGAGTTGCAACAAACCTATGTTCCGAATATGATGGCGGGAGAATGGGGTGGAACCATGGCCCTGACTGAGCCACAAGCAGGGTCTTCTCTTTCAGATATCAAGACTTCTGCTACACCACAAGAGGACGGATCCTACAAAATCAAAGGACACAAAATTTTCATCTCAGGTGGTGATCACCAGCATGTAGATAATATTGTCCATTTGCTCCTGGCCCGCATCGACGGTGCGCCTACAGGAACCAAGGGTATTTCTCTATTCGTCGTACCCAAAAATCGCATTACACCTGATGGCTTGGTTCCCAATGATGTCATTACAGCAGGGGATTTTGAGAAAATGGGACAAAAAGGATACTGCACCACCCACTTGGTATTTGGTGATAAAGACGATTGTAAAGCTTGGCTCGTAGGTGAACCTCATCAAGGCTTGAAGTACATGTTTAAGATGATGAATGGGGCACGGATTGATGTAGGAAGAGGTGCCAATGCCATTACCCATGCTGCCTATCATGCATCATTGAAGTATGCCAATGAAAGACCTCAAGGACGCCCCATCCAAAACGCAGGTAAAAAAGACGCTTCACAAGAGCCTGTCCTGATCATCAATCATCCCGATGTACGTCGTATGCTGCTCTTGCAAAAGGCCATTGCCGAAGCCAGCACAAGTCTGATATTTGAGGCAGCCCTCTATCATGACATTGAGATGAATAGTCAGGATCCAGAAGAGAAAGGTAAATACCATTTACTCCTAGAATTGCTGACGCCTATCGTCAAGACCTATCCATCCGAGATGGGGCGTATAGCCGTCAATAACGGGCTGCAAGTACTCGGAGGCTACGGATTCTGTTCGGACTTCATCCTACAGCAATACTATCGAGATATCAGGATCTTCTCTATTTATGAGGGAACGACGGGCATTCAGTCGATTGACTTGCTAGGTAGAAAGCTGACGATGGAGCAAGGCAAAGCGATGAAACTACTCGCTGGTGAAATGAAAAACGTCATCGAAGATGCCATGGCCATCGAAGAACTACGTCCTTACGGCAAGCAACTCCTCGAAAAACTCGAGCTGAATAAAGAAGTCATGACCTACCTCATGAATTTTGCCATGAAGGGAGATTACCAACGCTTCCTTTCAGATGCGACCATTTTCATGGAGTTCTTCGGGACGATCATCATCGGCTGGCAGTGGCTCAAGATCGCCGTCAAAGCCAAGCAGAGCCTCCTGACGGGAGACAACAGTCACAAGGTGGACTTCTTCCAAAGCAAGATCCATACGATGAAATTCTTCTATAAGTATGAAATGCCACGTACTACAGGGCTAGCAGAAATATTGACAGATGAAACTGTTCTGACGCTGCCCAATGAAGAGGAAGTATTTGCCTAAATACTTATCTATCAAACACCAAAGGTCTCAGGTAGGCCTTTGGTGTTTGAAATATGGTGCACTCCCACATACGCTCTTAGCAACAGCACCTCCACGTAAAGTTGAACCGATTATTACTTACTACTCTTTATACTATGTCTACTCCTACTCGCTTATTTGAATACATTTACAACCAACGCGCGAACAATCCACTCCAAAAGTGCATGGCCAAGCGCGACCCTGAGGGGCAATGGATCTACTACAGTACAGATGATGTCATACGCATGGCAGAGCAAACAGCCGCAGGCTTGCTCGCCCTTGGCTTGCAGCGCGGAGAGAAAGTCGCTATTGTCGCCTATAAAAATCGCCCCGAATGGGCCATTACAGATATGGGCGTGCAAATGGCCGGCGGCGTTTCGGTGCCCCTCTACCCTACCATTAGCTCAGGCGAATATGAGTTTATCCTCAACAATGCCGAGGCCCGTTTTGCCTTTTGTGGGTCAGGAGATCTCTACGAAAAGCTCCAGCATGCCCAGCCTCAAGTAGCCAGTCTAGAAAAGATCTTTACATACGATCAGGTAGAAGGACGCCCTCACTGGGAAAGTATACATACAACTGAAGGCATGGATGAAGTAGAGAGGATTAAGGAAAGTATCGATGCAGAGGAGCTCGTCACCTTGATCTATACCTCGGGGACGACGGGCAAGCCCAAAGGCGTCATGCTCTCCCACACTAACATCAACCATGTAGTCAAGGAGACCGCCTTCATGCTACCCGACAGTGTAGGCGCACCTATTTTGAGTTTCCTTCCACTTTGTCACATATATGAGCGTGCCAACTCCTATGGCTACCTCAACAAAGCCGTAAGCATTCATTTTACAGGCACAGATAATCTAGGAGGAGACGGGGGAGACCTCAAGTCAGTCCAGCCTGTGTTCTTCGCAACCGTCCCTCGACTGCTAGAAAAAGTCTATGAAGCGATTTATAATCGTGGATTGCAGCTTTCGGGTACAGCCAAACGCATCTTCTTCTGGGCACTGAGTCTCACAGAGGGTTATGACATCCACAAAAAGATGTCCCCCATTCAGAAGATGAAAATGTCCATAGCAGACAGGATCATTTTCTCCAAGTGGCGTGAGGCCGTCGGCGGCAACCTCAAACTCGTCGTGACAGGTGCTGCTCCTTGCCCGACCAAGATCTTACAAGTTTTCAATGCTGCAGGAATCCCTGTCCGCGAAGGATATGGCTTGACAGAAACCTCTCCCACTTTGACTGTTAATCACCTAGATATCCACGGAGCCATGATCGGCTCTGTAGGTCCTGCGATTAATGGAACTAAGCTGATGATCGACGCTTCAGAAGGAGATTATCGTGCAGGAGAAGGAGAAATTCTGGCAAAAGGACCCAGTATCATGCAGGGATATTACAAAAACCCTGAAGCAACTGAAGGAGCATTTAAGGAGATCAATGGCGAACGCTGGTTCCGTACAGGAGACATCGGCACGCTTGTCCAAGGTCCAGGCGGAAATGAGTTTCTCCGCATTACGGATAGAAAGAAAGAACTCCTCAAAACCTCTGGAGGTAAATATGTAGCTCCTGCGCCGATTGAAAATCGGATGAAAGAAGATTTCCTCATCGAGCAAGTCATGGTTGTAGGAGATAAAAAGAAGTTTGTCTCAGCCCTTATTGTCCCCGCTGAAGCTGCCTTGAAAAATTGGATGGAAACCCAAAAAATGGAGTGGAAAGGGCTCGAAGATGCCATTACGAACCCTGAGGTCATTGACAAATACCAGGATGTGATCAACGTTTACAATCCTGAATTTAGCCATATCGAGCAAGTGAAGAAATTTTCCTTGCTATATGCCGAGTGGGGCCCTATCAAAGAAGATGGTTCTGATGCAGAATTGACACCGACTTTGAAACTTAAGCGCCGCGTCATCAGGGAAAAATACAGATCTCATATCGACAACATGTATCAAGGATAATTGAAATATTTGAATAAATAAGTTTTTGAATGATTGAATGGCCGATGGTGTTGTTCAATCATTCTTTAAAAGAAGTCTCTGTCTTTTCTACTTCACTTTCTTCATTCAACCATTTAGCAAATCCCTTATTTAAGAATTAACCCTATGGTTGGTACACAAACAGATTTACACACCATCTTGCAAGAGGTTCGCACTTTTGTAGATGAGCATATACTCCCCTTGGAGCCTATTTTCTTAAAAGAAGGATGGGATGCCGTTCGCCCGACATTGGATACACTCCGAGAGAAGGTCAAAGAAATGGGATATTTCACCCCTCAGATACATCGTGAGGATGGCGGCCTAGGTTTGAGCAACCATCAGTTTGGGCAGGTCAGTGAAATACTCGGACGCGTGACGCCTATGGGCCACTATGTCTTCAACTGCCAAGCACCTGACGCAGGCAATATGGAGATCCTCATCAGTCATGGGACGCCTACCCAAAAGGAACAGTTCCTCAAGCCCCTGCTCGCCGGCGAGATCCGATCTTGTTTTGCCATGACAGAGCCTGAGTTTGCAGGTTCCAATCCCAAGTATATGGGAACGACCGCTATCCTGGAAGGCGACCACTACATCCTCAATGGGCATAAGTGGTTCACTACAGGAGCTGACGGATCGACCTTTGCCATTGTCATGTGTGTCACCAATCCCGAAGAAGAAAATCCTTATCTCAGGGCGAGCCAGTTGATCGTACCGCTGGACACGGAGGGATTCATCCATGAAAGGCGTATTCCTATCATGGGCGACGAGGGCGAGGGTTGGGCTAGCCATTCGGAGATTCGCTTTGAAAACTGTCGGGTGCCGAAGGAAAATCTACTAGGTGGTGCAGGGAAAGGCTTTGTGATTGCGCAAGAGCGTCTGGGACCTGGGAGAATCCACCATTGCATGCGCTGGATCGGCATTGCAGAGCGGGCGTTCGAGATGATGTGTGCGCGTGCAGCTACACGCAAGTTGGGGAGCAACCGTCTACTCGCCCATCAGCAAACGATCCAGAACTGGATTGCCGAAAGCCGTGCTGAGATTCATGCTGCTCGCCTCATGGTGCTAGATGCAGCCGATAAAATCGACAAGGAAGGAGCTTACAAAGCGCGTGTAGAAATCTCAACGATCAAGTTTTTTACGGCAAAAGTGATGCAAGATGTCGTGGATAGAGCCATACAGGTTCACGGAGCCTTGGGTACCACTGAGGATACCATTCTCTCCTTCTTATTCCGTCATGAGCGGGGAGCCAGAATCTACGATGGTGCAGACGAAGTACACAAGAGTCGTGTGGCTAGGGAAATCCTCAAACCCTATGGAGTGAAACTATGAGTGAAATGACGATAGACCAACCCCAAGCGGTCCGTGAGGGCGAAGCATTAGACAAGGAAAAACTATCGGCTCACCTTCAGCAGGTTTTTCCTGAACTGGGTTCCGACATAGACATTCAGCAGTTTCCATCGGGTTTCTCCAATTTGACCTACTGGGTGAAAATGGGCAAGCGAGAAATGGTGCTGCGAAGACCTCCATTTGGTGCTCAGGTGAAAAGTGGGCACGATATGTCCCGAGAATATAGAGTGTTAAAAGCCTTGAAGCCTGTTTTTGACAAGGTCCCTACAGTCTACCATTATACAGAAGATATAGAGATCATGGGCAGCCCCTTCTACTTAATGGAGCGCGTCAAGGGCGTTATTCTCAGAGGAAAAGGTCCTACAGAAGATCCAGGAGAGCAAAAAGATCTTTATCCCCAAGCTGCCTCAGCATGGATCGATACCATGGTGGAGTTGCATCAAGTGGACTACGAAAAAGCAGGGCTAGGCACACTGGGCAAACCTGAAGGATATACGCGACGCCAAATAGAAGGATGGACACGACGCTACCGTAAAGTGGCTACCGAAAATGATCCTGTCATCGACAAGGCCATCCAGTGGCTAAATGATCACATCCCTGCTGAAACGGACAGCACGCTGATCCACAACGATTACAAGTATGACAATGTGGTGTTCCATCCCGAAAACTGGAACCAGATCATTGCCATTCTTGACTGGGAAATGGCGACGCTGGGCGATCCGCTCATGGATCTGGGAACCTCTATTGCCTATTGGGTGAATAGCTCCGATCCTGCTGCACTTCGACAACTAGGTCGTATGCCGACCTATCATCCAGGTAATCCCAAAAGGTCCGAGCTATTGGAAATGTATGCTACCCGCTCAGGCCGTGATGTGGGAAATTTCTCTTTTTACTTCGCCTATGGGTTATTCAAAATAGCGGTCATCATCCAGCAGATATACTACAGGTATAAGTTGGGGCATACACAAGACCCACGCTTTGCCCAATTGAATCATCATGCTGTATTGTTTTTCCATCGTGCCTGGATGGCCATTGAGTCAGGAAAAATTGATGGTGTATGATCATTTTTCATTTTTCATTTTTTAGGGGCAGGATACAAGATATGATCCTTCTGTTCTTCGGTTTGATACTTCAGCAAACAGTAGCTGGACATACTAGCCACCTCTTATCTTATCTCTCTTAGTCTATCAAAATATGTTTCAAGATAAAGTTGTATTGATTACAGGAGCTGCTTCGGGTATCGGAAAAGCCACTGCAGAAGCTTATGCTGAAAAAGGAGCTACCGTTGTACTTTCGGACATCTCGGCAAAAGCTGGGGAGGAATTGGTCCATCAAATGCAAGAAAGAGGTGCGAAGGCGACTTTCATCCCATGCAATGTAGCCAACTCCCAAGAGGTAAAATCCCTGATAGATCAAGCTGTAAGCACACAGGGTAAGATCGATATTGCGGTCAATAATGCGGGTGTCGGTCCTGATCGTGCGACAAGAACCCACCAACACAGCCTAGAAGATTGGGATAAAGTAATCTCAGTCAACCAATCAGGTGTGTTTTACTGCATGAAGTATGAGCTCGAGCAGATGCTACAGCAGGGCCACGGCAATATCATCAACATCGCCTCTATGGCGGGCCTCAAAGCACTCCCCAATAATGTCGCTTATGTCGCCAGTAAGCACGCGGTTGTCGGCATGACCAAAACGGCTGCGCTTGAATATGCACGTAAAAGCATTCGCATAAATGCCATTTGCCCTGTATTTACCTCCTCTCCTATGCTAGACCGCCTACTTAGCATGAGAGAAGATATGGATCAGCGCTTGCTCTCCACGATTCCTATGGGCAGATTTGCCGATGCCAAGGAAATTGTGGAAGCGATTCAGTGGTTGAGTTCGGAGGCTTCTAGTTTTGTGAATGGAGTAGCCTTGCCTGTAGACGGTGGGCATTCGGCTTAGGTTGTGGGAGACCAGTTGTGGCAGTGTTGGGCCATGATTTTACAGTTGGGGAGCCCACATCTTGGCGGTGGTCCTACGGATAATTATCCTATCTTGTGAAGATTATTTTACAAAATCTACTACTATGAAGTTTCTCCTATATGGAGCCTATGGATATACAGGCAGATTGATTGCACGCTTTGCTCAGGAACAGGGGATGGAACCCATCCTGGCAGGTCGCAATAAAGATAAGCTCCAAGCAATGGGTTCTGAATTTGGCTTTGAAACCCGTGTGTTCGATCTTTCTGATACACAAGCACTTGAAGCGGCCTTAGGTGAAGTCCCTGTTGTCCTTCACTGTGCAGGACCATTCATCCACACAGCTCAGATCATGATGGAGGCTTGTCTGCGCACCCAAACGCATTATCTGGATATCACAGGAGAGATTCAGGTTTTTGAAATGGGAAAAAGAAGGGACCAGCAAGCGCAAGAAGCAGGGATTATGATCATGCCAGGGACAGGTTTTGATGTGGTTCCGACGGATTGCTTGGCACGTTTTCTCAAGGAGCAGTTACCTGACGCGACACACCTTCAACTTGCATTCGCAGGAAATGGTGGGCTCTCGCACGGGACAGCCTTGACGATGCTGGAAAATCTAGGGAGTCCAGGTGCCATCAGGAAAGATGGAAAAATAACGCCCGTCCCTCAAGGTTATAAGGCAAAGGAAATTCCCTTCAAGCTCAAGCCGTGCTTCTGCATGACCATCCCTTGGGGAGATGTATCCACGGCTTATTACAGTACAGGGATTCCCAATATCGAAGTGTATACAGGCGTCAAGCCTTCTAGCTACAAACTGGTCAAACGTCAGCGCTATTTTACCTGGCTACTCCGTATGCCATGGGTCAAAAATCAAGCACGTAAGCGAATCAAGAAAGGGCCTGCAGGTCCATCCGATGCCAAGCGAGAAGGGACACGAACCCAACTTTGGGGGAAAGCACGCAACGCAAAAGGGCAAGAAGTCGAAGCCCAGATGCTCACAGCCGAAGGCTACACGCTGACCGCACGGAGTAGTTTGGCCATTACCCAACGCGTCCTAAATGGGCATGCTCCCATAGGTTTCCAGACTCCTGCCAAAGCCTATGGCTCAAACTTGATCATGGAATTTGAAGGAAGCGAGAGAAATCTCGTAGATACAGGACAAAAGGTTCATTGATTCATTTTTCAAGGGGCAATTATCCTTGTTCATTCTTAGAATCTCTTCACTATCCAAAGTCTCAGAGTGTGTGGCTAAATATGATGCTTGCTTTCGATGGGACGAATCCTCATGCTTTCATAATCTTTATACACATGACACCTAGAATAAAACCCCTTTTTGATTTATCTGGCAAGGTAGCCATCATCACAGGCTCTACTCGTGGGATCGGCGAAGCTATGGCACGCGGTCTGGCTGAGTTTGGAGCCAAAGTCGTCATCACCAGTCGTAAGCCCGAAAATGTGAAGGAAACCACCGAAGCATTTGAAAAAGAAGGCTTTGAAGTACTAGGTATCCCCTGCCATATCGGAAAAAGTGAGCAGCAAGATATGCTCATCCAACAGACCATCGAGAAGTGGGGCCGCATCGACATCCTTATCAACAATGCGGCAACCAATCTTAGCTTTGGACCGATGGAACAGACAGAAGAAACTGCCTACGATAAGATCATGGAGATCAATGTAAAAGGTCCATTTGAATTGAGTAAAAAGGCATTTCCTCATTTGTCCAAAAACGGTGGCTCCATCATCAATGTTAGCTCGGTAGAAGGCCTCAAGCCCGCTTACGGAATGGCCACCTACAGCATGAGTAAATCTGCTATTGCTATGCTCACACAAAACCAAGCCAAGGAATGGGGGCGATATGGAATTCGTGCCAATACTGTCTGTCCTGGACTGGTCAAAACAAAGCTAAGCACCGCGCTTTGGTCCAACGAGTCTATGCTAGAACATTATACAGAAAATATTCCCTTACAACGTATGGCACAGCCTGATGAAATGGCGGGAATTGCTGTTTTTCTTGCTTCTGATGCGTCTAGTTATGTAACAGGAGGTATATTCACAGCCGATGGAGGCTATATGATTGCTTAGGTTACGAGAAAAAATGGACCAAGTCAGGCTTACTTTAGACAAAAGAGTTGTTCGATTCTTCGAGACTTTGGTTATTTTGATGTATTTGTAGAAGATCAAATGTAATCCGCATGCAGCGAAGACAATTCATGAAACATCTGGGCACAGGCGCACTAGCAAGTGCTCCTGCTATCCAATATGCCTATAATTCGAATGTCATTCAGGAACTACGTCAGTATAGATCAGACCAAGACATCACAGATGACGAGACCTTCTGGCATTGGGTCAGGCAAGCATATACCATCACACCAGGACTCATCAACCTCAATAATGCGGGCGTCAGCCCCCAAACCCGGCGAGTTCAAGAAGCTGAGATTCGATACATAGAGTTCTCCAATGAAACACCCTCTCACTATATGTGGAAGGTCATCAATAAAAATCGGGAACCGATCCGCCAACAACTGGCACAGCTCTGTGGTGCCTCGCAAGAAGAAGTAGCCATCAACCGCAATGCAACGGAAGCTCTAGATACAATTATCTTTGGGCTAGACCTTCGCAAAGGAGACGAGGTTGTCGCCTGTAAGCAAGACTACCCTTTGATGATCCATGCATGGAATCAACGATCCCAACGCGAAGGAATCGAACTCAAATGGGTAGATCTCAAAATGCCGATTGAAGATGAAGATGCCATTATCCAGGCTTATACCTCTCTTTTCACCAGTCGTACCAAGGTCGTCCACCTTACCCATATGATCAACTGGACGGGACAGATTCTTCCTGTAAAAAAGATCGCCGCAATTGCCAAAGAAAGAGGGATCAAAGTAGTAGTAGACGCTGCCCATTCTTTTGCGCAAATAGACTTCAAACTGGCAGATCTAGGAGCAGATTATGCGGGGGTGAGTTTACACAAGTGGCTGTGTGCCCCCTTTGGGACGGGATTGCTCTACGTGAAAAAAGAAAATATTGCTGACCTCTGGCCTCTTTTCCCGACTGACAAACCCAAAAGCGACGATATACGAAAGTTTGAAAATCTGGGAACCCGCTCCACGGCAGCAGAGATGGCCATCGGACATGCGATTGAATTTCACGAACTCATAGGTGCTTCTCGCAAGGCTGCCCGCCTCCAATACCTCAAATCATACTGGGTCGAAAAAGCACTAGAAATTCCCCAGTTCCGACTCTATACCTCCCTTAACCCTCAGTTTGGTGGAGCAATCGTCTGCTGTGGATTGGAAGGCATGACGTATGTGGATCTTTTCAATGATCTGCTTAGGTACCACCGCATCCATACCTCTCCTGTCAAGTGGGACGGTGTAGAAGGACTCAGGATCACACCCAATGTCTACACGAGCCTGAAAGAGTTGGATAAACTGGTAGAGGCATTGAAGATACTTGCAGCTACCGTCAAGCGCTAACGTGTAAAGGGGACCGCCCCTAGCAGACGGCCCACCTTGAATAAGAGCGCTTAAGACCATGTTTGGTATCCTGAAATTTTAAGTGGGACGCATGGGATTTGAAGTGCCAAACATGGTCTACATCATCTAATGGCGATCTTACGCGTCATTGCCTGAGAGGGCGTTTGCACTTGGATGATATATACTCCTTTGGATAAATTACGCAGAGAGAGCGTATATCTTTTTTCTCTTGGGTGAATGACCGACAACATTTGCCCCTGAATGTTCCATACCTCTACCTGTTGTATCTCCAAAGGAGCCGTGATTTTTATTTGCCTAGTCGATTGCCTCAACGTCACCCTTTCCTGTTTTGGAACATATACCTCCACCACTTTTGAAAGGCTCGATGTTCCATCAAAATCTACCTGCCGTATGCGATAATACTGTGTTCCTGTCCTGGGATTTTCATCTTCAAAGCCATACGCCTGTGTATTTCTTGCGTCTCCATCACTCCATACCTGACCGATTGGCTGAAATCTTTTTTCCTCTTCTAGACGCTCAACTGCGAAGTAATGATTGTTGATTTCGGAGGCTGTGGACCAATTGAGTTTTACCGTATTCCTTGAAGTAATGGCTGCCTCTATGTCTTGCCACTCTACAGGGAGCGAACCACTGAGACTATACTCTGCACATTCGTTATTCGTACCTGAAGCACTGGTGGGACTGAAGCGTGTAATGAGCGGAAGTAAACCACCTACACTACCTGTGCTCCCGATTCCGTCATAGTATGCACTACCTGGATTTCTTGTGAGGATATTGGAAGAAAAGCAGCTACGACTACGAGAGACTCCCCCTATGAGGTATTCATTCTTCGAATTCACCGCCACGGTGTACAAATAATCCTCTGCTCCATTGACGCCATTTCCCCCCAGATACGTTCCATATGTTTGCACACCTTGGTTCGTGAATATCGCTAGGGTTCCATCATAGCCGCCTTCTCGACCTTGGATGTATCCTGATCCTGAGTACTCCGTCCGAAACCCCTGACTGGCCCTTCCTACAGCTACTAGGTTTTGATTGTGGTCAATGGCGATATCATAGATAGAAACAGACTGGTTGCGGTTAGGGCTGCGATGGGCGCAGGTTCCCCATACCATGACATGGTTTAGATCAAACTTGGCAAAATAATGTACGCCCGATCCAGCGGTATTGACAAAAGAGGGATAACCTTGACTGAGCGCACCTCCTCCAGGATTGACAATGGGTACAGAAGCGTAGTATGTGTAAGGCCACTGGGTTCCAATGAAAAGATTGCCTGTAGAATCAAACGCAAGCGCACAAGGCCGAAATTTCGTTGCCCACACGCGCTGCCCAGTACTATCCATCTCTAATAAGAGTCCCTGATAGTTGTTGCTAGGAAAGTAGGCCCCATTGCCTGGATTATAGGTGGGAGGCACTCCACTCATGTTTCCAGATATGGCGACGTGCCCATTGACTGAATTATAAGCTACGTGGAAAGCACCTTCTTGCCCACCTCCACCGCCACCGTAATACGTGCTATATAAGAGATTGCCATTAGGTCCAAATTTAGCGACAAACCAATCTCTCCCATTATTCAAACTGTTGTCGTTATAAGCTCCTGCTTTATTCTTTGTGGGGAAATCATTCGAAAATGTGTAGCCTACAACCCAAAAGTGGCCATTCTCAGCCATGGCAATATCCGTGATAAAGTCATTGGCACTTCCCCCCAAATAGGTAGACCAAACCACCTGCCCCAACTTATTAAATCTCGTGATCAGCCCATCTACTGCCGATCGCGTATTATCAAAGTAGGCACCATTACCAGGGTCGACCAGCGGGTAGCCACTTCCTCCTCCATCACCTACCACGATGATGTCATCATTATCTGTCACTGCTACGGCATTGATGTGGTCACCTCCACTCGACCCATAGTAAGTCACCCACAATCGCCTGCCCAGCGAGTCAAACTTGGCGATGAAGCCATCATCGCTTCCCAAGAGGCTTGCGTTATAATATCCGCCTGTCAGCGGATCAAATGTGGGTAGCTGACCTTGAAACCCCTTTCCGACATAGATGATGTTGTCCTCGCTATCTATGGCATTGTCTGTAAAGGTCATATTGACTTCCCCAAAATAGGTATTCCAAGTGAGGTATGGACTGAGACTCTGGACACCTTGAGTACTTGAAGGAGAGAGGGTAATGGGTGTAGGAGAGGCAAAAAGAGCGACAAGGCCTAAAAGGATCAGACCGACGAAAAAGCATGTACGTTTCATGATACTAGGGATTAAATGTATAAAAATTCAGCGCTCGTGGATACGGCTCGTTTACTTTGCATCCACATATCAAAGTTGGGGTGTAAAAGCGCTGAATCCTTCCGTAGAAGTGGGCATTTCCCTACGTAGTTTTGGGTATCGTAGGCCCACGCTGTGGCGTGGGCCTACGATACAAGGCCTGCTTTAATTGCAAACCGTATCAGACCTGCGAGATTCTTGATCTCCAGTTTTTGGTGAATGTTTTTTCGGTGGGTTTCGACTGTACGAGTCGAGATGAAGAGTGCTTCTGCAATCTCCTTAGAGGTTTTACCAAGCGCAATGAGGGAGAGGATTTCTTGCTCTCTCGCAGAAAGAATAGAGAGCTTCATCATCTCTGAGCTTCCTTGACCCAGTGCCTGACTTTTTTGCGTCATACCCAATAAAGCATCTGCCTGAAAGTACTTTTTACCCTTGAGGATCAGACGGATTCCCATGAGGAACTCGTCCTTATCTGCGTTCTTGATGAAATAGCCTGATACACCTAGCTTGATCATCCGTTCGACAATGGCACGTTCTGCATGCATAGTCAGAATGGCTATTCTAAGCTTAGGATGCCCTGCTAAGAGCTGCCTAGATGCCTCTAAGCCATTCATCACGGGCATATCCATGTCCATGAGGACCAGATCAGGCTGTAAGGAAGGGACCAGAGAAAGAGCGGTTTTTCCATCGTTGGCACTCCCTAAAACTTGCATATCCTCCTCTCCATCTACCAATCGCGAGAGTCCATCTAACACGAGCTGATGGTCATCTACCAGAAATATCTTAGCAATCTGTTTCATGCGATGGGAATCGAAATCGTGGCTACTGTGCCTCCCTCTATCTCTGAAGACATTTGAAATTTTCCTTTAAACGTGCTGAGTCGGTTTTTGATATTCAGCCATCCATGTCCATCCGATTTTCCTTGACGAACGCCCCGCCCATCATCTTCTACTACAAGGTGTAACTGACTTCCTCCTTGATACAACTGAACCGACACATGCTTCGCTTCCGAGTGCTTAATGACGTTGTTGACGAGTTCCTGTAATATGCGATAAATCGCGATCTCTTTGCGCTCCTCGTACCGTTCCTGAAGATTGAAATGCTCGAAGTCAAAATCGATTCTCGCTGTTCCCAAGGTTTTGTATAGAGAGTCCTCAATGGCGGGAACCAACCCCAACTCCGTCAATGCGCGAGGCATCATCTGATGTGAAATAGTACGCGTATCTTGAGCTGTCTCATCTATGAGGGTTCCTAGATAAGTGAATGACTGTTGGGTATCGGTGTCCATAATCTGGTCTTTCAACTGCTGGAAGCCCATCTTGAGCGCTGAAAGCTGCTGACCTACCCCGTCGTGAAGATCTTTGGCGATGCGTTTACGCTCTTCTTCTGTGGCGAGAAATACAGCCTCTAATCCTTTTTCTTGCTCCGTAATCACCGCTTGTTGGAGCTTTTGCCCCTGAATGCTACGATAGCGCGTGTAAAAAAGTCCCCCACCTAGCACCAAGGTGATCAAGGCCGCAATCAACATAACATTTTGCGTTCGTTTCTCCTTTAAATCTGCCTGCTGAAGGGCCAAATCCCGTTCCTGCTCCGCAATCACACGCTCCTTTTTCTCTGTCTCATATTGAGCCTGAATATTGGCAATCCTGTCCTGTATATCGGCTCCTCTGACGGAGTCTTCTAAACGCTGATGGAAAGATCTGTTGATGTATGCTTGCTTATATTCTCCCAAGTGAAACTGCGCCAAAGCTAGATTGTCGATGGCATTGGCGTACACATCGTAGTAATCTGTAGCCTCAGCTATTTCTCTTGCCTTCTGCACATAAGGAAGTGCTGATCGATAGCTTTTTCTATCTATTAAATTTTTGGCGAAGTTGAATAAGACCGTTGCATGACCATGAGGATCATCTACGTCTTTAAACAATTCAATTGCCTTGAGGAAAGCTTCATCTGCTTTTTCATAATCTTCCATATAGTTGTACACACCTCCCAGATTGCTATATCCCCAAGCCACCTTGAAGTCATTCCCTTGTGCCTTCCAACTCTCCAATGCGGCTAACATATAGCTAAGACTCGTGTCCATGCTTCCCAAATCTGCATAAATCGCTGCCAGATTTTGATTGGTTTGCGCTACCCCCGAATGACTACCGATTTGCTGATAGATTTGCTGGGCTTCCAAGGTATAGGATCGGGCCTGTGCATACATTTCCCCACGGTAGCTCACCCATCCGATATTCGTCTTGATCCCAGCGATAAAACTCGTATCCTTCGCTTCCTCTGCTTGTGCCAATACCTTGACATATTCTTTCACTGCAAGGTCATAATCCCCACTATACAAGGCAATGGTGGCAAATACATTTCCTGTCTGGATCAGCTTATCTTTTCGATCCATCCCAAGGTATAGGCTGTCTGCCAGAGTCATAAAAAATCTGGCGCTATCAAAATTTTTGATGCGATAATATCCGTATCCCATGAAGAAGTATACTTCGGCCAAGCCTCGATCCCAATCCATAGATTCAACTTCCTTCTGGAGGGGTCGGACTAGCTTCAAGGCCAAAGAGTCTTGATTGGCATCTAGGGCCAGATCTGAGGCATTTGTCAGCCATAGGATCCTTTGGGTGTCTGAGGGACTCGTCGCCGCTAGATGAACCAGTGAATCAATAGCGGATTGACTCATGAGAGAGAAATGACTCATGAAAATCAAAAGGAAAGGCAAGCAGGAGAAACGACTGAATATCATGATAGGAGTTATTTTCCTTCAATAATTTAGAAAGTCCATCATATATATTCAATCTTGATCTCATCTTTTCGTGTGGATAAATGGGCTATACCCATCTTTTTTATACAACATATGAACCGCAACTTCTCTCTTTTTTGGGCCTATTAACTAGTGAAGCTAGATTTACCATTTGCGCAAGGTATTTGTCCAAATACGTATATATTTTAGCCAAACTTTCGCAAATCAGTGTTTAACCATGGATTTTTGTAGGAAAAATTATGAATCTTCAGTAGTTTAATATGAGAAAGGATCAATATTAACATACGTTTCACTACTACTCACCCAAATTCAATGAAACACGTTCTCATTTTCAGTTTTTTACTCGCTATCCTCTGGGCTCCGAGTCCTACACATGCGCAGCTTATCTCTCAAACCCAAAGGAACTCATCCACCCAAGTCCTGGATATTGCTTACCTAAAAAGCAAAACCCTTCGGTCAGAGTACTTGAAGATCGAATCAGAGTTGTGGAGACCCCTGCATGAGTCGCGGGTCGCGTCAGGTGAGATGATCGCATGGTTTCTTTTTGAAGTGACTTATCCTTATGGCTCTAATAGAGACTATGACTTTGTAGCCATCAACATATTTCCAAGTACGGAGAGTTTGAAAAATCAATCTCCAGATGGTTTTAGGGCTATGTTCAAGAAACTCAATCCCAATGTAGATACAGAAGCCATACTCGAAAAGACACGGGCATCTCGCGAACTGGTCAAAGGAGAAGCTTTTACTTTCATATCAGGTACTACGCCCATCAAGCTTCAGGAACCCTCAGATTTTATGCAGGTCAACTTCATGCGTGTACCTGATGTGGTAGCCAACTACTACGAAAATCTAGAGAAGCAATATGCACTGCCTTTGCACAGTCTACGCGTAAAAGCTGGAGACATGCAAAACTGGTCTCTACTGAAACGTACCCTTCCTCTAGGTGTCGATTATCCCTATCAATACATCACAATGGATGAATACGCCAACTGGGAGATGCTCACCAAGGAACCCACACCTGGGCTTTGGGAACAGGCACACGACAACCTAGTAGAACAGGAAATCTGGAATAAATTTATTGAAGTAAGAGACCTCGTGCGACAAGAGACATGGAAACTTGTATCGTATGTAGTCAAGCAAGATGCGATGGTTAGGACGCGTGGAAGATAGACTGTGTCTTCAGTTGAATAATCTCTTACCATTTACCTAAGAAAGGGTGTACAAGCAAATTGTACACCCTTTCATTTCCTTATTATACACTCCCTATCCCTTCTTTTTGCTCTCCTGCACTCGGCGATAGATAGAGATTAGAAATCCTGCTGTGAGGATGAATGTCCCCAACCAAAGTAGGTTGATAAAGGGTTTTTGAATCGCTTTGATGATGACAAAATCTGCATCTGGTTTGACGTATCGTACCTGCAAGTGAACCATATTTTTATCAGGTTCAATTCCTACAAAGGCAAAGTCCATTCCCAACTCCTCGATCCTGTCCTGTATCATGCCTGGCTTATTGCCTTCGATTACAAACACAGGCTGAGTCGAATATGTCTTACCTGCGCGGAATGCTTTGAGATTGGCAGCTGCTGCAACATCGTATTTGGTGAGATCGGGCCGCTGTGACAGATTGGTTAGATTCTCCAAGTAGAATACAATGTCTTCATAGCGTGCCGTATCTCCTATCTGCATATCTAGGTTAAAGAAGCGTGTTTCGGCTTCCTCTGACTTGGGAAGACTCGAGACATGTACATAGACGTCTTTGTTCCAATAAATTTTACGGCTGGGGTGGTTGATGATCCCATCTCCCGTCATATTGATCTCAGATTCAGGGAAAACGGTAAATGAATGCTGCGTCTCACCAAGTTTGTCAAATCTCAATCCAAACAACATCCTTCCATTGATGCGCTCAGGCTCGAATGAAGGTAGATTCTGGTTGAGTTTATTTTGGATCAAATCCAGGTCAATTTCGCCCAAGACTTCTCGCTGTACTGCCGCTTCGTTATCACTGGTCGAATGAATATTATTTGTTTCTTTCTTCAAGAAAGGTCCTCTAGGCACAATCAGTGCCCAGGTATCACCAGAAGCATCTTCAAAGGCAATTTTGGCATTGAGTAAGTCTTCTTCCAGAATGCGAAGATCGGTCACGGGTGGTTTTGCCTCTTTTCTCCCAATGTAAGTCACATCATAACCCCAGATCTGTGTGGGATCATTCTTGGGGAGAAGAACATTATCCATGCGCTCCTTCTCGGGGAATCGTGCGAGATCTTCTGGACGTAGATTCTTTGAGATCACTTGATCATATCCCGAAGAGAATAGCATACCGATCAACATCAACGCAAATCCTATATGTACGACTGTTCCTCCCATTACCTTCAAGCCCTTGCGGTTTTTGCGAAGGAGACTGATGAGTACGTCGAGATTGGCGAAGAAGGCAAATAAGGAAGAAAACAAGAGCAACTCATCTCCTACATTGAAAATGCCAAAGTAAATGTAGGAGAATACGTCACTCAAGGCATTGCCCGACAGCTTCTCATCCGAAATGATCTCAGCAAACTCGTCATCAAAAGCGAAGTTCCACTCGGCGCCATACCAGATACCTACCAAGATGGCACAGCCACTTAAAACTGCGATCAAAAACGGACGGAAAAGCGCATCTCCGATAGATTTATCTCTTCCCATTTTCCACCACAAAAACTGCCCGATACCCGATGCCACACCGAAGCCTACGGCAAAGAAGATGGTCCATTGATAATAGAAAAACTGCACATATCCAGGTAGGGCAGCACTGGTTCCAAAGATTTTATTGAAGACAGGCAGAGAGGTAAATACCAAAATCGCCAGGGAAGACCCCAGAAATACAAGTACCCCCATAAACAGCCAAAACTCTGCACTCCAAACCTTACTTTCGTCCGAACGCTGCGGAATATCTTTCCAGCGGTAGAACATCACGACGGCCACAAACGTCACATAGATCGCGACCAACACCAACAATTGTCCTGAAAGTCCCAAGTCGGTAAAGGTGTGAACCGAAGTATCTCCCAAAATACCTGAACGTGTCAAGAAGGTAGAGTATAATACCAGCAAGAAGGTGCTGATGATCAATAGCATCGCCATCTTCAGATAGGCCTTCGTCTTGCGATAGATCAACATCGCGTGGAGCGATGCTACGCCTGTCAACCAAGGCACAAAAGAAGAATTCTCTACAGGGTCCCAGTTCCAATAGCCGCCGAAGTTCAATGTCTCGTATGCCCAGTAGCCACCCATGATGATCCCGATACCGAGAATCATAACCGAAAAGGACATCCAAGGCATAGAAGGCTTGATCCACTGGTCGTACTTCCCGCGTAGGAGCGCTGCCATCACGAAGGCAAAGGGCACTGTCGTAGAAGCAAATCCAAGGAACAAAGTAGGCGGGTGGATCACCATCCAATAGTTCTGAAGTAAGGGATTCAAACCTGTACCATTTTTGGGTACAAAGTTGGGATCTGTAGCCCAGACTTTATCGTCGGGGAAGGCATCTTTGATTGTCAAAAAAGGTGTGCTGCCCAGTTTCCATACTTCGGGATCGTAATAGACAACAAATAATCCCAACGCAATGAGGATGGCACCTGACACAAGTTCCCATAAATGGGCTTTGGCTGTCTTGGCGACCTTTCCTACATATACAAAATACAAAGCAGCGTATCCCAAAACAAAGAGGAGGAGCAACCAAAATCCCATGCCCGAAAGGGAGAATACTTCCATTGAGGGAATCAGTCCGACGCTGTGTCCGAGTTGGCCTGAGAAAAGCAGCAGTAGGAAGCTCCCTCCGACAAATAATGAGGCGAGGTGGAAGTTCCCATTTAGACTAAGTTCATCACGTCGGCGGACAAATAGATAACCCAAATACATACTGGGCAGTAGTGCCAATAACAGATAAGCTCCCCAGACGATGGATTCACCTACATAGACTCCCAACAGCATCGAGGATAGAATCAGTTCGATAGAGGCAATGATGCCCATGACACCATTTCGCCAGTCGGCCTTACTCCGCATGAGGATGAGTCCCAGGACAGCATGCCAGAAGCACCATAGCAGGAAGCTTCCTTCTTGTCCTTCCCAAAAGCAGGAGATCATGAAGTGAACAGGCAGCTCGTTGGAAGCATGTGCCCAGACATAATGATAGTTATAATTGTGGGTGTAGATCAGCCCAAACAACGTAGCGATGATGCCCAGGATGCTCAAGGCGTGTATGCCAAAGCCCCAAAGCCCCATTTTTTCCCAGTTTGCTTTTTCCTTCCCTTCGCGCATATCTGCGAGGAAGAAACTGATCATAGCCACCAAGGAGGCCGCAAAAGCAAGTGAGGTGAATAATTCGCCGAGTTTCCCTCCGGTGAATTCCATATATGTGTATTTTTTATAGACCTTGAGAAATCAGATTACAGGCCATGGACGAAACGTTCATTTCCCGTATGCGTGATTACCTTATATAATGGATTAATCTAGTGGCACACCAAACTTAGGTTCAACAGCCGTGAGTTCCGTCTGTTCGAATTTTGATGGGCACTTCATGATGATCTTATCTGCTACGAATACGCCGCGTTCAAAAGCTCCAATAATCACTACTTTCTCTGCAGATTCGAAGTTGTCGGGTTTGGGATCATAATAATGTACGAGCTGCACATTATCCACTGTATCCTTCATATAGAATTGAAACAGGTCACGGGTAGGATCATAGTTGGACTGGTCACGATTGACCCATTCTCCCACGATATGAACTTCTTTCTCGCTGGCTTTTGCCGCGGAAAAGTCTGTGTATGTGCTGGTATTTTTCCCCAGGTTGATTCCCAAAAGGGCCACAAACCCTGCTAAAGCAACCAGAATGACGATGTGTGTTGTTTTCATTCCTTGTATTTATAATCAATCTGAGACATCTAAAAGCATGCCTCTTCCTTACGTCCGATTAATTCTTCTGATCTTCGAATTCCTTCATTTGCTTCTCCAACTGGCTCACCTTACGGCTTGTAAATAATAAATAGGTGAGGAAACCTAGAAATACCAGCAGGACAATCGTCATGACAGCATAGATCTTCTCACTGGCAAACAGGAATTCCTGTCTGTGGTCTTGAAGAAGAAAAAGGAAAGAAGTGCCTTTGAACATATAAATGAGACTAAACGTGTGTTTTTAAAAAGTATGAAAAAAATCAAGCATTCTCCATGGTGTAGGTACGATCCGCAGCCCAATCTTCAAAGCGTTGTCTTACTAAAGACAGGCGATACCGGACTTCCCATAGCCATACGCCCATTAGGATGAAACCTAGCATCCCAGGATACAAAACCATTCGTACGGTATTGTCTACTTGACCTTTGGCTACGAAAGATCCCCCTCCCGCTTCACTTCCGTTGGAGGTCGGATGGAGTCCATCTAACATCGCAGGTATGACGAAGAAAAGCGGAATCAATAGGGCGAAGGCAAACACATTGTATACAGCTCCTATACGGGCGCGCTGTTCGGGTTCGGAGAAAGAAGAGCGAAGCAAGAAATAGGCGAGATAGATCAGCATGCCGACGAGGGCACAGACTTGAATAGGGTCCCATGCCCACCACGCAGCAAAGTCATCACTGGACAAGCTGTCTCCCCATGTTACGCGTTGCCAGACGATACCTGTCGCCAATCCCAGGGCATTGAAAAGGATGCCGACAAGAGCCGCTTCACGTGCTTTGATATCTAGGGGTAGTGGATCAATGCGCACCTTGCGGTCAGGGTCCAGAGCGCGAAGCACACGGATAGAAAAAACGACCGAAATAGTCATCAAGACAATCTCTGCGAACCACATGGGTACATGATACAAGATTCCACGAACCGACTGTCCCCACAGTGCATTCATCAGAGGCATTTTGACGAGCAAACCGTAAGTAATGCTATAAAGGACAAGACCTACGGCTAGTACTTTATACCCTATATTCCAAACTTGCTTCATATTAGATCCAAACTATATATAATCCTCTTTGTTCCTTCGTTTACAGGGATTTTCTATTTTTCTGCCACAAAATTAAGGATTTTCAACGAAAACTTTAGGTGAAAGATATAGATATTTTCATAGACTTGGCACAAATGGAAAATTTGATCTAATCTCTCCAGACAAAGGGGAAAAGAATAACAGAGACTACAGTCAGTACGGCTGCCATTCCACCTACCAATAAAAATCGATCCTGGGTGAGGAGTCCTTCGAATCCTTCGATTGCATAGCGAGACAAACTGATTAGTACCAGCAGGACTGGCACTAACAAAGGGAAGCTCAAAACAGCGAGTAGCGTTCCACGATTCGCAGCTTTAGAGGCAATAGCAGAGACCAGGGTGAGGTTAGAACTAAGTGCTGCACTTCCTAGTAAGGTGATACCCACCATCGCGCCGACGTTGGCGAGTTGGATTTGATTGAGGAAGGCGAATGAAAATAGGGCGACAATAGACACCAGCCCCAGGAGGCCCAGGTTGTAGATGGTTTTGGCGAGGATGATGGAGGTGGGGCTCACGACCGAATAAAGGTAGAGCATATGTCCTGAGCGCTCGGACATGAAGCTTTTCGCTACGGCGTTGATGGCCACAAAGAGCATGATGATCCAGAAGATGATATTCCAGGTAAGGGGATTGAGCTTATTGAGGAAAGCGAGGGAGATCACCACGACCATACAAAGCACATAGAGGAGGAGGCCATTGATGGCGTACTTTTGCTTCCACTCTAGCATGAGCTCCTTGCGGAGCAGGATGAGAATTTCTTTGAGGACCATGAATGCAAACTGAATAGAGGCGCAAGCTAGCGAAAAAAGCGGGAAATATGGGGAGGGGAGAGCGTCTATAAATGGAATATGATGAGGAGTGATTGTCTAAAGCCTGTGCTTGATGGCATACTACACTACAGATTATCAAAGCATGTATAAAACCACTTGTGAACACGCTTATTTCTCAGGTTAAAATAATTCCCACTTCCTTTCCCCTATTCACATTTTTTCTCTATCTTTGCAATCCGTTTAGAAAGAATAAAGCGTCATGTCCAAGAAATTTACAACAAAGAAACTTCGTCTGCGCGCTAGAGCCAAAAGACGTCGCTTTGCCCTCAAGACGAATCCTCAGACTACTGGTATTCAGTCTACACCAGAACTCGAAAACCTAGAGGTGATTCGCTCTCTGGATTCTAAAGTAAAAGCAATCCAGGCACAGCAGAACTAAGCCCGCGCACATAGAAATAAAGGGAGTCAAATCATAAGATGGTTTGGCTCTTTTTATATTGAACTGCCCGCCATAGCCATCCATCCTCCAAAGGTGCCATCAAGCGCGCGTTCTGATAAGCCCAATCTAGGCCCAAGACCGTATTCGCACGATAGACCTCATGCTCCCAACTCACCACCAAGGCCAAATCAGGCACCTTGGGATCGACCAAACACAAGGGCAACAACAACTGCACCTTGCCACGATAATACTGAGGCAGTGCCATGCGATAGTTTCTCTGGACCAATAACAGCGTACGATCCATCGCCTGACGCAACTGCAACATCAGCGTCTCTGACCCTGCCGCCTGTAACGGCTCTGGAAATCGCTGCCGATGATCATTGACAATGTGCTCAAAATCTACCACCAGCCGACGGCGCGGATCATAGATCAACTCAGATGCATCCTCAAAGTATAGAGGCATCATCGGCTTAGTCGAAAAGTGATTCATGTACCGATGGCTCTCAGGTGCAAAGCAGGCCAAGACCCACTGGTTTTGTCGAAGGTAGCCCGCACGCGTACGCCGCTTCTTGTGGGGAATAAAGTAGGCGAAAATCTCCTCCAAAGAAGGCGTCAGCAAACCAGTGTGCCAACAAGCCAGCTTTTGCCCCTTGTCATCAACCGCATATTGGATTTTACCTTCCTCCTCGATGCGCGCAAAGGTATGATACAGATAGTTGTGCAAAATGCGATGTGCCTCCGACTGGGAAGGTAAGTCCCAATGCTCTGGCTGCGCCAAATCGTTGAGCTGGCTCAGATGCTCCCTCCAATCGCCTAGATGGGCAAAGCGCTCCAAGGCTGGACGAGGATCGACGACGATGACCTCCTTGGCTAAGGCTCCATCTTCTCCCTCGAAGGGGCTAAACTCTACTTCGAAAAAGGGCTCAATACGCTTGAAGCCCATCCCAATCACATCCTTATGATGGAGAAAATAGATTTTCCCTTCACGTGTCTTGACATATCCGTACCCCTTATCGTACTGAATGATCTTTCCTTTGAGTCGCTCACTGAGTCGGATGACACCATTCGCCTGAGGTCCCTTTTGGGTAGGTTTCAACTCAAACTCTACCATCTCATGCTCAATCAAGATCTTGGCTTCTCCCTGTATCTCACTGTAATGTACAAACACCCCCTCCGGCACTTCATCTGTGCGAATCTTGCCGAATCCTCTGGATATATTAAAGAAGCTGACGATCCCCAGCGGCATAATATAGTGGGTGTATTAATGGGTAAGTGAAACAAACTCTGGTGAGTTCTTCGTGTTGATTCATCTAAAATCCCATTTAAAGGAGTAAAAACAAGCCGCATCGCATCGAATGGAAAGAAGTGTTTCGTGAATGGTGTATGTGTTTTTGTATGCGGAAAAGATCAAAGATAGGAATAAAGGGCAAGCACGGAGATTATCTGAATATTTCCCTATAAAAAACGGGCGGAGGAAGCTCCCTGAAAGCTCCCTCCTGCTCCACACAACTATAAAAAACCCCTGAATCGGTGAGACTATGATAAGTCTCTATTTTTTACTGAAATGGATTCGACCATCTGACGTCTCGGTAGACATTGTTTCCTGACAGTGTCTCTAGGAAAGCTACAATCGAAGTCTTTTCATTGTCTGTTAAATTCAAGTTCTGACCTTGTCCTCCAGGACCTCCACGCAGACGTGGATCGAGATTATTATTTCCTTGTATCGCAGCGACATCATTGTAATGCTCAATCACATCTGCTAGCGTCGCTAGACTTCCATCATGCATCAAGGCCCCATTCAATACTCCGTTGGGATCGACCATATCTCTCAGAGTGGGAGAGCGTGTGATCGTGATGTCAATCATCCCTGGATTTCCTGCAACACCGACGACTCCATTGTTGCGAGAGTTGGGGTCGATGTCAAACTCTGGGGCACGGTGGCAACCCGCACATCCTGCTCCGCCCTGATTAGGTGGCGTCATGAACAGACGCTTGCCAGCGTTTTCTTCAGCAGTGAAGTTGGGGAAGTTGGCGTTGTCATTGTTCACCTGCCCTCTCCCCTGGTCATAGCGCGAGTCGAATGACTGGATGCTCCGAACAAACTGTGCCAGCGCCATCTGCATTTTCTCCTCCGTAATCTCATCTTGTCCATACACAAAGGTGAAGAGTTCCTGATAGTAATCGAGTGCTTCCAGCTTTGCGATCAAATCTTCTATACTCGGATCTCCATTCTGCCCACTAAAACCCATCTCTATGTGATCCTGAATCGGTTGTGTCGTCTGCTCCTCAAGCGTATTGGCCCGCTCGTCCCAGAAGAAATTGTCCTCTTCTGCAAATCTTGCATTGATCAGACGCATCGAATGTCGCCCCGTCACACCTGCTACCCCTTGACTCAACAAACTTCTGTCACTGAAGCCTGCTGCCTGCTGATGACAACTTGCACAAGCAATGGTATTGTCTACAGATAGGTTCACATCATAAAATAATACACGTCCCAGTGTCGCTCCTGCATCCGTGATCGGATTATTCCTTGTATTGTCCTCATTGATGTAATTAGGTACCGCTTGGTTACTATAATTGAGCAAATTTTCTAAATCAATCCTTCCACCGAACACCCTTTCTATGGCAGATACACTATTATCCAAGTCATCATTGAGGTCGTCTGAGTTGGAAACATAACCTGTAGGCTGGGTACATTCCTGCACAGCATTATTAGGATCTCCCAGACCGTCATTGTCATTATCGGCATAGTAAGTCGTCGCGCCAGGGCCACCACAGATCCCACATTCATCTATGGTAGAACTACATAAATCGTTGTCGTCGTCCGCATTGGAGACATACCCAGCAGGCTGCTCGCAGGCGACTTGCGTCGCTGCGGCATTGCCTAGTCCATCATTGTCTGCGTCTTGATACCAAGTCCGTTCTGCACAAGGAATATCATCTGGCGTTTCAGGTTCACAAGAAATAAGGCTAAGGGATAGGATAAGAAAGCTGGCTAGATAAGCGGGAATGAAACGTTGCTTGGTATTCTTCATCAGTATCAAATCTTAAGCGAACAAAGTGTTGGTTCGGGTGTGTATTTCTGAAAATACAGCCTAAAGACCGGGCACCTTCTTCAACACCTACCCTCCCTACAGATTTTTTTCATTTTTTTAAAAAAGTTTTCTCATTCGACGCTGCAAGTCTATTAAAATGCTGGGCAAATTCTTTTAATCTATATTAAAAACGACGCGCATGCTCATTGAGGCGTCTGCGTCAAGAACCTATATACGACGTCCCCTTCCCCTGCGCTCAGGTTTTTATTATCCTGTCCAAACACCTCCTTATTCCCAATCATCCAACATTCTTCATTTTTCACCCTGATTCATGATGAATAATTCCAGGTTTTTCCCATTTTCACATATTAAGATTTAGATATTCGATTATGTCAGATACATCTTCTGTTTGTGAGGAAAGGACCTTCAGCAACATATTTCAAGAATATTCGGATAACCTTTTCCATTATTTATACTACAAAACT
The DNA here is from genome assembly GCA_039820545.1 of Bacteroidota bacterium. Lineage (GTDB taxonomy): Bacteria > Bacteroidota > Bacteroidia > J057 > J057 > JALEFZ01. The sequence continues at coordinate 21,523 of JBCBPW010000014.1, read as the reverse complement.
GGGGATGAAGCGCTTTCTCAGGATCTTTCTCAAGAAGCATTTACGCGGCTTTGGAAAAACTGCGCCAAGGTAGCGCTGCAAACAGCAAAGGGCTACGTCTTCAAGATTGCCAACAATCTTTTGCTCAATAATTACGAACACAAAAAAGTCGTATTGAAATTTCAGCAGCGAAAGCCTTTGAGCCACACGAGTGAGAGTCCAGAGTTTGTAATGGAGGAAAATGAACTGAAAACGCAATTGGAAACCGCCATCTCCAATCTGCCCGAAAAACAACGGGTGGTCTTTTTGATGAGTCGCATCGACAAAATGACCTATAAAGAGATTGCAGCCACCTTGGGAATCAGTCGCCAAGCAGTTGAAAAACGCATGTACAACGCCCTTGACAAGTTGAGAGTGGTCACTGACAAAATTCGTTAGTGGGTGCCGTCTCACTCCTACAGACCAAAAACGAAAACTTTTTACCAAAAGGGGTAAGTGTTCAATTATGCAAGCTGTCTATAAGGTGATTGATGCAACAAAAAGAATATCATGACAAATGACGAGATGTTACACAAATGGATAAATGGTGAGCTCTCCGAGGAGGAGCTTGCAGTCTTTCGGCAGCGGCCGGAATACGAATCCTTGGCGGCACTGGTCCGCCAAACAGACGGGCTATCAGCCCCAAGTCTACCCCAAAAGGAGCAGATATTGAATCAAATCTTGCAGGAGAAGAAATCAGCACGTGTCGTTTCCTTTCCCCGCTGGATCACCTATGCAGTGGCAGCCTCTATCGTTTTGCTCGCTGTATGGTTCCTACTCCCTAACAATCCGTCCAACCCTGTACAGTTCGCTGCGACAGACCAAATGCTGGAAGGCGTATTGCCCGACCAGTCGACCTTCAACCTGAATAAACAGAGTACCCTTTCCTATGATGAAGGAAAGTGGGAAGACGAACGCAAACTCAAGCTGGAGGGAGAGGCCTTCTTTGCGGTAGCCAAAGGAAAGACTTTCACCGTACAGACAGCTACAGGATCGGTGCAGGTCCTGGGTACCAAATTCAATGTCAAATCTCGTGGAGAAGTGCTAGAAGTCAATTGCCTGGAAGGAAAGGTGTCTGTACTGGATACCGGGGGTAAAGAGCAAGCCCTACTCGAAAAAGGAAAAGGCATCCGTCTTGTAGGACAAGTAGCCACCCCCAAAGTGGTGGGTACGGCAGATATCCCCTCTTGGACAAAAGGGACATTTACTTTCCAAGATGTACCTCTGGGTGAGATTTTAGAAGAGATGGAACGTCAGTTTGGAATCCAATTTGAAACGAGAGAGATTGACTTAGATGAAAAGCTGAGAACCTCATTTGAGACAAATGATCGAACCAAGGCATTCGACAAGATTTTTGTGGGTTTATTAGGTCTAACATATGAAGAAGTAGAACCCAATACTTTCCGATTATTCCCTAAGAATGCCAATCGTCCTGCTAACGAACAGCCCTAAGACCCTATTTGAAGTTCCAAACAGGGTCTAAAGGATTTGTATCCTCTACTTATTTTTATGCATAGAAAGCGTCCACACATCCCCTATTTATTATTTTTCTGTCTGTTCTGTACCTGTACATGGATACAGGCACAGACCGCCAAATACACATTTGGGCAGAAAGGGACTCCTCTTGAGGAAGTAATCATCAAGATGGAGGAGACAATGGGCATTACTTTCTCCTATAAGTCTGCGAACATCAAGGGCAAGGTGCTTTATAAATCTATAGAGGCAGAAACGATTGAGGGGGCCTTGAAACAATTATTTGCGGGTCAAGGGCTGACCTACAATCAAGTGGATGATACTTATATCATTTTAACCTTAGAGCTCACAGCTGCTGTCAACATGCGTGAGCTGAAGGGAGTAGTCAAGGACCGCCTGACGGGAGATCCGCTCGCCTTCGCCAATGTCTACTTTCAGGACAGGCGCGCAGGGACCACTACGAACAAGGATGGAAGTTTTCTGCTCTGGTCATCTTTGCAACCCCAAGATAGTCTGGTCATCAGCTATTTGGGATATGTAAAAACGATTCTACCTGTACGTGATTTTCTCACAAATGAGGAGGCCGAAATCCTCCTTACCTATGTAGGACTCAATGAGCAGCACATTGACATCACAGATTACCTCACAGACGGGATTGATCTGGCAGAAAATGGAGGTGCGATTGTCATTCGCCCACGTGCAGTCGGTACTTTGCCAGGTCAAGTAGAAGCAGACATCATGCAGACAGTACAGTTTCTACCAGGTATATCGGCTCCCAACGGAGAGGTTTCTAATTTATATTTCCGAGGAGGAACCCCCGACCAGAACCTATTCTTATGGGAAGAAATCCCCGTCTATCAGACCTCCCATTATTTTGGGATGATCTCTGCCTTCAATCCCTATATCATCGATGAGATGAAGGTATTCAAAGGGGGCTTTGGTGCTCCGTATGGCAACAGAGTTTCAGGTGTGGTAGACATGCGTTCTGGCGATCCCTTGCAGACCTCTCCTCTGGCAGGAGCGGGATTCAATCTCACTCATGGTTATGCTTACACTAAGATTCCTTTTGCCCAACAAAAGGCCCAGTTTATCGCTTCTGTCCGCCGCTCTCACAACGATTTCTGGCGTACACCTACCTTTGCCGAATATACACGCAGAGTCCAGCGAGGGTCCATCATTACAGAAGATCTCACAGGCAGAGCACAAGATCTGAGAATTGAAGATGACTTCCGATTTGTAGATGCACATGCTAAAATAGGGTTCAGACCCAATCCCCAGAACGATATTTCCATTGCAGGATTCATTGCCACCAATCAATTTCAAGACTCCATCTTCAATGTACGCAGCACGCGCAGACGGCGAGATACCCTCAAGCTGACCAATGTCGGCAGTAGCTTGAAGTGGAAACACAACTGGGGCAAAGGTTGGGCCACGACGCTCAAGGGTGTTTACACAGACTTTTCTTACGATTACAATTTTGATATTCAAGTAGATAGAGGAAACTTCCCCGAAGAGGTTGGCATCAAGTCCAATTCGATACAAGAGCGTCAGGTTCACCTTATCCAGCACTATGAGTCAAAGGGTAAGTTTCGTCTAGAAGGTGGGTATCAATGGACGGATTACAAGGTCAACTATCTCATAGATCGGGAGCGCAACAACGTCAAACGGGCCGATGAGGATCTTCGGCTTCAATCGGGTCTACATAGTCTTTATGCTGATTTCAAAACCGATCCTCAGCAGAAATGGGGCCTTCAAGCTGGACTGCGTACTGAGTATTTTGGGCAGACGGAGCGATGGTACTGGCAGCCACGCCTCCACGCATGGTACAACTTCCATCCCAAATGGCGGCTTCATGGACAAGCTGGACAATACGCGCAATACATCAGTCAACTTCTTGAGTTCAATGGAGACCATATCGGAATTGAAATCCCCATCTGGGTGCTGGCCAACAAGGAGCGTATCCCTGTCTTGACCTCGCAGCAGTATCAGGTTGGGCTCTTATGGAATCCTGATTCATGGGTATTGGACCTACAGATGTATCATCGAAAGCTGAATGGGCTCACGTCTCTGGCGACAGGTTTTGAGGGTATCAATAAAGGAGATTATGAGCTGGGAGAGGGAAGTGTCTGGGGCATGGATTTCTTGATCAAGAAAAGATGGAAGTACGGCAGGACGTGGCTCAGCTATACTTTATCGCAGGTAAACTATGAATTTCCAGACTTCTTCGATCCTGATTTTCCCGCAGGACATGACCAGCGCCACACCATTTACTTTGTCAATCAAGTGGACTGGCGCAAGTGGGAAGCTTCCATTGGATGGAACTACGCCTCTGGCCTACCTTATGCAGCGTTTGACTCCTTCAAGATTATGAAGCAGACCATGGGACCTGATATTGTCAATCCCATCTACGAAGCGTACAATGATCGTAGGCTAAGTGCTCAGCATAACCTCAACCTCTCTGCTGCTTACAAACTGGCCCCCAAAGATGCCACTTGGAAGGGTGTCATAGGCATTTCTCTTTACAATATTTATCAAAATGAAAATGCCTACAGTAGGGACTCTTGGGTCGAACTTCGCCCTGGTAATCCACCCATTGTCAGAACTAATAACAAGATCAACCTCCGATTCACCCCTAATGCGGTTGTTCGTTTTGAGTGGTAAAAATACACCCAAAACAATCTTCATAAAATCTGCCTTGATGATACGCTCTACTGAAACACAATCTTGCGCGTCTGCTCCCATTCTTTACCCGAAACTTTTACTACCAATACCTGATTGCCGTTGACAGGAGGGATGAATTGGATAAACTGCTGGGCTTCCATCGTACCCAGGTCACGAGAGATCAAAATTCTCCCTTGTAAATCTACGACCTCTAATAAACCGTCTGTCAGCGGACGATCGATCCAGATATTTACTTGAAGATCTGCTTGGGCAGGCACAGGCCAGACTTGGAAGCCATCCAGAGAGAAACCAGCTACAGCTGTATTCTGCATATACGTCTTGGCCTTGTCAAAGGCACGATTTCCCACTACGATCCCCATTTTACGACCTGGAATATCATCGGCAGGAGGGTGAATCCCTCCCCAGATCCGCGATAGGCTACACTGATCCGATGCATCACGGTAGGTCGCCCACTGCAGATTTACATCTACCGAAGGTCCTTCTTCAAAAACCAAAAATCTATTTTGTTCGGCCTTGAATACGCCCATGCCTCCAGGGAAGAAAGGATCGCCTGTCAATCTAGTAAGGACTTCTGCCGCAGCCCGAGAGTAAGTCGAGTGCCCAGATACATATCCAGCAAATGGCGGCGTAATAAAAGTAGGCCTTTGATAGGGCCACCAGCCATTGGTATTGATCCAGCCCACGCCTGCTTCATCAACTGCAGGATTGGGAATCTGCCCAGGCCCCCGCCACACATAGCTTTTCATCAAAAAATCTACCCAGGGAAAGACTTCTTTTATGCTATCGCCATCCCTGACAAGTTCCGTAAAGCCAGGTTCCAACTTCAAACCCGAAGGATGGTAGAAGGGGCTGTCCACTTCTGATGCTTGCCCGATATCCGACATGAAGCGAATCGCAGTCACAGGTCGGATATAGTCATAGTAACCCTTCACACTCCATGCGGCGATGGCAGCATCATGCATAGCCCCTCCTAGCGCAAAATAACTTTTCACATCCCACTCCAAGTCATCCAAGACGGGACCTTGACCCTCAAATCTCTTTTCCAACATCGGGTGATCGTTGACATAGTTGAGGATGGTGAACCAGTGCCCAGGAGGGGTCTCCGAGTCGGGTCCATCGGCCCAAAACTCTGCCAATACACGCGTATAATCTCCCCTCGGAACCAGATTGGGTTCATACGGCTGGCCTGTCACAGGGTTGAGATCATGCCCCAAACCGATATCGCCTCCTTCTTCTTCTCTATAAAAAGAGGGATAATCTTCAAACTTATCAGGGAAGTCCTCGGGAGCAATATTGCCAATAGAAGCAGGGGAAATATCCCACATTACGCCATCATATGGGCTCAAGTGACGCGACCACTTGAGGACAAGGGTGAATCCCCAACGATAATTGTCCATTCCAGGTCCTCCCTCAAAAGAAAGGTAAGGCGGTGGTCCTGGGTCGTGGTAAACTTGATATGCATGACCCTCTCGCTCACGCACAACTCTGTCTGCCTCGGTCATAGCAAAGGGCTGGACATTGCCCCATTCAGGACTCAAAAAATCAGGGACAGAACCTCCCATATTCCCGCTTTGATCAATGAAAAACTCAAAGGCCAATGGCTGCCAACGATTGGGATCGCTTATTCCCCAAATCCCAAAATTCTCAATCTCTGTAGGAGGATTTACAGGCTGGTAATACTTATTTGCGTAGTCATTGGCCTCATTAGAACCATCCTTCAACCCAAAACTGATGATTTGAGCTGCAAGATAATTACCCAATGCGGCTCCTCTCCCAGACTGATAATCTACCTTGTGATAAGCTGTATCATACCCCAACGATTCCATAAGCTGGGCCGCATTGACCAAGGTACCAATCCCGCGCGTCTCACTCAAGAATCGGTGGATAATCAAACGGTAGGCGGCATAACTCATGGCTTCTTCCTGCATGGCCTGTTTGTCACCAATCAAGGAAGGATCTATTTCACCAAAGGGAAAAATGACACCTCCAACCTCATTACCCAAAAAGAAAGGCTGCGCATCTTCTTCGTAGGCTGCCCAAGCATCATACATGGCAGTAGAGATATGGTAGAGGTTACGTGCATGGACAGTCGGACGGGCAAAATCCATCCTAATGGCCTCTAAAAGGACTTCATTCCACTGGCGCGCAACGGAGTGATCGGTTTGGGCTTGGAGAAAAGAAAGATTTAAGAGAAAAAGTAGGCTCGTAATTCCACCTAATCTTTTGATCATTTTAGTACAAGACATCATGGTCTAAGTCTGTTGGGGGCTTTCGTTCCAAAAAATGACAGCGAGATAATGTACAAATTATCACTTTAATATATAGGAAGAAATACCTCTCTAGTTTTTCCCCCGCTTCCCAAATAAACGAATATTGGCTCCCACCAGTAAATTGACCTGACCAAAAAAGAAATCTTGTGCCCCTTTTTCCATTCTATCGTTGGAAGTCAAAATATCGGGCATGTTGATGTAGCCACCTTTCCATTCGTTCTGAATAGAAAAACCTCTGAATAGAACGATTTTCAGGCCTGTTTTCATGGCCACGCCGCCACCAGCTACATGATAGAAATCGCTCAGCTCTCCCCAGATAAAACGTGAAGCTGTACGCGGATATAAGATCCCCAGACTCCCTCCTGTCAATCCATGAACCTCTATCCAAGGTCGTGACCATAGATTCCAGTATTGGGTCACTCCCAAGTGAATGTAGTTTAAACCGTCCGTATTCTCATAAGTCAAAAAGCCTGGGATAATTTCCATCAGCTCATTTTCGTAGACACGATCAAACCGCGTACGCGTATCTTCGATGTAGCCTGTGATGCGCGCCATTTGTCTCCTGACCATGATATACTTCATGTGGTCAAACCCAAAGTCCAGGCTCAATCCATCTTTGATGAAATAGCCCATCTTAAAATTGGTCTGGGGAATGGTCAGACGAAGGGGATGGAAGTAATCCCTTGTATTGAAAGGGGTAGGGCGATCAGTCGCTTTTAGATCATGAAGGACAATGTCGTAATTGGGTCCCCAAAGATGAAGATCAGAATGTGTATACATCGCGCGATTCCATCCCCAGTGCAGGTATCCATGTCCTTTTTCGATGGTTGTCTGACTATGAAGATTCATACAACCTAAAAAGAAAAGAAAGAAAAGCGGGAAATATTTCATCTTGGGGGAATTAAAAAAGAAATAGACTACTCCGATTCTAGTCGTATAAACGACGTAGAAGATCAACTTACTCTGTGATTTTTTGCTAAAAAAGAAAAAATGAGGACGAATCATCATCCTCATTTTTCGTGTGGCTCAATGTTTATTCTGAATGCGAGACGATTAGATCTCGCCATTTTCGTTTAAGGCCTCTTGCCACGACTGACCAAAATTGATCATTTCCAGTGTCGCGACTGAGAGCTTATTTTCTAGCTTTCCAAACTTCTTGCGATAGTCTATCATGCTTCGGCGAATCACTTCTTGTGCTTCTTCCCGACCATAAACATGCGTAATCTCTACTTTCTTGGAAGCATTGGGTGATTCGACTTCGTCTGGGACCAATTTATAGGTAAGGAAGTAGTGCTTCAAGCGGCTAACGATGGCATCGGGACAGTCCAAAATATCGTTCCACTGCTCGTATACTTGGTCGCCTTTGAGTACAGCAATAATTTTGTCATCGGCCTCTCCCCCATCGATCATGCGAAAGCCACCGATAGGGATGGCAGGCACCAAAATATCTCCATGGGTGATGTCGCGCTCTGTCAAAACACAGATATCAAGTGGGTCTCCGTCACCGACGATGCCTTCCTTGCCTGTCTGCTGCATGCAATACTCAGCTACCGAATCCATGCAGTAGGTCTGAGGGACAAAGCCATAAAGGGCAGGTACGATGTTGGAGAATTTCTGCGGTCGATCTACCGTTAAATACCCCGTACGCTTGTCGACTTCATACTTTACGGTATCGGTAGGCACCATTTCGATGAAAGCGGTCACTTTCTCAGGCGCATTTTCACCAATTTGCACCCCGTGCCAAGGATGAGATTTATATCGGAGACCAATAAGTTCCCAAATACGGGTTAATGGACTTTTGGGCATTTCATTTGGAGTTTGATGGGATAAAAGATCAAGGGTTAATGCTTGTAAAACGGTTGTCATGTTGGAATTTGATCGCTAAAAATAATGATGCGTTGGTTCACAGTTGCCGTTTGGGTAGGGCAAATGTTTCCAGTGAAACATGACGAGTTACGTAGTTACCTTAAAGTAAAAAGGAAAATCGAATGTTTGGGCTTTTCATTTGATACCCCAACATTCTTTTGTAGTTGACATTTGTAAGAACGGGGAAATGCCCTCAAAAACCAAACCATTGTCTTGTGAACATTTCACACTGCGGGATGATTGGCTTAGCTTAATGATTCAATGGATCTTCTCTTTCATCTAGCCAACCAACCCATTTGGTCAATCAGCAAAAAAATGGGAACAAAAAGTCCTACACCTACCCATATACCCTTGGCAATCTGCTTGCGATCGGTGAAAAAATAAATAAGTATCCCCACAACAGCTGTCATGAATCCCATACCCAGAATGGTCGGTATATCCGTTTTGCGCACCGTTAATATTCCCATACAAACCAGCGTCAGCAGTCCTGTGATCCAAACTTCTTGTGTAAAATGCTTCATATAGGCTATATCCTATCTAGTTGAACCGCTAAGTACGGGATTGTGTTTGATTTGTGCTTGGATTTGTTGTGGCTATAGGAAATTGAGCAAATGAATCGATAAATTCAGTCTGTGGATCTAACATGTTTGATCTCAAAATTTATCCTCCTCTCAATCGTCTAGGAGGAGATAACTTGGGGCTTCCCCAATCGTTGGATAAGCTTCTCGACGCTACATTTATTACTGTGTAACAAAAGTTTTATACTATAACTTTCGAGCTTAGTAACAGGTAATCTGGGGAGGCGTTGGGCGCGGAATTTGGTGTTAGGGGCGGATAGAGGATTTGGGCTAAAATTCCGTCCCGAGATTTATCATCGGGATTGGTTCTTTTTGCCTAATAATCCCGAGTCTAATGCTCGGGACGCTGAAGGCGATAGTTAAATACTAAAAAAACTTACGTTACAGTATATTCATTCATTTTTTACCCAATACACCTGTCATGTCAAATACAAAATGGACAGCCAACCACATTCCTGATTTAACACATAAGGTAGCCATCGTCACGGGAGGCAACAGCGGACTCGGATATGAGTCGGTGCTTGCGATGGCAGCCAAAGGTGCTGAAGTCATCATGGCCAGCCGCAACCTGGAGAAAGGACAAAAGGCAGTAGATCAGATCAAAAACATTCATCCTGAGGCGAAGGTGACTTTGATGAAGCTAGACTTATCGGATCTTGAATCTGTCAAAGCCTTTGCAAAGGCTTTCCAAACAGATTACTCCCGTCTGGATATTCTACTCAATAACGCAGGCATCATGGCTGTCCCCGAAGGACGTACCAAGGATGGATTTGAGAGGCAATTTGGCACCAATCATCTGGGTCACTTTGCATTGACGGGCTTATTGTTAGATCTGCTCCACCAGACGCCCGAGAGCCGCGTCGTCAATGTTGCCTCAAAAGCTGCTGATAGTGGTGCGTTTGACTTTGATAACTTGAATCGTGAGGGTAATTATTCTCCCTTAGGTGCTTACGGACAAAGTAAGCTGGCCAATGTCCTGTTCACCTTTGAGTTGCAACGCAAGCTACAAGCCGCCAATTCTTCTACAGTGAGCATCGCTGCGCATCCAGGTGGCTCCAATACCAACTTAGCCGATGGCGCGAAGATCAATCCCATCATCCGAGCGATCCTTACACCTATATTTGGTCTGATTGCTCAGAGTGCGGCCCAAGGAGCCCTTCCCCAACTTTATGCATCTACAGCTCCTGAAGCGAAGGGGGGAACCTACTATGGCCCTGATGGCTTCAATGAACTGCGTGGATTCCCTAAGGAGGCCAACGTCCCTTCGCAAGCCCTGAATCGCGATTGGCAACGACAGCTTTGGGAAGCATCAGAGAAGCTCACAGGCGTGATATACCAATCCCTCGAACCCACATCGTAAGTAGACAGACAGATGTAAGAGGTCGGATGAAACAAGGTTGTCATAATTTGATACACGCAGGGACAATCCCGAACTTAAAGATCAGGATCGGGCGAGTCATCATTGAAAAATACTCTTTTTCATCTGTCCACCTACTTAAAAAGAATTAGATAAACGAGGGATACGAGATGAATGTACCTAAGTCTGGGTGATTCGTCTCGTGTCCCTTTTTATAAAACCATGTTTGGGACCATGGAAATATAGCTTTAAGAGATTCCTTCTCAAAAACCATACATCTCCTTACATTTGTGGTATGATGTATCGTATATCCCTGCTTATCATTCTGGCGCTGTTGGTTTCCTGCCAAAATAACCCACAAAAGAAGCTGATCTCAGAAGCCCCACTCATTTCTCAAACCTATACTGATGGATTGGGGAGAAAAATTCAGCTTGCTGATCGCCCTCAGCGCATCATTTCCCTCGCTCCCAACATCACTGAGATCATCTATGCAATAGGTGCTGAAAGCAAACTCGTCGCCCGCACTCAGGCATGCGACTACCCACAAGAAGTATCTTCACTGGCAGAAGTCACGACTTTCCCAGCGATAGATCTGGAGCAGATACGCACCCTTCGGCCCGATCTTATCCTCGCGACCAATGAGATTTTTGGACCAGACGACATCGCTCAGCTAGAACGTGTGGGAGCCCCTGTGTATATACAGGTGTATGAGAAGATGTCCGATATTTATGATGGGATGGAAGCACTAGGGAAAGTATTTGATGTGGCAGATCAGGCCAAAGTTTTTGCAGATTCTCTACGTACACTAGACAAAAGAGTCACCCAAGCCACAGAAGGTCAAATTCCTTACAGTACCCTACTGCTGACCAGTTCAGGAGATCCTATCCACGCAGTGGGAGGAAATGGCTATCTCAATGAGTTGATTCAAAAGGCAGGGGGAAAGAATATATTCGCCGACATCGACAAACCATATGCATCCGTAGATCCTGAATCCATCTTGCTCAAAAAACCTGAATACCTCATTCTTCCCTCCACCAATGATCAGGTGTATCAGCAATTGATTGCACAGTATCCTAGCCTGTACAATACTGAAGCTGAAAAACTCAAGCAGGTATTTGTCGTCAATCCCGATATATATTACAGACCTGGCCCTCGAACCTTAGACGCTTTGCTGGATCTGACGCAAATCCTACACACCCAACTCAATCGAGAAAGCATCCTGAATGCAGAATAGAACCAGAATCATCGCCATACTTCTTTGCTTGGGCTTTGTATTCATCTTTTTATTGAGCCTGAGGACAGGGAGTGCCGATTACACATGGAAGGATGTGACGGCTCGATTATGGGACCTCCAACATCCAGATAGGTTTATTTTGGTTGAGCTACGCCTACCTCGGACGCTGCTCTCCTTACTTGCAGGAGGCGTACTGACGCTCAGTGGCTTTTACATGCAGGCATTGATCAAAAATCCCTTGGCCGACCCCTACATCATGGGACTGACTGCGGGTGCAGGCTTTGGGGTCAATATCGTCATCCTAGGGATTGTCCCTATTGCTACCTATACGATTTGGACCTACCCTACTTTTGCTGCCTTGGGAGCGATGGCTACCCTACTACTAGTGGTAGGCTTGGGCTTCAGAGCCTTGCTCGAAGACAATAGCAAGCTGCTGATTGCAGGTGTTGCCGTATCAGCCATCTTCACCGCAGCGACAGGCGTCATGATTTATTTACTAGCAGATAATGACCAGTTGAGACAGTTGATTTTCTGGTCTTTCGGAAGTTTTGGGAAAGCTACGTGGGATGCAGTAGCTGTGACCACCTTGATGCTAGGTATAGGTCTAGTCTTCGGGCAGCTCAATCATCACAAGCTGGATGTGATGAGTCTAGGAGATGATCAAGCACAAAGCCTGGGATTGGAGGTGCGAAAGTTCAAGTATGGCTTACTATTTTGGACTTCCCTCATCGTGGGTGGGACAGTAGCATTTACTGGGCCTATTGGGTTTGTAGGCATGATGATTCCCCATTTTTCTAGAAGTATATTTGGCGGCCTTCACCGTCCCAATATTTGGTGGGGCACACTCCTTGGGGCTGTTTATCTAATGACGTGTGATGTCTTAAGTCGATGGATTTTATCTCCAGGTGGCTTACCCATAGGAATCATTACGGCCATACTGGGTGTCCCTTTCTTTCTTTACCTACTCTTCGGACGCAACAATCATTTGTAGAAATTTCTTAGACCATAGTTGAAACTTCAAATCTGCGAAAAGTTTGTGCTTTCAGAACCTGAACTTCAGCTATGTTGATCCATTTAGCCCCACTAAATCTCATAAAATAGCTTTCGTCAGAACCTAACATCTCTGCTTTTTAGCTAGATTTTCATTATTCCAAAAAGTGTCTTAATCTAGTGATTGCCCAAAACGGATGAGATTTCCATCAAGATCAAGAATCGCAAACTCTCGCATGCCCCAAGGCTGATCCTCAATGGTAGAGTTAGGATGTACGACGCCGTTATTTTGCATTTCTTCATAGAGCGCATCCACATCACGCACATAGATGTAACAACTCGTATTCTCAGGAAAAATCTTATCCTCACACTTCCAGAAATGAATGTCCATATCTTCACGACGTGCTACTGCATAGCTTTCATCTTGGTATCTGGACACAAAACCCAACTTTTGCTTATAAAACTCCATCGTGAGTCCAATATCCAAGGAGGCTAAAACAGGTACAGCTTGCTTAAAATGATACATGTAGGTATTTCTGGAAAATCAACAAGAGGGTTAAAAAATGAACACTTGTGTTTGAGAAACATCTGTTGACTATCGTGGAATTCACCCATGATTTCCCTTTTAGTCTGTCTTCTCACTGAAGCAGGTGACACTAGATTTCAGCAAATATAACCAAATCAGGAAATATGAGGAAACATTCGCAAAAATCCTGCGAATGCTTCCAAGATGAGGGTTCTCTTATCGAATGATAGCCAGGGGTTCTGAATGCTGAAATTCTTTCCCAACTACTTGTATGGTGTACACACCTGGGGTCAGAGAAGCGGTTTCAAAAGATACTTCAACGGCCCCCACTTGAGCCGATAAGGCACGAGCATCTAGAATCCGTCCCTGAAGATCCATCAATTGAATCTTGAGAGGGGTAGCTTTTAATAGGCTCAATTGGACACTGACGCGGTCACGTGCAGGATTGGGGATTAAGTCAAAGCCTCCATTTTCCAGCCATGTAGCTTCGATGCTCACAGGGACTACATAAAACGAGCTTGTCCCTTCACATCCATACACATCCACCACACGCACGGAATAAAACCCTGGCCCCGAGACAGCCAATGTCTGGTTCGTTTCTCCAGGGATAATCTCCCCAAAGAGCAACCACTGATAAGTCAAAGCACCACTCGCCACCAGTTCCATCGTGACAGAGTCGACCGTTATTTCAGGCGTAGGCAGGGCACGTTTGGCCACAATTTGAGGTGCAGAGATGGGAGAGGTACAAAGACCTACGATCTGTACACTATAGGATCCAGAACTGATGACATCAAGGGATTGAATCGTATCGTTGACAAGGGGTAGCCCATCCTTGTACCACTGATAGGAGTAATTTTGAGGTGCCATCGGACTCATGAGGGCTATTTGATCCCCCTGGCAAAAATTCAATGTATCCCCCGTACTTAAGAGTGGCGTGGGTAGGCTATCATTGACGGTCACGCTACGGCTGGTGGACAAAGGTACTGAACAAACGCCCTGATAGGTTGCCTGATAATCCCCTGAAGTGGTTACCACCAGCATCTGCGCATTCGCTCCTGGAATGGCTAGTCCATCCTTGAACCACTGAATCGTATAGCCTGTAGGCGCAGCATCCAATAAAAATGTAGCCGAGTCTCCCTGGCAGATATCCAAACCTCCCATGGCCTGCACGGTAGGAGTTGCAATGGGTTCCTCCACGACTACGAGCGAATTGGTTCTTACACATCCCAAATCATCCGTGACCGTGTATGTATAATTTCCTGCTTGGAGATTACTTATCGAGAGCGTGGTATCACCTGTGGACCACTGAATGTGGGCTATGCCATTGGCACCTGAAATATTGAGAGCGATCGCGCCATTTTGGGCAGCGGCACAGGTAGCAGAGGTGATGGATGAATTGACCTCTAGCGGCCCACAAGGTCCATCTATCCGATAAATGATCCCTGCATTATAATCTGCTCCGTATACTTCTCCTTGGGCATCCTCCCCAAATGTGCTCCACTGACGTGTGGTATTGAGCAATTCGTTGGTGATCCATGCACCAGGATTGGCCGTATCAGGCTGGGTGCCAAACAATCTTCCTGACTGATAGTCTCCAAAAATATAGATTCCTTCCAGGCTAGGACTTCTTTCTCCCCTGTAGACAAATCCCCCTGTCACACTTTTGCCTAGATTTCTTGGATAATCATGGATGGGAAATTCGTAGTTGCTAGAGGATTGACATCCGTTGAGTTGATAACTGAGATTGCCTTCATAACAGCGCCAACCATAATTGGTCCCGCCTACCGAATCATAGGGGGTATAGTGGATTTCCTCTCTGGCTCCTTGTCCTACATCTCCAATCCAAATATCTCCTGTCTCACGGTCAAAACTCCACCGCCAAGGATTACGCAGACCTATAGACCAAATCTCATCTAGCGTGGTAGGATCATTGACAAAAGGATTGGTAGGGGGAATGGTATAAGGAAGAGTAGAAACATCAATTCGAAGCATTTTTCCTAATAGCTCCTGGGGATTTTGGGATCTGTTGCCAGGGTCTCCACCTGATCCTCCATCTCCCAGACCGATATAGAGATAGCCATCCTTTCCGAAGGCAATGTCTCCCCCATTGTGGTTAGAATAGGGTTGAGCAACGGTCAGGATCACCTGCTCACTATTGGGATTGGCTCTGTCGGGATCATTGGGATCCACTGTGTAGCGTGAGATGTAGCTGGTAGAACCTAGAGAGTAATAGACATAAAAATAGCCATTGTTGCTGTAGTCGGGATCAAATGCGAGGCCCAGTAAACCTCTCTCTCCACCTGAAGTAACTGTTCGAGTCAGAAAGGGGGTCGAGCGTAAACTCCCTGTAGCTTCCAAAATTCTGATACTTCCATTTTGGCTTACAAGAAAGAGTCGATCGTCCCCTGCATGGGCAATATCGACAGGATTGCTGATCCCACTAGCTACCTGATGTAGCGTGATGTTGGGTTGACCCTTGAGTAGGAAAGGCCAGATCACGAGGAATAAAGGAAGTATGCGCAAGGTCATATAGATTGGTTTGAGGTGAAAAAAGTGGGGGAGTAGATGAATATAGGAAATGGAATTTGTATCTCACAATGCAGGAAAACAATTCTTCTTCTTTTCCCCCTCTCCTGCCTTTTGCTTGATGTCTTCCTCTAAAAACGGAACATATAGGATTATTTGTTTAGACTAATCCCCCAAAAATGCTTATATATGAGTTCTAAAAATTCAACCCTCCGAAGCATCCATTCGGTTGAATTCTACCGATATTGAACTATAATAATTCTCCCTACGTTTCTTAGGAGATAGAGGGACAAAATCTATTTCTTACTAGAGATTCGATCTAAGGAAAAACCATTTCTATAACAATCAAATAGTCGCGTGAACCACATATGCATCAACCTTTTTCATCCATATGAAAGTGAAAGCCCCCATAATTATAGGAATTTGTACTTCTATCCTTGTGATTAGTATTCAATCTTTTCCTATTCCCTATGAATATTTTCTTCCTGTTCCTGACTGTGAAGTTACATCCGAGCATGCCCTGTTATCTGATCCTGGTTCCCTGATTTACCAAGAGAACGCGCGAAGAATTCTTTCTCAGCATCAACCACAAGATTTCAGATACTTCTTCGAGAACTTTGAAATTGCAGGTCCCCATGAGTACGTCATGATGAATGTCCGCAATGATGAGTACTGCTTCTCGATACGCATGCGCATCATGCATTGGGGCAATCTTACCCCTCTTTTATCTAAAAGTAGCTATCGATATTCCAGAGAATTGCTCAGAGTCAAATGGAAAATTCTCGACGAAGGGGGGAAACAAGAGGTATACTTTATCGAGATGCACGAACTCATTGACTAAGAAAGTATTTGAAACTTCAAACCTGCTAATATTCTGTGCTTTCTAGAACCTAGACTTCATCTATTTTCATTTCCCTCTCTATACGGCCTAAGAGTACCCGCTTATCAATATCTATTGCTATATTCGAGGCATGGAATTAGTGGAGTTGTCGGCCTTAGCGATCGCCCCTGTGGTATTTATCCTCACCTATATTTATCTGAAGGATAGGTACGAAAGGGAGCCGCTAAAGTATTTGTTTATCACCTTTGTATTGGGAATGGCCGTTGCATATCCTGTGGTCTGGGTAGGCAATTTGGTTCAAACATGGACGCCGATCGATTTTCAGGCGGGGACAGTCGAGACCATTGCTTTGTATGCCTTCATCGTAGTCGCGCTCCCCGAGGAGCTCTTCAAATACCTCGTCTTGAGGTGGTACAACTATCCCCACAAAGAATTTGATGAACCTTATGATGGCATCATGTATGGGGCAGTCGTATCGCTAGGTTTTGCTACAGTAGAAAACTTCCTCTATATATTTGCGGGTACAGATCACGGTGTAGAAACTGCCATCTTGCGCATGTTTACAGCTGTACCTGCCCATGCTGCCTTTGGCGTGATTATGGGCTATTATGTCGGGAAAGCCAAATTCTTGCATGGGAGCCATCATCCTTTTTGGGAACGTATGAAAGGACTTGGTGCAGCCATTTTGATTCACGGCCTTTATGATTACTTTCTGTTTCTAGAGAATGAATACCTTGTACTATTTTCATTCTCCTTGCTTGTCGCTGCGCTTGTCCTCTCCAGACAAGCCATGAAACTCCATGCTGAAATTTCTCCGCATAAACCCCAAGACCCCGAATAAGGACATCAACATGTTTTCTCTTTGACCTCTACTCCTACTCGACTGTCTATTCTTGACTCATTGCTTTATGTCTCCCACTGAGCTACACGAAATATTAGAACTCAAATATCGTCAATACAATCAACCTAACTTCATTGACGATGACCCTATCTCCATTCCACACCAGTTTAGCCGCAAAGAAGACATCGAGATCTCGGGATTTCTCTCAGCTACCATTGCCTGGGGGCAGCGTAAAACCATTATCAACAATGCGCGGAAATTGGTCGAAATGATGGATATGGCACCCTATGAGTTTGTCATGCAGGCCACAACAGAGGAGCTTGAACCTGTCACGCACTTTGTGCATCGCACGCTCAATGGACAAGATTGCCTCCACCTTATTTTGGGCTTGCGAGCAGTCTATCAAACCCTTGGAGGATTGGAAGCTGTTTTCAGTATGGGTATTCAACCTCAGGATGAGGATGTCTTGGGAGGGATCATGTCAGCTCGGACGGCCATCACGAGTAGAGAAGATTTTCCACAGAGAACACATAAGCATGTAGCCAATCCCAGCCGTGGCTCATCCGCCAAGCGAATCAATATGTTTCTCCGCTGGATGGTCAGGAAAGACAAACAAGGAGTAGACTTTGGGATATGGGATACCATCGGCATGCACCAGCTCATCGTACCCCTAGATGTACACACGGGAAATGTCGCGAGGAAACTAGGGCTCCTAGAGCGAAAGCAAAACGATTGGAAAGCTGCCAAGGCACTGACCGAGCGTTTGAAGGAATTTTCCCCTGATGATCCTGTCAAATATGACTTTAGTCTATTTGGGTTGGGCGTTTACGATGAACTCTAAAAAATGCTATGTAGGAGCTTACTTCTCCCCTTTTTCAACTCCCCCAAAAAGGGGGTTTTGCGATTTCCCTAGCCATATCGCCAACCTTCACCAACCACCTTCTGTTTAAGAGGAAGTAAACGATTGAGGCTTTTCAGAGTCTCAATTTTATATTACTCTTTACCCGACCACTTATGAACAGAAGAAATTTTACGTATGGCTTACTCGTAGCATTGCTAGGAGGATTTACACTAAGTGTGGTATCTTTTACAGGAGGTCCACCTGCTGGAAGGACTGGCGCACCAGGAGAGCAAACATGTCAAGCCAGTTGTCACAGTAGCTTTGGACTCAACTCTGGACCTGGATTCGCTTCTGTCTCGACCGACATCCCTGCGGAGGGATATGTTCCTGGCCAGACCTATGAGTTGACATTTTCTGTCAGCCAAAATGGCATCTCTAAATTTGGCTTTCAAGGCAGTGTATTTAGTCCAACTGCCAATGGCACTGTGGGTACATTGGCTACGACCAGTGATAGCACTCAACTGATCAGTGGTTCAGGAAGAGATTACATTGAGCACAATGCAGTCGGAACGGGCAAATCTACATGGAAAGCCTTGTGGACAGCTCCAGAGGCTGGAAGTGGGGACGTAGAAATCTATGCGGCATTCGTAGCCGCCAACAATGCCAGCGGAAATAGCGGAGATCATGTCTACACCGCGCAAGAGAATATCTCAGAACAAATCGTTTCGAGCATTGAGGGAATCGAGCGGGCGAATGTACTGCGCGTCATAGATTTGGGGGATCAGCTAGCCATCTCCTTTGACATGCCGCAAGCAGGTGAGGTACAACTTCAGCTTGTCAGCCTCTCTGGTCAAAAACTCTGGTCTACACAAGCTCAAATCAGTCAAAATACTTACCAGGGTACACTTGATATCTCTACATATCCTTCAGGTGTCTATGTATTATCTGCCCAAACCCAAGGGCGTGTATTGACACGCAAGGTGATGATCAGATAAAGAACCATGCAAAGGTGAATAGGGAAGTAAAATTGGGCAGGTCTCTGGTTGTCAGCTCATTCCCTCCCCCTCTCAAAACTTACTAGATTTCATATCTGCGGATTTTGTCAGGCAGCACTTGTGGCTGCCATGGCATCCCTTTGTCCTGAAATTTGCAAGAATCGTTCGTTCCCCTAACGTTCTTTTTACCTGGATGCTATGGCTCGCTATAGCGTCCTTTTTTGTATTTCCATTTTTATTTGTATTTTGTACACAAATATAAAAAGAAGCTTTCTTTTCTATCTTATTGCAATCATCATGAGTTATATTCCTACAGCACTACATACCGACCTTTACCAGTTGACGATGGCCTATGGTTATTGGAAGCGAGGGTTGACAAACCATGAGGCAACTTTTCATCTATTTTATAGACGGGCTCCTTTTGGGGGGAGTTATGCAATTGCTGCAGGCTTGGAGCAAGTGATTCAATGGCTCAATCAATTCGAATTTCGCGCAGAAGATCTCGACTATCTGGGGCAGTTAACAGGGAACAATGGAGCTGCACTTTTTGAACCTACTTTTCTAGATTTTCTTCGCGACATGCGTTTGGGCTTGCACATTCAAGCCATGCCAGAGGGGACGCTAGCCTTCCCAAACGAGCCCATCCTACGTGTCAGTGGGCCCTTGATCCAAGCACAGCTGGTAGAAACAGCCCTGCTCAACATCATCAACTTTCAGACATTGATTGCAACCAAAGCCTCACGAATCGTACAGGCCGCAGATGGTGACCCTGTCCTAGAGTTTGGGCTGAGACGCGCACAAGGTACGGACGGTGCGCAGGCAGCAAGTAGGGCCGCATATATCGGAGGATGCATCGGCACATCCAATGTCGAAGCAGGGAAAAAATTTGGCATCCCTATCAAGGGTACGCACGCCCATAGTTGGGTCATGGCTTTCGATAGTGAGATGGAAGCATTTGAGGCTTATGCAGATGCGATGCCCAATAACTGCATCTTTCTTGTAGATACTTATGACAGCATTGCAGGTGTACACAAAGCCATTAAAATCGGGAAAAAACTCCGAGAAAAGGGACATGAGATGGTCGGTATACGGCTCGATTCAGGGGACCTTGCAGGGTTGAGTATTCAAAGTCGGCAGTTGTTGGATATGGCAGGCTTTCCAGATGCGGTCATCGTGGCGAGCAATGATCTGGATGAATATCGCATACAAGAACTCAAAGAGGCTGGCGCCCAAATCAATACGTGGGGCATCGGTACGAAACTGGTCACTGCCTACGACCAGCCTGCCCTTGGTGGTGTGTACAAATTGGCTGCCATCAAGGCTCCTGGAGAAACATGGAAAAATAAGATCAAGCTTTCAGATGATGCCATCAAGGTTTCTATCCCTGGGGTTCAACAAGTCAGGCGGTATAGCAAGAACGGTGTTATGAGAGGAGATGTGATTTTTGATCAAAGGAATCACCGCCCTACCCTCCCCTTCCAATCTGCTCATAATCAACGCATTCCTATACTCAGCGAAGAATGGGAAGATTTACTGGTGCCTATTTTTCAGGATGGAACCTGTATTTATCAGAGCCCCACCACAAAAGAGATCAGGAGACGATCACTCCATCAACTTCAATCTCTCCCCGAAGAGAATCGAAGCCTACAAGATCCTATGACTTATCCTGTCGGCCTCTCCTATCCCCTTTATCATCAGCGCGCACAACTGATCAATGAGATTCAGGTTACAGCTACTTTAAATGGGCGGGAGAGTACGGGTAGGTAAGTGCATTGCTGAGGCGAGCTTATCGTCTTACTTCTAAGTATTCGATCGGCTCCAGTTTGTATCTCTTTACAGCTGTAGAACCGAATATTTGTGGTATATACTTACCTCTGAGACAACTTAACTTTTGCGTAATTGTAAATGAGTTCGCGGCTCAGGTAATAGCCACGTTCTTTTGTACGGTACCATGCGATAAATATTCCTACCCAAAGAAGATGATAAGAATAATTGGAAATCCATGATGGAGTAATATCCAAACAAAAACTAAAGCTCAAAAATGTCAGCCATGCTCCCAAAAAGGCAAATACCAGTCCGCGGGAAAAAGCATAAGCGGCATTGAATTCGCCAATTCTATTCGCGCCCTGCTTTGCAAAGGAATTCGTATAGTTGAACGCTTGATCTAACTGCGTATTCGTCAAATCCTTAAAAGCCCCAGATAACTTTAATTCATCCTTCAGACTAGATTGTACGTTTAAAATTGTGGGTATCTGAAATTTAGTTGGTGCTTCTCCTGCAATAAGACGCCTAGAGGGTTTGCCTCTCCATGTCCAAAAAAGAATAAATTCTCCCCAACTTGAAATCGCGTTAATAAAGTATCCTAGAATAAAGGCTATCGGAATCGTCATGAGGCCTTTGTCACTGGAGAGTAGGGATTCATCTATTATAGATAAGGCAAGCAGGACCCTCTCCCAACTCATATTAGGATATGTTTGGGTATGGG
>JBCBPW010000013.1:93229-99771 GCA_039820545.1 Bacteroidota bacterium | reverse complement strand
CCTATTATACAGGCAGTTATGATACTGCCTGTATAATAGGCCTGCAATCCTCGTAGGTTGTCAAGTTTAGCCAAAATAACCTCATCCCCAGTTTTTTGTGAAAGTGTTTTCCCCAAAGAAAAATATTTCATGAATGAGTCCTGATCAATCTGGATATTTCGTCGGGCTTCATCATGGTAATAGACGATCATGCATGAATCACAAGATAAATCAGATGAAGAAATATTAGTCTGACCATGGGCTATACTTGCAGTAGTATAAAGAAGGAACCAATAAGGCTTCAGGAGGGTCCATATTTTGGGCATGGTCATGTTCTTATTGAGTGTAGTTTTTATAGAATACTAGACTGAACTTAAGTAAAAAGAGGAGAGAAAACACGAATAATACACCTGAGCTTACCAATCAGGTAGTCCACACTGAAGAGTTCACCAAGATAATAGAGATCCCTATACAGCAATCAATTCTGTAGCATGATAAATGTTCGGTTGATATTTACCAGAGAAGAGGTTATGTCTATGAGAAAGCTCGTCAGTTCGATAAAACTTTGAAAGACCTTAACGAAAGTGAGGGGTCAAACAGCCAGGATTTTCTTTCATATGGCTATCGAAGCGCCATAAAGAGGAATTGGGAACAGAAAGTCATAGTAGAAATAGCACGTTTGAATCAGGATATCTATGAGGAGTTGACCACTCGATAGTTGGCGATCAGAGCGAAATATCTAAACTAGCGTACAAAAGGAAAGCCCGATTAGCTCGAGCTACTTGAGTGAAGTGCTTATATTAGGCCTCAAAGAATAATTCTCAATAAGATCAAATAATAGGAAAAACCCTTGAATAATAGTTCATAGAGTTAAAAGTGATACAATTATCATAAATAAGGTTCATCCAATAATCTGTGAACCTTAGCATTTTCCTATGAAATCCTCTTTAAGCCGATTCTTCTTCCTTATCTTTTTAGGGTACGTGTGTTCAATTCCTCAAAAGAGTTTCTCACAGAGTCCTCCCAACGATTTTTGCAACAATGCAGTTACTATTAATCTTAATAGCATAGGGTTTGGACTCGCTACATCTGGGACTAGTGTCCTGAATGCAACTCAGAGTCTAGCCCCTTCCTCTGGCTGTGCAGGAGCTCCAGGCCCTGCTACGAATGCAAATGATGTATGGTTTGAGTTTACAGCTACTCATTGTAGACATCGTGTAGCACTTACCGCCAGTGCTGGTTTTGATCCAGTCTTGGAAGTAAGAAGTGGAAATTGTAATGGTAGTTTTATCGCTTGTGCAGATGGTGGTGGAGGTGTTGGAGGAAGCGAAGTACTTGAGTTTAATACCAACCCAGGTGACGATTACCTCATTAGAGTTTATCATTACTCTATGGCTTCTATTCCTCCATCAACATACACTTTTAATCTAGGACTCGTTGGGGTAGATCCAAATGATCATGATATTACAATCTCCAACGCTGCTGTATCTCCAGGGACAGTCACTGCAGGGAGTAGCTTTTCTGTAAGTTGTAATCAAAATTACTTTGGCAATGGAGGGAAAGACTTATTCCCTAGTTTTAGAGTTACCTACAACTTATCTACAGACTGTCAGTTAGATGGATCGGATATTCTGCTTGGAGATGATATCTCTTCTATTGGATGTGATGATCCAGATGATTCTGAATCTGCAAACTTAACGATTCCTGCAAATACGCCTCCAGGAAACTACTTCATCATTTTTAATGGAGATGATGACAACGACTTGAATGAAACCAATGAGTCTAATAATACGCAATGTATACCAATTACCGTAACAGGTATTTCTTGTTCCTACAGCATTAGTCCAAATAATACCAATTTTTCCTCTTCCAATGCCTCAAGTGATAATTTCACGGTTAGCACTTCTTCAAGCTGTGCGTGGAATGCTCAGGTCACCTCCGGTGGGTCTTGGTTAAGTATTACTTCCGGCTCATCTGGCACCGGTAATGGGACAGTGAATTTTTCAGTAACGGCAAATACGAGCTCCTCTATCCGTACAGGTACCATCCAAGTAGATAATCAGACACATACGGTGACGCAGCCTGGACAGTCTTGCCAATACAATATTTCTGCCAACAACTATACCTTTCCTAACGCACAATCTGCTTCAAATAGCTTTACTGTGACGGCAGGAAGTAGTTGTAATTGGAACGCTCAGGTCACATCTGGTGGGTCTTGGTTAAGTATCACCTCTGGCTCATCAGGTAACGGTAATGGGGCCGTATCTTATACGGCATCTGCTAATAGCGGAAGCTCAAATAGGACAGCTGTGATTTCTGTAGCTGGGAAGACTCATACGGTTACCCAGCCAGGACAATCTTGCCAGTACACTGTATCTCCTCTTGCTTATACTTTTCCGAATGCGCAAGTAGGGAACAATAGTTTTTCCGTTTCTGCAGGAAGTGGATGTAACTGGCAGGCTCAGGTTACCTCTGGAGGTAGCTGGCTAACCATTACTTCAGGATCCTCTGGCTCTGGTAATGGGACCGTCACTTATACTGCATCTACCAATCCTGGCAGTTCAAACCGCTCGGGTTCTATCTCCATAGGGGGACAAACACATACTATTACCCAGCCAGGAGCTACCCCTACAACATCAGTACAGGTAGTAAGTCCAAATGGAGGTCAGAACTGGCAAGTCGGCAGTACACAGACCATAACGGCTAATATATCAGGGAATATCATCGCCAAAGCCATTGAGTTTACTTCTGATGGTGGACAGACATGGCAGTATGTTTGGGGACAAACAACAACGAACACGAGCTTGAATTATTTATGGACTGTTCCCAATCAGGTTTCTAGCTTATGTAAAGTTCGGATAACGATTTTCAAGTCTGGAGGCGGTTTTGCCAGGGATGAGAGTGACACCTTCTTCACGATTAGCGTCCCAGCAAATGGGATAGGATTTGATCTTAACCCGACACTATCTCATTTATATTGGCCATACCCCAACTCGACATGGCAGGTTCGCAATGGTTGGATTGGCGCACAGGGAGGACCTGGTCGTCCTCAGGATGGGTATCCGAGTGGAAACCAGCATGGTGAAAATGGGCATAGACAAGGAGACTACTACGCTGATGATTGGAATAATACTAACGGTGATTGTAACAAAGATTTTTATGCACCCTTATCAGGAACAGTCATTTATGTGAAGAGTGCTTGTTCTCCCTTTTGTTCTTCTAATTGTACTTGCCAAGGTGCTGGTTGCTGCTGCGGAAATGGTTTTGGGAACAATATCGTGATCCAGTCAGACATAGATCCAGATTATGCTTTTAGAGCAGCACACTTCTCCAGTACAAATGTGACACTCGGACAGTATGTCAATGCAGGTGATTTAATTGGGCAAGTTGGAATGACGGGTAAAGGAAGCGGTTCTCATATTCATGCAGTCCTTCACAAAAATATCAATGATTTTGCATCACCAGGAATACGTGCCATAGATCGATTAAAGGTTGGTCAAAGTTGTGGGCTTAATGGAGGGCAGACTCCTAACAACTTCGCTGCGAACTTTATCTTTGATGCGGTCCAAGGCGGGGCTGGCGGAGGAGAAGATCCCTTAGAGATTCTACTATCAGGGACATCAAATATTTGTCAGGGAGACTCAGTGACACTAACCTCTTCTCTCACAGGAACGTCATACTTATGGAATACAGGAGAAACGACTCAGTCTATTACAGTGACAGATGCAGGTACATACACAGTATCTGTAACTGAAAGCAATGGGGGTGTTTCAACCTCGGAAGCGACGATCATTACAGTAGACGGATTCCTTAGAGCTCAAATTACATTATTAGATGGCACATTCTGCAAGGGGGATACCTTAATTCTTTCAGGAGTAAATAATACATTTTTAGATGAAGGAGGGTCAGATTTAGATGGCTATCTGTTTAGCTGGTCTACAGGAGAGAATACCCCTACTATTAAAGTAACAAACTCCGGAAATGTGAGCGTCACAGTGAGCGATCCCTTGGGCTGTGGAAACCTAACAGATCAGATTCAGATTTCATTAGAGGATCCTCCAGCGAAACCTACTATTCAGGCTAACGGAAACCTACTGGCATCATCCGGTATAGCAAGTGGTAGCTATCAATGGAATCTGGACGGAAATCCTATTCCTGGAGCAACAGGTCAATTTTATACAGCCGATACCATAGGATTCTTTACAGTGACGGTTACGAATAGCTCAGGTTGTTCAGCAACTTCAGACCCTGTATTACTTGCTGTAAGCATTGATAGGGAAATAGATGGATCAGATATCTTTATCTATCCTAATCCTACCAAGGGAACCTTTACCCTAAAAAATAACAGTGAGTTCGCCATAGGAAAATTGGTCATCCTCGATATGAGAGGAAAGATGGTCAAAACAGAGGACATGTTATTAGGATCGGGGCAGCAGACTCGAATCGATGTTTCCCAGCTTCCTTCAGCGGTCTATACAGCACAGATTTATATAGGCGGGCGTACAGTACAAAGACGCATAATAAAAGTTCATTAAAAAAACTGTACAAAAGTGAAACCGAGGGGATTGCCATGATTAAAAGGCAATCTCTGCGGAACCTTCAGTAAGATGCTTCTACAGAGGTGAATGGGTTCAAGTGACCCTGAGTACATCGATTCGAATAAAGGGTAGCAGGAATCCCTTTCATGAAGTTTCTTTCTCCTAAGCTAAATGTTTAGTTTAGTGTAAAATCTGAATAATAAGAGTAGATATAGCCTTATGAAAACGACGATACTGACCATCTTGCTCTCCCTCATGCTGGGTATGGGTTATGCACAGGTTCCTGAAGCGATCAACTATCAAGCGGTTTATCGCAATTCGGCCGGAGACATCCAACCCAATGCCAATATCATTGTGCGGTTCACCATCTTGGAGGGCACATTGCCTGGAACGCAGGTATATCAGGAAACCCACAATGCCGCTACAAATAATCTCGGATTATTCACCTTGGAAATTGGGAGAGGATTAACAGTTGGTAACGACTCTTTTGACTCTATTGATTGGACAGGAGGATTAATGTTCATAGATGTAGAACTGGGTAATATTGGCGGTAGCTTTACTTCCATTGGGATCACACAGTTACTCACTGTCCCATACAGTTTCTACGCAAATACCGCGGGAAAGGCTATTAATACAAGGGTGGGCGACTTGGTTGATGTACAGGGTGGGACTGTCCAGACAGGGCAGGTCTTGAGGTGGAATGGTTTCTCATGGGCTTATTCGGATGATGAAGTTAATGATGCAGATAGTGACCCTTCCAATGAGATTCAGGCCCTTAGCATCAATGGGGCAGATCTATCCCTCTCCAATGGAGGAGGCACGGCAAGCATCCCCAACAACAGCGCCCTATGGAACGCGGATAGATTACAGGGAAATGCAGTCAGTAGTCAGGCACCCCAGGTGGGGCAGATTTTACGTTGGGATGGGACCAGCTGGAAACCAGAGGAGGACAGCTCATCTGGTGAGGCCAAAAGAATCAAATCATTGCTTTACACAATAGATGGATTCTAGAGATGAATGTGTAACAAAACCCTGACTAACAAAGCATATGAAATCCGAAATCATCAAAATTATTTTCGCAGGACTCTTCCTATTCTATTTTAGCAATAATATCCTTGGTCAAGGCAACCTCGAATTTAACCAAGTAAGAGTATTTGAACTGGAAGGGATTGCATCAAATACTAACTCTACTATTCATAATAAATTAGATTCTATCCAGATATCTGTTCCTCCGGGAAAAGTTTTAAAGATTGAGTTTGCCAACGTAAGTTTTTTATCGCAAGTCACACCGAATACGGCCTTTGAGCCAACTGCGGATGGTAGTACTCGAGGCTTTATTTTCCTCAATGATGTCATTATTAGCCCTGCTAGGACAAATAAAACTGATATGGGTAATTTCCCCATATGGTTAAGTTCAGGAACATATCAACTAGCCATATCAGGATTAGGAAGTAGCAGCAATCCATTAAGATATAAGGGATTAGTGTCCGCTATAGAATTTAACGTTTCCCCTTAAAAACCCACAAATGAGAAGAAAACAGTTTTCTAAATTAGTGATCCTATTTGTATTAGCCCTAAGCAACTTGATACCCCATGTTTCTTTGGCCCAAGGCAACCTTGAATTCAATCAGGTAAGATTATTTGAATTAGAAGGAGATACACCTATTCCAGGGAATTTTCATCAAATAGTTGATTCTATACAGTTTACAGTTCCCCAAGGAAAAGTTTTAAAAATTGAATTTGCCAGAACCAATTGGAGATCAAACGGGATTTCAACAAATATACAACCACATGTTCCTCCAGATGGAACTAATCGAAGAGGATACATTTACGTTAATGAGGTTATGATTAGCCCAGCAGTTCAAAGTGGTCGCCCAATTATTGGAGACTTTCCCATCTGGCTACCCTCAGGAACCTACAAACTAACGCTTTCAGGAGCAGGGGATAATTCGTTTTCAACAAATTGGAAAGGAATGGTCTCTGCTATTGAGTTCAATGTTTCTCCTTGAAGTTTTTTCCAAGACT
>JBCBPW010000013.1:0-93219 GCA_039820545.1 Bacteroidota bacterium | reverse complement strand
TCACCCCTTTGTTATGGAAACCAAACGCTTATGGCTGCTTACAATCTTATTTCTAACGCAAGCATGCCTTAATCATTCTTTTGGGCAGAAAGACCTGGATTTTAATGATGTCATTTACATTGAACTGAATGGAATTAATGGTAATTCGCCGGAGATCTTAGATTCTGTGGTAGTAACTATTCCAACCGGTAGAGTCTGGAAAATTGAATCAGCTCATACTACGAATAGGGATCCTTCAACTCAAGTTCCAGATATCAGTGGGTGGACTTTCATTACGCTCAACTATGTGAGGATTACCCCTGTTTATGGATTTGCTGAGGTTTCTAACTTAGAAATGTTTCCTTTATGGCTTCCAGCAGGTCAATATACATTTAGGCTTGTTCGCGGAGCAACAGCTTCAACTGTCGGAGATTTGACTCAGGGGTTTGTTTCAATACTTGAGTATATCGTAACCCCATAGTGTTTTATGTGTCTACAACCCAATTCGTGGAGCTTCTTCAAACTCATTGTTCTGTTGTTAAGAAAATGATCTTCTACAAACAAAAACATCCAAAATACTCGTCAGACAATTCCTCTTCATTTTTAGTCTATGTATTCTAATATTTGATTCAAGCCAAGCCTTCGCTCAGAAAAATCTTGAATACAATGACGTCATTTACCTTGAGTTAAGTGGCATAAATACTCCTTCTCTTTAAGGTTACCCCCGTCCTTCGTCCACTTTTTGAGCGAGTTTAAGGTGGATATGATTTGTGGTTGTCTCTGATCTTAGGCCTCTTTTAGCTTTTGAGAGCTTGTGGGTTAAGGGTTCTGCGTAGCAGGATTTACCTGCCCTTGAGGTGCAAGAGCTCAAAGACTCCCCTTGTCTCGGATCAAATAAATAGACTTTTCTCCCTTTACTCCTCTCTTCTCACCAAAGACGAATAGCCAGACGATACACAGAAACCAAAAGCCATTGATACTCCCTAACCGCTACATCTTGAAACCAGTATTCGGAGTCTTCATCCCACAAATCCTGCTCCCCCCCTTCACCTCCCAAACATCTCCACCAACATCCCCAGCTCGCGCACCGTCCAGTCGCTCCGCCGCATCCGCCGGTCGAAAGTCGCCCGCGAGATTCCCATCTCCAGATAAAAAAACTTCTGAGGCAGACCCGAGGCTCGCACCGCATCCGTCGCCCCTTCGCAGACCTCCTCATAGTGCACCAGCAGAAACCGCACAGCCTCCAGCAGTTGCCCATCTTCCCCTTCGAAGCCTACTTCTTCCAGCCGCTTCCCTAGCACCTCCAAATACCTCCGCAGCAGACCCATCTCACCCGCAGCAAACACAGCCGCAGGCTTCGGCCCCTGTCCCCGTTTCCACAACCTTCCCAGTATCCCTCTCCCCATCATCATTCCATCATTTAAATCCCCCCAATCCAAAAATCCTGTAAATCCTGCTCTCATCCATTATCCTCACGATCACTACAAGAATGTATCAATATTCCTACATATAAAAATAAACATATTCATCAAAACTTCCGAACTAGAACAAAAAAGGAAGCCATCAACATGAATACACAAATCATCATCCTGATCCTATTAATCCTCGCAGTCTCCTCCTGCAGGATGAAAAAACAGTCCCTACAGCACAGCCAGCACAAGCACCATCAGCAAACCACCCAGACTCGCATCATCGAGCGCATCCAGCCAGGACGGGTCGACACAGTGCTACTGCATGACTCCATCCCTGTGGAGGTCCCTCTGCTCATACGGGACACCGCCACACGCACCCAGCTTCGCTTGCTCCGAACGCGGCACAACCAGCTCAGGGCCACTTGCAGCACTCAGCCCCACCCCATCCAGATCGATTGCCCCCCTTGCGAGCAGATCCACACCGAAACCATCACCCAGACCCTCAAGAAAAAGACCCAAACCCAGTGGCCTTGGTGGCTCTACCTGATCTTGGTTCTTGGCGGATTATCCATCCTCTACCATCTGCTTCGCTACTTCCGCATTTGACCTCTATCCTTGCTTTGACTCCGTATTAAGTCCCAACATGTTCAATCATGTGAAGAAGATGGCCTAGGATTCTAAAAGGCAAAATAGCTCATACTCAAAGTCCCAAAGGGACGACATATACTAACTAGGGGGTTCAATCCCTAGCATACAAATCAATCCTAATCAATATCACCATGGGAATTCACGATGGATTATTCTCCAACAAACTCCGCAAATCAGCGGGCGACGTCACCTTCACCACTTGGAAGGGTGTCCCTGTCTTCAAAAAGCGCGTGCGCGAGGTTCGCAACCCGCGCACCAATGCACAGATGATTCAGCGGGCGCGCATGAAAGCACTATCCGAGCTAGGTTCCTTGGCGATCCAGGGCATTCGCTATGGCTTCAAGAAGTTTGCCACCAAGAAGTCCGAATACAACGTCTTCTCCTCGGAGAACATCGCTGAGGTCACGGGCTTTCCAGATCTGACTTCAAACGTCAACTTCCCCAACTTGATCTTCTCCAAGGGAAACCTTCAAGGGATCGATGGACTCTCAGCACCCAGCATCGCAGGAGATGACGTCACCGTCACTTGGACCGCACCAGGTGCAGGCGATGTCGACGAAAACCATGAAGTCATTCTCCTAGCCATTCGCACCAATCGCGCCGCCACAGCTGACACCGTACCCTTAGTCGCCAAGACAGCAGGAACCGCCACAGCCGTCATCCCCGACGTACAGGCAGGTGACACCATCGAGGTCTACGCCTTCGCGCGCAACCCCCTCAATGGAGAAGTCTCCAACACCTTCTACGCAGGCCAGGTAACAGTCTAAATTCAACGATCCAGTTCCCGAGGCACCGAAACCCCTCGGGAACCCATCCTAACAATCCTTAAATCCTGAAAATCCTTATTCCAACAATCATTCACTCATGCTAAAGGCAACAATCCATAACATCTTATGAATCCTTAAATCCTAAAAATCCTCATTCCAACAATCATTCACGCATGCTAAAGGCAATAAACCATAAAATCTTACGAATCCTTAAATCCTAAAAATCCTCATTCCAACAATCATTCACGCATGCCAAAGGCAACAACCCATAACATCTTATGAATCCTTAAATCCTGCAAATCCTCATTCCAACAATCACTCACACCTCCCAAAGACAATAAACCATAAAATCAAAAAACTCATGAAAATTCAACTCACAACATCAACCCAAATCAAGCTCGCACCCGAACTCGCCCAGCACGCGCAGATCAAGCTCAATCAAGACACCACCAGCCTCGACCTCAGCCAAGCCTTCGAATCCGACCAGCAGTCAAGGACTTTCATCATCATCTATGTCGATGATGACTTCCTCCGACCTGGCACAGCCAAAACGGACGAGAAAGTCTTGCCCAATCCCTCTTCAGCACTACATCTCAAGCTGGAATAATCACCCTATCCAACAGGCCTAAACTGACAGGTATGAACTTCCTCAAAAGCACCAGCCTCCTCTCCATCTTCAGCCGATACCTACTAGC
Organism: Bacteroidota bacterium; assembly: GCA_039820545.1. Classification (GTDB taxonomy): domain Bacteria; phylum Bacteroidota; class Bacteroidia; order J057; family J057; genus JALEFZ01. Next base: position 89,718 of record JBCBPW010000013.1, on the reverse strand, counting down.
TGAGTTTATCCTCTACATACCCTCTGTAGATGAGTTGACGGCTATATCCAAGTTCCTTGTACAGTTGGTCCTGTTGGCTACGGGTATCTTTGAGTTACGACGCAACTGGATAAAGAATAAAAAACCAAGAAAAAGAGAGCCTAAACCGTAATTTAAGCTCTCTTTATGAGAATCTTTTTGGGTGAGAACCCATAATTTATATTTACTCCTTCATGAACTTACCCAGATACAAAATCTCTCTATCTGCACTTGTCAAGCTTACCTGGTAGACAGATCTGGCCCAACTAGAGACCTCTACTCGGGTAGAAAGTCCACCATCTTTGGTGCGGACGTATCTCCTAAGAACTTCCCTTCCACGAGCATCATAAATCTTAAGCTCCAATTCTCCTTCAGGTAATCCATTTCCCTGGATGAAGAGCGTCTTCTCGGATGGATTAGGATATAGCTGAATATCGGACTCATATTGGCTCACCAAGGAACTTACCACAAAGGAGAAGGTATCTGATGGAGCTGATCCACACGAGTCATTGAAGACTATGACGACGTATTCTCCTGTCGCAGAAGCCTGAATGGCTTGTGTACTATCTATCAACAGAATCCCATCTTGATACCACTCATATCGATCTCCGCTTACGGAAGATATGAGACTATCAATTCCTAGAGGTTGAATCAATGGGGTATCAGGTCTGGCAATAACTGTAACCTCTACAGTATCCGGAGAGAAGCTGATACAACCCTCATTACTTTCAACCCACACCGAATAAGAACCACTAATTCCTACAGTAATGACATCTGTCGCATCTCCATTTGTCCACTGATAAGATCCTGCTCCTCCAGGAGTTGCTTCAAGGATTACGCTTCCTCCTTCGCAGAATAAAGTAGATCCAAGTACTGAAATAAAAGGAGTATCAGGCTGAGGGGATACGTTAACGAAAGTCGTATCCGATATCGGACTTTTACAGCCATTGGCATCCGTAACTTCTAATGTAAGCACACCTGATTCCTTGATGATCAATTGATCTGTACTGTCTCCCGTACTCCATAGGTAGGATGTAAACCCTTGGGGAGCAGAAAGTATCACAGAGTCTCCCTCACAGAATTCCAGAGGTCCATTTGCTTGAATCGTGGGCTGAGCAGGTAAAGGATTCACTACAATTTGAGGACTGAAAGCACTATCACTTTGACAACCATCAGCATTTTCGATCACCAGGGCATAGATTCCTGATAGGCTAACTGTGATTTGCTGCGTAGTGTCTCCTGTCGACCAGTTATAAGCAAATGCTGGCGTACTACTCAGATCTACACTGTACCCTTCACAGAACTCACTGGCGCCGCCTAAGCTAATCGTAGGAATAATAGGTTGTGCAAATACCTGGGTTTGTAGTGTGTCCGTAGAAGGCCTACTACAGCCATTTACATCAGTAACGATCAAGCTGATCTGAATACTGTCTGAGATAGTAATCTGCTCCGTTGTGTCTCCTGTAGACCACAAATAGGTATATCCTACGGGACCCGATAAAATGACTTGCTCTCCTGGGCAAAATGCCAAGGGCTCATTCGCGTTGATCGATGGAACTGGTGGAAGTGGATTGACAATCACATTAACCGTATCAGAGTTTTCACTTGAGCACCCATTAGAGTCTGTCACATTTAGCCAAAAACTACCATTTTGATCCACTAATATACTGGCTGTGGTATCTCCATTTGACCAATTATATGTTGATAGATTCGACTGACCCGTGAGGATCACATTTCCTCCTTCACAAAACTCAAAAAGGCCAGTGGCACTGACAGAAGGTTTAGATGGAAGTGGATTCACAACCACATTAGCGGTATCTGAATTTTCACTCGAACACCCATTCTGATCTACTACACTTACCCAATAGCTACCACTTTGGTCCACCAAAATGCTGGCTGTTGTATCTCCATTAGACCAGTTGTATTGCGTGAATCCTGTGGGAATCGATAGGGTCACATCTTCTCCATTACAAAAGGTTAAAGCTCCATTGGCAGTTAGCGAAGGAGCTACTGGATTAGGATTAACGATCACATTGATCGTATCGGAATTTATACTTGAGCACCCATTTTGGTCTATTACATCTACCCAAAAACTACCACTCTGATTCACCAAAATACTTGAGGTTGTATCTCCATTGGACCAGTCATACTGAGCAAACCCACCAGAAGTAGATAGGGTCACATCTTCTCCATCACAGAAGGTCAGGCTTCCGCTTGCCGAAATCGTAGGTGGTGCAGGATTAGGACTGACCACAACCTGAACAGGGCTGGAAGGCAGGCTCTGACAACCCTCAAAATTGAAGGAGGTAACTGTTACCGTCTGGGAAGTAGAAACCGTGATCTGGGGAGTGTTTTCCCCTGTTGACCATAAGAAATCTTGGAAGATTCCTTGAGCAACTAATGTGACGCTATCTCCTTGACAGAACTGTAAGCTATTTAAGGAATCGATGGTGGGTGCAGGGGGGAGCGAAACAACCGCAACAAATGCAGGAGCTGAAGGAGGACTCACACATCCCTGGTTATTCGTGACCTGTAGGCTGAACAATCCATTTTGGGTAACCGAGATTGAAGAGGTTGTATCCCCACTAGACCAAAGGTATTCTGCGAGTCCTGAGGGTCCTGTCAATATGAGTGTATCTCCTTGGCACAAAGGTACGTTACCAAAATTATTGAGTGTAGGAGGACTAGGTAGGGTATCTACTGTAATGGCATAGTTTACCGTATCTGCACATCCCACACTGTTGCTTCCTATGACTTGAACAATGGCAGATTGGTCTAGGATTACATCTACATTGGGGCCAGTTGTTTGGCTAAGGTTCGCTGTAGATATCCATGAGTAATTGCTAGCACCTGTAGAAACCAGTGAAAGAGTATCTCCAAAGCATCCCTGATTAGCTCCAGCCACATTTACCTGAATGTCTGAGACCTGTACGAGTTGTTCCTGAACCAAGGTATCAGAGACGCCAAAGCTAGTATTTGTAGCGATTAACCTTACGGTATAAAGACCTCCCGAAGTATAGGTATGGACGGGATCGCTTTGGGTGCTGCTGGCTCCATCACCAAAGTCCCATAGGAATTGATCTGCCTCCGTAGAATTATTGGTGAAGCTTGCTTGTGATCCTAAACAGATGAAGGTATCTAAAGTCGAGAAACTTGCCCTGGGCGCTGCAATCCGTGTGAAGGTATCTGTCAGGACAGAACTCCAATAGTGAGCTGTATCCTCAAATTGAAGGTGGATCGTATGCGTGCCTGGTAGAACACTTGTCGCATCAATATTTGTAATCAGATTTAGGGGATTGATGGGCGTCGGCAACTTCACCGTTACCATGGCACTATCTGCCTGATCGAAGAAATAACGGTATCCTACGATCAGGTTTGGAAGAGTCGGAGGAGGATTACCGATCTTGTGAATGTATTGACTGATGACAGAAGACCAGTTCCCAATCTCATCCTTATAACGGATATGGAAGGCATGCAAACCACTAGGTAGGGATGTAGCATCCAAGGAGTCCATGGTGATGACTCCCTGAGATGGGCCTGCATTAACTGTTATATGATTGGTGTAATCATCATCAAACCAGTATTCATAACCTACAATCTTAGGAACTCCCCCCGAATGTTCAGGAAGTTTCTGGAAATATTGACTGATCACAGAAGACCACTGGGCAAGATCATCTTTTAAGCGGATGTTCAGAGCGTGCAAACCTGGGCTAAGTCCCGTAGTAGGAAGCTGAGTATCCAGAAAACCCCCTGTTAAGCCAGCAGAGCTGTTTACTTTATTCGCATAGTCATCGTCAAACCAGTATTCGTATTCCGTTACTTCTGCGAATCTGGCGGTGTAGTTGGCAGACCATCCTTCCATTGTGAATTGTGAATTGGAAATAAATACTACAAGCATTTCTCCATCACTAGATCTTAGATCAGGTGGAAGATTGGCTCCAGTATAAATTCCAAGGATAGGGTCATTAAGCGTATTACCATCTATTACTGCGACGAAGTCATAATTGTTTTCGATTTCAAATTCTGTGAAACTCAGGTTAATAGAAGTAGCCCCAGGAACATCTATTAGCCATGCACATGTTGAATTATTATCATAGTTATCAGGTCCACTTCCATCTGAAATAATACCAGAAAAAGCACTCAAAGTGGTGACTCCTGTACAAGATGGAGCTAATGCTGGATCTACCTGAAAGTAGCAAACCCCCGATGTAGGTCCTACACAAGTACCGCAATCTACAGTTCCTTGTAGATCCCATTTGTACTGCTTTCCTCCTTCCAGAACCCCTGAAGGCAGAGTAAAGGGAGAAGGACCAACACATTCACTGTAAATAAGTGTACTAGATGTATTATTGATTTCAAAAATTCTCAACTCATAAGTAGTAGCTCCTGGGATAGGAATCCATTCAAATGTAGGAGTTGTTGTGGAAACAAGTAATCCTGGAAGGTTAGGTGCGCCTGGTATTGTTAGATCTGGTGGAGCTATTGGAGGTGAACATGCATTTAACGGCACCCAGCTTGCGCCCAACTGATAGGAGTTGCAGGGATCAAAGACCCCTGATTTACCTTCTACTACAACATAAAAAGTTGCATCTAAACTAGTAGAATAGGGAAAAAGGATCTGCTCAGATGTCACTCCTGTATTGGTTCCACTTGCCAGGAGAACGTTGTTGTCATCGTATAAGAATAAATCATAATCTAAAGGTAGGTTTGTCAAGTCCAGCGTTAAAGTCCCCTCCTCCAGAAGTTCAACAGCAAAAAAATCTTTATCCGTAGCGGTTCGAATTTTTGACTGGATGATTTGATTACTTGCAACGAGTCCCAGACTTCCTAAGGTATTCGATGAGGAAGCCAAATCATCATTAGGTTCAAAATTATCAAGACAGGAAGAGGTAGGATTCCAGTTTAGCGAAATTTGGTAAGGACTGCATTCATCAAAGGCACCATTAATTCCAACCACTTGAAGGTAAAATGTGGTAGTAACAGATTGAGAGGTATAAGCAAAAGTTACCTGCTCTGGAGTGGTTCCTAATTGTGGATCACTGGCAATAATATTTCCATTATTGTCAAGGAGCCGAACCTCATAATCTGCTGGCAGGTTAATTAGATCAACTGTAAGGGTACCCTCTGCCTCAACATTCAACTTGTAGAAATCCTCATCTTGCTGGAACAAAGGAGCATTAATCTGAAAGTTATTGATAGGATTAAGGTCCAGGTCAGGTAGGTTAGTTAATGCCAATTGGCGACTATCATTTGGCTCGCTTGTATTAGGACAACCTGTCCCTGGGGTCCAGCTAACATTTAAATCGTATGCATTACAGAGATCAAAGGCTCCATTTACCCCGAAAATCCGAAGATATGCCGTCGTATTAGTGTCTGTTGGCCAATACTCACTTATCTGTTCTCCATCAATCCCCGGTGTGGTAGAAGACGTTATTATCCCCCCTTGTGCGTCTTGAAGTTCAATGTCATAGTTTGCTCCCAGGTTTTGTAAGCTAATGTTTAAGAGTCCCCCACCTTGTATTCCAAAAGAAATGAAATCCTGATCGGTGGCAGAACTGATATATCCTTGATAAGATTGCGCGAGTGAAGCATTCGATAAGGGTTGTCCAAAATAAGAAGATGCATTTGCAAGATCTTCAGCAGGATCATTGGGATCATTAGGAACACAATTTTCTGTAAAGGAGAAACTAAGTTCGTAATCCTCATTACTGTTTGCTCCACCTTCTCCAGTTACTTTAATGATGAGGAGAGTTTGTCCTGAATTCGTTTTCGAATAAGTTCCTATTTCTTCTTGACCTGAACCACCAGGAAGAGGTTGATTAGGCGTTGGGATACCACTTGCATCCAAGATTTCCAAATTATAGTTTTTCCCAGCAGGAGGTGTCATGGTTATGTTCAGACTCCCCAAATCCCGAAGCGAAACCAAGTAGTGGTCAACATCTGTTGAACTACTTATTTCTGCATGAAATAAATCTCCTTCATTGATTTTGGTCTTTGTACTAAAGACTCTAGGAAGGTCTAGTATATCGATAGGTATAAGGTCATTTGGCTCGTAGCTGTCATAGGAGTAAGAACTAGGTAGCGGTTTAAGATCTAACGCGGGAATAAATGTTTGGGAATAATTTGATGGAGAGATCTCTGATTTTAAATTTGCACTCCCTGTAGGAGGTGCGCTCCAAATATTTTCAATACCTTGAAACAAAAAATGATCGATGGTTCTTCTCTGTGGGGAAAATTCACATGGATCAATAGGTTTCCTTTTAGTTCTATTAAACAATCCTGGAAGAGTAAGCGTTCTAAGGCTAGTTCTCATCCCATGGCAAATTCCTATTACTCTTTGGTTTTGATCAAATAGTGGACCACCTGAAGAGCCCCCTTCAATAGTACCATAATCCCAAGATCTGTATTTATAGCATATTATATTTTCACTTCGAGAAGTTATATCTCCCTCATCTAGGTTTATTCCGACTTCTGTTTCTGGAGGAATACTTGAGTGAGTAATTTTCTTTGGATTCCCTTGTGGATGATGTATAGCAGTTGATGATGTTATTTGAGAGCCTGAGAAATCCAACCCAGAGAAATATGGATTTGCATCAACTGGCGGACTATGTTTTAACCGTAAGAGAGTATAGTCATACGCTTGTGAACTAGCAATTATCTCACCACCAAATAGTATATGAGTGTAGTCTTCCTGACTGGAGTTTGAGCACGCCGTTGTTTCATAGTTGAGAAAAATACAAAGCCCCTCAGCTTGGAAATTTGTCCATACACAATGTCTTGCCGTTATCAAATAAGGTTCTCCTTCTTCACCAGGGTTGGCATTGTTAATAAAAAAGCCAGTACAAGGCCTACCCCCATTTGTACTACTATCTTGAATTGGTATCCATAATTTGACTACAGATCTTTTAACGTCATCCCAAACAGTACCAGATTGGCAACTAATATTTTGATGACATTCCGCTATTTGGCCTTTGTCCAAATCACCATTTATCGCAATCCCATCCAAATAATCTAACACAAATGGATACTTTTCAAATACCTGCTGAATATCTTCATCCCCTAATACTTGCTTCTCAGAGGAACTGATATCCAGCGGTTCACCCAGCATTACCATTCCGAGCAAAGAAATAGAGATCAAAAATACATATAAAGGTTTCATGTTATATCAGTGTGGTATGATAGGAGGTGATCTAATAGTTCTGAGCTCTTACCCGAATTTGAATAGGCAATCTACCCAAAGAGTCAGTTACAGGTGAGATAACCTTCTGCTGTATGTGGGGATGGAAAGGAATTGATCCATCTTTCCAAGGGAAGGGACCTCCATAAATTCCTATATCAGTACCGTCTGATCCGCCGTTTTTGCCTAGGGAACTGATTAAATTATAATCACGATCGTATGCAAATAGTTGACCATTACCAATGTCTGCAAAGATGGTATCCTTAACTACAGAAAAGGTGCCTCCAAATATTTCATTATTGTAGAAAACATTATCACTAGATATTCCAGTAAAGCTTCCAAACTTCAGATTGTTAAAAAAAACATTACCCTGATTATTGATTCCCGTTTGAATATTTAGGATAACATTATTGGAAAAGGTACAATTGTTCATGGAATTCAAGTAATAAAGCGAGGTCTGGAGGAAGAAATTATTTTGGAATACTGTACCGTTAGAGAAGTTTTGAGCCCCATTATCAATAATAGAATTAAACACACGACAATTCTCATTGCCTAGACCAACTAAATTCTTAATGACCGAATTTATTATCACAACCTCTTGTGTGGCAGAATTTCCATAATTGATGGCTTCGGTTCGGCAACTTTGAATTTTGATTTTTTGAATGGCTTGGGTATTTGTTCCTAGATATATCGGAGAATCAAAAAGCATCCCAATAAGAGTGACCGAATCGGATTTCAATACAGTGATCGCTGATATTTCAGTATTTATTCCATAGGCAAGTGTGGAATCAGGATCATGTCCCACTCCAACAAGGATTAGAGGTTTCTCAATGAAAAAAGTATCTACATTATGGAAATATCCAGGGATATAAACCGTATCTCCTGCTTGCGCATCTTGAATGGCCGAGTCTAAATTTGTATAGAATGTCGGGGCTCCCCCATTCTGAACAGCGATCAGGCGTTGTCCATGGACTCCAGAAAAGGTAATCAATAACGATAGGATCGTGAATAGGACTTGTTTCATGATTTTTAAGGGTAAATATAGTTACTTTAAAATATTGACATATATATCAAGATTTAGTCAAAATGATTAATCGTAAGTGGATTAAATACTATATTCTTGTATGAATATATTTCATTAAGCCCAAAAAAGAGTGTAGCATTAATTATTCTAGCTCAATTAGGATTATTTGCTGACTTTTTAAATTATTCAGTAAGCACGTATTAGAATAAAGTCTTTACAGATCCCTTCTATCTCAACGCAGACCCTATGAAGTCACTAAAGATTCGCATTTGTATAGTCGAGGATGAGCAGAAATACGTAGATGATATCAAACTGCTTTTAGCACAATTTGATCACGATTTTGAAATTGTGGAAGTCTTTGATAGCCTAGAAGGTGCTATAAATGGGATTCCTAATCTTTCTATAGATCTCCTTTTTCTTGATGTTGAGCTAAGACCAGGTTATGGATTTGATTTGTTAGAACGACTCTCTCCCAATGAGATCGATTTCAAAGTCATATTTGTAACGGCATTTGAAAAATATGCAGTTAAAGCATTCAAGTTTAGTGCATTTGACTTTTTGCTTAAGCCTTTACGTGCGAATGATTTGGCAGAAGCAATCAAGAAATACATAGAAAGTCATTGGGGAAGAGGAGAAAACATAGCTAAAGTAGATTTTCTGAGAGCAGTTGAAATACAAAATAGAAAGTGGGAATCACTTAAAGCTAAAATGAATAGGTTAGAAGCTGGAAAACAACCTTTCCCTATTCCTGTAAAAGATGGATTTGAACTAGTCATGGTCGATGAAATCGTTCATTGTGAAGCTCGAGTTAATCAAGCAAATATTTATTTAAAGGATCAACAACCGTTTAAATGTGTGAATTATACTTTGAAAGAGTTGGAGGCAAGACTTAGTCCATATGGCTTCTTGAGGATACACCAATCCCATCTAGTTAATATGCAATATGTGAAGAAATGGAATAGACGAGAACGTCTGTTGACTTTACGAGACTCGACTTTTCTACCTGTATCTCAAATGAATGTTGGAAAAGTAGTAGACCACCTTAAGAAGTTTAGTTGCTAGGCCCAAGGGTCTTAGTTGTACATATACCTCATTTTTGACAACTAGTATACGAATAGGTATAAAAATATCTATTCGGAAAATATGATATCTTAATTAAGGAATATACTTATCAGCAATCCTTATGAACTCCTGTAAAACTTTTCTTATCATTTCTCTTATCCTTCTATTCATTTATCCCTCCTTAGAAGCCCAAAATTTTCACGGGCTCGACATTGAGGATATTGATTCTATTCGGATAAAGAAAATAATCGATAGTGCTCGATATTATAAGAGTAGAGATATCAGGAAGTATGGAGAGATGCACAAGAGAGCCTTAGATTTGAGTCTCCTGATTGATTGTAAGCACGAAATTGCCTGGTCATATGGGAATATCGGTACATTTTACTCTATGATCGGAAAGTACGACTCTGCTATTTGGTATTACAACAAAAAGGCGAAGTTTGCCCAAAGGCATGGAGTTTTTGTCAATCAGATAAGTTACAACCTGAATATGGGAAACCTTTTTTCGCAGATGAATCAATTTGATTCAGCCTTCTACTACAGTCGGATTGCACGGAGCTTGGCAGTAGAGAAAGGAGATACCATGCGCATTGCGAAGACATCAGCTAATCTAGCTATTATCAATCACAGAGTAGGTAGCTTCAACGATGCGGATACGTTAATGAAATTAGCAGCGCGCCTTTTTTATCTAAAAAAAGACACAGGATTGTATATCAAAGCATTAAGGAATATTGGAGATGTTAATTTTCAACAAAAAGACTACGGAGAAGCATTAAAGGTATTACATAGAGCACGAAGACTAGCAGAGATAACAGGAATGACAATTATGATTGGAAGGACATATACGAGTTTAGGTAATGTATATGGGGAAACGAAAAGGTATGACTCTGCTCAGTATTATTATGAAGCGACATTTAAAATTAAACAAGCAACGCAGGATACTGTCGGAATGATTTCTGCCCTTGGCAACCTGGGAGTCCACTACAAGGATATCAAGGAGTTTGGAAAGTCAAAAGAATTCTCCATTAGGAGTTTGGAGCTTGCAAAGGAAATTGGTGACTGGAGGCATGAGGCAGCAGGTAATATTAATCTTGCCTTTAATGAAATTGCCATGGAACGTTTTGACAGAGCGACCAACTACGCTTTAGCAGGACTTCAGATAGGTGAAAAGTACAATTCCCTGCCTCATTTACGCCAAGGAAATTGGGCTTTGACTCAAGCTTATGAAGGGAATGAGAGGCCATTACTAGCCTTAAAGGCATTAAAGGAGTATCAGTCCTTTACCGATAGCTTATACTCTCTGGAGAAGATTCAGCAATCCAGTTTCCACACGGCAAAGTTTCACCTTTTTGAGAAGGATCAGGAAATCAGACTTCGGCAAAGCCAACTTGAAAAAGAGAGCAGAAAGAGGCAGACAATAATCGCCATCAGTACCATCATCGTTGCTCTTGTGATCATTGCTTTTTTTGTCGCGAGGAATATTCAAAAGATCCGCTTCTTTAATACTGAATTGCGGTTGAAGAATCAAGCTCTTCAGGCTCAAATGAACCCACATTTTTTATCCCATGCACTAGATTCAATCAAAAGATGCATGGTAAGTACTGGGCCTGAACAAGCAGGTAAATATCTAGATGATTTCTACCATCTTATGCGGATAACCCTTGAAAATAGCGAGAAAGAACTTATTCCTCTGGAAGAAGAATTGGAAGCCCTAAATCATTACCTACATCTTGAAAAGCTTCGAAATCCTAATCTAAATTTTAAAATAGATATTCAGGAAGAAATCGATCAAGAAAATACATTAGTTCCACCACTTCTGTTTCAGCCCTTTGTAGAAAATGGAATAGAGCACGGTATAGAAAAAATTCCCAATATGGAAGGAATTATTACAATTCGCATCCATGAGAATGCCCATAATCTTCTAGTAGAAGTAGAAAATGAAGGTGAAGGAGACGAGGAACTAATTAAAAAGATTCAAAATCCTAGTCCCTATTCGTTTGCTACAAGATTAACAAATGAGCGACTCAATGTCATTGCCCAAAAATGGAAAAAGGTCTCTGAGATCTCTTATGCCCAAACGCTTAAAGGCCTTAAAGTAAAGCTAAAGCTTCCACTGATTAAGGCATTTTAATAGCAACTTCATATCTAGATAAGAAGTACATATTTCAGCACGTTTATACTTAATTCCTAAGTTTTCTAGGGCGCATCCTGGATCATGCCTACGCCGCTGCCCTCACTCCGCTTTGCTCCATTCGTTCATCGTCTCGGCATCATCCAGGCCAGGCGCTTCCGGGCTCTCCCGCTAAGGCGGGATCGGTATTTCGCTGCGCTTCATACTAAACCCTCCAGCCCCTTTGCGCCGCGCGCCTTCCCTGCAAGCCACCTCTGCAGCCAACGCCTCAAAAGCGGTCGTGCTCCTACCTCGCACCACCGCAAGCCCACGCCACAATCCCCAGAGCTGGATCATCCCCTCCTTACAGTCGGGCATCATCCAGCCCCTCCCCAAGAGACGGTCTGCGTCGCTTATCAGCCACGCAGTCTCTCTGATATGCCGAAGGCAAGGCCGCTTCCTGTGCGCGGCGGGGCAGGCCCGTCCATTCTCCCACCCCTGCTAGCCATTTCCGCACAAACCCCAAGGCCCTCGCACTCCTTCGTGCCCCGCCCACCCCTGCGCAAGTCGCGATGGCGGATGCTGCACATGCCTACCCACAGGCCCTTCCGAGCTACTCCGTAGCACGGAACCGATCCGCCACATCCCGACTGCCCTCCCAAGGCCTTTAGGCCTTCAGCTAAGGGGCGGCGGCGAAGCCGCTGCTGCGGCTCCGCCTAATTGCGTCAGTACCCTACGACTTTCAACCATTTACCCTTTTGACGAAGGGATCGAATCAAATGCTTCGTCCCTCTAGATCTCCCATCCCAAAAGATAATGGCCCCATCTGCATAGACTGCCATGGCTTGATTGCGAAGGGGGCCCGCCATCTTTCCCCATCTGGCCCAGTCTGCGGGGAAGCGCTGGATGATGTAGCCTTTGGAGCTGGCATAGGCTTCGCCTAACTGATCCGCTCCCCGAGCAGCTCCCGACACAATCTCGATTGGATCTTCCGCCAGGTCCATCGACCCGAGCAACTGGTCGCATACGGCCACCAGTCGCTCGTAGTCTTGGAAGGTCCTCGAACCTGCAATGATGATTTTCATCGGATGTCTAGTAGAAAAATCTTGGGGCCTCTAGCTTGGTCGCCTGCGCAAAGAATCCATGTTCCATATGCCAGCGAAAAGACATGAGCACATCCTGAACCAGCCTTTCTTTCAGTAGCTCCAGCGTTTCTGTATCTAGGTAAAAGGCCTGTGCATAGAAAGGACTCTGAGACTGAACCGCAAAGAAGTAAAACTCCTCAAATCCATAAATCAAACTATACATAGCCGCCTGCATCCAATAAGCATAGGTCTTGCCAAAGATCCGCTCTCTGAAATCGGCGATGCTTCCCACGAATTTGATGTCAATCCCAATCTTCCCCCTGCGAATCGACAGATCGGGGATGCCTGTAATCTTAAGTCCAGAGGTGGGTTCTACCTTTACTTTTTGCTTGGGGTGCTTGAGGACATAGCGTCTAGCATACTTCATGAAAGGATGATGATAGGCCAGCTTGGCCAGATTTTCAATGTGGATCAGGGTTTCTGACTCGATCAGGGTTTTCATGCTTCGCTCGGCCTCAGCTCTTGCAGCGTTGCGCTTGTCTCTATTGGCCTTGTCGCGGTAGTCCTTGTCAGGATTGGGCTTGCCATAGATGACGAAGCGATCGCAGATGTTGCGCCCGAAGAGCATGTCCTCAAAGGCCCAGCCTTCTACCATCGGATCACTCACTTTTTTATTTCTTGTCAGATATTCGATATAGTGGAGGGGCGAACGCGCAAATTCTTTCAAGCTCGAGTAGGACAGAGGGCGAAGGGGATAGGTGCGAAATCCCTTTTTTCTGAGGTTTTGTAACTCTTTCCATCCCAGTCGTTGATTTTGTGGGGCGACAATCCCCTTTTGGATTAATTCCTGCTGAAGTGTCATGGTTTGTAGATTGAAGATGAACAATAAATAAGAAGAGCGTGGGGAGTAGCGATCGACTCCCCACGAGAAGAGAGAAAAGAGATTAACTCATCCTCACAGGTTGGACAGCCCAGAAGTGTGATTTATGGCTATTGGTCTTGTTTTGGCGCATGCCCTTGTAAGTCACCTGATAGACCTCCCCTTCAATGAAATGGCGGGCAATACTCACGAGTCGAGAGGAGGCATTGCGAAGGATTTGTAGGCCCTGCTGTGTTTGTTCGACGAAGTAGGCGCAGTCCTTGGTGACGAGCTTGGAAGGATCATTGAAGTCAGGAATCTGATCCTCTGTGGTAATCCGCATAAATACCAGAATCTTCGATTCGCCTTCCGTAGCAGGTGTCCAGTACTCCATGGCCAGATCCAGTGCCTTGGGCACCACCTTAGACAGATCGGGAATGGCATTCACATCCACCTTGACGGTAGAGACAATAGAAGGATTCTCGACGACCATGACTTCGGTCGCCGCTTGTTGCGCTTTGCGTGGCATAGTGATACTTGATTGGGGAGCCATCCTAGTAAGGACAACTCAGTTGAACAGAGATGCACTTTTCAAGGGAGAAAAAGAAGGTTTTGGCTTAACTTTCTGCTACTAATATACTGAAAATCAATATATTAAGCAAATTATTTTAGCATTTTTTGCTATAAATTATAGCATGGGATATAGGTTGGGTGAGGATAAGCAAACAGATGCTGGAAATCCTCATTTACAGTTACTTATCCCATTCTATCCAATCTTTACCGACACCTATAAGGACACCTATTAAAATTTATGCTTATAAGTTACTGACTATCAATATACAAAGGATATAGTTCGAATCCCTTACTCTCTGCAGAGCCTTCCCAAATTTATGGGGAGGCTTTTTTATTTTCCGTCACTAAAACCATGAAATACTGCGTCTACATTCTCAAAAGCCTGCACACAGGCAAGCACTACTTCGGTCATACTCAGGATTTGGAAGAAAGGATCGATCGACATAATCAAGGCCGCGCACCTGCGACTAGAGGAAAAGGCACTTGGAAATTGATCTATCACGAAGTATTTGTTAGCACAGCCAAAGCCATGGCACGTGAGAAATTTTTCAAGTCCTACCCAGGATGGAGGTGGTTAAAGAACGAAGGAATAACCTAATCAATAGAGCGGTCGATTGGGTCTCTCGCGGGTACCAAGGGCTGAAAGTGCCTTACGGCATTCGAATCCCTTACGCTCTGCTTACCAACTACCCATTCTATCTGAATCATCAGATATGGGTAGTTTTTTGTATCCAAACACCTCAACTACGGACGTACCCAAGACGTCGGAGTCATGCTCTCCTAGGTGCTTCTTTCTTAATTATCCCAGCCTTATAAGAATATTCTCCCTTCCAGCCTTAATTCTTTCAGGCACCTGAATCATCTCCTCTGATTGAAACAATAGTCTAAGTCTTTGAAACAATTGTCCAACGGAAATAGGCAGAATTCTCCTTCCTTTCCCAAACCATCGAAACCCTTCAGATGCTTCGATGCTGTGTATATATCAAATTCCTACGGTTTTAAAATTTTTATAACATGAACCAATCTAATATTCAGTCCCGAAGTATCCAGGCTCAATCAGATAGGCAGGAGACTTTCCCTTCCATTTATCCTGTATGGGTATGGATATCGAAGCCTACAGGTATCTTCAAACAGATACTCCTTAGCCTCACCTTCTTAACTTTGATCCTTCCATCCTTGCTGGCTCAGAGAACGGTTATGGTTAACAATAGCTATGTCGTTGTGAAGGGGGGAGCACAACTTGTCTTCCACAATTCTTCCCTGATAAATAAGGGGTCCTTTCAGACAGACAGCGGGGCTGTTTTTTTCAAGGGGGACCTCCCAGATACCATACAGGGAAATACACCACTGTTTGATCAGGTATTCCTTAACAAAACGGGGGCAGAAGTCGTGTTAAAAGGAAATGCTTATGTAGGGGATACCTTGGGTTTCTCATCTAGCAACCTGCGTATGCTAGATGGTGATTTGGTCCTTGGTACTGCCTTGGGCACCCTTGTAGGTGAGTCTGAGAATCACCGTGTATTGGGAGAAGGAGGAGAGATCGTAAAAAAATCTTATTTGAATGCTCCTGCGGCAGCCAATCCTGGAAACCTGGGTTTGCTGATTACCTCTGCCATCAATATGGACAGTGTGGAGATCTTGCGAGGCCATAAGCCTCACAGTTTGGGTTCTGGCCCTGGCATTACCCGATACTTTCAAATTACTCCTGATACAGATGGAGCTGCCACCCTGCGCCTGACTTACTTCGAGGCCGAACTCAACGGGCTTTCTGAAAGTACTCTTCAACTCTACCGCAGTACCGATGGGGGCACTACCTGGAACCTTGAAAGTACCAGCAACCAAGACATCAGCGCAAACTGGATTGAGTATGAAGGTGATGACATCGGTGGGATTTGGACCCTAGGGGGCTGTCCTACTGAGGCTGACACCACATTTTCAATCCTGCTCACTTGTAACCCATCTGGCCAAACCCCCGATACCTTACTTCTCGTCAATGCCTCTGGCTGTGACAGTGTAAGCATTGTCTCCTATGAAATAGACATTGATTGCGATGGTCTAGCAGATATCGAAGACAATTGCCCACTTCTTGCCAATGCTGACCAACTCGATACAGATGCAGACGGTATTGGAGATACTTGTGATGAGGATGATGACAATGATGGTATTCCCGACGTCCTTGACCCTTATGTCCTCGACCCTACCAATCAAGGAGCGAGTCTCATCCTTGCGAGGGTGTGGGACGACGAAAATGCTGATGGTAAGCAAAACAACGGGGAGACAGTTGGCCTCCAAGGGGTTAACGTAGAACTTCGAGAAGCTGCTGGGGGAAGCTTACTTCAAACCCAAACCACCAACGCAAACGGCCTGGTCTTATTCCAAAATGTCCCAACTAACATAGATTTGAAGCTGGAGTTTGGCCTAAAAAATGGCTACGCCTTTACCCAACAGGATGTGGGCAATAATGAGGATATCGACTCGGATGCCAATGTCAATTCTGGGCAAACAGCAAGTTTCCGACTTACAGCGGGTAGCCAAACTTTTGAGAACCAAGATGCAGGCCAGGTATTCCAAACTGTGGCTCAAACCCGTATGCACAAAGCAGGCCAAGACCCGACAGCAGATGAAAATCATTTACAGGTCTTTCCCAACCCAGCTTCATCATACATCAACCTAAAATTTGATGGAGATTTCGAACGCTTGCGTCTTTTCGATACCCAGGGCCGTGAGGTGATGAGTCGCTCCATAGAGTCGGGTTCGCATCAACTCAAACTTAGTGTGGAAACGCTGGCAAAAGGGGTGTATACCTTGCAGTTGTATAGCCAGACCGAAAGTAAGACTGTAAAGGTCCAAAAACTCTGATCGAAGGAATGAAAGGGGGAATTTGTGATCAGTCCTCAAGGTAACTCGGAGGCTGTCTTTTTAGAGGCAGTCTCATTTTTTTATCTGATCAAAAAAATAACTTTCATGGAAATAAGCCCTCCTCCTTTTTATAAGCTAAGCCTCTTTTTAGTGAAACCCTTCACTCTACTTCCAGAACGACCCATTCTTACCAAACTGGAAGTTTCATTCAAACTATTTGATAAAAGCCAAATGTTGTAAAAAAATAATAGATTGTATAAAAATTTGCTTGTCTCTAGACTGTTGTAAACAGGACCTACATGGAAAGAACCTATCAAATCCTTTTTGTTGGATTATTTGCTATATGGACTGGAATTATGCCAGCCCAGACCCAACAATCAAAAAAGGAATTAGGCCAGCGCTTTCTTCGTAATTATGACCCTAATGAAACCAACGGACGAATTCAGAACTGGGATCTTCTCAAGGATGAACGAGGAATACTCTATGTTGCCAATGGGGCAGGAGTTCTTGAGTATGATGGAGTCCAATGGAGGATAATCAGCTTACCCAACCAGGCTGCTGCTCTTTCTCTCGCTTTGGGGAATGAAAACAGGATATACCTAGGTGGTTCAACAGAGCTGGGTTATTTGGCGCCAGACTCGACAGGAAACCTGAGTTACCGATCTTTAAAGCGCCTACTCCCTGACAGTTTGCTGGATTTTCGATACGTCTGGGATGTAAGGACAGCAGGAACGGATGTCTTTTTTGAGGTAAATCAAAATGTGTTGCAGTTCGATCAGCAAACCCATCAGTTGAAAAAGGTTTGGCAGAGTCCAGGAAATTTCGACATTGAGACCATAGATGGTCAGTTGTACATGTGGCGTTCTGGCTTGGATTGGGGAAGGCTTGAAGGAGATAGCTTGGTAAAGCTCGGAAGCTCAAACAATATCTACGAAAGGGGATTTGTTCTACCCCCGTTTCAAAGCTCAGGTAGCAAAAAAAATGATGAGCTCGCCATAAGATTAGCAAATCGTCCAGGGATAGGGCCCATCGCTATATACAAGGATGGAAGGCTGGAAAATGCCAGATTGGGAGATAGATTAAATACATTTCTAGAAAATAATTCCTTTAGTTTTGCTTACTCCTTAGGTGACTCTGGCTACCTTCTCATCATTCCTGGGGGAGGAGCGATATTAATGGATAAGGATGGGAAGGCCCAGGAACCGATCAATCAGGAAGGCGGGTTAAAAAATGATCTGATACTAAAACCTTTCCTGGATGAGAATCAGACCCTTTGGCTTGGAACAGAGTTCGGATTGACAAGCATTGAACCCTTCTCCCCCTTTTCATTTTTGGGCACAGAAAAATTGGGTGCAGTTGTTTCTGGCATTATCAGGCATCAGGGCGAACTGTACGTTGGGACATCTAAGGGTGTATTTCGATTACTTCCTGCGGCAGATCTCCAGCAGCAAGCTCAATTTGAAGAAGTATGTACACTCCCTGATGTCTTCGGCTTTTTTTCTGATGGAGATGATTTGTTCGTAGGGGTGGGTGGTGGAGTTTATCAAATCAATGCAAATAAGAGAATACCAGAAAAACAGGTAGTTCGTAATCCTACTGATCATTATTTCATTCAACCTTCGATCTACGACTCTACTATCTGGTATCTTGGAACCAATGAGGGGGTAAGTATTGTAAAAAGACGGAAAGGAAGCTTTCAACTCCAAGGTAGCATAGAAATGGGCGGATTGTGCAGGTCATTGGTAGAGACGGCACCTGATACCTTATGGATGGGAAGTGATGTATTGGGACTGCAACGCTTTGTATCCAAAGGCAATATGGTTGACCTAGTGGCACAATCAAAAGGCAATACCCCCATTCCTGGTGAACTTAGCAGTTTTGGAGAAGAACAAGGCATCCCCCAAGGGCTCGTATATACCTGGAGATTGGCAGGCCGGATGGTCATCACTACCACCCAAGGCTACAAGCGTTATGACCAGGGTAGTCAGTCTTTTGTTCCTGAAACATATTTTGGATCAGAGATGGCAGATAAGAATCTCTTTACTTATTTGACCACTGAGGACTCCAAGGGCCGTATCTATACCCTAACGAATTTTAACACACCCGGACCTTCTCAGCGTGTCGGTATTTCCCAACTGACACCCGACAAAGCCACCACCTATACCTTGGAGAAAACCTTGTTCCATCGACTTCCTCAAACCCTGATTCTCGGGGCACAAGTCTTGTACAGCGATCCTTCTAACCCAGACATCCTCTGGATGGCGACTGGAGATCAATTGGTTCGCTTTGATGCGTCCAAGGCCGTCCCAACACCAGATTCATTCCCTGTTCACCTGCGGCGGATAAAAACGGCTAGGGATTCTGTGATCTATTACAACAATGTCGGATCAGCAAATGAAATGGAGCTTAAATATGAGATGAATAACCTGCGTTTCGAGTTTGCTGCTTCCTTCTTCCAAAACGAAGAAGAAACCCAGTACCAAATCATGCTGGAGGGCTTTGATGAAGACTGGACCGATTGGAGCGACGAGACTTATGCTGATTATACCAATTTGTCTGAAGGGACTTATTACTTTCGGGTAAAAGCCAGAAACATTGCCTACACCATCAGCGAATCCCCCTCCTTTAAACTGGTGGTACTCCCTCCCTGGTATCGCAGTTGGTGGGCCTATGCATCTTACATAGCGCTTGGAATTCTGTTACTTGTCCTGGTAAGCCTTTCTTACAATAGATGGCGGCTGCGAAGGGTGCTGGCTAAAAATCTGGAACTGGAAACCATCATCGAAATTCGTACGGAGGAGATCAACGGCAAAAACCAGGAACTTGAAAAAGCCCTTTCTTCCTTAAAAACTACCCAGGACCAGCTCATCATGCAGGAAAAAATGGCTTCCCTGGGCCAGATGACCGCTGGAATAGCCCACGAGATCAAAAATCCCCTCAATTTTGTAACCAACTTTGCCAGAGGCTCAGTAGGTCTTTTGGAGGATTTTAAGGATGAATTGGAAGAAGTAAAAGAATCCCTGCCACCCACCAACTATGAAACGATGAATGAACTCTTGGAGGATGTCAGGAAACATACACAGAAAATTCAGGGGCATGGAAAGCGGGCGGACGCCATTGTCTCCAGTATGATGCGACATGCGGACAATAGGAAGGGACAAAGAAAAGCAGCTTCCATCAATCCTCTTTTGAAGGACTCTGTATCCCTTGCTTCTCAGGGCTACCTTCCCGAAACGCCTGGATTCAAATTGGATGTGACATATGAACTAGATGAAACACTTCCTCTTATTGAAATCAATGAGAGAGAAATGGGACGTGTCATCATCAACATCGTGAACAATGCCTGCTATGCCCTCGACCAGAAGGCATCAGAGCGCGGGTTGGATTTCACGCCAGAACTCAAGATCCTAAGCAGTCAAGATGACACACATGTGACTATTCATATACTAGACAATGGACCAGGGATAGCTGATGCGGTAAAGGGTTCAATTTTTAATCCCTTTTTCACAACCAAGCCTACAGGAAAGGGTTATACAGGTCTGGGCCTTTCTATCAGTTTTGACATCATTACGCAGGCCTACCAGGGGATTCTTTCAGTTGAGTCCGAAGAGGGCTCTTACACCAAGTTTGAAATCAGATTACCTAAATAAAAATGATTCCGAACAAAATTCTCGTAGTTGACGACGAAGCGGACATGGAAGAACTGATTGATCTCCTTTTTCGGCGTGATATTAGGAAGAAGCGGGTGATGTTTATTTTTGCAAAAAATGGAAAGGAAGCACTTGAAGTACTGGAAAAGGACCCTGACATAGATATTCTCCTTTGCGACATCAACATGCCTGTCATGGATGGCCTAAGCTTGTTGCGGGAACTGAATCAAATGCCGAGGCTTCTAAAAACCATCATGGTTACGGCTTATGGCAATATGGAAAATATCCGGACATCTATGAATGAAGGTGCTTTTGACTTTGTAACCAAGCCCATTGATTTTGATGACCTGAAGACCACAATCGACAAAGCCACCCATGAACTTAACCGCCAAAAAGAGGGCGAAGCGGCGCGTAAGCAACTTCCTCTGACCCAAAAAGCCCTGGAAGAAACCGATCAGCGCGCCAAATTTCTGGAAGAACTTGACCAACTCAAGTCCAGGTTCTTTACCAACCTTTCCCACGAGTTTCGTACCCCATTGACGGTGATACTGGGGATGTCAGCCCAAATTGCCAAGGATCCCAGCCGCTGGCTTCAAAGGGGGAATCAGTTGATCCAGCGGAATTCCAACCATTTGCTTGACCTTGTCAATCAGATTCTGGATCTCCGAAAGCTTGAGTCAGGACAAATGGAACTTCGTCTACATCAAGCTGACATTCTCATAGAGCTTCGGTATATCTCGGAATCATTTCAATCCTATGCCCAGACCAAGAACATATCCCTGAGTTTCCAAACAGATGAACAAGAAATCTGGATGGATTATGACAGGGAGAAGATTTACAGGATCACCAACAACTTGCTTTCAAACGCCATCAAGTTTACCCCTCAGGGAGGACAGGTGATTCTGTCTATTTCCAATCAAGGCACCCATTTGCTCTTGACCATTAGAGATACAGGAATGGGGATTCCCGAGGATCAGCTTACCCTGATATTTGACCGATTTTACCAAGTAGATGGTTCATCCACCCGTGAAGGGGAAGGAACAGGTATTGGCCTTGCATTGACACAGGAACTCTTGAAGTTGATGAAGGGAGATATAAAGGTCGAAAGTACACCTGGGGAAGGAAGCAAATTCAGCATTGCCCTTCCCATTACCCAAAATGAGCCGAGGATACTCCACGGGCAACAAAAGGACAAGCCTGTAGAAATATTTCATGTGGGTACTGAAGCAGAATATACTGGCAGAAGTGCTTATGCCGCCCAAACAGCCCTTCCAAGCCTTTTGATCATAGAAGACAACCCAGGAATCGTTGAATACCTCTACAGCTGTCTGGAAGATCAATATGAACTATTCTCTGCACCTGATGGAGAAGCTGGGATTGAAGCTGCCTTGGAACAAGTACCCGACTTGATCATCACCGACGTAATGATGCCAGGGAAAAATGGCTATGAGGTAGTGGAGACCCTCAAACTGGATGAGCGAACCAGTCATATTCCTGTCGTTATACTAACAGCCAAGGCAGATCAAGCCTCTAGGCTGGAGGGATTTCAACGGGGTGCAGACGCCTATTTGCCCAAGCCCTTCGACCAAAAAGAGTTAGAAATACGGCTAGCTAAGCTACTGGAAATCAGGCAGCGCCTACAGCAGCGTTATCAGGATGGGTTGGTCCCTGAAGCTTCTTCCGAAGATCCTCAGATTCAAATGGAAGATGCATTTATCATACAAGCGCGTGCCCTTATCATCAAACATCTGGATGACAGCAATTATAGGGGAGATGCCTTGATGAAAGCTATGGGACTCAGCCGAACCAATCTACACCGCAAACTCAAGGCCCTAACAGGACTTTCCAGTTCCCGCTTTATCAGGAAGGTTCGCGTGGAAGAAGCATGTAAAATGATGCTGGAAGATCCCAATCTTCGTGTTTCGGAAATAGCATATGCTACTGGGTTTTCAGATCCCAAGTACTTCAATCGGGTTTTTTCAGAATACAAGGGTTTGTCACCCTCTGAATGGCGTAAACAGCAAAGCCCAAAATCTTCAGGCTAACTTCATTTCATGGAAAATATAGAAATGAGTTGAAACAATAATCCACCTCTTTGGAACATTGGTGGGAAAGGCTGTCCTGTTCAAATCAGAGCTTTGAAACATCAATCAAACTCTGATAAAAATGAAATATTATCTAATCCTACTTATCAGCCTGCTCAGCCTGAGCAGCCTCTTCGCCCAGTCTGATGGCATCAGCATCAATGCTACTGGAAGTGATCCTGACCCCAGCGCCATGCTGGATGTACAGAGCAGCGATAAAGGTATGCTAATGCCTCGTATGACCAAGGCAGAAAGAGATGCCATTGTCAACCCTGCCGCAGGATTAATGATTTATAACCTCAATGATTCTTGTTTCAATTATTATACTGGGGAAAGCTGGATCAAAGATTGTGGCCGAAGAGAGCTATTGGAACCTACGACCAATTCATTTGGAGGTGGAAATAGTGACCAAGGAAATGCCGTCACAGTTGATGACATGGGCAATAGGTATGTCACAGGTGTTTTTTCTGGAACCACTACTTTTGGAAATACTACCCTTACAAGCAGTGGCAATCGCGATGTCTTCGTCATGAAGTTGGATCCTGCAGAAAATGTCTTATGGGCGATTCAGCTAGGGGGTGGGGAGCTTGATGAGGGAAACGATATTTCCACGGACCTCAATGGCAATAGCTATATCACAGGCACTTTCAGAGGAACAGCAAGTTTTGGGAATACAAGCCTTACCAGTAATGGGGATGATGACGCTTTCGTAGCGAAAGTTGACCCTAATGGACAGGTTCTATGGGCGTTGAATATAGGAGGAACCGATGAAGAATGGGGAAAAGGAATTGCGACAGATGATACAGGCAATAGTTATGTTACAGGTCTTTTGCTCTCAACGGCCTCTTTTGGAGATACTACAATAAATACGAATAGAGATAAGACCTTTGTAACAAAAATTGACCCCAATGGACAGATTCTTTGGGCAATGCGATCCGGAGGGGTAGGGTACGACAATGGAGAAGGTATTGCCATCGATGCTTCAGGGAATAGCTATATTACGGGTATCTTTGGCTCGGACATTACTTTTGGAACTACGACCTTGACCAACAATGGCGGTAGAGATGTATTTATCGCGAAGTTAGACCCCTCCGGACAGCCCATTTGGGCAATAAACGTTGGAGGAAGTACAAGAGAATTTGCAAATGAGATCTCCGTTGATGGCTCTGGTAACGCTTATGTGATAGGCTTTTTTGAAAATTCCTCCACCTTTGGCAATATCACTTTAACAAGTAATGGAGTAAGGGATGGTTTTGTCACAAAAGTCAGCTCTTCTGGGCAAGTTGTGTGGGCCAAGCAGTTCGGAGGACCTTTTTTTGATGAAGGGTATGATATTGCGAGTGACGCGGATGGAAATTCCTACCTAACGGGTATATTTTATGATGACGCCACATTTGGCAATACCACCTTAAACAGCGCTGGAACCAGTGATATTTTTGTGTCAAAAATTGATCCCGCTGGCCAATGGGTATGGACCAGACAAGTAGAAGGTTCGGGTTCTGACCTTGGAAGAGGTATCACTGCAAATGATCCCGATTATATTCTGACGACAGGTTTTTTCATTGGGAGTGCTGTATTTGGGAATCGAACCCTTACAAGTGCTGGTAGCCAAGATGTATACCTTTGGAAGCTCAATAGAGATGGAAATGTTACTGAATCGAGGCTGAGCAATTTCAATGATGGAGATACAGACGCTCAGAATGAAATACAAACGCTCAGCCTATCAGGCACCAACCTGAGCATTTCGGGCGGAAATACACAGGACCTTTCTTCCCTGAGAGACAATCTGGGCAATCACACTGCTACCCAAAACCTTGTGTTGGGTTCCCATTACCTGTCTGGGGACGGAGATAATGAAGGCATCAAGGTTAACTCGTCAGGGAATGTCGTGGTCGGCCAGTCCAGTCCAGAAAGCAGGCTACATGTTCGCTTCCCAACCGAAGGAGAGACTAGCGGCTTAACCCTTTCTGCGGGAAACTCAAACTCTCTTTTCTATCATCAAAACGGGGATCTGATCATCCGTAAGCGGAACCAGACCAATCAGCTTGTGCTGGATCAATCAGGTAGAGTGGGTGTGGGTACGGCTAAGCCAGCCACCGCCTTCGAGGTAGAAGCAGTGGCTCCCAGTATACGCTTGACCGACAGACGCACGAACTATGGGCAAGTAACGGGAAGCCTGCTGGGAGAAATATCCTGGTATACACGAGATGCCTCCAACACCAATACCAATTATGAGCCTATTGCAGCGATCAGAGTAGTAGCAGACAATGGTACTGTAGCTCCTGATGGACGTATGGACTTCCAGACCGGCCAAAATAACAATGGGGTCACCACGCGTATGACCATCGATTCAGAAGGAAATGTAGGAGTCGGCACCACCAATCCTCAATACACATTCCAGGTCGGAGAAAGTGGAAATGGTACAGTCGCCCGCGCCAATTCCTGGTCTACATGGTCCGACTCCACCCTCAAGCGCGACTTTGAGGAACTGCCCCACGCCTTGACGATGCTTTCGCACCTCAATGGCTATTATTACTACTGGAAAGAGGGCGCAGACAGCACGCGTCAGGTAGGCGTAATGGCTCAGGAAGTACAGCAAGTATTACCCGAGTTGGTTGAAACAGATAGCGAGGGCATCCTCTCAGTAGACTACAACAAGCTTTCAGCAGTGCTGATTGAGGCTATTCAGGAGCAGCAGCGTCATATTGAGTCTGTAGAAGCAGAAAACACCGCCCTACAATCCCAGGTCCAACAACTCCAAAGCCTCGAAGCTCGTCTTCAGACTCTGGAAGCCACCCTTACCCAGTAGCCCTAAGCATGTAGGAATGTGTCATTTTTGATTGTGTCCCCTGCCTTCGGGTGGGGGATTGTTGTTTTCAAGACTGAAGGAGATGGGGATATCGAGACTTTGAAACCCTTGTATATGATGTCTCAGCATCTCCCTGAAACAATAGGGGAATTCTTTGGAACAATCGTGGGAAA
This sequence comes from Bacteroidota bacterium, assembly GCA_039820545.1. Taxonomy (GTDB): domain Bacteria; phylum Bacteroidota; class Bacteroidia; order J057; family J057; genus JALEFZ01. The sequence goes on along the minus strand of JBCBPW010000013.1, from coordinate 64,235 downwards.
ACCTCTCCCAGCCAAATCAGATCTTTGAAACATCAATCAAACTCTGATAAAAATGAAACATTACCTAGTCCTACTTATCAGCCTGCTCAGCCTGAGCGGCCTTTTCGCCCAGTCTGAGGGCGTCAGTATTAATGCTACCGGAAATGATCCTGCCCCCAGCTCCATCCTGGATATACAAAGCAGCAGCAAAGGAATCCTGATTCCGCGCCTGACAGCTACAGAAAGGGATGCCATTACCAGCCCTGCTACGGGCTTGATGGTGTTCGTAACTACGGATGCCCGCTTCTATTATTACAATGGGGCAGCCTGGCAAGCAATGGCTGGAAGCGCAGGGGGATATGACTGGAGCCTTACGGGCAATACAGGTACGGATCCAAATATGAATTTCATAGGCACCACAGATTCAACTGGCTTTGTAATCCGCACCAATAACGATACCATCTTCCGATTTCTGCCCAATGGCAATATGATCGGTGGAGGCAGCTCCAACCAAATCACAGGCGGTACTAGAAGTGTAATTGAGGGGGGAGCTTTCAATGTAATCACCAACGACTATGCTTCAATAGGAGGGGGCGCAGACCATGTAGTATCAGGAGCTTATGCCAGCATAAGTGGAGGAATTGGCAATGATGCCTCGGATTTTTACGCCTATGTTGGGGGCGGGAGTAACAACAATGCCACAGGAATCGGCACCAGCATAGTGGGAGGAACTTCCAATACCGCCTCAGAACCTTATGCCTTTGTAGGAGGGGGGGAGATGAATGCGGTGTCAGGGTCTGATTCCTTTATCGGAGGAGGGGGGCAAAATACTGCGTCAAATAACTATTCTGTTGTAGTAGGAGGCAATCAAAATATTTCTTCAGGACTTTCCTCCTATGTGGGAGGGGGTATTTTAAATACGGCTTCTGAGACTGTGTCTTTTGTAGGCGGAGGCGAGCTCAATAACGCTTCCGAAAGAGGAGCCACTATAGGAGGAGGCTTCGACAATGAAGCTTCAGGGGTTGGGGCCTTCATTGGGTCAGGCTCAGGTAATATAGCTTCGGCAGACAGGGCCGTTGTCGTAGGTGGGTTTGAAAATGTAGCTTCTGGTGTGGCCTCCTTTGTGGGGGGCGGGCATACGAATATAGCCTCCTCTTATGGAGAGACGGTTTTGGGACTATTTTCTGACCCTTATACTCCCAACTCTACCAACACCTTCGATGCAAATGATAGAATTTTTACCATAGGGAATGGTACTTCTTTTACCGATCGCTCCAATGCGATGACGGTCCTTAAGAATGGGCATGTGGGCATCGGCACAGATGAGCCCGTTTGGCCACTTACCCTGGCGGGCAACATGGAGATGCAAGGGCAGAATGGCCAAATCCGTTTTCGAGACTTCGGTGGCATAGGGGGATCATTCATCCAGCAGGCCGCTATACGGACCAATATCAATGCACCAAATAGCATTTCAAGCTTTCAGCCCACCTCCGTCAGCATGAATTTTGATTTGCCCGCAGAAAATGATGGAACTACTGCTACCATCATGACCTTGAGGGGGGATGGCAATGTAGGCATTGGGACCAATAACCCAGCTTCCAGTGCCATACTCAACATAGAATCGACAGAAAGAGGGCTATTGATTCCGCGCATGACCGATAGCGAGCGCAACGCGATTGCCTCTCCAGTCAACGGCCTCCTGGTGTACTCTACCACTGACAACCGCTTCTCATACTATAATGGGGGAAACTGGAATACCGTGGGAGATAACCTGGGGAATCATACTGCAACCGAAAATCTAACAATCAGGGGGAATCGCCGGAAAATCACCTTCCGCTCCCAGAGTTTAAATAATACGCAAATCGGCGAAATTCGAACCGACTTTGATCCTCCCTTAGGAGCTGCTTTATTGAATTCTGCCACTGTCCATATGAGCTTTCACCTACCTACTACAAATGGTGGAGGAACCCATGAGGTCATGAGCTTACAAGGCGATGGCAGTGTGGGGATCAACGTCACCAACCCTACTACTACCTTGGATATCTCAGGCTCTATTGAGGAATCCCGCCCGCTGCGCATCGTGAGCAACTTCGATCCAAATATCAGTCCACTTGTCAGTGAGCCAGAGGGCGGCATCATCTTGGCAAACGGAATGCTGAATGAGCAATGGGAAATCATCCATGACATGGGAAATACTGGAGGACTCCGCATCAACCACACGGCTTCCAATGGGAATATCTATGATGTATTGAATATCAGTCGAGACAATACCAATGGGGGAGGACATGTTGGGACAGTAGCTTTTCAGGAGAGCCGAGTTGGGATTGGAACCCTTGCCCCTGCCAATTTACTTCACCTTAACTTCCCAGCAGCCCAGGGAGACAGTACGGGTTTGCAGCTTTCTGCTGGTGGAGCCAATTCATTGTTTTACCACCAAAATGGAGACCTGATCATTCGCAAGCTAAATCAAGTGAATCAATTGGTACTAGATCAATCTGGACGCATTGGCATTGGTACCCATACACCACAAGCTCCTCTCCATGTAGGAGGTTCTTCCACCACTGCCTCCTTTACAGGAGGGTCATGGCTGAATGAAAACAGTGCAACCAGCGTAATAAATGGAATTAGTGCGGCTACCTTACCCACTGCCCAAAATGTTGGCGTTTCCATTTATGCCAGTGGGAGCATTGTAGCGGATGGCGAAGGCGTATTTGTTGCCGCCACGGTCAACTGGTCAGATGCCCGTATCAAAAACATCGAAGGAATTTCTGACGCAGCAGAAGACCTGCAGACCCTCTCCGAAATCGAAGTAACCGACTACCGACGCATACATGGCGGTCAACCTGAGAAAAAGGTCATCGCCCAGCAATTGCGTGAAGTATTTCCCCAGGCGGTCAGCCTACGCGAGGGGGTTATTCCTTCTATCTATGCACATATTAAAGACTTTAGCTACGACACGGAGACTGAGCTACTGACTATCCATGCACCAGCATCACACGAACTTGTAGTCGGGGACTTTGTAGACTACTACACCGAGCTGCAGAAATATGGCAAAGTAGAAGTGGTAGAAATCGTCTCAGCAAACACCTTCCGTGTAAGAGCCGAAACGGCTCCAGTAGAAGTATTTGTCTTTGGTAAATGGGTAGACGACGTACACTCTGTGGATTACGACGCCATCTCCATGCTCAACGTGAGCGCGACACAGGAGCAGCAGCGCTTGATCAACGCTCAGCAGGAACGTATAGAAGCCTTAGAATTAGAACTATCCTCTCAAAAGGGAGAAATGAACAAAATGAAGACTACCTTCGAAGCCCGTCTCAGAGCATTAGAAGCAGCCCTTGTCCAGCCCTAAGGATCGATAATCGTTTCATTTTGATCAGATCCCCTGCCTTCGGGTGGGGGATTATTTTTTTATGACTGGAAGAGCTTAGAATATTGGGACTTTGAGACCTTTTACATGATATCTCAATCTCTCAGCGTCTCAACAGGTAGTGTTCAAAAAGTAGGGATGAAATTTGGGGTATGTTTCATACAGTTAAGCTAGAATATTAATATAGTGAGGCGGGAATAACACTAATTAGTTTCTATAGAAACTAAAAAGTATTGTCTCAGTAGACCCCGATTATGCTTAAAGTGGATTATCAACCAGATTACTTCTTGAATTCTTAAGTTTTTGATTGGATACATGGGCTTATCTCAGCACCTGTGAAAGTAGGAAAGCTTGTAAACTAGAAAAATGCCTATTTTCGATCTGGCGATCATGACGAAATCTAGATTTTACGAAAGTAGAGTTGTGCTCCTTTTGCAGGAGTCACCTGTCCGATACCTCTACAACAATTCAATTCCTATCTGCTTGCGTTATCTATATGCCAATCATACCCTTTCAAACTACACTTCCTGATAATGCGCGCAGTCCTTTAACTATATCTTGACCTATGAAAAGACTGGCTGAATTTATATATGGGATGACCCTCGCTTCCGAGCAAAAGGTAACAGAAGACGTGATCGTTTATTATGAAAAAAATCCTTCCGAACTTGACCTGATCATTGAGGAAGAGGATTTTCAACTCGGATTCCTCTTTGTATTTTTCATCATTGGCTTGGTGGTCATGATTGTTACCAAATCGCTTCAGCTTTATGCAGCAGATTATCTCCCAAGTTTTGTGGAGGAGGTTTTATTTGAAATTATACTCGAAGTGGGAAAAGCTTTACTTGGAGGAACGATCGTAGCATATTTTATCGAGTTTCTCAGACACAAACAATTTACCCACAATAAAGCCTTCAGAGCGGAGATCAAGCGAAAAATCGAGGAACGGGCAAACGCCAAGCAAAATCCATAGGCAAGTGATTATCTATGGTTGTAAAATATGAGTAGTCTATAAAAGACTACCAAGATAACTCGTACCCTTCGGTGAAGAAAAGCTATCCCGTTTTACTCCTTTTACGTTTTGATCAAACAATACTAGACACTGACAACCTTAAATTCATCTATCACCTCCTTTGCTGATTTTATAGAAGTAATACTCCCTACTCCTTTCCCAGCCTGCCAAAATTGTACATTGTCATCAAAGGCCGTACGAGAATAATTCTTCAATCCTCGACTCATGAGATACATGCGCGCGTACTTTTTTAGCTTGCGCTGACGTAGCATATAGGTAAAGATAGGACCTGTTCTCAATCCGCCACGCATCACATCTTTGGTTTTGATAACAGAGGAGTTATTGCCTGCGACTTTGTTGGTCCACACAATATCTTCCTCGGTAGAATCGACGATGGCTTGCTTATAGCTATCGGTTACTTGGCACTCATGCGTCGCGAGAAATCTTGTCCCCATTTGCACGCCTGCATATCCCATATCTAGTGCCTTTTGATAGTCTTCAGGACCACTGATCCCTCCTGCACAGATCACAGGAATCCCTATGTCATGTAGCTCCTCCATGAATTGCTCTGCTGATTGTGTGCCCGTCTGTCCGCCCCCTCGCCAGTTGATACAATTGATCCCATCTACTCCTGCATCGCGCATGGCAAGGGCAATCTTTTTATTGGGAATGTCGTGGTAGACTTTGATGCCATGTTGGTGTGCGACCTTCACGATCTCATGCGGTTTTCCTAGAGAGGTCAAAAAGAATTTGACCCCTTCTTCAATGGATATCTCCATCCACTCTTTCATTTGATCATGATACTTTTGATTCGCCCCACCAAAGATGGTAAAATTGACACCAAAAGGCCTGTCTGTCAACTTTCTAATCAGCCGTAAACCCTCTCGAAAATCATGACCATAAAGTGAAGTAAGGGAAACAGGCTGTACCACACCAAAACCTCCTGCATCCGAAACGGCAGCTACCAACTCAGGATTAGAACCAGGATACATAGGACCACAAATGATGGGAATCTCCGCACCTGTATCCTGTAAGAATTGTTGAGTAGTAGCATTCATACGTTATAATTTTGTAGAAGGTAATCATTCAATATAGCCTTTGCTCGAATCCCAAATGCAAAATTTTAGGAAATTCTTCTTAGAAGCTATATGATACGTAAGGTATTCCTACCATCGACTCACTACCTTTATTTGCGTTTTGGGATTGGGATCATCATTGGGGTCCATCGCTACATTCTCCGCCACCTCCACAAGTATGGGAATCCCCGTTTCCTTTAAGCACAAGTCGATATTATTTTCATTGTCGCCTAGATCTGCCAATTGAAATGGATGTACCTTAAGTGTATCTACCCCATCTACAAGGGTGACAGTAAACGCATTCTTTTCATTCTCCCCCAGTTCCTCTCCATTCAAGGCTCTTACACCTCCTGCCCAAACAGCCTTTACCACTCTATAGGTTTCTTCCTTGGGGCAGTCGCATGCATCTCCTCTTTCTCTGTAGGGGTAATCCTCATCTATCGTAAAATACTCTGCATAGCTCAAGATAGGCCCTGATTCAAGGGGGATTACTTTTATGCTGTCACCTTTATAGTTCTGCCCTGCTTTAGCCACCAAGTCACCTACAATTTTGACAGAGACAGGCTGGTTATCAGGATAGGTGCCGTATTCGCCGATGAGCAAAACAGTCCTCAATTCAAATTCTTCGTTGGCAGGGAGGAAGCTCGCTGCCTCCACATTAAATACTGATCCATCTTGAGTGGTGACAGCAAAATCAGCTCCGTCCAACGTACTCGGATCGAGTTCGTGTGAGAAGACGAGGGGCATCCCATCCTTTCCAGGGGCTTTTGCATAAATTAGTCTTGCACGTTGCGGAAGCGCATTATCCAGACCAAAGAAGGCCGTCAGGATCTTTGTTTCTCTCGTTTTGTCTATTTCAGGTACAGAATCCGATAAATAGAGCTTACGTGGATTGCGATTATCAGAAACCGAGGCTTGATTACAGCTATCGAAGAGCCCTACATATAAGAGTAATATGACGAATAATGGAATAACATTGATCAATCTGTTCATATCGGTACGAGAATGATTGTCTATATGGGAAAGGGATCACATGAATTTAGTATTTTTACAGATTTTAATCCTACACGATGATCATATTTTAGGCAAATGAGGATTTATTCGAATATTCCTATATTATGGATTACAAAATCAATAAGTGCGCATATGTCAAAGCTTTTTCTGACGGTAGCCCTCCTCACGTGTTTGATTAATTCTAACGTATTCTCACAAACCTCATGGTCTCCGCTCCAGTATGATTCCCTGTTTCAAGTTGCACATGATCCTGGTACTTCTCAGCACAATCAATTAGAAGCGTTGTTGGCCTTTATGACAGCTCCTTCTCTTGCTAGTCAGTATGATAGCCTCTTGACGCTGTCTCAAACAGCAGTTCTACTCGCTCAGCAGTTAGAAACGCCTGGCCTACTCGCTCGTGCCTTGGAAAGTCAAGGAAATGCACTTTTCTCCCTCACACGTTTCAAGGAAGCCTTACCCATTTATCAGCAGGGCCTTGAGGCAGCACAGCAGACAGCAGATACTTCGCTCATAGGGACATTGCTCCGAAGCCTAGGATCTGCTGAATATGAAACGGGAAACTACACTGCAGCAGAATCTCACCTTCTTCAAGCGAAAGCGCTGCACATGGCACTCAAGGATGACAAGGCAGTGGCTAAGAGTTTGGGAACATTGCTGAATCTTTACAACGACACAGGTCGCTATGATGAAGCCATCACAGCAGGAAAGCAGGCATTAGCACTTTTTCAAGATTCTTCCATGATCTCAGGCGTCCTCGGCAATCTGTCCAATCCCTTTATCTATACAGGCCAGTATGACAGTGCACTTTTATACACGCAACGGGCACTAGAGATCCAACAGGCGCTGAAGGATACTGGGAGACAAGCGGTTTCCTACGCCACATTGGGCAATATCTCGCTCGTCAATGGCGATCTGGAAACAGCCCTTACCTACCATCAATTGGCCAGTATCTATTATGGAGCTGTAGGAAAAATTCAGGGAGTTGCCATATCCCAAGCCAATATGGGCTACATCCATCTTCAACAAGCAGACTATCAAGAGGCATTGGTGAATTTTCAAAAAGCCAGTAAGGTGTTTGAAGAGCAGGAAAATCCATCCTACCAATCTAGCTGTCTTGTGGGCATAGGAGAAGCGTATTTTTATGCAGAGAGATACGAAGAGGCGCTGACATATTTCCAGAGGGCCTTGGCACTTCGAGAAAATCTCAACATGCAGTATGGAATTGCGGAGGTACTAGGAAAGATCGGAATCACCTACTCAGATTTAGAGAAAGCCGAAGAATCTCTGGCAGCTTACCAACGCGCCCTATCGATCTCAAAAAGTATAGGTGACAAAAAGAGCATGGCAACGAATATGGCTTACATCGGCTCATTGTACAAAAAGCAAGGCAAGCCAGATAAGGCCCTTTCCTATTTTGAAGAGAGTTTGACGATCCGAGAGGAATATCCTGTGGGTTATGGAATGGCAACCATCTTGGCTGAAATGGCGGAGATTTACCTTGCGCAAGGAAAGATGAAAGCGGCACGGCGCGTAGCAGAAAAGGGACTTGTCATCAGCAAAGAATCGCGAGATCTGCGCAGCCAGAATAACTTTGCCAGGATCTTGTACCAAACATACAAAGCACTGAATGATCCCAAGAATGCGCTGGCGATGAACGAGCTATACCATGAGTTGCAGGACAGCCTGGATCGAGAGGAAAATCAACAAGCCATTTTCAAATACGAGTATGAGCAGAAAGCGCTAGAAGATAGCATCCAGAACCTGCAGGAACTCCAAGAGACGGAGTTAGCCTTTCAGAAAAAGCTTAGCCAGCGAAATACTTTCCTCTTCGCAGCCTTGGCCTTATTGGGCTTGGGTGTATTGGGCTTTCTGTTCTTCCGCAATCAACAAAAAATCCGCCTACGGGAGCAGGAACTCAGCCTACAAGAAGAGCGAGCAGAACAGGCCCAGTTGCGGGAACTAGATAATCTAAAAAATCGCTTCTTCACCAATATTTCCCATGAGTTTCGTACGCCTCTGACAGTCATTCTGGGTATGGCGGATCAGCTCCCCGCGCCACAGGATCAGGAACGCAGCCTCATTCGGCGCAATGGAAGGCGACTGCTGCGCCTAATCAATCAACTCCTGGATTTAGCTCGCCTAGAGTCTCACGAACTACGCTTTCAGTGGGTGCAGGGAGACATCGTGGGTTACCTTCGATACCTGACCGAGTCTTTTCAGTCTCTGGCAGAAGAACGGAAGATTCAGCTCTCAGTGCATACGGAAGTAGAAAAAATTATCATGGACTATGACGCAGAAAAAGTACAGGATATCGTGTATAACTTACTTTCTAATGCGCTAAAATTCACAACTGAGGGAGAAAAAATAGTCATGTATATTGGGCAAGAAGTCAAAGAAGACCAAGCCTACATGCGCTGCATGGTACAAGATACAGGATCAGGTATTCCTTCAGGTGAATTACCCTTCATATTTGATCGATTCTATCAGGGATCGGCGTCGAGCAATGAGACTTCCACTGGTGTAGGTTTGGCACTGGTCAAAGGACTATTGGAGAAAATGGGAGGTGATATCTCCGTAGAGAGTAAAGTAGGAAATGGCGCAGTCTTTACCTTCACGCTCCCCATCATCCAGCGTGCGGATACACCAGCTGCTTTTGCTGAGGTACCGCTTGAGATTCCTTCGCCTAGATCTGAAGCCAAAACGATCGTTCCAGAGAGCTATGCTTCTTCTAGTACTGATCAGCAGCGTGTGTTGATCATAGAAGACAATCCTGACGTCATCACATATTTGGGGGCGATCCTAGGGCCAGATTATCACCTATTGACAGCTACAGACGGCGTCTCGGGTGTGGCTCTGGCACAGGAGCAAATTCCGGACTTGGTCATTACGGATGTCATGATGCCTGGGATGAATGGCTATGAGGTCACACAGGCTTTAAAGACAGATGAGCGCACCAGCCACATCCCTATCATCATGCTCACAGCCAAAGCTACACAGGATGATAAGGTAGCAGGTTTAGAGTACGGGGCAGACGCTTATTTGACGAAACCTTTTGATAAGGCAGAACTGTTGGTACGCATTGAGAAATTGCTTGAGATTCGCCAGACTTTACAAGAAAAGTTTGGGCAAAAAATCCTAGAGACTCCTGTAGTAGATGTACCGAAAGCACCTTCATTGGATGAGATTTTTATTCAGAAAATTCAGCGCGTAATTCTCGCAAAAATAAGTGAGCCTGAACTCAGTGTGTATGATCTATGTGAGGCTGTCAACCTTGCACGCACCCAGGTATATCGAAAAGTCAAAGCCCTCTCAGGCAAATCTCCCACACTATACATCCGTGCCATCCGCTTGGAGAAAGCCAAAGAATTGTTGCAGACCACGCATCTGACGATTTCTGAGATTGCCTATGATGTAGGATTCAATGATCCAGGATATTTTACGCGGGTCTTCCATGAGGTATTTGGGCAAACACCTTCACAAATCAGAGAAACTAAATAGCCCTAAATAACTGACTTTCAGAATTTTAATTCGAATGAAACCAGAGTCCTAGCCTGTGCAACCACAATCCCATAGGATAGAAAGTAGGAAACATACCTTGAGGTCGAAATGAAAATTTGACATTCAATCACAGGTATCATGTACAATTTACAATCCATTTTATCTCATACGAGACGTCTTACATCTTTCTTCAAGCCTACCGCTTTCTTCCTATCCGCCCTCGCGATATTGATAGCTACGAGCGGTTTTGATAATGGTACGACTGATGTTACCACAGCAGAATCCTATTACCGTCTGAAGAATCGTTGGAGAGGGACTTTCGTCGCCCGACAAGGCAATGGTGCCAGTCTCAGTAGTTCGAAAAGTAACCTCACCACCTGGACGATGGAGAAAGTCAGTGGCACCTCCTTCGTGCGCATCAAAAACGGCAACAACCGCTACCTCCATAACGAAAACGGACGACTAGAAGTGGGAGCCATCCAGTCAGGTTGGTGGAGCGCCCAGTGGAGTCTCGAAAACGTGGGCGAAGGAAATTTTTTTCGCATCAAAAACCGTTGGAAAGGAACTTACCTGCACAACGAACGTGGGACGCTCGAACTTGGCACTATTCAGAAAGGTTGGTGGAGTGCCCAGTGGGTCCGCGAGCTTGTACCCATGCAGACATTACCGACCGCTACACGCTACAAGGCCGCTACTCCATCAGGACGAATCGGATGCGGACGCGGAACTTTTTTCGATCCCATCGACGGAGGGACTTGCTGGACCTGCCCCGAGGGATACAAGCGCACCGTCTACTCCGTCAAGAGTGGCAAAGCCTGCGAGCGCGCAGGAGGCGAAGTCTTTGCCAAAGCTACGCAACACGGTCGTGGATACGGACCTCTTGGCACCAACTGTGCTAATGGCCAGTTCTGGGATCCCAATGGCTATTGCTACAGCTGTCCCTCGGGTTACAACCGCACAGGCTACGCCGTCACTTCAAGTAAGGCTTGTTCCAAGCGTGTGAGCCCTGCTTTTTCAGTAGCCACTAAGATCAGAAATTCAAGACAATGTCCTACGGGTGCGTTCTTCGACATTGGCACCAACAAATGCTGGACCTGTCCCAGCGGATACCGACGCACCACTTATGCTGTGACGAGCAGCAAGGCTTGTGAAATGAAATAAATATCTCGAGAAATACTATGAGACGAATCCCTGGCAAATGTTGGGGATTTTTTCATTCTCCCTCACCCAAACGCTGCAAATAACGCTTCCTGATAATGTCCTCGACAGGCACATCTTGCAACTTGCTCTGAAGCCACGAGATGAAATCTAGATACATGAAGGCCCTGCGCTCACCTGGGATGTTTTCCAATTGCTGCAACTTATGGAGCAGGTCCTCAAAAGCTTGATTGAGATCCTGAGGATACAGATGAAGAGATTGACGCAAGAATCCGAATATTTCTTCTTCTACGGCTGATAAATTTTGCATCTTGGCCATGAAGCGATAGACAGACTTAATCAAGGAGTCCATGATGTCAAAATGTCCCAACTCAAAGTGTGCAATCAAGTGTAGTAAGCGCGCATAGCATTGAAGATCCTCTCTTAAATGCCATTTGGAATGAATGATTTTGCTCAGGTACTGAATGGCCTTCTCATTATCCCCTCCCCCAAAGTACAAACAGGCAATTTTGTAGTAAAAGGTCAGGCGATAATGGTCGTCCATGCGCTGCTGAAACTGTGCCATTTTTACCTCGATACGAGGAATAATCTCCCAACCTTTCGTAAAAGTTCCCTCTAAAAAATGCAGGTCAATATGTGCCAGTTCTAGGTAAATGAAAGCCTGGATGGAGCCGTTTTCATTGAAACGTCTGCCATTTTTCTCCAAAAATACCTGAAATCGCTCAATCCCCATTCGAAACTTATCCGCATGGCGCAGCATAAATAGCGCTTGCAACAAGTGATGATAGCCTTTCAGCAGATAGTTGATCTCAAGGGGAACCATCTGCGACTCTTCTTCAAATAGAGAAACCCACTTCTGCGCATATCGGTAATATTGGAGGACATCCTGTAAGATGAAGCCATACCAAACATGAGCCTGAAATAAGTACAAACGCCCATAAAAGCTTTTTTCCAAGTGCGAATCTGCTGGTATATGAGAGAAGAAGAAATCCTTGAAAACCCTTACCTCTTCAGGATTGCGTGCGTGCCCATTAGATATATATTTCCCATAAAGTTGGAGTGCGAAGTTGGAAATCGCACTGATATTTTTGAGCTGTTGCGTGTGATATGCAATTTTTTCTGAAAGCTCCTCCGCCCTATTATCCAAACTTCGCGTGATATGGAGGGATTCTATTTTTTTCTCAAAAATCAAGATCTGCAACAAGAAAGTCCCTTGATGATAAGCAAGGGCGATTTGCTTCGTACGTTGAAGAATGCGCAAACTTTGTAGGTAGAGCCCTTTGCGATACAGAATACGTGCGTTTTTGATTTCCTCGTGTAGCATGTTTTCGATGTCATCAGAGTCACTCATGACCCTGAGACTGGCAAGGATCTGTTTGTATAGATGCGCCTTAAGATTGGAGAGCTGTTGTTTCTTGAGATTTTTATTCTGTTTGAGCAAAATCCCTTCGTTATAAACATTCATTTTATCCAATATGTCAAATAACTGGATAATCTTCAGATCAGAGTTGGCAGAATTTCGCTTAACAAAAAGCTTGAAGTTCCGCTTCTCACCTTTCTCCAGTGATTTGACTAATTGAAATACCTCCTCTTTTTTTCTGCTGGACATCGTAAAAAGGAAATGTTTATAAAATTGACATACAGTAAGTTGTAACACATATGATGGGGATACAAGTTGTAAAATAAGGAAGTATTTGGTTTTTCCTATGGGGGCCCTCCTCGTAATTTTGACAAACGATCAGCTTTTTCATTAACAAATTTGAAAATCCTCCTAAGTTTTTTGCGCTTTTTATCACTCACTATATCCCTTACTCACTATGTCCGACCAAAAAATCTATATTTTCGATACGACGCTGAGAGACGGTGAACAAGTTCCAGGATGCAAGCTCAATACAGCAGAGAAAGTAGAGTTGGCACTTCAATTAGAAGCATTAGGCGTAGATATTATTGAAGCTGGATTTCCCATCTCCTCCCCAGGAGACTTTCAAAGTGTCGAAGAAATCGCTTCCCACGTGAAGGATTCTACCATATGTGCCCTTTCACGTGCCGTGAAAAAAGACATCGAAGTTGCTGCACAAGCCATTCAAAAAGCCAATAGAGGCCGTATCCATACGGGTATAGGCACTTCCGATATTCATATTAAAGGCAAATTCAAGTCTACCAGAGAGGATATTTTACTTCGTGCGATTCAGTGCGTATCGTGGGCGAGAAATCTGACAGCAGAGGTCGAGTTCTATGCAGAGGATGCAGGCAGGACCGACAATGAGTATCTCGCGCAGGTAGTAGAAGCCGTAATCGAAGCAGGAGCTTCTGTCATCAATATTCCTGACACGACAGGTTTTTGTCTTCCAAATCAGTACGCAGAGAAGATCGCTTATTTGGTGAATAATGTTCCCAATATCGACAAAGCCATCCTCTCTTGCCATTGTCACAATGATCTGGGATTGGCTACCGCCAACTCTATCGCAGGTGTCATCGCAGGTGCCCGACAGATCGAGTGTACCATCAATGGACTGGGAGAAAGAGCAGGAAATGCCTCGCTTGAAGAGGCTGTGATGATCTTGCGAAAGCATCCTGAGCTAGGCTTCTACACGGATGTAGACAATCAGAAACTATTGAATATGAGTCAATCCGTCTCTGACACAATGCGTATGCCTGTACAGGCCAATAAAGCGGTGGTAGGAAGCAATGCATTTGCACACTCCTCAGGTATCCACCAAGATGGATTCTTGAAAGAAGCTTCCACCTATGAGATCATCAGCCCCGAAGAAGTCGGAGCAGATACGAGCCATATCGTCCTGACGGCTAGAAGTGGTCGTGCGGCCTTGGCTTATCGCCTCAAAAATATCGGCTACGCATTCAATCGGGATGAGGTAGATACGCTCTATCAAGCTTTTCTCGGTCTAGCAGATAAACAAAAAGAAGTAAAAGATCAGGATCTACATGGATTGGCCCATGAAGTTTATCCACTCGTCACCGTCAATTCTTGATGTTCCAAATACTCGCATAAATGACAAAAACACTTTTTGATAAAATATGGGACCAGCACGTCGTTCGACAGATCGAAGGAGGTCCCACTGTTTTTTACATTGATCGACATTTCATCCATGAAGTGACGAGTCCACAGGCATTCACTGGCCTGAATAAGCGAGGCATGACGGTTGCTCGGCCTCAGCAAGTCGTTGCGACTGCCGATCACAATGTCCCTACACGCAATCAGCACCTGCCCATCAAAGATGCTTTGTCACGTCACCAAGTCGCCAAACTAGAAGAAAACTGTGCGGCACATGGGATCGAACTATATGGCTTGGGCCATCCTTACCAGGGAATTGTCCATGTCATCGGCCCCGAACTCGGCGTGACACAGCCTGGCATGACCATCGTCTGTGGAGACAGCCACACGAGTACACATGGGGCATTTGGAACCATCTCCTTTGGGATTGGGACCAGCGAGGTCGAGATGGTGATGGCCACGCAGTGTTTGCTACAACATAAGCCCAAGCTCATGCGAATCACAGTCGATGGAGACCTACAGGACGGTGTCGTATCGAAAGACATCATCTTACACATCATTTCGCTGATCTCTGCTAGTGGCGCAACAGGCTACTTCGTCGAATACGCGGGCTCCGCAATTCGCAAATTGTCAATGGAGGCACGGATGACCATCTGCAATATGAGCATTGAGATGGGAGCTAGGGGTGGGCTAATTGCGCCAGATGAGACCACATTCGAGTACCTGAAAGGACGAGAATTTGCGCCACAAGGGGAAGCATGGGAAGAACGACTGGCTTATTGGAAAACGCTATATACAGATAAGGAAGCTGTTTTTGACAAGGAGCTAAAAATACATGCAACTGACATTCCTCCGATGATTACCTACGGGACAAATCCCGGTATGGGTATGGGGATTGCGGATCATATTCCGTCTACTTCGGATATGGAAGTAAGTGAGCAAGCCAATCTAGAAAAGGCATTGACCTATATGGGACTTTCTCAGAATCAGCCGCTCTTGGGGCAAAAACTGGATTACATTTTCATTGGAAGTTGTACCAATTCGCGAATTGAGGATTTGCGTAAGGTGGCTTCAATCGTGGAGGGAAAAAAGAAAGCAGCGCACGTGGAAGTGTGGATCGTACCTGGGAGCAAGCAAGTGGAGCAGCAGGCAAAAGCTGAAGGCATCGACAAAGTACTAGAATCAGCTGGCTTCATGCTTCGCCAACCAGGATGCTCGGCCTGTCTCGGGATGAACGAAGACAAAATCCCTGCAGGTAAGTACTGTCTGTCGACCTCGAACCGAAATTTTGAGGGAAGACAAGGGCCCAAGGCGAGGACTTTTCTCGCCAGTCCTGTGACGGCAGCTGTAGCGGCCCTCACAGGTGAAGTAACCGATCCCCGTAGTTTTCTCAACAACTAAAACAGGCCGCATGTCAACGACCACCCAGCAACATATAAAATCTTCTTTCCAGCTAAATCCTGCTTTTACAAGCACAGCTGTTCCTCTGCCCGTGGAGCATGTGGATACCGATCAGATTATTCCTGCGCGCTTCCTGAAAGCAACGACGCGAGAAGGCTTCGGAGAAAATCTTTTCCGTGACTGGCGCTATGCCAATGGAAATGCAGATCAACCCAATCCCGACTTTGTTTTGAATCAGCCTTTGTACAAAGGAAAGATCTTGGTAGCAGGAAAAAACTTTGGTTGTGGCTCTAGCCGTGAGCATGCAGCCTGGGCGCTCAAAGACTATGGATTTGAAATTGTCATCAGCAGCTTCTTTGCAGACATTTTCAAGAACAATGCCCTGAATAATTTCTTGCTCCCTATCCAGGTCTCTGAGGATTTTCTGCAACGAATACTTGCCCAGATCGAAAAAGATCCTACTACAGCCCTTGAGATTGACCTAGAAGCTCAGACCATCGAACTACCCGTAATGGGGGAAAAAGAATCCTTTGAGCTTAACTCATACAAAAAGATGTGTCTGATGAAAGGGCTGGACGACATCGACTTTTTGCTCTCTATTCAGCAAGATATTGAGTCATTTGAAAAAAATCACCCTTACCACATATAGTCAGCCTACTACCTATGCAAAAACATATCACCGTCATTGAAGGAGATGGAATTGGACCCGAGGTGGTTCAGCAAGGCTTGAAGGTGCTCCACGCGATCGAGCATCGATTCGGGCATAATTTCACCTTTTCTCATCGTATGATGGGAGCTGTCGCCATTGATGTGACGGGAAACCCCTTACCCGAAGATACCATTGAGAGTAGTCTCCAAAGTGATGCGATTCTCCTTGGGGCCGTAGGTGATCCCAAATATGACAATGATCCCTCTGCCAAGGTACGTCCCGAACAAGGACTTTTGAGACTGAGAAAAGAGCTTCAGCTTTTCGCCAATATTCGTCCTATTCAGGTATTTGATCCCTTGATCCATCTCACCCCCCTACGTCCTGAGAAGATGCAAGGAGTGGACTTTGTGATCTATCGCGAGCTGACTAGTGGGATTTATTTTGGAGAAAAAGGCCTGAGTGAAGATACATCCTCAGCGTATGATGTCTGCTCTTACACGGAGGCAGAGATTCAGCGAATTGCCCATCTCGCTTTCCAGCAAGCAGGAAACAGGAGGAAAAAGGTAACGCTAGTTGACAAAGCCAATGTTCTGGAAACTTCTCGCCTCTGGCGAAGAGTCGTCCAGGAATTGGCCACAGATTATCCAGAAATCGAACTGGAATATCTTTTTGTAGACAACGCCGCCATGCAGATTATCCTGAATCCCCAGCAGTTCGATGTGATGCTGACAGGAAATATGTTTGGAGACATCTTAAGTGATGAGTCCAGCGTCCTGAGTGGTTCTTTGGGCATGCTGCCATCGGCTTCCATCGGGAAGGGTACCGCCTTGTTTGAGCCTGTGCATGGCTCTTATCCGCAAGCAGCAGGTATGGATATTGCCAATCCGATGGCGACGATACTCGCGGTAGCGATGATGTTGGATCATTTCCAAATGCAAGAAGAAGCCGCCGAAGTCCGAAAGGCAGTCAATTGGGCCCTCACCAATAAATTGGTGACCAAAGACATTGATCCGACGCATTTCTATGGGACTTCAGCCATTGGGGACCTGATGGCCAGCTTCATCGAGCAGGACAATGCACACATCAATCATTCCAACGCCTCTCTCAATAAGTCTACGATCATCTAGTCATAGCTACAAGATATGTACTTCAACGAACATACGGTCATCTACCATCAAGGGAAATTTCAACCAGCCGCTCAAGCAGGGGTGAATCTCTATGGGCAGACCTTGCACTATGGCTATGGGGTATTTGAGGGGATCAGAAGTTACGATACCGATAAGGGGGTGCATATTTTCAAAGGAAAAGCACACTATGAACGTTTGCTTCGATCCTGCGAATTATTGCGCATTCCCTTTGGATATTCTGTAACAGAACTCCTGGATTTGAGCCATGCATTATTGGAAAAGAATAAGCTGAAGAGTGCTTATCTACGTCCTTTGATCCATTGTCCACCCAATATGGGCCTTTCGATTCCCAAAAGTTCAGAGCTGACCATCGCAGCTTGGGAGTGGGGTGCTTTGCTGGGAGACAAACTGTTGCGTTTGCACATATCAGATTTCTGTAGACCACATCCTCGCTCGACGCAGGTCGAAGCCAAAGCTTGTGGGCACTACATCAATTCTACCCTGGCACTTCACGATGCCCAAGAGAAGGGATTTGACAATGCCCTGCTGCTGGACCATGAAGGATACTTGGCAGAGTCTACAGGTTCTAATCTTTTTTTCGAGAAAGACGGTATACTATTCACCCCTGAAAGAGGAAATATCCTGCCTGGAATTACGAGAGCGACTGTGATCGCACTATGCGAAGAAATGCATATACCCGTAAAAGAAGGACAATACGGCGTAGAAGAGATCTTGCAAGCCGACAGTGCTTTCCTATGCGGAACAGCAGCTGAGGTCATAGGTGTTTCTTCTGTAGACGATTACCTATTCCCCAAGCCCTGGGAATCTACTTTGGGCAAAAAAATACAAACTGCTTACCAGCATCTGGTATTGGCCAAACCCTACAATTCTACACTCGCTTCATGACTGCACTGAATAAATACAGCCGTACGATCACCCAAGATGAGACGCAGCCCGCGGCAAGGGCGATGCTCTATGGCATCGGATTGACGGATGAAGATATGGACAAAGCTCAGGTGGGAATTGTCAGTATGGGTTATGACGGTAACACATGCAACATGCACCTCAATGGTTTTGCCCAGGAGGTAAAAAAACATGTTTGGAAAGAAGACTTGGTCGGGCTGATTTTCAATACCATCGGAGTAAGTGATGGGATCAGCAACGGGACAGATGGGATGCGTTATTCGCTGGTGAGCCGAGACTTGATTGCCGATTCTATCGAGACGGTCTGCGGAGCGCAGTATTACGATGGGCTCATCGCCCTTCCTGGTTGTGACAAAAATATGCCAGGTTCAGTCATTGCGATGGGGCGTTTGGATCGTCCTGCTATCATGGTCTACGGTGGCACGATCGCCCCTGGTTATTACAAGGATCGAGAGCTCAATATTGTGTCTGCTTTTGAGGCACTGGGAGAAAAGATTGCAGGAAAAATGGACCCTGAGACCTTCAGAGGGATCATTCGCAACTCTTGCCCAGGTCCTGGTGCCTGCGGAGGGATGTACACTGCAAACACCATGGCATCTGCCATTGAAGCGATGGGGATGAGCCTCCCCTATTCCTCTTCCAATCCTGCCAATAGTCCCGAGAAGCAAGTAGAACTACAAGACGCAGCCAAAGCCATCAGGCACTTGCTAGAAGAGGATATCAAACCATCGGACATTCTTACTCCCTTGGCTTTTGAAAATGCGATTACCGTTTTGACTGCATTGGGAGGCTCGACAAATGCCGTCTTGCATATCATCGCCATTGCAAGAGCAGTCGGTATTCACCTCCACCCAGACGACTTCCAAAGAATTGGCAATAAGACGCCGTTGATTGCGGATCTAAAACCCAGTGGTAAGTATCTGATGCAGCATCTACATGAGATCGGAGGTGTACCTGCCGTGATGAAATACCTACACAAGGAGGGGATGATTCACGGAGAATGTTTGACAGTGACAGGAAAAACATTAGCCGAGAATTTAGCAGAAGCAAAGGATCTGGATTTCAGTACCCAGGATGTCATTCTCCCAAAAGAACAACCCGTCAAGTCCACGGGCCATCTGCAAATCCTCTACGGCAATCTCGCAGAAAAGGGAGGAGTAGCCAAGATTACAGGTAAAGAAGGGAACAGTTTCCGTGGACCTGCTTGCGTATTTGATGGAGAAAAGAAACTCATACAGGGCATTCGGGAAGGCAAGGTGAAGGCAGGAGATGTCGTAGTTATCCGCTATGTCGGACCGAAAGGAGCCCCTGGTATGCCTGAAATGCTCAAGCCTACTTCTGCGATCATGGGCGCGGGATTGGGGAAAAATGTGGCCTTGATCACTGATGGAAGGTTTAGTGGTGGTACACATGGATTTGTCGTAGGGCACATCACACCCGAAGCCTACGAAGGCGGCGCGATCGCCCTGGTACAAGATGGTGATATGATCGAGATCGACGCCGTTATGCGCACGATCAAGTTGGATATAGCAGAAGAGGAGTTGTCGACAAGAAAAGCCAACTGGACACAACCGTCGCTCAATGTGAATAAAGGAATCTTATTTAAGTATGCCCGGAATGTTAAAGACGCCACAGAAGGATGCGTTACAGACGCAGACTGAAACGATCTCAGGGGCAGAAGCTGTCATGAGATCATTGAAAGGAGAAGGAACCGAAATGATTTTCGGGTATCCAGGGGGAGCCATCATGCCGATTTATGATGCGCTCTATGATTATCAGCAGCAGATCCGACACATTCTGGTGCGTCATGAGCAGTGCGCGGTGCATGCTGCCCAAGGCTATGCGCGCGCCTCAGGTAAAATGGCGGTCGTCATGGCTACGAGTGGTCCTGGCGCGACGAACCTGGTCACAGGTCTAGCAGATGCAATGATCGACAGCACACCGATGGTCTGTATCACAGGACAAGTTCCTGGTGCTCTCTTGGGAACCGATGCCTTTCAGGAATCGGATGTGATCAGCTTGACGATGCCTGTCACCAAATGGAATTTTCAGATCACAGATCCCACGGAGATTCCTGAAGTCATGGCGAAAGCCTTTTACGTGGCACGGTCAGGAAGACCAGGTCCTGTCCTGGTGGACATCACCAAAGACGCCCAAATCAAAAACTTTGAATACAAAGGCTATCAACCTTGCCAACAGGTAAGAAGCTATCGTCCTAAGCCGATCATCCGAAAAGAATATATCGAGGAAGCCGCACAACTCATCAATCGGGCCCAAAAGCCTTTGGTGATTTGGGGGCAAGGTGTGATCCTGGGAGGAGCTGAAAAGGAGTTTCAAACCTTTGTCGAGAAAGGAGGATTTCCAGCAGCATGGACGATCATGGGCTTGAGTGCTTTGCCGACGGATCATCCTCAAAATGTAGGGATGCTCGGCATGCACGGCAACTACGCCCCCAATGTCATGACCAATGAATGTGATGTCTTAATTGCCATCGGGATGCGCTTTGACGATCGTGTGACAGGAAATTTGAACAAATACGCCAAGCAGGCCAAGATCATCCATCTGGACATTGATCCTGCCGAGATAGATAAGAATGTTCCAACGACAGTCGCAGTCTGGGGGGATTGCAAAGAAACAATCCCGATGCTGACTGACCTGATCGAGGAGAAAAACCATGCAAAGTGGCTGGCAGCGTTTCGCAAGCTGGAGGAGAAAGAGCAGAGACAGGTGATAAACGAAGAACTCAAGCCTGAAACAGGGCTCCTCACGATGGGCGAAGTCGTCCGAGTCATCAATGAATCGGACAAAGGTGAAGCGATTATTGTCAGTGATGTAGGACAGCATCAGATGGTCGCTTGTCGCTACTTCGAATTTAATCACTCGCGCAGCAAAATCACCTCAGGAGGACTGGGGACGATGGGATTTGCGCTACCTGCTGCGATAGGCGCGAAACTGGGAAGCCCCGAGCGAAAAGTCATCGCTGTCATCGGAGATGGAGGTTTTCAGATGACGCTACAAGAACTGGGAACCATCATGCAGGAGAAAGTAGACGTAAAGATTTTGATCCTGAATAACAACTACCTAGGGATGGTCCGTCAATGGCAAGAGATGTTTCATGACAACCGCTATTCCTTCGTGGATATTCAGTCTCCTGATTTTGTGACTATCGCCAAAGGGTATCAGGTCCCAGGTGAAACAGTGGCAGCACGCGAAGACTTAGTCTCTGCTGTGCAACGATTCCTGAACTCAGAAGGCTCATATTTGCTAGAAGTGATGGTCGGAAGGGAAAATAATGTATTCCCCTTTGTCCCTCCTGGAGCAGGTGCCGCAGAGATTAGACTACAATAAAATATGCGTAGGGTTACCGCCACGGCGTGATCACACTTCTCCTCAATCATTTCAATCAGATGAAAGAATACACTTTATCCATCTATACAGAAGATCAGGTTGGTTTACTCAACAGGATCGCCGCCATTTTCACTCGACGTAAAATCAGTATCGAAAGCCTGAATTCTTCTCCGACAGAAGTCCCTGGAATCTATCGTTTCACTGTGGTCATTTATATGGAGGAGACAACCATCGAAAAAGTGGCGAAGCAGATTGAAAAGCAGGTCGATGTACTCAAAGTGTACTTCAATACAGAAGAAGAAATTATCTGGCAGGAGATGGGGCTTTACAAAGTACCGACAGAAGAGATCGCTTCGAAAGTACAGGTAGAGCGATTGCTGCGTTCGCATGGCGCGAGAGTAGTCGTGGTACGAAACGACTACATCATCTTTGAACAAACAGGCCAAAGAAAAGAAACAGAAGCGCTCATCAAGGTGCTGGAACCTTATGGTTTGATCGAATTTGTTCGCAGTGCGCGCATCGCCATCATCAAAGCGAGCAGCGGATTCCACGAGAAGCTATTGGAGTTTGAAAGTACGAGTAGAGAGCAGGAAACAGAGACCCATCACGCAACAACTTAACCATAACCTTTTTTCACTTCTCATCATCTAGAAAAGATCACCGACATGGCAATATTAAATTTTGGCGGAGTAGACGAACAAGTCGTCACGAGAGACGAATTTCCTTTGGCAAAAGCACAAGACGTCCTTCGAGACGAAACCGTTGCTGTCATTGGATATGGTGTACAGGGTCCTGGACAGGCACTCAACCAAAAGGAAAATGGCATCAACGTCATCGTGGGGCAGCGCAGACCTTCTGCTTCATGGGACAAAGCAGTAGCTGACGGCTGGGTTCCAGGTGAGGACCTTTTCGAAATCGAAGAAGCCCTTTCTCGCGGAACGATCATCTGTTATTTGTTGAGTGATGCAGCGCAGATTGATCTCTGGCCCCTTGTGAAAAAATATTTGACACCAGGAAAGGCATTGTATTTCTCCCATGGATTTGGGATGACTTTTAATGATCAGACGGGCATTGTCCCTCCCGAGGATGTGGATGTATTTCTGGTAGCTCCTAAGGGGTCAGGTACTTCTCTCCGACGGATGTTTTTGCAAGGTCGTGGCCTGAATAGCTCTTATGCCATCTACCAAGATGCGACGGGCAAAGCCTTTGAAAGAGTCATTGCCTTGGGCATTGCGGTAGGGAGTGGATACCTATTTGAGACAGACTTTAAGCGGGAAGTATTTAGTGACTTAACAGGAGAAAGGGGAACATTGATGGGCGCGATTCAGGGAATCTTTGCAGCTCAGTATCAAGTCCTACGAGACAAAGGACACACACCCTCAGAAGCCTTCAACGAAACGGTAGAAGAGTTGACCCAGTCCTTGATGCCGCTGGTCGCAGAGAATGGTATGGATTGGATGTATGCCAACTGTTCGACGACTGCTCAGCGTGGTGCTTTGGACTGGTGGAAGAAATTCAGAGATGCCACGATGCCTGTATTCAAAGAACTATATGAAAGTGTTGCCAGCGGAAATGAAGCTGCGATTTCTATTGCTTCGAATGGACAAGCAGACTATCGAGAGAAGCTGGAAAAAGAATTGAAGGAGCTACGCGAAAGCGAAATGTGGCAGGCAGGACAGACCGTGAGAAGTCTTCGCCCCGAAAATCAAAAAGAGAAAGTAAGTTGATTTGATTTTCCTAAACCTCAACAAAGACATGAGTCATTCCAGAATTTGGGATGACTCATGCATTTTTAACTAGTTGGGTATATGATCCCAATACATATGTCTATTTGATCAATTTTTTTACTGTCCATCGTTCGCCTTCCACCACAATCTCCAATAAATATACTCCACTGGCTAATTTTCCTGTCTGCAGGATCAGGTTTCGAGAATCTTTCATTTCCTCTTCCATAAGCATGTTTCCACTTATATCTAGCAATCGTACTTTCGCTTGCAAAGGAGGAACCTCAAACTCAACATGTAACACTCCTTCTAAAGGATTGGGATATACTTTGACCACATCATCTACAAAGATTTCTTTTACCTCTTCTAGATCAGGAAAGTTGACCTGCATGAATGGCTGAAGCATACCGTTAAGGGTACCTGGATCTGCCTTTGGAGCTTGTGAGGTCGCTGTCCTCTGGGAACTGCAAGTCTGAGAAGGATCTACAGTCCATACAATGTCATAAGGCTCACCAGGTAACAAACGCTCATCGATCCACCAGATCCCTGTAATATCCTCTTCATAGCTCTGAGTGGGATTGTTAGTCGTCAAGAAGGATGAATATCCAGGAGGAGCAATCAAGGTATCTCGCTGACTAGAGAACCACTGCGCATAGATATATAGTACATTCAAGGCATTAGGGTTGTAAACGCGCCATTTGAAGGTATTGTCCACAGGGTTATAGCAATCGTATGTAAGATCTAAACGCTGAATCTGCGCTGGCTGCGATACATGTACCTCGTTGGAGTAGGCACCCGGTAGGACAAGGAGTCTATAAGACACAGGCACACCAAAAGAGAGTAGAGTATCTGTATAAGATAAATCCTGAGCATTCAACATAGGAGTAGTACCGTCGAGGTGTTGAACAGGAACATAGGAACCTTGATCAATCTGACGTTCCAAAATATATGCTTGAGCATGAGGTGTGGCTATCCATGAAAGATCAACAAACAACTCTGTATCAAACTGAACACCCAGAATCGTCTCTCCTGCATCTATCATACTATCTTGGAGGATGTGGACCTTCTGATTACTCAAAATGGCTACTTTATCTCCATCGTCGAGAATGAGTTTGCCAAAATGGTTTTGGTCATGCCGCGGCTGTTCATACAGCTCTCCCATTTTTGTCCAATCTCCATTAAGAGTCCTATACAAATCTACCTTTCCCTGGCCGTGGGAGGTGCCATAGGGATCTCCAGCCAATATCCGATCTCCACGCACGCTTACTGCATTACCCGATATTTCCTCTTCCACAGTCCATGTACTCGTATGCTGGTAGAAAATCTTTCCCTTTCCATTCTCATTCAATGCGAGGAATGATCCATCTATATCCCCTAATCCTGAAAAATCAGTAATTCCAAAGTCATGGTTAAGGGTAAGCTGGCTATCTGGAAGAATGTCTAACTGTACCCATCCAGGTGTCTGTACTCCTCCTCCGTCACTGAAATCAGGGAGAAAAGCTAGGATTTTGTCTTCTTGACTGCTAAGCTTGGCAAAGGTAATACTCCCAGGCTCAGGAGGGATTCCGACGAAAGAACCATGATTATAGTATCTCCCCAAAAATCCCAATCCTTGTGGATTTAGTTCGAAGACCTGGACCCCTCCATCCGTGTAGGAGTATTCATCATTCAAGCCTCCAGGATTTGCAGTGATGTCTACATGAAACAAATTCTCTGATAGAATCACTCGCTGATTCTCTGTATCGATAAATTCTCCTGCGGATATCGTTTGATCGTGTATCCATCCAGAGGTTGTCTTTTTTAGTACGATGGTTTGATAAGCATTCTCTGTAGAAGATGCATAGTTGCCCGGGGCTGTCATCTGGTAATCGTAGAAATAGCTGATCAAAGCATAATCTCCAATCAAGCCCACAGCCTTTCCAAAATCCCTGATCTGATAATCACTATGGGGCGAAGAGAGATAATCATGCATTTCAAATGTTTTTACCGCTTGCCAATTCCCCCACGCATTGAGCTGAAATATCATGGCTTTGTTTTGCGTAGGAATACCTACAATTATCTGCTCTCCCTTGAGATCTATGGAAGATGCGGCTAATGGAATTTCTTCAAGATGTTCATGAATGGATTCTGATGTAATCCATTCACAGATAAATTCAGTCTCTTCCAGATCACAATACCCTCCATTATTTCCACAGTTGAGGTAGCGTTTCATTTCTAGATATTCTCCGTCTGGGAAAAGACATCGGACATTATAACCCGCCTCCTGACTAAAGGCATCTAACATAAAGTCAAAACGTCCCAGTATGGTTCCAGGATCATTCTCCATTTGCATACTTCTAAATGCACGCTTGACAGCTTCCCAGCCTATGTGATCTGCAATTTCTATTAGGCGGTAGACAACGGCATTACCATAAGACGGTCCATGAGGGATGCTGTATATACCTGTGGAGACAAAATATGCCTTTGTCTGATCATATAAGTTTTTGTGTTCTTGCTTATAAGCAGTAGCATCAAATAGAGGACCAGAAGGACCATAAAAGTCGATTTTCGCATCGAGCGAATCTAGTGCAAAGTAGACCTTGAAATTGGACATGATTTCCGCCTCGAAGGTCCACGTGGGATGGTCGAATCGATGACTGATTTCATGAAACATGGTCCATGACCAACTGCCTCGATTATTTACATCACTGAGCTTGGGAAGAAAGTATCTCCTTACCCAAGGAATAGGGTTTCCCCCGAGGGCTTCAGCATTGCCTAAGTCTTGTCTGGTTGTATAAATTCCCAGGGAGTCTCCATTTTGATTCGAGAGTCCCGTGAGATCCTCCAAAGCATCATAGACGCTGTCGAGTCGATCTTGCCAAAGGCTCAAGTTTTGAGGGGTGATGCGAGCCGCGATGTCATTTGTTTCAAAGTCAAAATAGATATGCTTCTTTGCCGCGATGTGCGTAAAGTCATCGTCAATATGAATATCATCGAACCAAACGTTTCCACTGGCTAAATTGGCATTCCCTCCTAATCGTGCTGCTAATACAATAGGGTTAGATCCTGTAGGCTTTACCCTGACAGTCCCTTCATATTGTTGCCATCCAAAAGAACCTAAACTTGCAGTACCTAAAGCAGCACCTAAGCTTGTACTATAGGGAGGAATGCCGCTTTCAAGTCCTACAGTAGCGCCATAGCTTCCCTGTGCAGTGATATTTTCTCCTTTTACCCAAGCCCGTACATTGTATACCTTTCCAGGCTCTATACGCCCTGTCACATTCTGATACCAAAATGCATCTGTCGGCTGCGCAGCATTGACAGAAATATGGAGAGATTTTGATCCTGAATAGGCATCGGTTTGATCCCATGTGAATTGAGCATACGGAAGTCTCCACGCACCTGTCGTCCAGTAGTCTGGGGTACTTCCATTGCCTATCTCGACATCTCCATTTTGTACCAGGTTATTTTGTCCCCAACTACCAGAGGGAATCCAACATAAGATACTTAAGCTAATAAATAACTTAGGTATCAAGCGAGAAAGTGTTTGAATAAGTTTCATAATGATTGCCTTTTAGTCTGTTTATGATGTCTTTCAACTTAAGGCAATCATTAGGTTTTTGTAATATAAATACTTCAGCAGACAGGTTGATTTATACAAATCAATCCGTTGATTTTAAAAACCTTAAAGGATGACTTCTGCCCACACGGTTTCAGAAACTATTCTATCATTTGGTGAAATAGATTCTTTCGATTAACCCTAAATCCTCATGGATACTTATAAGATTTATACTATATTTTTATCCTCTGCTTTTCAACTCAATAAAACATCAAATGAAAACTCGCACGCTTATTCTTCTGATTTGGCTTCTGTTGTTCATCGTCGGTTTTCAACATGCTTATGCCCAGCCCACACCTCCCTTCTCCCGTGGGGTCAATCTCACGAGTTGGTTTCAAGCTGGAGGTCCTCGCAACATCCCATTTACCAAGTTCACCAAAGAGGACTTTGAAGACATCCAATCGCTGGGCTGTGATGTGATTCGCCTGCCGATCAATCTCCATGCCATGACCACAGGGAGTTCTGATTACGAGCTAGATCCCCTCTTTTTGATGTTTTTAGATTCTGCTGTGATGTGGGCCGAGGATCTGGGTATCTATTTGATCATTGACAACCATACCTTCGATCCTGCCGTCAATACAGACCCTGCCGTAGGAGACATCCTGGTCAAAGTATGGGTGCAACTCGCTTCGCGATATGAGAGTTCTTCTGACAAAATCCTGTATGAGGTCCTCAATGAACCCCATGGCATTGCTGATGCGATCTGGGGCGACATCCAGCAGCGGGTGATAGACACAATCCGAACGGTAGACAATACCCATACAATCGTCGTGGGAGGAGCAGACTGGAATGGGATCAACGGACTCAATGCACTCCCCGTTTACCCGGACAACAACCTGCTCTATACCTTCCACTTTTATGATCCCTTCATTTTTACACATCAAGGTGCTACTTGGGGTTCGCCCTCTATGGGAGACTTGAGGGATGTGCCATTCCCCTATGCAGCAGATAGTATGCCCGCCTTCCCAGCATCTCTCGTAGGCACCTGGATCGAAAACGCATTCAATGGATATGCCACCGAAGGTAATGCAGCCACGATTGGACAAAAGCTCGACATCGTTCAGCAGTTTGTGCAAACGAGAAATGTTCCAGTCTTCTGTGGAGAGTTTGGTGTGTACATTCCCAATAGTCAGCCAGACGATCGGGTGAGATGGTATGATGTGACGCGCAAGGCACTGGAGGACCGCAACATCGCCTGGACGATTTGGGACTATAAAGGAGGGTTTGGGATCTTCGAACCAGGAGGGAATGACCTGTTTGATCATGATCTGAATACTGCGATGATCCAATCGCTGGGATTGCAAGTGCCTCCACAGACGCCTTTTATCATACTTCCTGACACGGCGGGTCTTTTTGTATATAGAGATTTTGTAGAAAAAGGGATAGAGATCGGCCTAGGTAGCAGCGGAGGATTGGATTTTTACCAAAATCAGCAAACAGCCTTCGGGCAATACGCCATTGATTGGACGAGTGGTAACCGCTACGAAGCACTGACCTTCGATTTTGTTCCCAATAAGGATCTGTCGTACCTCCTCTCGCAGGACTATGCCCTCGATTTCTTCATCAAGTCCGACAATCCCAACATGGAGGTAGACGTTCGCTTCCTAGATACCAAAACTACCGATCCCAATGATCGTCCCTGGCGGATGCGCTACCAACTCAACAATAGCAACGTCGTGCTAGATGGCAACTGGCAGCATATGTACATCCCACTTTCAGACTTTGCAGAACATGGATCTTGGGATGATAACCAGTGGCACAATCCACAGGGACTATTTGACTGGCAGACCATCGACTATGTAGAATTCGTACTAGAAGAAGATGATCTACAAGGACCGATCAGTTTCGATCAAGTACAGTTGACCAATCAGGATACGGCTACTGTGAATGTGGACGAACTTTTGGAGGGAAATATCACGCACTTCTACCCCAATCCTACCCAAGATATCCTATTCATCAATATAAATGATCACAAGGAGCATACACTGATCCTCACAGATATGATGGGAAGGACTGTCGCCCAATGGAATGTGAGAGGTATGGGGCAAAAGGATCTTTCTTCTTTAGCAGAAGGAATTTATTTGCTGCGTGAAAAAGGCAAAGGACAGCGTGCCATGAAGGTGTGGAAGTTGGGAGCTGAGTAAATAATCGCTTTCTATTGATTCGCTCTGCGTAGTACACTGTAACCAAAGTTTCATACTATAATTTTCGAGTTTAGTAACAGGCTGTATGGGGAGGCGTCGGCCTAGGAATTTGGAGACAGGGGCGGATAGAGGATTTGGGCTAAAATTCCGTCCCGAGATTCATCATCGGGATTGGTTCTTTTTGCCTAAAAATCCTGAGTCTAATGCTCGGGACGCTGAAGGCGACAATTAAACATTAAACAAATTATGTTACAGTCTGCTTAGTCATCGAACTACAGAGCCCTTCATGAGGAAGTAAGCCTGCTTAGAGCGAGACATTTTAAGTTATAATAGAAAGAAGGGCCATCTCTTACTTCGAGGTGGCCCTTCTTGCTGATCATATGTATAAGCTTAAAACCACAGCAGCATTCCAGCATTATGCGTCTTATCTGTCAGACGATTATGTGTCCCTCCCGTTTCGTTGGCAGGAATAAAGGTAAAGGGTCTATTCTCTGGCAAAAACTGGATGGAGTAGTACACCTCCAAATGGCTTCGACGAATCCCGATTCGGGGTTCATAGTAATTGATGCGCGTCTGAAATCCCTTGTAGGCATTATTCGGATCTTTGGCAGGATCAGAAACTTCAATCTGATTAAAGCTCCATTCTAGGCCCGTCGTGACCTGTGCGTATAACCAAGGATAAGGGGAAAATTCAAAACCCAAAGCCGCATTGGCAGTCCCTCTCAACGAACCTCTGTGCCATACAAGGGGACGACCTGTAGCCGTATCGATCGAATCTCGTAGAGGCGACCACTTATAGGGTCTGTCGTCTGAGGGCAGCGCACGGCGTACAGGCACGACACCAAAGTCTCCGACAATGGCCGCACGTCTTCTTTGGTCGAGTCTGTATCGAATCTGGCCATTGAATCCCATGCCATACTCCGTGATCTGTCCACGGAAGAAACGGAAATTAGGCCCACCTGCAAGCTCTAGCGGGCTTGTCTCAGCAGGTACAGGTTGAGCTGCTTCTGGACAATTGCAGCCTGTAAAGATGACCGTATTGCGGGACGGAGCAGGACAGGCGACACGCATAGGTACAGCCGTGAGGGTATCAATCTTATTGCCACAAGTGCTGACCGTGTACAGCATCGTATAGCAAGTATCAGGATCGGGACAAGGAGTAGGTACAGGCACAGGGGGCGGAGGAATCTGAGAGACCATCACAAATCGACTAGAGGTCGCTTGCGAGCCTTCATTGTCCGTCACCACCAAAGTAATCTTGTAAGATCCTACAGCTGTATAACTATGCTGGATCGTGACCCCTTCTCCCTTTTGACCATCGCCAAAGTCCCATTCATATCGTACGATGCTTGCGCCTTTTTCATCTTGATCATAGGATTCGCTCCCATCCAAGGCCACCAATAAAGGCACCTGCCCTGAGCTAGGCTGCGTGGTGAATATGGCCACTGGGAGGGAATCATTGGTGGGACGTGCTTGCACCGTGATGAGCTGGGTCGTATCGTGTGTCACGTCCTCATTGTCCGTAACTGTCAGGGAGACCTCGTATGTCCCAGGCCTCTGGAAGGTATGGCTGATCTCCGCTCCGCTGGCTGTATCTCCATCGCCAAAGTTCCACATATATGTATTGATTCGCGCTCCGTCTTGGTCCTGGTCGTAGGAGTTACTCCCGTCAAACTGTACGTTGAGAGGTGCTGCGCCTTGCGTGGGATTGGCCGCGATGATGGCGCGTGGATCGAGAAAGTAAGGCGTTTCACAACTGGGTTGTCCCGTGACGTAAGGAAGCTCATATTCTTCAGGATCGGGCTCAAACCATTTTTTACCGATAATGGATTCATTGACCTCCAAGACTTCTTCTCCTCGTTTTTCTGCTACATAGATCTTTCCCTTTTCTGTGTCTACGTGAATCTGGTAAATTTCCTTATCCCCCTTGAATTTCAAGTCCTTGTAGGGATTGGGTTGTCCTGGGCAGAAGAGATAATAACCCGCGCCAAAGGTGATCTGGAACCCTACGGCACATAACGAATCGAGTCCACGGAAGTAAAACGAAGTTCCGAGCTTATCCTCGACGATCTTTTGGCAGGCGCGATACAATTCAGGATCATCCACGAGTTGGTGGACCAGTGCGTAAGAGATCTTATTATTGTCGGAGTTGCATCGTTTGGTGGGATCGGGGATGATCGTTTTAGGAGAGGCGGCGGTGGTATTTCCTGTGAGGTTGTAGGTGTAGGTGACACCGTCAGGACCTTTCAGCACGCGTGGCGCCACTCCTTGACCCCACATCAGCAGGGGGAGTAGGACAAGGATCGTAGTTACAGCTCTGGCGAGAAGCATGGGGTAATTCGTTGGATGTTAGGTATATGGTAAATGGCTTGGCGAGTCACATAAAGGTTTCTCTATAATATAACGTAATTCTTCCGATTCTATTCATTCCATTGGAATAGACATATTCACATTATTTCCTAAATCTCTGAATTCTTATTGGGAAAAAGGTCAGCTCCCGTATAAACCCCCCAAATATTGCGGGAATGTACGAGATGTAGGGGGGAATGGTGAAACATAGTTTACAGCTTGGGCATACTTTGTGGTGTAGCGATAAGCTCGTATCTTTTCATATAGATGAATGATCGGATAGCTTTTTTTATTGATCAAATGCAAAATGTTAAGCGCTCGCCCATTAAAAAGGGGGTACTAGCTTCACATAAACCAGTTTTAATGATCACACTTATAGAAGCTATACATGATCGAATGTTCGAGGATAATATATTTCTTCCTGACGACCAACTAATTACCAAGTTTAGATATAACTGGGACTTATTTTCGGGAAACGGGAAGGGAGATTTTCATCATCCCTTTTACCACTTACAAAGTAGCGCTTCCAAAAGTAGAAGCTTCTGGAAAATTATATCTAAAGAAGGCAGGAAGATCACCGACCCTTTTCATAGCACCAAAGCACTCCAAGCCGACGTAGCATACGGATATTTTGACGAGGAACTGTATCAGATCTTAAGTGACAGTACATCTAGAGCATTTATTCTTAGCGAGTTAGTTTCGCACTTCTTCCCAGAGAAAGTAAACAAATATAAGACCTATCAGGTTCAGCCTGAATATTTCGATAACTGGCAACTCAGTATTTTAAATGAGAAAGGTGGCTCATACGATCAACATACCTATCGTCAAGAGTTTCGTAAGGTTCGAAGAAGTGTCTTTCCGCGCCAAATAGTTCGCATCTACCAAAATAGATGTGCTGTATTGGGAAATGCAATTTTTCCAAAAAGTGGCGAGAAAATGATTGATGCTTGCCATATCATCCCAATAAAAGATGGAGGAAGAGATTTTATAGGAAATGGAATTGCGCTTTCCCCAACGCTCCATAGAGTTTTTGATAGAGGACTTATTTCGATAAACAAAGACTACCAAGTTATTCTGGGAAGTAATTTTAAAGAGGTAGAATCCCCGTTTTTTAGCCTTCAAGCCCTTGAGGGAAAAGAAATACTTTTACCCGCCCAGAAAGAGCTCTATCCTTCACAGGATTCCCTAGAATGGCATCGAACGCATGTCTTCAATCAATAACATTATCTTTTCTACAAATTCCCCCCTCACCAAAATAATCTGCTCATTCTCCGCATCTGTTCAGGAGAAGAGAATTTTTTTGTATAAACTGCTACCGAGAAGACGCACAGACGAAGGACCAAAAGATAAGATGGAAAAGGACTACTATCTGACTGCTTGTTCCTCCCGCCTGATGTCTCCATACATCATCTCAAAAATGAAATATGAATAAAGTAGTTGCGCATGCGCAAGAGGCCATCCGCGGGATCGAGGACGATATGACCCTCATGCTCGGCGGATTTGGGCTATGCGGCATTCCCGAAAACTGTATTGCGGCTCTGGTGGAAGCCGAAGTGAAAGGCCTCACCTGCATCTCCAACAATGCAGGAGTCGATGATTTTGGTCTGGGCTTGCTCCTGGTCAAACGCCAAATCAAGAAAATGATTTCCTCCTATGTAGGAGAAAACGCAGAGTTTGAGCGGCAGATGCTCAGTGGGGAATTGGAAGTAGATTTGATTCCGCAAGGATCGCTGGCCGCTCGCTGCAATGCAGGGGGTGTAGGGATTCCCGCATTCTTTACGCCCGCAGGCTATGGAACCGAAGTTGCAGAAGGCAAGGAAGTACGCTGGTTTGATGGGAAACCACACATTCTAGAGACAGCACTCACCGCCGACTTCGCCATCGTCAAGGCCTGGAAAGGAGACACCCAAGGAAACCTTATCTACAAGGGTACTGCCCGCAACTTCAATCCCCTCATGGCCATGGCAGGAACGATCACCATCGCAGAGGTAGAAGAATTAGTAGAACCAGGCGAACTCGATCCCAACTTCATCCATACACCAGGAATCTTTGTGCAGAGAATCTTCCAAGGAGAGAAGTACGAGAAGCGTATTGAACAAAGAACGGTGAGAAACAGATGACATGGATCATTCTTCATTGTTCAAGTAACCATGAGCACTGAACTATATTAACATATTACCAATACAACCATGGAAAAACTAAGAAAGACTCCTGCCATGCAGAAGTCATATGATCTAGCAGTAGAGATCGTCAAATTTTCTCGAAGTCTTATTCAGGAGAAAAGGGAGTTCGTTTTAGGTAGGCAGATCCTCAAAAGTGGTACTTCTATTGGAGCGAATGTCGCTGAGGCCCATGGAGGAATATCTAAAGCCGATTTTTCTGCCAAGATTTCGATCGCTTACAAAGAGGGCCTTGAAACAAAATACTGGCTCAATCTACTGCGAGATAGTTCTTTATTAGCTGAAGAAGAATTCCTCTTCCTTCTGGAAAAAACAGATGAAGTATGCAGAATTTTGTATGCCATTCTGAAAAAATCCAGATACGATACTCAATAGGTTCATTTGAAAAGTAGTCTGTACTGAAAAATGAGCCATGAAAAATGAAACTGACATGCTTGATAGAAACGATATAGCCAAACGCATCGCCCAAGAACTACAAGATGGGTGGTATGTAAACCTAGGGATTGGCATCCCTACTTTGATCGCCAACTATGTGCCTGAGGGCATGGACGTGACCTTTCAGTCCGAAAATGGTATCCTGGGTATGGGTCCCTTCCCTTATGAAGACGAGGTAGATGCAGACATGATCAATGCAGGAAAGCAGACGATCACCGCACTGCCAGGAGCCTCTATTTTTGACTCTTACACGAGCTTCGCCATGATTCGTGGCAAACACATCCAACTGACCGTGCTTGGCGCGATGGAAGTCGCCCAAAATGGAGACATCGCCAACTGGAAGATCCCAGGTCGCTTAGTCAAAGGCATGGGCGGCGCCATGGACTTGGTCGCCTCTGCCGACAACATCATCGTCGCGATGACCCACACCAACAAGCGCGGCAAATCTAAATTGCTCAAAGCTTGTACATTACCCTTGACGGGGGTTCGCTGTGTGAAGAAAATCGTGACGAATATGGCGGTTCTGGACATTGTCCCTGAAGGGTTTAGACTACTAGAACGTGCCCCAGGAGTGAGCGTAGAAGAAATTCAGGCCGCTACCGAAGGTCATTTGGTGGTAGAAGGTGAAATTCCTGAGATCCACATCGGATAGACAAAAGCTGTAGAGACGCCATTCATGGCGTCTGTCTACGATTACAAGCCATACAACTGGTCCCCTTCAGTTTACAACTGAAGCCAAAAGCGCTAGATACAATCTAGACAAAACCAGATTTCATAAAATGATAAGGCTGAAAGTACTCATTACGAGCACTTTCAGCCTTTCATCTTAAAGGAGTTGAATCCTCTCCTGATTAATTCCCCCTGATATAATAGAGCTGCGGTTCACTAAGTAGTGAAGCATATTCTATTCCCATAAACAAAGGAATCGTAGCTTGACTCGTCAGCAGATTGATACCCAAGGGTGAGGCAAAATCTGCAAAGTAATCATGCGCAATCGACATGGAGTTCATGCCAGGAATCTTGGAGACGATCTTCATGAAGGCACTGTTTTCACCCGTCGCATATCGGTTAAGGAAGCCGCTATTTCGTGGAATGCCCACATTTGGCGTACGAGGATTGATGACTGAGACATATTGCCCATTGTGGGACTTGACATCCGACTCCCATCCTTCAGAAGGCCTTAAAGTGGCACCTGCATCCTCCAGGAATTGGGCTTGGTCTGCCTGATTCGTCGGCCAGCCCGTTTCACGGAATTGCTTCAACGCGCGCCATTCTACAAAGGCGTCACGCCCCCAGCGGATCATGTCACCGAACATGGAGACCATAAAACCATCCGCAAATTCTCCCCCTCTGATTTTATTCATCAACCCGTTGACACCGCTCGTGGTCAGTGAACGACCGATCTGAATCTGGATGCGCTTGCTGGCTGACAGCGGATTATTGGGTCGAGCAATCGAGCTGGTTTGCATCCAGGTAGGCAAGATCTGATCAATCCCATACATCAACCCACCTGACAAGGCCCCTGTGAGACCGCCCATCAACCCTGCTTTGAGGGCCATGCCCAGATCTCCCGTAGCGACAAGGGTAGCTCCAAACGAACCTGCGGCTCCTGCCGCTGCGCCCGAGAGCACCGCAGCACCTAATCCTCCCCAGAAGCCCCCTCCCAAGGCACTCGTGAGGATCGGATTTACCACCCCAAAGGTCACCACAGCAGCCACTACACCCACAATGAAGGCTAGTGGGTTCTTAAAGATGGATTTGACAATCCGCTTGAGGGCTTTGAACAACTTCTTGAAGAAGAAACCACTTGGATCAACCAGCGACAGCGGATTGTTCATCACATAGCTGTAGCGGTTCAAGCTTTGCCCTGTCCCTTCAAAGGAGACAAATGGATCTGCACTCAAGAATCGCCCAATGCTCGCATCATAGATACGTGCCCCCATGTGGATCAGATTCTCCATGTCCAAATGCTCATGCCCCGTGAATCCACGGATGAAGCTAGCAGAGATGGAATTGGATGCTTGCCATGTGTAAGGATTGCGACGTTGTCCCCAAGCATTATAAGACAGGACATCTACGACGCCTCCACTTTCATTGGTGATGGTCTGAATGGAGCCGATATGGTCTCTGTGGAGATAACGTGTTCCTGCGCCCGATCCTGTCGTATGCACAGCGACGACCTTATCGCCTGCCATGATGTGGTGGATATACTTTGTCCCTCCTGCCCCTGTATGCTTCTCATAGATGGACCCGACATAGCGAATGGTCTTGTGCAAGGAATTGCTCTTGTAGATGCGCTGCGTCTGACGTGAACGACCTGGACCGTAATCAATCTCGATTTTGTCACTCCCTTTGGTCAGTCTGTAGGGCTTGTTGTAGGTCGTGTACAGGATATTGGTCTGGTGGTTGCGGGTCATGTTGCCCGAAGCATCGTAAGTAAAGGTCTTGAGGGTTCCCCCTGCATTGTCTTTGAGCCTTGTGACTGCCTGAGGACCTGCGACACCTGCACCATATTCGTAACATCCTGCATCCGAGCGATACGTAATATTTCCTGCTGCATCATAGGTAATCGTGGTCGATCCCCCCCCTCCTGCATTGGTGCTGATCACACGGTTGATACCATCATAAAGGAAATTCTCTGTCAAACTACGCGCGGCATCTCGCCTTTGGGTAAGGTTCCCAATTTTGTCAAATGTAAATCGGAGGTCTTGTACACCTGCTGTGTAGATACGTGTGACCACCCCTCGATTGCTGTCATAGTAATAGTTGGTGACCTTATTGTTTCCCGCACGGGTGCGCTCCCATTGATCTCTAGCAGACTGTGCCTCCAATGTCCAGAATTTGGCATTGTTACTGGCATTTCTCACCTCATAGAGATAGCCTGAAGAGTTGTAGAGATTTTTACTGCGAAAATTCGAAGGATAGGTCACCTGCGACGGACGGCCATAACTGTCGTAGCTGGTCTGGATATTAAAGGTACCACCTGGACCAGAGTAGCTCGTCTTGTAGAGACGACTATAGCTATCATAAGAGTAGGTTTCCTGATAACCTCCTGGACCTGTCACGCGATACAGACGGCTCTTGGCTTTGTTGCCAACATCGTATGTCCAGGTCGTGGTCCCCTCTGGCTCCACGCGCTGCGTCAAACGTCCCAGTTTGTCATATCGAAACGTTGTCGTTTG
Source organism: Bacteroidota bacterium (assembly GCA_039820545.1). GTDB lineage: Bacteria > Bacteroidota > Bacteroidia > J057 > J057 > JALEFZ01. The sequence continues at coordinate 27,057 of JBCBPW010000013.1, read as the reverse complement.
ATTCCGTGCATTTCTCTCTGTCACCAACTCATTGAAGGCATTGTAGGTATAGAGAATAACGCCAGCATTGGGGTCCTGAATACGCGTTTTTCTCCCCAACAAATCGTACTGCATATAAGTCCGGGTACCATTGCCATCTCGAATCTCAATCAGATTGTCAAAAGAATCATAGTACTGGTAGGTATGCTTCCCGATATGATTGGTCGTCTGGAGCAGGTTGCCTATCGCATCACGTTTCTCGATGAGTTGCTGTCCATTAGGATTGGTGATGGTTTGGGTGAGTCCGTTGTAGGAAATGGTGCGCACACGACTGCCAGGAGCTGTCTCACGGGTCATGCGATGCAGGGCATCATACTCGTAGACCGTATACTTGGCAGAAGTACCTGAATAATAAGGCTCCGACATTTTCCAAAGCCTCCCCTTGCTATCGTAAATATTCGTCTGATAAATCCACGATCCACTAAAGCCCTTACGGAGCATGCGTGTCTCTCTGCCCAGCACGTCATAGTAGGTACGCTGCGTCGGTTTACCCTGCGCCGCCTCTTGCACATAGTAAATTTCATTGCCGCTACTGATGCGCGCATAGGTGTAGGTAATGGTACCACCACCAGGCGTATACTGCGTCAGCTTACGCCCAAAAGGATCGTAGGTATAGGTCGTTTTGATACCGTTGGGTCCTGTAGACTGGGTGACATTTCCATGGAGATTGTCATAGACATCGTTGCGGGTATGTCCCAATTCATTGGTCTTGCGCGTTTGGAAACGTCCCCTAGAGTCGTAGGCGAACTGCTTGATACGGGTCTCTGATCCATAGCCATTGTTGCCACTGAGAGTCGTACGCGTGATGTTGCCATAGCCATCATAGAGATAGTCCTTGGTAATTCTGAGAGAGGAAATGGCAGGTTCGATGGTCTCTCGTGTCATCAGGGTACGGGCCGAGTTATAGCTATAATCAATCCGCCTGGTCAATGTCGGTTGTCCGCTGCGTCTACGGATGAATCGCTCGCTTGTCAACTGCCCTAATATCCAGCTAGAGGTGTTGTTGTAGTAATATCTGTCGGTAGTTTTGGTATGTCCCCCCTGGAACGTCGTCGCCTCCTTGGTCAAGTTGCCATAACTGTCATAAGTGAAGTTGGTAGTTGTGGTAGTGACCAAGCTTCCATTGAGCTTGTAAGACTTCATGACACTGCGGCTAACCCATGACCAGTTGACTTTCCCGCTGAAAGTCGTTCGGTAACTGATGGTATTGACCGTTTGGGAGATCAGTCGATTGTTGGAGATCAATCGCTGTTCGGATTTCTTGACTTTTGAATTGACGCAGCGATGATCTCGTTCAAACTCCGTAATCTCTTTCAGACCTGTCGTAATATTCGAAGCGGTGATTTTCTTAAATCCTCTAAATCCTCTTCCTTGTAGGTCGATGTAGGCTCCTTCGTATTTGTAATCGACTGTCGTAAATCCACCGATCCCATTCGAAGTCTGTACCCTAGACACGACCCGCATCGGTGCTTGTATGTCCATCTTTGGATAGGTGGAACTGCTATACTTACTATAAGCAGAGGCATCCGTCAAGGGCTTATAGGTCAAGCGGACCTCTTTGCGGACATTGGTGATTTTGGTGATTTGGAAACGCGTATCAGGCTTGGCTTCCCACACGTGTACGTATCGGTGATTCACAAAGTGAAGCAGGTCCGTTTTCCCATCTCCCGTAAAGTCGCTCGTCGTAAATGCATATCCATTGGCACTCATTGCATATCCCGAATTAGGGAAAGGAGAGCGGATGTTGAAGGTCCCATTGCCACGAGAGTACCAGACGTGAAGGTAGTTGTTGTTGACAAAATGTACGAGGTCGCTTTTGCCGTCACCATTAAAATCCCCTACACGGAAGTTGTATCCATTGGCGCTGAGTGCATAGCCAGTATTGGGATAAAGGCCTCGAATGGAGAAGGTTCCGTCTCCCTTAGATTCCCACACACGGAGATAATTATTATTGACAATGTGAACGAGATCGGCCATGCCGTCCCCATTGAAATCGCCTGGAAGGAACTTGTAGCCATTTGAAGAGACATTGTAGCCGTTATTAGGGAAAGAGGGCTTTAGTTCAAAAGTTCCATCCCCTTTGGACATCCAGATAATCAATCCATTGCTACCAGCATACTGAACAATATCGGTGAGGCCATCTCCATTGAAGTCAGCAAAATCCCATTTATAGGGAAAAACTGCAGGTGCTGCATAATTTCCTGATCCAAAAGGAGATTTTACCGTAAATGTCCCATTTCCATTCGAGAGCCAAATAGACTGGATCACGGTAAAATAAGGGGCTGGATAATAATAATGTGGTACCTGAACCAAATAAATTAATGCTAAATCCGTCCTTCCATCTCCATTGAAATCTCCAGGTTTAAAGGAAACACTATAAAGATTGGTACCTGCTGTAAATTTATTCTTGATGGAGAATGTCCCGTTGCCATTGGATTGCCAGACGTGACCAGAACTTCCATTCAATGCATGAAATAAATCTGTTTTCCCATCTCCATTAAAGTCTCCAGGAATAAAGTTGTAGTTATTGGCACTCAAGGCATAACCAGAGTTGGGGAAGGGGGATTTGATGGAGAAGGTCCCATTACCGTTGGATTGCCAGACACGGCCATAGTTATTATTGACAACATGGAATAAATCGCCTTTTCCATCTCCATTAAAGTCGCCAGGGATATATTTGTAATTATTGGCATTGACACCATAGCCTGAATTGGGGTAGGGAGATTTGATGTTAAACTGTCCATTCTCATTCATGCTCCCCCAATCAAATCGGATGGCTTCCTTGCATGATCCATTGGTTCCGCACTCCTGAATCTGAGTCAAAAGCGACTGGTAGGCAGATCCCTGCTGGGTGTACGTCATGGTATAGGTGCGAACAAGGGAGTTTCCATAGTAAGATCTGACACGCTTGAGACGCTTGGAAAATTTCACCTTGACACCGCTGAGATAGTTGTCATTGACATCGCTACGGCTTTCATATTCGAAGCGAACCGAAGCATAAGTAGCTAATCCTCTGCTGGCATTTCCTGTATAGTCAATACGTGTAGGATAGGATTCTGTATTCCCATTGATCTCTCCGTAAGTAAAGGTGTAGTAGTTCCCTTGGCGGTCTGTGACCTTATTGAGACGCCAGATCAACACATCAGACTTACCCTGTGCTTCGATACGGGAGTTGGTGGTGTACCCGTATTCGCGGATCATACCGTCTTTGGTCCATACTTTAAATTTCTGAGGGCCTTGGCCAGCCGTACCGTATGAGACAATCTTAGCAAATGCTTCTTGCTCCGTGCGGTATTGGGTATTATTGTATCCGTAGGATCCCGAGACATTGACTAGGCGTTCGCCGTCTAGCGTGAAGCGATCCTTTCGGTCAAAGTCAACACCATCTATTTCATTGTCTTGAGCCTTGGTCGCAGGGGCACGTGTGATCACAGATAGACCTCCCAATGCCCAGCCTAGTCCCATATGGCCATTGCCTTGTTGGGAGCTATAAACGAAACTGAGGTTGGGTACCATGCCCCGCGTACCTGGGGAGATCATGATAGGGATTTGGTAGGAAGCAGCCCCACTTTCATTGACGCGAAACTGATCGGCTGTCCTGCCTGCTACCTGCGCTTGAAGGTGGTAGGGTAGGGACATCCCCAATAGGAGGATGAGTCCCAGTATATATTTTTTCATTGTGTGGTTTTTTGGGTAAAAATGGCGTTACCGGATGTGAATCAGTTTTTCTTTCCAGGTCTGATCAGGGGTTTGAACCAGGATGAGGTAGGTACCTGCCGCCCAATCCGTGGCCGTAATGGCTGTAGATTGTGGACCGACATGATCGATGGTAAGCGACTGTCGATAGACGAGTTGCCCTCCCGCGTTGAACACAGAAATATTTGCCGACCCGGTTTCAATCATGGGAAACTGTAGATGCAGGGTTTCAGCAAAAGGATTGGGTGTGGCAGAAAATCTCAGATCAAAGGCAGGGGTTGCTTGGGCTTGAGAGCCAGTAGGTGCTTGAATTTCCGCCACATTTACACCTTGTAGTTGGAATTCGGGGCAGATCTGGCCGTTGATTTTCGCTGTGGCTTGTGTCCAGTTCTGCCCATTGTTCATACTCACAAGCAAAATAGGCTCATTGGCAGCACCTTGAATGCGATACAGCCATAGGGTAGCAGCTGGTTTGTGTTGGCTTTGGTCGGATTGACATGCGCAAGTACTAAGGTCTTTTGTCAATGGATTGTCATTTTTCACAATTTCTACTTGCGACAAATCATGGGTCAGTTGATCCTTGAATACAGAAAACCGAGTCATGACACCTTTCTCATGCAGATCATTTGTCTGAGCATCTGCGAGATACACTTCCAGGATGTGCATTCCTTCTTCCATTTCCAGCATAGGAAGCATGAGTTGAGAAGGCTTCTGAGGATGGAAAACAATGTTTCCACGCTGAACGTCGTAGCGTTGCTTATCTAGCACGAAGAAGACCTCACCCAGGGGCTGATTGTGCGATCCCTGATTGACGATTTCCAGTACAGGATGAAAGCTGAGATTACAGTCAACGGCATCTTGGGCCAGTAGTGTAGACATACTGAGCCATGCCACTAACCATAAAGTTAGGGGTTTTAGATACATCATGTGTGTTAGTTAGATATGTGTAAATACATCCATATGATAATAATTGAATATTAATTTAAAATTAATATTGGATGTATCACGAATATTTTTATTATCTGAAAGAATGATTTTCCTTTTAGGAGTTTGCACACACAAAAAAGGCCCTACATTTCTGCAGGACCTTATATTTCTATCTTCTTATTGTACTTATCTCAAGAGTGTCAGACTTCCTTTGTACAAGAGTCCGTTAACAGTCACGGCGTAGTAGTACACACCTACAGGATGATTGCTTCCATCGGCATTGCGACCATCCCATGTCTGATCTATTGCCTCTGCCTCAAACACCGTTCTCCCCCATCTATCGTAGATACGTGTGGTAACTGGTGCTGTTCCATCAAACAAGATCTGGAATCTGTCATTCCTCCCATCACCATTGGGTGAGAAGACATTGGGGATTTTGAGAGAAGGTTCGAAAATCTCCACTGGACTTTGCTGTGCCGTATCCACACATCCATCTGCGTTTTGGACAACCAGCGTTACTGTATAATTCCCCGGCTCTTGATAGATGTGTCTAGGAGAGGTTTCGGTAGATACTTTTCCATCTCCAAAATCCCAGAACCACCTTACTGCATCAAGAGAGGCATCTGTAAAGTTCACAGTAGCATTGGGAAGAGGAAGACTGACGGGTCCTGATGGATCTGTCGTGAAGTCCGCTAAGGGTAGATCCGAAACGTTGATGGTGACTAAGTTGTTGCGTGCATTACAGCCTGAGGCACCGATAGCCGTAAAGGTTACCTGATAGCTACCTGGTTGGGCAAATGTGTGCAGTGGGTTCGGCGAATTCTCTAATTCTGTGCCATCCCCAAAGTCCCAGATAAAGGAAATCGCATCTGCTGTACTGTTCTCTTGGAAACTTGCGGTTAGCGAACCACAGCCTTCCGTTTGATCTACAAAATAATCATTCGAAGGGGTCGGTCTCACCGTGACATCAAGCGTTGCTGTATCGGCACACACCCCTTCGGACACGATCAACTGATAGGTCGTAGTCGTATCGGGAAGCGCAAATGTCGTTTGCGAGGTGGGATTAGTCAGACTCGTAGCAGGAGTCCATGTGTAATCGGCATTTCCCAATCCCCCTAGGGCCACCAGGGTAGCCGTGTCTCCCCCACAAATCAGCGCCGTATCTGCCTGTATGTCTGCTACTACCGCAGGATTTACTTCGATGACCACCTGATCCGTCGTGAAACACTTACCCGCAAAGCTACTCGCACGTACCTCAATGACGGTCGAACTGATCGGATTGACCATGACCATAGAGTCTCCAATCGCAGGATCTACAAACTCTGTTGGCAGCCACGCATACTGTGTGGGTACGGTATCACTATTGAAGGTGTGAACAGCGATAAGTGGGATCTCGTCTCCCGCACATATGGTCGTATCAGGTTGAAGTAAGTCGACTTGTGGCGTCGCCAGTACCGTGAGTACCGTAGAATCTATATTCGAGATACATCCAAACTCTGTAGATGCAATCACATTGTAAGTCGTACTTACAGCAGGATTTGCCTCTGGACTGGCAATCGTAGAGTCACTCAACCCACGTCCTGGCGACCAAAGGAAATTATAAATGGTCGCATTGGGATCTCCATTGGCCACCGCAGACAAAGTGATGGTTTCCCCTTCACACAGATCTCGATTGTTACTCGCTGTTACCGTTGGCTTGGTATCGACCTGTACCTCTACACTATCAGCTCCACTACAGCCATTCGAAGTGACAGAAAGAGTATAGGTGGTCGTAGCTGCGGGATTCACATTGGGATTAGGGGAGTTTGGATCGCTGATCGTCCCTCCTGTCGCAGGCGACCACGTAAACTCATAGTTGGGTCCTGCACCCGTGGCAAATCCTTGTAGCTGTATACTCTCTCCAAAACATAAGCCCGTATCCACTCCAGCCTCCACGATGGGATTAGGCAATACGGTGACTGTAACAGTAGAAAGTGGGTCAATGGTATTCGCGTCTGAAGAACAACCGTTGATGGATGTTCCGATCAATGTATAAATGATCGTCGTATCGGGACGCGCAAATGGATTGGGTACATTCGGATCATTAAGTCCAGAGGAAGGGGTCCACTGATAGATGACGGGTTCGGGAGCATTATTATTCGCAGCGAGTGTACCTGTCAGGAAGATACCTGGAGCTGGGTTGGGACAGATAGAGGTATCTACACCTGCATCCATCTTGGGCTTCGCCTTGACGGTCACGACGACAGAGTCAAGCCCACTCGAACATCCATTGACATCAATGACCTCAAAGTAGTAGGTTACATCTTCGGTTGGATTGATGACGTTGGGATTGACTTTGGGATCTTCTACATCGACCGAATCAATCCCACAATTAGGAGAGATGTTACACGTCCAGTTATAGAAATAAGGCATAGTCCCACCTGTGACGGTGGCATCTAACTGCACGCCTCCATCTCCTTCACAAAACTCCCTGTCTGGTCCCGCACTTGCAACGGGTGAACCATTGACGGTGATGTCCTGCGTCGTCTGCGTACTGCATCCACGATTGGTGACTGTGAGGGTGACCGACTTGGTGCCACCTGATGTATAGGTAACTGTCGGAGGTGTCTGAAGCGTGGAACTCGTCGGAATCGCACCAGGGCCAAAGTCCCATAAGAAGGTCTGATTGGGTCCTAGCACCGTTCCTTGATACGTAAAGTTTACCGTTCCACCTGAGCAAGAGTTTGTTGTAGAAGCGCTGAATGCAGATGATGGCTCTTCTATCACATCAAACGTCACGAAAGACGTATCTGGAGAGCAGCCTGCTGAGCCTGCAACCAATCGTACGGTCTTAGTTCCTGGAGTCTGATAGGTAACCGGAGGAGGGGTAGGACCGTTGAATTGAGGGGGCAATGCAGAAGAACCGAAATCCCAGAGGTAGAAGTCTGCCGTATCTCCTGTAGGAATAAAGGTGAAGCTGTTGCCTGAGAAGCATTGATCTGCTACGGTGGCAATACTTGTGCTTTGAGCGGGTCTGACCGTTACGTCTTGACAGTTAAAGGAAGAGAAGCAACCTGCATTTTCTACCTGAAGACAGACCTGCTTGGTGCCAGGTGTATTCCAGCTAATATTGTAAGGGCCTATTTGTCCATTGGTGTAAGTCGCTCCAGGAAAGGTCCAGTTATAAGTAGCTGAAGAAGGTGCATTCCCTTGATACGTAAATACCGCTACACTATTAAGACACACCTCAGAGGGAAAGGCGAAGGTCGAAGTCGGAATTTCTTCTACCGAAATAGCCTGAGTAAAAGGCGTACTGATACAGCCATCTTTTTCTACTGTCAAACTAACCGTCTTGGGACCTGCCGTATTCCAGGTGATATTGTAGGGACCTCCACCAGAACCTGTATTGACGGTTCCATTGTCAAAGTTCCAGAAATAATTGGCTGTTCCTCCAGCCGATCCTGTGTAGGTGATGTTCGTGCCTGCATTTACACAGGTCTGTGCAAGTGTCGTAAAGGTAGCTTGAGGGGTAGGATTCACGAGGATTGTCACATCGTCTGTAAGTACACATCCCCCAGGACCTGTAGCCGTCACAGTGTATGTCGTGGTGACATTGGGAGCGACAGTCGGGCTAGGACTAGTCAGGTTACCCGGCGTCCAGTCAAACGTGTAGGCACTCAGTCCGCTAAGATTCGTCGTCAGTGTCGTCGGAGTACCCGCACAGATATTGGTCTGACCTGGGGCAATATTCACAAACTGACCCGAAAAGGGAAGGGTCTGAGCCGTCAGAGTTGCAGGGTTTCCACAATTATCTTCCACCAAACCTACGAGACTGAATGTATAGTTTCCAGGAGTGGTAATCGTAGGAGAAACTGTAACTGAATATTGATTATCGAAATCTCCTCCGATCTGACATTCAGTAGAGGTAACCGCTGTGATGGTGTATACACCACCTGGACCTGTCAGTGTAAAATCCGATGGATCTACTGAAGCACAAGTGACATTTTCAGAAAAGGTAATGTTAATATCGGAGGTACCACAACCTACTTGAACTTGATTGAGCGTAGGAGGTGTATTATCGACAATACTCGCTGTACTAGCTGAGAAATCTAGGCCGTAGCCACTTGTAGAACCTGGGGTCCAGTTGCTCACTACTACTGCGTAGGTCTCACCCGCCTGTACGGGAATACAAGATTCGACTTGCCCTCCGCAAGGATTACCTGGGAGATTCTGGCCTGTCGGACCTGTCACACCGCCACAGCCTAGATTGGCGCTGTAGTTACAGCTTACCTCTAAGGAAGGGTCTGCACCAATGTCTCCACAGTCGGCATTGGTCAGGTTGTATACAGCATAATCGTAATCGTCGCTGCCATTGACAGGTGTGATGGCAAAGCATACATCTCCCGCAGTTTGTGCAGTAAAGATGTACCACTGTGCTTTTTTCTCTCCTTGTCCCAAACATGATAAGTTGTTATTGACTACCTGGAGATTAGGAGGTACATCTATAGGTCCCACGGGCTGCGTAAAAGTTGTCTGGCACAGTGGAAGTGCATTGAAGCAACTCGAAGGCCCTTGGGCAAAGGTGGCAAAAGGAAGCAATGCCCCTGGTAAGAGAAACCACAGGGTACGAAAAAGATATCTCATGGATAGAAGCGATTTATCTCTGGATGAGGGCAAAGTCGGAAACGTTAAAATTGAATTCGTCGCTCATGCGATCTACATAGGCTGTGGGTATTTCCAACCCCATATTCTTTAAGCTCACTGGAAGACTCCAGGATACAGTGACTGTGTTCCCCTTGACTTTGTGCGTCATGACAGCAGGGATAGATTGTACTTGATCCCCCATTTTCCACTCTACAGACAGTTTAGACTTGCCTGACTGGGTCATGTCGATCCCATTCAAATCAAATGTAAAATACATCAAGGGATATGCGTCCATTTTCCAAACTTCACGGAGCATATTCTGCTGATCCACTGTTTGTCCTTGGAAAAAGGAAGTGGTTTTCATTTCGAAAACCATGCGCTGCGAATCGTTATACAAATATCCTCCTAGCTGTGTACTCACAAACTGGACAGTTTGGGTTGTCCCATTAGAATTGGCCTCTAGGCGTCCAGAACCCAGAAAATCCTGGGCACAAAGCATAGAAGATCCTGAGAAAATCCAAATCAATAGTAGCGTTAAGCGGCTCATAATATTAGATCCTAGGCAGGTAAATAATTGAAATTTGACCAAAAATAAGGATATCCATGACTTATGGATAATATCACTCTATTTTTCCTTCAGCAAGTCCAAATTTTTACCCCTTTCTTTTTCAGACGTAAAAGCTGTTGAGGACGTTGGGAGAAGGATTCTTCAGGCATGGCGTTCCCGAAAATGGTTTGATTAGGTTTGGCGAGTAGGGGATTTTTACACTTAGACTAAAAAGTAAATAATAAGACAAGGGAAAAGTTCAAAATATTTACGGATTTCTCACTTAACCTTCCTTTTGCATGTGGCAAATACACCATTTCATGGCTCTTGTAAGGAGAAAGAAAAATGCCCCAGCTGAAATCCAACTGAGGCATGAAATATTTCTAGTAAATGGTCTCTTAATCAGTATTACTTTGCATAAGCAATGGCGCGCTTCTCACGGATCACGGTGATCTTGATGTGGCCAGGATACTGCATATCCTTCATGATACGCTGGGAGATATCAAAAGCCAACTGATCCGCTTTGTCGTCGGTCACTTTCTCACTCTCGACGATGACACGCAACTCGCGACCTGCCTGGATAGCATAGGTCTTGGTCACTCCAGGATAGGAAAGGGCTAGATCTTCGAGCTCTTTCAAGCGCTTGATGTAGGACTCTACAATCTCGCGACGGGCACCAGGACGCGAACCAGAGATGGCATCACAAGCTTGGATAATAGGAGAAATCAAACAAGTCATCTCAATCTCGTCGTGGTGGGCACCGATGGCATTGCATACATCGGGATGCTCACCAAGCTTTTTGGCGATCTCCATCCCCAGCAAAGCGTGCGGCAGGTCATTGTGTTCCTCCGCTACTTTTCCAATATCGTGTAGGAGTCCTGCACGCTTGGCTTTTTTGACATCTAGTTTGAGTTCGGATGCCATGATTGCACAGAGATTGGCAACCTCTCGGGAGTGCTTCAGCAGATTTTGTCCGTAAGAGGAGCGATACTTCATGCGGCCCACCATACGAATCATTTCAGGACGCAGCCCATGTATGCCTAAGTCGATAGCGGTACGCTCACCTGTTTCGATGATTTCTTCTTCGATGCGCTTAGTCGTCTTCTTGACGACTTCTTCGATACGGGCGGGGTGAATACGACCGTCCGTGACGAGCTTATGTAGGGAGAGACGGGCAATCTCACGACGTACAGGATCAAAACCAGAAAGAATGATCGCCTCAGGTGTATCGTCTACAATGATTTCAATCCCCGTAGCCATTTCTAGCGCGCGGATGTTGCGACCTTCACGCCCGATGATCCGACCTTTGATTTCATCGTTTTCAAGAGGGAAAACTGTGACTGTATTTTCGATGGCTTGCTCCGCAGCTGTACGCTGGATCGTCTCGATAATGACCTTTTTGGCTTGCTTATTGGCGGAGATTTGGGCCTCCTCCATGATGTCTTTTACATAAGCCGAAGCTTCCGTCTTCGCCTCTTCTTTGAGTGCTTCGACTAGATTTGCCTTGGCATCTTCCGCAGAAAGACCCGCTATTTTTTCCAGGTCTTTTACTTGCTTATGGCGAAGCTTTTCCAGCTCTTCTTGCTTCTTTCCGATGACTTCGACCTGCTTGGTAAGATTTTCACGAATGGCGTCAATCTTCTTCTGCTGATTCTTTACCTCGTTGGACTCTTTGCGAAGCTTATCTTCCTTGCTCTGGATGCTTTGCTCACGCTGCTTCAACTTGTTGTGGCGAACGTCGAGCTTCTCTTTCTCCTTTTTGGCGTTGTTCTCAAACTTAGACTTAAGTTGCTGGTACTTTTCGTTGGATTGATTGATCCGCTCTTGCTTAATGTTTTCTCCGCGAAGCTCCGCTTCTTTGATGACGCTCTCGGCTTTTACTTTCGCCGTTTCTATCATACGGGTGTTTGCTGCTTTTAGGAAGAATCGGTTGATGACATACCCTGCGGCAATGCCAACGACTAGCCCGATTGCCAGTCCTATTATTATCTCCATGAGTTTCTGCTTTTATGCATGAAAAAAAGTTAAATAGAAGACCGCAAAGGCATATTCCATGCATTACAGTTCCTTAGCGATGGCTAAGGACTGGCTCAGTTTCTCTTCAAGATTCGATAGTTCATTGAGCACCGTCTGTACTTGCCCATTGCTCTGGGTCCGATGGGCGAGGTACTCTGTCATGATATCAAGACAACACATAATGGCGATGTTGAGGTCATCTTGATTTTTATATTCGGCCTTAAAGGCTTTCATTTTTGCGTTGATTGACTGAGCAGCTTCTTGAATCACTGCTGCCTCTTCACTATCTACTCTTGCCGGAAACTGGCGACCTAGTACTGTAATGGTGATGGCGTACTTTTCCAATGTTTCTCTGATTGCCAGTATTGCTAATCTCCAAAGTTTTTAAGACAAGTATCTATCTCTTTTAAATACCAATCTATTTTTTCTTGTACAGAGGCTTTTACCTCAGGATTTTCAATGACTTTGACGAGCTTAATTGCTTCATACCTTTCGATTAATTCATCATAGGCATGCTGTTTGTCGTCAATTGATTGCTCCAATTCCACTACCTTTCGTGAGAGTATTTCTTTCTCCTCCTTTGCCTTTTCCAACATTTGCATGAGCTGGTTGACGGCTCGATTGGCTTCTTGCAGTTTTAGGAGCAATTCATTCATCCTATTTCACCTCTAACTGTCAAAGTAAGGGTTTTTTCCCAATTATTCAAAGTTACAAATAGGTTCATATGATACTTGAACCAAATGGTCGCAAATATTTATAAAACAAATGTTTAGCATGTTTCAAATATTCATGGTTCATTTTTCATATGGCCCTAAAACGTGATCTATGAAAAATGAACCATGCTTCTGATTATTTTCTCATCTCCGCTCCTAACTCCTTCTCCAAAAGGGAGGTGACACGCTGCATGATCTTATCTACCGCTTTGTCTACAAGCGTCTTGTTGTCATCGCGCAGCTCGATAGAGATTAAATAGCTTTTCTTGTCAGGATCAATGCCTTTGCCCATGTAGACATCATGGAGTGCAACTTCACGAATCAACTTAGGGTTGGCACGTCCGACCAATTGCTGCATCTCTGCGAAGGAAATCCCCTTGTTGATGAGCATGGAGACGTCGCGACGTACACTCGGGAACTGCGGAATCGGCTGGAAACTTACCTTGTTGTTGAAGTATAAATCTACCAATTGCTTCCAATCGATCAACAAGTGGAAGACTTCGTTTCGCAGCCCAAACTTCTGTCCCATCTCTGTATTGACCTTCCCATACTTTAAGAGAATTTTTCCATTGACGACCATTTCCATTCCATAATCAAACATCTCCTCCTCACACTCACGCATCTTGCCAGTGAAGCCCATCCAGGATTGCAGACGGTCCACCTCACGCGTCAGCGTAGTCATCGCCGCCTTGGGGGCCTTGGAAGCATAGTGCATAGGATGCTTGACACCACTCACCGTAAGTGCCAGCCATTCCTTCTCATCATAGCCATTGCCCGCGAGCTTATAAGTCTTCCCAAACTCATAAACAGCCAAGCCTTCTATCTGACGATTCTGGTTGTATAAGACCACCTCTAATGCGCCTGGAAGCATCGACTGACGCATGATCCCTAGTTCTTCACTCAGAGGATTCACGATAGGTACGGCTTTGTCGTCGCCATAGCTAGCCGAAATAAGAGAGTTATTCAAGATCTCATAAAACCCATTGGCTGATAGATAGTTGGCATATGTTTCCTTGAGGCTGTAGACATCGCGATATTGATCAAAACTCAAGTTGGCATTGAGCTTCGTGGGAATCTCTACATTGTTGTAGCCATACACCCGCAAAATATCCTCGATCACATCCACATCACGCTGTACATCCACACGGTAGGGAGGCACTTTGAGGCTTAAGAGATCTCCTTCTCCTGATACTTCAATTTCTAACGCTTGAAGAATTTCGATGATCTCCTCACGTGTGACTTGCTTTCCGATGAGGCGTTGTGTCTTCTTGATCGACAAATCTACTTCGAAATGTGGAAACTCCGCCACCTGCTGATCAACGATTTCAGAAGCTTCTCCACCTGCGAGTTCCATGATCAAATCTGCTGCACGAATCGCCGCAATTTTCGTCATGGCGGGATCTACCCCTCTCTCGAAGCGGAAAGAAGAATCACTGTTGATGCCCAGTCGCTTGGCTGTCTTGCGGACCGTTCCAGGGTCAAAGTATGCCGACTCCAGGAAGACATTTTTCGTCTCGAATGTCACTCCTGAATTCAAGCCCCCCATCGTACCTGCGATACAGAGAGGTTTATCTCCATCATTGATCATCAGATCCACTCCTGCCAGCAGGTCGCGCTCGATATCATCTAGCGTGGTGAATTTCTGTTTTTCGGGCAGTGTATCCACGATGATCTGACTACCCGCAATCTGGTCTGCATCGAATGCATGCAGGGGCTGTCCCAACTCGTGCAAGACGAAATTGGTGATGTCTACTACATTGTTGATGGGGCGTAGCCCGATATTTTGCAAGCGTTGCTTGAGCCAGTCAGGGCTTTCCTTGACCTCCACACCTTCGATGTAGATAGAAACATAGCGTTTGCAACGGTCTGCATCTCCGATGGTGACAGGGATAGGATTCTTTTTCGTAGGATGGGCTTTGTCGAGTTTCAACTCAGGAAGACGGGGTTTTGTACGCATGTAAGCCGCCACATCTCTCGCCACGCCATAATGATGGGAACCATCGACACGGTTGGGTGTCAGATCGATCTCCAATACGAAGTCTTGATCCAGCTCTACTACCTCACGGAAGGGCGTACCTGGCTTCAAGCTTTCATCTAGCACCATGATTCCATCGTGACTTGCGCCGAGGCCCATTTCATCTTCTGCACAGATCATCCCCATAGAGACTTCGCCACGGATCTTGCCTTTTTTGATCTTAAAGCCTTCTTCTTCAGATTTCCCGTAGGGATAGAGCATGGTGCCGATCGTAGCCACGGGAACCTTTTGCCCTGCTGCCACATTGGGTGCGCCACATACGATATGTAGGGACTCCTCTTGCCCGATATCCACTTGGGTTACCTTGAGCTTATCTGCATTGGGATGCTGCTCAGCAGAGAGGACATGTCCTACGACGATGCCCTCTAGATTCCCAGGGATGCCTCCTACTTCTTCATATTTCCCTACCTCTAGCCCCAGCATCGTGAGGATGTTTTTGAGTTCTAAAGGTGTATAATCGAAATCTATATATTGCTTCAGCCAGTTATATGAAACTTTCATGAAAGAAGAATTGTCTGTTGGGATTAGTTAGATGAATGTGCCTTGCTCTAGGCTGAAATTAACGTTTCCAAAATGCGCTTACCATCTACATTGCCGAGCATCTCATCTGAGGCACGCTCGGGATGGGGCATCAAGCCAAACACATTCTTTTGGGTATTGGTGATGCCTGCGATGTGATTCAAGCTGCCATTGGGATTGGATTCGGCGGAGAATGTACCATTCTCATCACAATACTTAAAGAGAATTTGGTCATTGTCCTCCAATTCCTTCATTACATCCTCTGTACAATAGTAGTTCCCTTCTGCATGCGCGATGGGGATCAAGTAAGGACGATCCTCTAGATTGCGCGTGAGCGCAGCGGACTTACTGATGGGACGGATGTAGGTATTTTTACAAATGAAATTCATGGATTGATTGCGAAGCAAGCGACCAGGCAAAAGTCCTGCTTCTGTCAGCATTTGGAATCCGTTGCAGATACCGATGACATAGCCTCCCTTTTGGGCATGGACATGCACTTCCTCCATGATAGGCGAAAACTGGGCGATGGCACCTGAGCGCAGATAGTCTCCATAAGAGAATCCACCAGGTAGATAAATGACTTCGCAACCTTGGAGGTCGCAGTCTTTGTGCCAAAGGTGGACGACTTCCTGCCCGAGGTTTTGACTCAAGCTATACAATAGGTCTTCGTCGCAATTGCTTCCTGGAAATGTAATGACGCCAAATTTCATGCTGCAAAACTAATCTTTTCTTCGATAGATAATATGCTTGTCGCTGCTTTCTCGCTCATAAAGCTGAGATAAGAAGGGAAATCTTTGCACAAGTGCGGGAAATCGATCGGCAGGATCGATGATATATTGAGGAGGGTAGCTTCTAAAAGCTTCATATACGTCTCCTAAGTCTGCGGGTTGAGACCATTCAAGATAATCTTTGTCCGAAGCGAAAACAGGGATCTTGTAATAAGCAATTCGAAAGTCTACATATGGAAGTCTCGGAAACACATCTAAGATGGGATAAAGCTCAGGCCTATGGTCCATGATCCATACATCTTGAACCTTTTTCCCTTCCCATTGAGCCTGTATATCGGCAAACGCTTCCGAATACTGATAGGCATTGCCTACTCTCAGGGTATTTTGAGAAGGGGGGAATGAAGCACTTCCTAACACAGGCAGAAATGCCGCATACTGATATGTAGGAAAAGCTGCAATCAGTACGATAAGCACCCACTGGAGCCTACGTGTCAGCCTAAAATCAAAGGTTTTGGTGGCGTAAAATGAAATGGGGAGTATCAATACCAGGAAATCCTCTGCTCGGACCCATGTCCATTTAAATGCCAGCATAAGCAAAGCACTGATGAGGTAGGCAAATAAGGTGAGTTCTAGATTTCGAATCTTTGCTAGATAAGAATAGAAGCGTAGCCTAAAATGTATCATCCCTATGATGCACAGCAGGATCACAAATCCTCCTGTGATCAACCAATCGATCCAAGGAGAAGTCTGTGTGACTTCAGAATAAAATGCCTCCGATTGTCCGAACCGATCCACATCAAATAGCAACCCTACTTCCCAGAAACTTTTCAAACTCCCTCTGAGAAATAACATGAGTCCTACACCAAAATTTACCAGAAATGATCCTCCTAAGAAAGAAAAAAGCTCGTCCCAGCGTGCGCGTTGAAACAATACATAGGAAATAAGGACCCCTACCCAAAGAAAGATCGCCTTGAATGCCATCAGTACTGCCAAGCTGAGAAAGAATCCCGCGCGAAACATCCGAGCAAAATTTTGGGTGCGATTCTCATCGATCTGAATCAACGCGTGATAGCCGATGGTCACAGGAAGCATGATAGCCAGTGCCCCCGAAAATTGCTGGGTATACCATGGAACAGCGCTGAGTAAAATCACCCAGACCCCAGGTAAGACACTGGCACGTTGAAAAGGCTTTTCCGCAGCAAACATCCCCGTCACATAGAGTGCCAAAATGTACACATATAAACATGCAAAGATCTCCATCGCAATGATGGTCCCACTCCCAAACAAAGCATGAACGACCTGATACCACCAGATCATAAGGGGGGGACCTGCATGCCAGAGATCTTTGTAGAGAATATTCCCTTCGTTGATGGATTGGGCGAATACATAAAACAAGGATTCTTCTGCCAAAAAGAAATCACCCAGCAAGGAAGGAATTCTCAGCAAAAGAACTAGCAAGAGATAGAGGAGAAAGGAAGGGGAAGGGATATATGAGAGGGTGCGTAACAAGTTCGATCCGAGCTATTTGGATGTCCGACAAAAATGGAGGTATTTCGCTTGTAAATTTAGCAAAAATAAAATAGGTGAAAGCAGAATTCCTCTTCCAGCAAGTACGTCAAAAAAAGTCGCTTTTGTGCATAGGCTTGGATACTGATCCGCAAAAGATCCCTTCTCATTTGTACAAAGAAGCCGATCCCGTCTTTGCTTTTAATAGGGCCATCGTCGAGGCGACACATGATCTGGCCGTTGCCTACAAGCCCAACATCGCTTTTTATGAGGCCCAAGGCCCCAAAGGCTGGGAGAGTCTCTCCAGGACTCTGGAGATCATTCCTGACGAAGTCATGGTCATAGCCGACGCCAAGCGAGGCGATATCGGCAATACCTCACGCATGTATGCACAGACCTTTTTTGAGCAGTATGACTTCGATGCGATAACGGTAGCGCCCTACATGGGGTCTGATTCGGTAGGTCCTTTCTTAGAGTTTGAGGAGAAATGGGTCTTTCTACTGGGCCTCACCTCCAATCCTGGTGCACAGGATTTCCAATTCTTTCCCGAGGGCCAACCTTTATATCAGCGAGTATTGACCACTGCCCAGACATGGCCCAAGGCACATGGGACAGAGCTAGGCTTCGTAGTTGGAGCTACAAAGGCAGAAAAGTTGCAGGAGGTACGTGCATTGGCACCAGGGGCATGGCTGCTGGTGCCAGGAGTCGGTGCACAAGGTGGATCTGTCGAAGCCGTCTGCCAGCACGGCATGAATGATCAAGGAGGATTACTCATCAATTCTAGCAGAGGCATCATCTATGCGGGTAAAGAGACAGATTTTGCTGAGCAGGCAAGGATAGCCGCACACAAGCTCCAAATGCAGATGCAGCCATTTATAGAGAAACTGTAGAATAATAAAAAGAGACTACCCGTACATGGAGTAGTCTCTTGCTGTATCTTTTTTGAACAAATAGAACAAGGAATTATTCCTTCATTCCTACCTCTGCCTTACTTTTAAACATCTGAAGCAAGGTATCGAAGAACCATTTTCTTTCAGATTTGACCATGACATCTAGAAACTGATCGGCCTGTCCCACAATCTTCTGTAGACCCGTGACCGTCTCTACGAAGGATTGTACTTCGGGATCGTTAGGATCTCCATCTACCTGTCGGACTTCATCTAGCACACGCAGAACAGGCTTGAGTTCTCGCTTTCTTCTTTCGATGATGACCTGCTTGGCAACCTGCCATATATCTTTTTCTGCGTAAAAGTATTCTCTTCGCTCACCTGCTTTGTGCTCTTTACTGGCGAGTCCCCAATCAATCAGGGCACGAAGATTCATATTCGCATTCCCACGAGATATATTCAGGGTTTTCATGATTTCTTCGGCTGAAAGCGATTCAGGTGTGATCAAAAGCAGTGCGTGGACCTGTGCCATGGTACGATTGATCCCCCAGTGGGAACCGAGCGCTCCCCATGCTTGAATAAACTTTTCTTTTGCGTCAGCAAATTGCATAAAGTGTTTGTCTGAAAATGCTATGTAGACGGACTGAATCGAGTAGACGAAGTATCAATAGATACATTTTTCTGCTTCGTATGCCTCACACTTGATTGATAAAACTTTGGCTGTCCATTTACTTGGTAAAAACGATCAGGCGATTTTATTTATCTTCTCTATCCTTAATACATATAAAAACGGTCATGTTTTTTCAGAAAGAGAATAGATTTCGGAAAAATGAAAACATTGATTTTTTACAATATTACAGAGATAGTGCCTAAGTTCCTCCATCTCAGCAGAAATTACTGTAAGATCTGCATCTTTTCAAAAATTCCTGAAAGTTTTAGATAAAAAATTAACTGCAAAATTTTGGAAATAGTTTTAAAAAGAGAAAAAAATTGAGAAAGGATATAGATCCATTGAAATTTGGCGCGATGCTTCACATAAAATAGGTACAAAAAAAAGAACGGGGAGCATGGCGGGCTCCCCGATACAAACTACACACACTAGCACTACTAGTTTAAGGAAAGTATAAGTATAAAAAGTGACGCTGCTTTATGATTACAACAACGATTTTCTTAAAAACCCTCCATCAACATTACCCTTTTATTCAAAATATTTTTAAGACCGAGAGGATAATACGATCTGTTGTCGATCTGCCTTGATCACTGATTTGATGAATTTTCGGTAAGCATTGTATTCAGAAGCAGGGAGGTTGAATCGCTCCAACATAAACGAACGTGTGTATCGCAAGGTCTGTGGATCGACGAGTTCTATCTGTGAGCGATAATTTCCATGCTTCCAATTGATCTCCGTCGGATCCGTATCCATCGCCTCCACTATGTATCCCTCAGGCAACGTATAGGTGATGGTATCCTGCTTCAGCTTAGGCACATAATTGCAGAGGGGCTGAGTCCGATCATCGACAATAGGTGGAAGGGAGAGGTTATTTTCGAGCACATTGGGTGTCAAAAATAGGCGGGAACCCGAAAGCGAGGACCAGTTGCGGGCACTGAGTACATAGCGGAGACGTGCCTCAGGTGGATTGCTTGGCGGTAAGACCTCAAACTCATAGCTCTCCAAGTCAAAGCTAGAGGCTTCAATCCAGTATTCTCGCAAAAACTTCTCTTGATCTTCCTTGGTACGGTTTTTTGCAAATTCTGTAAATGCGCCTTGTGCATTGCCCAACCCTCGGATCTCTGTCTTCACCTTGGCATTGCCTGCATCATCGAGTACTACTTTGGCTGTGCGAAATTGTGCATTTTCGGCAGGACCCGAACTGGGCGTAGAGGTCAATACTCCTCCATCAGGCGTCAAGACAAGCGCATGACGATTCTCCGTAAATAGTCCCAAGTACCCTGTAGGATTCACATTGCTCGTACATTCTAGCCAAACAGTATCTTGCTCGGTAGGGACGCAGAGAATCATATGATTGAATTGATTGCTGACAAAATCAGTCACAACAGCAGGTCTGTCCTTCCCTGCCCCGATGATCACATGGTGGCTTTTGATCCCAATTTCCTTGAGCATACTCTTCATGTAGTTCGACAACGCCTTGCAGTCTCCATATCCCTTCTCAAAAACATAAGAAGCCTCAAAGGTTTGAAATCCTCCAATCCCTAATTGGATGCTCACATAGCGCGTATTGTCTTGCATGTATCGGTAGAGTACATCAATTTTTTCAAACGGATCATCCAAAGGGTCCGTCAGCTCATGAACCTTCGACACCATGGCAGGTGGCAACTCATCTCGTTCTTTGTTGAGATCATAGAAAAAAGTACCATAGTCCTGCCAACTCGCCATTGATCCTTCATAATCGTCTAAGGAGACCGTATTCGTAGCCACCAACAGCTTAGGACAGACCTGACTCAATCCAGGACTCATGTACTCCGATTCTATCGGCTTCATATTCTTCCACTCCCAACTATAGATACGCTGATCATCCTCTTGTAAAATGCGCGCTTCTACATCTGTATTTACCGTCTTATGGCGAATGACAAAATTAGCAGGAGATTTGATTACCATTTGTGCCTCCTCTACACTCACATTTGAGCCAGGATAGACGTAGAAAGTAGGAAATCCATGAATGCCTTTAATGGTTTTTTCGTAAGAATAGACGACGGTATAGGGATATTTCGAATAGCCTACACGTGCCGTGATCAAGCGAATGCTGCTGGCCAAGCTGGTGTAATCAGAAGGTTGAAAATCTTCAAATTCATTGGACTTAATTTTAGAGATACGCTTGCCATTTTTGTCATAAATCGCTGCCTCAATGTTGCGGACTTTCGAGAAGTTCTTGTCGTAGGGAATATTGATAAAGCCATAAGAAACGGCATCTTCTTCTAGTATCGTAACTGCATATTGTTGCTTCCACACTGCACGAGAGGCGTTTTCTACTTCAATGGTTGTCCTATCATAGCGGACGACTGCCTGTACATCTTCTGCCAGCTCAGATGGGATTTCGTCGAATGCAAAGTCTTGTGCCCACCCATAGGATATACCTACAAGAAGGCTTAATACCAAAAGTTTCTGAATCTTCATGATTGGGTAAATTTGAATCCACTTTATTGTATGAGTCAATAATACGATAAAGCGCGAAGAAAGTCTAAACAGAAATTGAATATTTATTCGAGGTAAATAATGATTATCGCGAATAAATACCTAGCGCATAGATCTCTATGGACAACAAAGTCCCCCCCTTAACGAAGGTGTAGCCATTTCACCCCAAAAGTCTCTCCCTCTGCGACAAGATTTAGGATAAAAAAACCTTCAGGGAGTGCTTCCACGGAAATTTGATGGGGAAGATGAATATTTGCTTCCTCCACCCAAATCTTTCCCGTTAAATCCTGTACGAAAATTCTATCATATATCAGATGATCAGGACCATAGATATTTAGTCGCTGGGAGACAGGTACAGGACCTATCTGGATCTCTCCTGCCCAAGTAGGCACCTCAATAGATGATACATCGACCGTCGAAATCTCTTGGCAAGAGGTGTCTTTGCATCCTGCAGGACTCGTGGCTTCCAGACATACAGTGTACATCTCATTCCCAGGAAAGCTGAATGTAGGATTAGAAGAACCGCTCGTTCCTAGTCCACCAAAATCCCAGCTCCATGCTGAAGCATTGGTTGAAGCATCAAAAAAGAAGAAGTCGGTGAAGGTCGGTTGAGAAAAGGTAAAATCCGATTGGATAGGATCAATAGGAACATTGACAAACTTCGAAGTATCGGCAGGACACAACCCTGAGGCAGTCACGATCCGCACACGGGTGACAGCTTCCACCTTAGCAATCATTGTGCTGTCTCCTGTACTCAAGGTAGTATCTGTCACGGTAGCAACCACCCACTGCAGACTTCCCACTCCTCCTTGGGTAGTGACCGTGACAGGCGCGCCTAAGCACACGACAGGCGGGTCAAACACGATCTGCCCTTGAACGGGTGGAGGATCTAGGATAAGGAATCCATCCAATGTATCTATAAGCGCAGGCGTGCTACTCGTGATACGAATCTGGTAACCTGTCCCTGGGGCAAGCGCCGTAGGGATGGTAATCGGCATACTAAGCCCACCAGGAACAATTCCCAGCGAAGTGGGATTAGAAAAATCTCCATTTTCATCTGAGAGTTCTGCTATCACTACATTGCTCCCACCAAAATTTCCCTGAGAAGTAAAATAGAGCGTGCTGCTCCCTCCAATGCTGCTACAAAATCTACGGTCATCCACACTATCTGCTGTTATGCTCGTCTGTGTGAAGCCTGTAACTTGCATTTGATCTATCGCAAATCCAGGATCAGAAGCACTCAATACAAGTCCGTTGACAAATCGAAAGGCAAATCTCAGATCCGACTGACCTGCAAATGCAGGAAGAGAGAAGACGGATTGGGTCCAGCTCGTTTGGCTGTTGAACGTATTAGAACCTGCCAGCAGCGTCCAACTCATGCCTCCATCTATGCTATACAGCAACTCTCCATAGACACCTGGTGTCCCAGTAGACGCGGTCCCCACCCCACAAATCCAATAAAAGGAAAGCTCGACACTGTCATAAGTTGCTGTCTGTATGCCCGTCGGCATCTCTGCCACATATTGCTGGGCAAAAAAACAAAAGCCGTCAGGTGCTAAGAAGTTCGCATTTCCGATGCCGTCAGCTCGTGCGGTATCACTCACGATGTGCATATAGCGACTTTGTGGGGCGTTCGTGATATTCATAGGCTGAGCTGAAGTAGCAGGAACATTATAGGGTAAAAGCAGCCCCAAAATACACTCTGCTAATGTGCCGCTTCCCCCCGTGTAGACTTCATTGATGATCCATGAATTGTACCTGGTAGCTCCTGTACCTCCGAGCGGCCCTCCTTCTGTATTAAGGCTAAAGACAGTGGTTGTGTCCTCAAAATCCTCAGTCAACAATATGTCTTGTGCAGACAGGATCAAGGCACTTAAGAGTAAGTTAAGAAGTAGGAGGTATCGGAACATATGGATGTGGTTTTGGTCTTTAAGTATAGTCGAATCTTTTGGGATAAAGACAACTCTTCCCAGATTTTTTGAGGATTCCTTAGCATCTCTAGGAGAAAAAACGGCTACTTTTGTCCCTCCAAAATCTATCTATGAAAAGGATCATTTTTCTTCTTTCCTGTCTATATATGCTCTCTGCGTATAGTCAAGATACACTCGTAGGTATCGTGACAGACTCTGTGGTAATTAGAGCCACTCGTATAAGAGGGTTCCAACATTCGATCCCGCGCGCAATCAACTTGATTTCAGAAGCACAGTTTCAGGAAGGGCAGCAGCAGTTGAGTTTGACGGAATCCTTGGTGGGCGTACCAGGTTTGTTGGCGAGTAATGGAGAGAATTTTGCTCAGGACGTGCGACTTTCTATTCGGGGTTTTGGGGCGCGCGCACCCTTTGGTATCCGCGGGATCAAACTGGTCGTGGATGGATTCATCTTTTCGACGCCAGATGGTCAGGGACAATTAGACAATGTAGATCCAGGGATCCTTTCGCGGGGCGAAGTCTTGAGAGGGGCTTCCTCAGGACTATATGGCAATGCCGCTGGAGGCGTCGTGAGCTTGACTACAGCATCACCAGAGGAGGGCTTTCAGCTAAATGGAGGATTGGCGTTAGGCGGGTTTGGCTTCCAGCGCTATCAAATGCGCGCCAGCTACGCAGGAGAAAATCTAAGCCAATTATACTATGGGGCACGCACCGTCAACCAGGGGTATCGAGCCCATAGCCAAGTGCAAAACGACTTTTTTCATGGCAGGTGGAGCTACACGTTGAAGCCCTTTCACACGATCACTCTCATCGCCAATTATCTCAACAGTCCCCTAGCACAAGATCCAGGAGGACTGACCTTAGATGAGGTGGAAGAAAATAGGCGACAAGCCAGGGGGAGAAATGTAGATTTTGGCGCAGGAGAAAGTGTCAGCCAGGGCATGATCGGGCTGAAGTCCACAAAATTATGGTACCCTTCTCCAAATAGTGTACATGTTGTACATGGACTTTCGGCTCGCCTGCAAGTCACCCAACGAGATTTTTCCAATTTCCTTCCCTTCCAGTTTGGAGGAGCTGTAGCTTTTGATCGTCTATTTGGTGGGGGAGGGATAGACTATGAGTTCAAAAAATCAGGTGTCTGGGGTTATTATATGCTTACTGCTGGACTAGATGTGGATCTTCAGCAGGACGATCGGCAGCGCTTCATGAATATGAATGGGGAGAGAGGAGATCTCACGCTAGATCAAAAAGAATCCTTCTCCGATGTAGGTGTATTTCTCCTACAAAGTTTGTCCCCCCTTTCTACGAGAAGTTTGACACTGGATTTGGGTATTCGTTGGGACAGATTAGGCATTGGCTTAGAGGACCAGTTCCTCGCAGACGAAGACCAATCTGCGCAACTGAGTTACACCCAGTGGAGTCCAAGTGGAGGGATTTCCTATAAATGGCTAGATGGACGAGAAGATGTTTATACAGAGCATTACGTATACGTACACAGCTCCGTATCCTTTGAGACACCTACTTTGACTGAGTTAAGCAACAATCCCAGTGGACTAGGAGGTTTCAATCCAGAGATTCAGCCACAGACCGCTCAAAACTTGGAGGGTGGATTCAAAGGACGCATCGGAAATGGATTCCAGTACCAAGCTGTAGGCTACCTTATTTTCCTTGAAAATGAATTGGTGCCATATGAGCTTGCAGACTTTCCCGGACGTACTTTCTATAGAAACGCGGGTGCCTCTCGACGAACTGGACTAGAGGTAAATGGGAACTATCTATGGACCCCCAACTTACGAACAGAGGTAGCCTATACGTACGCTGTGTATCGCTACAGATCCTATATAGCAGATGGAGAGAATCTGGAAGGAAATGAATTGCCAGGTCTCCCCAATCATCAGGGATATGTGGCCGTTATTTATCAAAAAGAAGAGGGATTCTTTGGACGGGCCTGGTTGCAGCATCGTGGGCAGGTCTTCGCTGATGATGCAAATGCTGTTGAAATTGCTCCTTATACAATAATAAACCTACGTTTGGGCTGGAACTTCTTGAGGGAAAAATGGGATGCCCAACCGTATGTAGGAGTCAATAATCTTACCAACACACCATATTTTGCCAATATCCGTATCAATGCCTTTGGGGGGCGATACTACGAACCTGCCGGTGGGAGGCATCTATTTATCGGAGTAAAAGTTCAATTCCATAAGTAGAAAGCAAGGAGATTTTCTATACATTTATCTTATAGATTCATGCACTAAATCATTTGAAAACATGCTCGGTATATTACTCATCTATTTTATCGGCAAGTATTTTTTTGACCTTGCGGAGGACCATGATAAGTCGAAGTGGGGTTTTGCCGTTCTAGGGGTCATAACCTACTACATTGGAGCCTTTCTGGGAGGTCTGATCTTAGGTATTCTATTCCTAATATTTGATTGGGGGAATATTGAAGAGTGGAATGATATCGTGTTATCACTTTTGGCCATGCCTTTTGGAATAGGATCGTGCGTAGGGCTTTATTTCATCCTAAAAAATGTTTGGGAGAAAAAAGCTTCTCAAACACTAGATATGATTGACGAGATCGGAGATATGGATACAAGCGATACCAAATAAATCACTTCCCGTATTCAGAAATCCTCTAACTTGTGATCGAATCGTGAAGAAGAAACTTCACGGTACATTCATGAGCCAAGGATACTGCTATGTCTGCATTCGAAATAAAACCTGCCACCTTAGACGATGTAGTGGCCATTTCCCTCTTGGGACGTGTCACATTCAACGAGACATTTGGCCATCTCTTTAGAGACAAAAATGATCTGATTCAGTATCATGAACGAACCTATGCAGTAGACAAAATCGAGCGAAGCCTCCAAAAACCAGATAACCTATTTTGGATTGCGACAGTGGACCGTCTTCCCGTAGCTTACGCCAAGCTCAAGTTGCATTCCCCGACCTCTTTCATTGCAAATCAAAATGTCTGCCAACTCCAAAAGATCTATGTGCTCCGTGACTTTCTGTCGATGAAGATCGGCTATGAGCTGCAGCATCAAATGATTGATAAGGCAGCAGAGCTTAGATTCGAGCAAATCTGGTTATCGGTGCTCAATAGCAACTTGAGAGCGATCAGGTTTTATGAGCGAAATGATTTTGTAAAAGTGGGCGAGCATAAGTTTCAAATTGGAATAGAAGCCTTTGACTTCCACGCCATGGCTCGACCTCTAACCCAACACTGATTATGCCGAAACTTCAGTTTGAACAACAGATCGGACAGCTAGAAAAACGAAAAGGAGGGTACTTTTTCCTGAAAATTGATGCCGAAACAGTGTCTCAGTATGAAAAGGGGCGTGCTACAAGGCTCGTATGTACCCTAGACGAGGAAGTGTCTTTCTCCTGCGGATTGAATCATCTAGGAGATGGCAACTTTTTCATCATTGTCGCTACACGTGTATTGAAGAAACTCAAGAAAACGCTGGGAGACTCGGTCAGCTTCACCATTGAAGAAGATCCCAATCCGCTGGGGGTAGAGATACCGGAAGCTTTACAAGTACTGCTTGCACAGGATGAGTGGGCCAGAGGGATCTTTGAGAAGATCACAGATGGCAAAAAGCGAAGCCTGATCTACAGCATTCAAAAGATCAAGGATGTGGACAAGCAAATCGAAAAGAGTATGGCCTTTTTGCGCCAGCAGAAGGTGAAGGAGTAGCAAGATTGGAAGGACCTATACAAATAAAAAAGTGAAACACGG
>JBCBPW010000012.1:0-104900 GCA_039820545.1 Bacteroidota bacterium | reverse complement strand
GGATGCTTCTACTAGCGCAGCGGTGGCATGGTACTGGGAGTTTGGAGATGGATCGATCTCAAGGGAGCAGAATCCCGAGCATGTCTACACCCTAGCGGGTGAGTACACCGTCACCCTGACGATCACCGATGCCAATGGATGTAACAACTCGATCAGCTATGGTAGATTCCTGATCATTGAGCCTGACTTGACCGTCCCCAATGTCTTCTCCCCCAACGGAGATGGGAAGAACGATTTCTTGGTGATTGAGTACACAGGAAATGAGCGTTACACCTTCGAGGTGATGGACAGATGGGGAAGAAGGGTCTTCCGCACCGAATCGGGAAGCAACAACTTCTGGAATGGCAACAACTCCAATGGCAACAGACTCCCCGTAGGTGTGTACTACTACAACCTCGTCTTGAATGGGGAGAAGGTGTACAAGGGAGAGATCACCTTGTTGCGCTAAAGCTCTTGGAGACGATGAGATGAGAGATCGTTCCTTTTGGAACTTCGAGAATAAGAGACGAAAGTATTGCTTTTGAGATAGAGAAAAACAGCCTCTTGCAGATGCGGGAGGCTGTTTTTATTTGTAAAAGGAGAAAAAAGACCGCTTTGTAGATGCGTCCATTCATGGCGTATCGAAACCTACCCCCATGTCGGGAGACAAAGGGCGGGGGAGGGTAACGGAAAATGAAAAAGCCGGAGATACGAGATCCCCGACTCAGTTGGTCCTGATGCAGACCATCCTTAAGCTAAAAAAGTGTATTTCCCAATTACACGTCTATATGTCCCTTTGAAGGTCTGATGCGTAACCTAAGAATACTTAAAATCTATGATCACTTGCTCACGTGATTTTCCATTCTCGAATATCAAATAATGCTTCATCTCCATATGTCTTGCTGTGTAGATAGTCAATCAAGAGATTCGCCGCATATGCAGGACTCCATAATTGACCTGCTTCCTTGAGTTGATGAAAACGCGCAATCGGAGGAAAATCTTCGACCGTTTGGGTTCGGATTAGTGTCTGCATGTCTGTATCGATGACTCCAGGGGCGACTGAAGCGATCCTCACAGGATGAGGTTGTGTTTCCTGCTCCACAGCCCCTACCCTACTCATCATGTCGATGCCTGCCTTACTACTACAATACATCCCCCAGCCCGGATAGGGCTTTCGACCTGCACCCGATGAGATATTCATGATGCGTTTATCCCTGTCCCAAGACTGCCAACGGCGGATAAACATGTGCATTAGCATCATGGGAGCCATCAAATTAACTGTAAGTCCTTTAGCGATTTTACTTGCCACATCTCCTTTGCCGAGCGGCTGTATGGGTTCAAGGATTCCTGCATTTTGGATGAGGTGAATAGATCTAGGCTCAGAAGCCATTACGTGAGATCCAATGAAGGACCATTTTTCCTCTATAAGCTTCGGATTGGAGAGATCCATTTGGATAGGCGTAAAGTACGCATGTGATGTAATCTGCCAGGACTGAGGATCGGAGCTAGCAATTCCGATGACATAATGCTCAAGCTCTAACAATCTTTCTACTAAAGCAGCCCCCAATCCCTTGGAGGCTCCTGTCACAATGGTCGTTTTCATACTCAAAAATACAGTGAATTTCCTTTCTCCATAGAAATCCCCCAAAAACCTACCAAACCGTGTGAGTTTCCAAGCTTTCTCTATCCCAATTTCCTGTTTCTGCTGCTGCTTCATAGGTAGATTCTAAGAAAGCCATTAGCATCGCTTCAGGGTCATCCGCTGTACGTACATCCTCATATTTCAGCATAAACTCTCCTAGATCTTTGCTCCAAAATGCTTGTTCAGGTGCTACCTTGTACGTAGAGAAAGCATCGGGAGAAGGATAGCAATAGGAATAGAAAATCGGTTCGGGAAAGGCGTCACTCCCAGGCCAGAAACCTGCACTACTCACCTCTTGAGAGTAGGCTTCTTGCATCACTTCTAACGGCATATTGGGCATCCCGCCTGGGTGCAAGGGAGCAGGTCGACCAGAGAAACGTGTCACCGCAATATCAAAAGCACCCCAAAATAGATGTACAGGACTACATTTGCCTGTAAATCTAGAACGAAACCTCAAGAAGACATTGTGGATACTCACAGCTGCCTGCCAGAAATTAACCACTGCTTCCTTATTGTAGGATTTGTTCTGGGTATTTTCAGCAAATGGAATCGCTTCCTCCATTTCATTTGGCTTGGCATGAATGTCTATGTGAATCTGGAGAGATTGGAGATGCGCAAAAAGCGTCTGGTAAAAATCTGCAACACTTTTTCCATCTAATTCAATATGAATCTCATCCCTGAAGGTAGATCGAATGATCAATACATGACTTTCGAAGTCAAATTCTATTTCAAATAATCCATTCTTGTAGGGCATACTCCCTGTACTAAATCCACGTGAAGTCACGTAGAGGGTCGTATGCCATGAGTGGTTTTGCCAAGGCATCGCTTGAAGGCGAATTTTCCCTACGATCTGTGTCCATTGATGGATCGTTTTCAACGTATCCCCCCAAGCCTGATAGTTGAGTTCGGGCCAGGGTGAAGGACAGCCAGGTATAATTGTATTCATGATATTCTCAGGTTCGTTTTTTATGTTAAATGAGCGTTTTTATATCAGCATGAACAGAGGAGCATCATCTAAAAGATAACCGTACCCTTCAAATCTTTGCATGAGGGTACGGCTTATCATTGTATCTACCTCATGCGTTAGCGAAGGTCCATAGGTACCTCCATGAGGAGGACCTTGGCATGACTATCGGCTTTGATGTCAATTGCGTCTGTATCCCAAACGCCAAATCCATCACGCTTACTCAGAGCTTGGCCAGCGATGGTTAGATTGCCTTCCAAAACAAAGGTATATACTCCATTTCGTGGACTTTTGAGCGGATAATTGATGGTCTTACCCTGATCCAGTTCTCCCATATGGAACCATGCATTCTGGTGTACCCATACACCTTCATCATCAGCATTGGGAGAAAGAATCTGATATAACTTATTCTTCAAATTGCCTGTCGACAGTGTAATCTGATCATAGCGCGGCTTGACGTTGCGTGTGTGCGGAAACATCCAGATTTGAAGGAATTTCACCTGCTTGTTGCGATTTTTGTTGAACTCGCTATGGTAAATTCCTGTCCCTGCGCTCATCACTTGCACATCTCCTTGCTTGATGACGGCCACATTCCCCATGGAATCTTTATGCTCCAAATCACCTTCTAACGGGATGGAAATGATTTCCATGTTGTCGTGCGGATGTCTTCCGAAGCCTCTTCCTGGCGCAACCGTATCATCGTTCAACACACGGAGTACTCCAAAATGCATGCGATCGGGATTGTAGTAGTTCGCGAAGCTGAAAGAATGATGGGAATTGAGCCAGCCGTGATTGGCATGTCCCCGCGTACTTGCCTTATGAAGGACACTCTTCACGGTCGTAATCTCTTTATTAGGTAAATGATTAAATCCGACTTGCTCCATGAGTTTGTCGTAGGTGGACTGACGTACCTCAGAGGACTTACCTAGAGCTGCCCCTCCAGCAGCCAGACCTGCCGCTCCTAATAGGGATTTTTTGAGAAAGTTTTTTCGATCCATTGTAGTAAGAGAATATGAAAGAAGAAAAACGATCCCAATAGGGGTTTCGCTACGCTCAAGATATGAGACTGGAAAAATACCCTTTTCGATTCGCTTCTCTCAAGTATTAGTTTAATGCTTTGACAAACGCTGAAATAGGTTTACGGGTTCTGGGGGTAGTTTCTCTACTCTTGTAAGGTTCTTCGAGCTGATCTACTTCTCCCATATACCCCAGTGCCATGACAACTGCTGACCCTACATTTTCTTCCAATTGGAGGTAATCATTCATCTGATCCCTGAAAAATCCCCCCATCATATGTACGTAGATGTCTCGATGTGCAGCTTGAAGTACCAGTTGTGCATTGGCCATGCCCAGATCGTGATTGGCTCCTGGATTGGGTTTGCCATTGCGCTCAAAAGTGCTTCGCTTCAAAGCAACCAGTATAACTGGTGCCTCTTTGGCCCAGACTTGATTGCCAGGCATGACACGCTGGATTATTTCGTCGAAGGCTTGTGTCCCCTTGCGTGCGTAGACGTATTGCCATGGCTGCTCATTCATCGAGCTAGCAGCCCATCTAGCAGCCTCAAAGAGCTCGTTCAAGATCTCTTGAGGAATATCTCGATCAGCAAATGCGCGTGGACTCCATCGTTTTTTGAGCAAAGGATGGATGTCGTGGGCGGTATCTGCTTGCTTAAGTGCTTGTATAGATTGATGTATTTTTTCTGACTCCATATAATCAATGTTTAAACTTTGATTATACTAATGTATACTGGAAATAAGGAAAAAGGTTGGGCAAAAAATATCGGGCTAGAGAGCGTGAATCTCTAGCCCGATAGAGGAGTGTAAGATTGGAGGTTAGTCCTGTACGCAGCGCACGCAGGCGGTATAAAAATTCCTATCAGAATGAGATCTCATTATTCCTGGGGAGGGATTTATACCAAAGTCAATCCTCCGAAAGATTCCTGAACACGACATGTAATTTGAGCTTTCTGTGGTATACGTCCAAAAATGTATACTAGGAGGAAACTGTCCGAGCGTACATTCTAAGCAATCAAATGTATTCTCGTCATTGAAACAGGCAAAACTAGTAACAGGTTCAATTGATAACCTACTTATCAATTTCTGCCTAATGTTAATCCCCTCTCCCCTCCATGGAGCCCCGTTGATCAATTGAATCTCTGATTCTGTCATACCCAATCCTCGCTCAAGATCCATCCATTCAGTATCAGAGCCGATATGCCATCCCAAGGGACAAATGCCTCTATTACCTGTTGTAGGTGGATCTGGATTTGGAGTATTTATGATAGGAGTCTCCCCTGATAAACTTATCTCTTGAAAATTATAAAGTCCTCCTTTTAAAGCGTTTACTGAGTCATAATTCTCCCAATAAAACTGAGGTATATCATCACCTAAAGTAGGGATTTTTATTGAATCGATTGGCTCTCCATATCGAAGATTCTCAGCAAACCAACACTGCCCTGTTTCCGTGACAAAAACTGTTTTATACCCCTTCCCATCTCTCGAATCATACCAAATGTCCCCACAACTAAAGGCAGCATTTCTATCCACAATCTCTACGATTTCCTCTATTGTATCAGACAGTACGCCTTTTCCCCTTACTGCATACTGAATCGTATAGGTGCCTGCACTTTCATACACGTGAGTTTCAGGGAAGTCTTTATAGCTTTGCCAGCCTATACCTTCGCCCCAGTCGATCATATACTGATCCTTAACTCCTTGTGTACCATCCAGAAAACGCAACGTACTATCCACATAGCAACTATTGCAAGTGGCCGTCAACGAGGCTTTCAATCTGATATCAATGACTTGGGTCTCTTCAGGAGGACTAAACTGAGAAATAGCACTTCTTACCTTTAACTTAACCAAGTACTGACCATTTATTCTATCTCCACCATCAAATAGCACCAAAGGATTAGCTTCGATTGAAGAAAAAATGGTCTGACCATTCTCTAAATCTTCTATTCTCCAATCAAACGTCAAAGAATCATCCTGAGGCCAA
Source organism: Bacteroidota bacterium (assembly GCA_039820545.1). GTDB lineage: Bacteria > Bacteroidota > Bacteroidia > J057 > J057 > JALEFZ01. The sequence continues at coordinate 99,317 of JBCBPW010000012.1, read as the reverse complement.
ATGCTTTCATTTTTTAAGCGTAGCGTAGTGGGATAAAATTGATTCTCATTCAAAAACTCAAATGAAAAATTGGGAATGATTATCCCTGGTTCATTCACAACTACTTCCTGGGTGATTTGATCTACCTTTTCGTCTCTATAGGCTGTGAGCGTAACCTCCATACCATTGGGAAAGGTTTGCTTGTAAGTATGTACCAATGACGCTAATTCTCCTACAACCAAAGTATCTCTCCCATCCCCCCAATCCCAATGCAAACTATCATAAAATGTAGATTTATTAATGAAAGTAACTTCACAGGGTACGATACATGGAAACTCTGGATCAATATCAAAATCCGCGTAAGGCAGACGATCAGGTGTCCAGTCACAGGCAGTTACACAAAGCATGAGAAAAATAAAATTCGCTTTCCATATATTCTTCATAGCCACTTGATCATTAGTCCTGTACACAGCGCACGCAGGCGGTATAAATTGCATTTCCTGAATGAGACCTTCTAATACCTCTAGCGGGATTAGCTCGAAAATCTACCTTTCTAAAAACACCTGCACATTGCAAATTACTTGTTGTACTTTGTAGAGTATAGGTCCACAGATAGGATTGTAGACCTAAAGGGCTAAAAGCATATGGACTGCAAATATTACTCGTATCGCTCGCAGAATAATAGGTAATTACAGACTTTACAGAAATAGCATCTATTAGTCGCTGCCTCATATTCACACTTTCTCCCCTCCATATAGCACCTGCATCAATATTAAGTTGAGATGCGGGCATTCCCAGTGCATCTTCAAGTTTTAACCATTCAGTATCAGAGGGTATATGCCAGCCAAAAGGACAAATTCCTTGGCCTCCCAAGACCAATGTATCTATACTAGAAGTATTAATTGAAGGCTCCTTGCCTGCTTTGAGTATCTCTCTGAAGGTATAAAGTGCTCCTTTAAAACTATTGGCTGAATCATTTCCTTCCCAATAGAATTGGGGGATCGTATCGCCTGAAACAGGAGCTTCCAATACATCAATCGGCTGACCATATCGCAGATTTTCGGCAAACCAGCATTCCCCCGTTTCAGGAACACGAACAGTTGCATATTCCTCTCCATCCCTTGGATCTATCCAAGACTCTCCACAGATAAAGTTCCAGTTGAGATCGTGAACGATGATGGTTTGACTCGAAGAATCAATCGATCCATTCTCTCCATAGACGGTGAACTTAATCTTCACATTACGGGTAGTGTCAATGATGGGAAATGAAACGGGAAAGGTGTAAAAAAGCGTCTTTTGTTCGGGCTGTAGACTAACTTTCTCCTCCCCTATCTCTAAAGCCATAGAATCGGCATACGAGTAGTCAGCATTTATCTTTAACTCTACTGTTCCATTTGCGCTGTATTCCCCTCCATTTACTACTTCAAAATCTGCATATGACAAGCGATCAGGCGTCCAATCACAGGCAGTCAAAAAGACCACCCATCCAATAAAAAGTACCTTTTTCATAGGATATATTTAATTATTAATGGAAAAGCTTACTTATTCCTTTGGTGAATCCAATGCCCAGCAGCAAAGAGATCTACTCCTACACCAAATCCCAAAGCGGCCAAGGAAATATCCCTCCACTGAAATGCTTTTTCACGCTCTCCTTTTGCAGCAAAGGGATCATCATTCTGCAGGAACTCCTCATATCTCCTTTGGTGATGGCGATACTTTTGATAAGAGACAGCACTAAATGTAAGGCTACCTACACCGATCCATACCCATGGCTGATTTGTCAGTTTCTGAACACGCAAGGTTTTGACAGCATACAAATTGACTCTGTAGTCATATTCAAACTCATCTACATCTAGACGAAATCTTTTCTCAGGCTTGAGTTTGTAGGTTTTACTGCCCAGATCTAGATAAATATATTTCCCCAGTTGTTTCTTTTCAAGGATCAACTGATAATACCCCCTTTCATTCGTAGTGAATTTCTCCTGTTGATTTTCCTCCATAACTTTTATGCCCTCTACAGCTGACCTCGTCTTGTAATCCAGTACATACCCAGAAACAGAAATGAACCCTTGAGGTATTTTCAGCTTTTCGGGAGTCATGGCAATCTTTAGCGGAGGCATCTCCAAGCTTATCCTAAAAGTCCTTTCGAAATCTTCGTAGCCATTCAACTGGAATCTGAGTGACGCATCTAAGTCATTGTAGTCGCTTTTCAACTCAAATGAGAAGTTTCCATTAGAACTACTGGGAATGGATATATCCACAGCAGGCATACCAGGAGCCAAAATAGAAATCCTTACGTTGGATAAGGGAGTATTTTCACGGCCATCATATACCGTTCCTGAGACATTAATTTGTCCCCACAGTATCAAGGGATAAGTACATAAGAACAGGATGATGACTTTGAGGTTCATAATGATCGTTATTTGAAGATGACTAGGATGAAATACGATAAGAGAGATTACCCCTCCCCATAAAAGAGATAGAGAAAGAAAGGCATTTGTAACGCGCCTCACGAAAGTTTTTCGTTTTTTTGTTAAAACCCTATGAAATATGAGAATCCATACCAGTATATAAGGATTTCTTACGTTTTGGGTGGTGGCAAAAGTGTATACAACCGCATTCAGGGTGTAAAGCAAGTGATAACGTGAGTAAAAAACTCATCGTTAGGGCAAAAGGAAAGCTATAGAAGCATTGATCGGTAAGCCCGTACACTCCTTCATAAAAAATGATCCATCCCCATGACAGAGATGAATCATTCTTCTTTATTTCCAGTCAGGCTTTATTTCAATACCAACTCTACCCTTCGATTCCTTGCGCGCTTGGCATATGTACTGTTGGAGTTGACAGGCGAAACGGGACCGACACCTACAGATTGAAGTTTGGAGATGTCTATCTGCCGCTGGGCTAATGCATCGATGACAGACTGAGCCCTATCCTCCGAGAGCGTCACATTCGACTGATAGTTCCCTACATTGTCCGTATGACCGACCACAAAGAATTCTTTCTCAGGATTGCCTTTGAGGAAAGTCGCGATCTGACTTAGCGTTTCATTAGATTCGGACGTGAGACTTGCTTTCCCAAAGTCAAAATAAATTCCATAAAACGCGATCTTTCCGTCTTCCTCTATCCCTTTCTCAATGTCAGTGACTGTCACCTTGTCTAGTGTCAACTCATCTGACTCGATGATGTGCAACTCATACATCATCTGGTTCTTCTCTTCGCGTATGTACACACCTGTATGATACTGTTTCCCATCCTTCGAAAACTTGGCAATCAGCATGGCATGGGTACCAAAACGCATATATTCCGTAGTCATGGCACCTAGGATACTCATGGTGATGATTGGATCCGTTTTTTTACTCCGACTTCCACATTCCTCCTTCATACAACTGAATAGAATTTCAGCTCCCTGTCCTTTCAAGGCTTGCTCATAATTCTTGTAAAGCTGGTACAAAGAGGGAAGGGGGAGCTGATTATACTGATAATTGATGCGGGTGATCTTCCCCTCTAACTGAATGACATCACCCAACTCTTGCTCGCTTTTTGCGCGCCCAATCGGCAGGCGATAACGATCCAACTCGATTTCTTCTTTCGCTTTGAGCTTAAACCCCTCATAACGAGAGATTAAAGGATGGTCCTTTTCTTTATCGGTTTGGGCGCATGTCGTCGTCGGATGGAGGGCAATCCACATGCCGATGAGCGTCCCCAAAAATATGGGGAGAGTAATGATCTTTTTCATGTAAATGGTTTTGATAAATGAAAAATTCGACCTAAGATCGTGCGCCCACTTCCGATCTTTAGGCCGAATTCAATTAACGTATTAGAAAGAGGATTTTCAAGTGCTATTTTTTGACTTTTACTCCTTCACCCATATCATCAAGGAGGTCGCCTCCATGTCTACTACTATCTCTTGCCCCCCCATGACGTTTCTCAGAGATTTGGCGCCTTTGACTCCATTTATATGATCGATTTCCTTTGTCGTTGCGATGAGTTTCCAGCTTCCTTGGGGGAGTTGGATACCTGTAAACGTGCCCTTCTGCTGCCCTGCATTCAGCAAAACAAAAATCTTTTCGTCCACGATGTATCCGAGCATGCTCTCCTCCTGAGGTGTGATCCACTGATAGTAACCTTCAGGCACGGCCTCGCTGACCCGAAAGACTTCTCCATAGGCAGACATTCTGAACTGGTTCATACCCTGCCAAAAAGCATGCATGTTACGGTAGTCGTTGGTGTTCTGCTTATTGGGTTTCTGGCCTACCGTCTCCCAGACAAATTGATTCGCTGTACGGTGGTTGTATGTATCTCGATAGCCATGCATGTACACATTGAATCCCGCTTTTGTCTGCTTTTCGACCTCCCCCAAAGGCGCATGTCCTTTGCTGCGCATGATCTCTGATCCTCCGTGCGTGACAATCGGCCCCAAGGTGGTATACAGCAAGGTTACAGCAATCTTATACTCGTCCTGATCCACCGCATATCGTCCATCAAAATTGTTGGTTCCAAACTGATCAGCCAAAGCAAAATTGTCGTGAATATCGAGATAGCTGATGCCACTCAAGGGCGATTGATCATCGGGAAACTTATTGGCAAGGCCCTTCATGACATTGGGGCGGTCGCTGAACTTACCGCCTGGCCAGCCACGATCCTTGAGCTTGTCTTTCAGTTCAAAGACAGGTCCCTTGTAGGCACCTCGTGAGTCGTCTTGGAAGAAGGTAATCGGTGCATCTTCCTTGTACCAGTCCCAATCGGGATTGTCTTCAAAGTTGGGATCATTGGAACCAATCCATGCTTCGCCATAGACGATCTTGTCTCGCCCGATGGCGTCACGCAGGGCGATCAATGTCTGCTGGTCTACCTGACCTGCCAAGTCGATGCGGAAGCCGTCAATCCCAAATTCTTTGATGTAGTATTGACACTGGTCGATCAACCATCTTTGTGTCATGGGGCGGTTTTCGGTTTTGACTTCATTGCCATAAGCCCCGATATGATCAAAATCTTTCGTTCGGTAATAATACTGCTTGTCAATCCCATTAAAATTGAAGAACCAGTCATTGCCGTCCATATTCTCTCCTGTGTGATTGGGGACAATGTCGATGATGACAGCAATCCCTTCGTCGTGAAAAGCTTGCACAAGGTCTCGAAACTCGTCTCTTTCTGCTCCTGGCTCCGCTCCCTTGGTTCGGTAACGCGCCTCCACAGCCATGGCAAAGGTCGTACGGTAGCCCCACTGATAGTTTTCCTCGCTCACACCCTGGCTGATCATGTAGGCATCGTCTTTGAAAGAAGCTTTCCAGTCATCTGTAGGGAAATGAATGTATTCCTGCACAGGCATGAGGTGAACTACATTGATTCCCAAGTCTAAAAGATAGTCAAAGCCAATTTTCTGTCCCTTTTTATTTTTGAGTCCTGGGGTGATCATCCCTTTGAGTGTCCCCTTATATTTCTCCTCCAATGGCAACCTATCCGTAAAATCCTGTATGTGGACCTCATAAGCAATCACATCTTCCATCTTAGGAATCCCCTTTTCCAAGGGAGTGGCAGGCTGCGTACGATGCCAAATCCTACACTTGCCCCAAGTGTCGTCGCTCACGCGGGCATAGGGATCATTGATGTGGACAGGATTGGTTTCATAAAAAAAATTACCAGGATCATCTGATCCATGAAGCGTGAAGTCATAATATACGCCATGCAGGTCTTCTGGGATCACAATTTCCCAAATACCCTGTGCATCTTCCCTGAGCTCTTCCACACGATAGGCTTCTTCTGGTGTATCGTCCTTGTCTTTGTATAAGTAAAGTTTGACTCCATCCGCTCTTGGTACGAATAGGCGGATTGTCGTCTGATCATTATCTATATGGGCACCGAGTTCCTTCGTAGAATAAGTCTCTCGAAACCACCCATCAAAAGAACAGTGAACCTTGAGATTCTGCTCGGGAATTTCGAGGAAATACACCCGCTTTCTATCCAGAGGCTCGGCAGGTACAATCAAGGTCGTATTGGACTCATTGGGGAGGACACCTGCTACGGGGATGACGTTGCCCTTGGCGTCGGTGATGCGATAGGCAGAGGGTACAAGTGGTCTCTCCACATTGATTTCGGCCCAGATCAGGTTGGCTCCTTTGAGTTCTGCTTTGAGGGGAATACGATCATCCGATTTCATAAATACAAGATCTCCTCCTTTTTGATTGGCTGCTGACTCAGGGGGAGCCAACCATTCCCCCTCATTGATTCTGTACTTAAACTTGGTATTGGGTGCTACGACAGAAAAATCTGTATTGTCAATCGTAAGCAGCCATTGTTCTCCTGTTTTTTTCAGCTCCCATTCTTTCGCATCCAGATTCTGATCCCAGTTGCGAAACTCCCCTGTCACAAACACGCGTTGGGGTTTCACGCCATAGAGGCCCTCATCAAAGATAAAAGTGAGTTTGTTGCCAAATACACCATAGCCCTGTGTCTTCTGCCCACCTGTGAATGACTGAGCATATATTCCTAAAGAGGCTATGAGAAAAAATAGAGAAAGTAATGTTCTCGCCATCGTTTTTCGAGTAATAGGTACTAGGTCGGGCATGAACATAGGAAAATATTCCCATATAAGGGAAAGGCTATGTTGTTTTTTTGGAACAAAAGCTCGCTATGTCTCCCTAGCTACGATCAAACATCACCCGCATGCCTCTTACCTGATCATTTACCTCTCCATTTCGGTAGGCAATCTCTCCATTGACCAAGGTCGTGTGGATGCTAGAAGCAAAGGTATGCCCTTCAAAGGGCGACCATCCACACTTGTAGAGGATATTTTCCTTGGTGACAGCATAGGGTGCTTGCAGGTCTACGATGGCTAAGTCAGCCCAATAGCCTTCTCGGATATAGCCTCTCTCCTTCACATCAAAACAAATGGCGGGATTGTGGGCCATCATCTTAGCTACAAATGGCAGGTCAAAGGCACCTTCCTTCACCATGTCGAGCATCGCGACTAGTGTATGCTGAATGAGCGGACCACCAGAAGGTGCTTTTGTGTAGGGATTGTCTTTTTCGTCCATCGTATGCGGGGCATGATCTGTCGCTACGATGTCGATATTGCCGTCTAGCAGAGCTTGGCGGATAGCCGCTCGGTCTGCTGCTGTCTTCACTGCAGGATTCCACTTGATGTGTGTTCCTTTCTCTGCGTAGTACGCATCGGTAAACCATAAGTGGTGGATGCATGCCTCTGCTGTAATTCGCTTTTCCCCCAAAGGAAGATCTGAAACAAATAAATCCACTTCCTGAGCCGTAGAGATATGAAGAATGTGCAGGCGCGTATCGTACTTTTTGGCTAGCGCTACGGCAAAACTGGAAGATGCATAGCAGGCTTCATGAGAACGAATGATGGGATGGTATTCGATGGGAATATCGTCCCCATATTTCGCTTGGTACTCCGCCATGTTGCGACGAATGATTTCTTCTTTTTCGCAGTGAGTCGCTACCAATATAGGCGCATTTTTGAATATTCCTTCTAGTACCTCTGCATCGTCCACCAACATATTTCCCGTAGAAGATCCCATGAATACTTTAATACCGCATACAGATTGAGGATCGGTTTTGAGTACTTCTTCCAGGTTATCATTGGAAGCCCCCATGAAGAAGGAATAGTTGGCGGGAGATACTTCTGCTGCTCGATCATACTTTTGCTGTAGGAGCTCCTGGGTGAGTGTTTGAGGTTTGGTATTGGGCATTTCCATAAAGGTCGTCACTCCACCTGCGACAGCTGCGCGAGACTCTGTGGCCAGCTCTCCCTTATGCGTTAATCCTGGCTCCCGAAAGTGTACTTGGTCGTCTATAACTCCTGGAAAAACATGTAACCCTCTAGCGTCGATTTTATGATCTACTATGGGTGTTAGGCCCTTTCCTATCTGGTGAATCCGACCATTTTTGATCCAAATATCTGCTTCCTGGATTTGACCTTCATTGACCAGAAGACCGCGTTGAATCAATATTTCTGCCATAGATACGTTGAGTTTAGGAATGGAAAATATCGTCAGGCCTTGAGAATCTTTGTATTTCTAGAAGATGTGGATCTTTTCACAAGTCCTAAGTGCTTGCTAAATAGGAAAATTTCAGGTTTTACAAGCTTAAAAAGTAAAAAAATCCACTATACACATGTTATACACACCTTTTTCGATGACCTTTTCCTAGCTTGCATAAGTTTTGGCTCTGTGTAGGGTCGATAAACTACTCGCTAACCAATACAACGTAATTTCAGATCTATGGTCTCATTTAATCCCATGCAGATTCCTCAGGGCTCAGCTACTCAGGATACGGCTTTCAAGCACGTCGCTGTCGCTGGTAATATTGGTGCTGGCAAAACTACCCTTGTTCAGAAGTTGGCCGCACACTATGACTGGAAAGCCCATCTCGAAGCTGTAGACCATAATCCTTATCTGGAAGATTTTTATCACGATATGCACAAGTGGGCCTTCCCCTTGCAAATCTACTTCCTGCACAGCCGATTCAACCAGGTCCTAGAAGTTCGCCAAGCGAGCTATACCGTCATACAGGACCGTACGATCTATGAAGATGCCCACATCTTCGCCCAAAATCTTCGTCAGTCTGGTTATTTGTCAGAAAGAGACTTCCAGAATTACTTTAGCCTCTTTCAGTCCATGACTAGCCAGATTCAAGCACCAGACTTGCTGATCTATCTCCGTACCAGCATCTCAAAGCTGCTCAAGCAGATCGCCAGACGTGGCCGTAGCTACGAGCAAAATATTGATGTGAACTATCTGGAGGATCTCAACCGTAATTACGAAGAGTGGATTGGGAGTTATACGGGTGGGAAGTTGCTCATCATTGAAACAGATGAGTTGGACTATGTACAGCGATCCAACGATCTCCAATACATCATGGATCAAATCGAAGCCATGCGCTAATGATACATGAATGCTGAGGCTATTTGAGTTTGGGTACTGTTTTAAGACTTCCTAAACTCACATATTCTTTTTTTCTTGATTTTAACATCCCTTCAGCATAGTCTGACAGGGATTTTCTATTTTAAAACAAAAAAATCTATCGTTCCATGAGATACATGTATTGGCTCTTCCTTTTTTTGGCACTCCCCGCCTGGGCACAAAAATCCCCTAGCACCTCTCCCCTTTCCATAGGCGAAGTACTGACGTTCGATTCAAAAGCGCTAGACGAGGCCCGCATACTCAATGTTTATCTTCCACAGGGGTACCAAGATAGCGTAGCCAAATCCTATCCTGTCATCTACATACTGGATGGATCGATGGATGAGGATTTTCTTCATCTCGCAGGGCTTGTCCAGTTTGGGTCCTTCCCGTGGATCAACATGATTCCCCAATCTATTGTAGTTGGTATCGCCAATGTGGATCGTAAACGTGACTTCACGTATCCTTCTAAGGATCCTAGAGACTCGAAGGACTTCCCAACAAGTGGTGGTTCTCAAGCTTTCATCCAATTCCTTACAAAGGAGGTACCCGCACTTCTCAAGAAAACCTATCGAATGGAAGGTACGCAGACGCTTATCGGTCAATCACTGGGCGGCCTGCTTGCAAGCGAGATCTTGCTTACCTCTCCTGCTTCATTTGATCACTACATCATCATCAGCCCTAGTCTATGGTGGGATGAAGAACGGCTACTCAAAGAAGAACCTGCAAGTCTAAAGGAAGTCCAATCCGTATACATCGGAGTGGGTGCAGAAGGCCCTATTATGGAGCGTGTGGCCAAAGAACTTTATCAGAAGATGCAGCCTTTGCTTATAGATGATTGCCACTTTCAATATTTTCCTGAGCAAAATCATGGAGATGCCTTACATTTGGCTGTATATGCTGCCTTTGAATATATGTATGAAAGGAAGGAGAAAAAATAAGGTGAAAGAATCATACCAGGGGATCGAGGAGAAATTCACGCACCCCTAGTTCTGAAAGCACAAAAATTTACCTAAGTTTACGCCTCTCATTAGCACACAATCTTAGATAGAATGTGATACGCGGTGCTGATTTGAGTATCCATTAAGATACCCGATCCCAACATGAAGATATTTGATATACAGCCTCCCAGGAGAGGATCATATATAGTAACGGAGCATATTATGCACAGCATAGCGGGTCTGTTAATTGCACAAGGGCTCTGGCTCTTGATGAATATGCTACTCGGAGGAGCCACCCCCATATTAAATTGGGAAGGCGGGCGTCAGATCCTGACCTATTTAGACACACATACTTTTGCGAAGGTGCTATTGGGGATCGTAGCTATCCTTCTGCTCAACTTATTTCCCATCCTCCGCAACCTCAAGAAGCAACACCTGATGCGCTTGACATTTTCGGAGAATGAAGGGATGCTATTGTTCGAGCTTATTAGCCTATATTCTTCTCACCCCATGGCAAAAAAGGTTCATATTGAGGATGTCGTGTTAGGAGAAGAGGGTGTCAAAGTCATGGGAGAAGGGAAAGGAGAGGCCTATCACTTTGCAGAAACGAATCAGCAGCCTTTTGCTTTCATCGATCCTCGCGCACCTATTTGGGCGTCCTACAGATCTGAAATACTTCCTGGCCTAAAAAAACTCCAACAGATACTTCCCTCTATGGCAGAATAATATATTACGACACTTATTCTTTCATATGAGTCATATCGCGTTTAGCATATACAGTCCTATATAACTTCTTCTCAGCGTGAGATTTTTTTGATCCTTCCACTTGAACATTCAAAATATTACGTGCTCACAGATCCTAGATTTGGAGGCCTAAGACTCATTCCGTCACCTGTTTATTTATATTTCTTAAACTATCGCGTAAAAAGTTAACTTCTCATCAAAATTTGTAACTCAAACACTATAAACCTACGTATCTTTATAAAACCACCTACTAATCTGTAAACATGCCACCATTAAACACACCCCCTTACCTCTTTTTCAGCAATCTACCATCCTTTCTTCCCTTTCTCTTACACCTTTTCTCAAGAAGAAAGCAGGTAGGGATATTTCATGAATCTGAAGCATAACTCGCTGCTCAAACCAGAACGTATCTCTCTTTACCAACACCTTTTTTAGAATGTACTTGATGAAGGAATCATCATTTCTCCAGGAGAAGTGTGCCATCCCCCTTTATCCCTAATCGACCTTTCTATGTACCCTGATTCATTATTTGTGAAAAATCGTCTCCTATTAATCTTTATGATCAAGCATCCTTTCTAAAAATATCTTAAGTAGACAGAAGAAACAGAGGCATAAATAAAAGGTCTTCAATAGCAATACTTTAAGTCTCTTGTTTTGAGCGTGGCAAAATATCTTATGGGATCACGTCTCAACATCTGAACTCTTACTTAGATGTTTTCCTCAGCCATCTATCTTATCCCAAGTTGCCTCGGGACGGCTATTGGATTGCCTCTACTTTTGCTATCTCCCAAAAGGCAGCATAACTACAGACACAATGAAACAATCAACAGTAAACCCCAAATCCATGAAAATGCGTCTTCTCTACACATGGTTTGTTCTTTTTTTGGCTATGAGCTGTGTCGTTGTAGCACAACCTCCAGTGCATAGCACAGATCAAAAAGTACTGATAGAGCTAATAACAGAATTAAAATCACTTCCTTTTCAAAAGGTCGTAACGAGCAAGCGATATGTGAGAAAATGCCATCGACTCCTGGCGCAAATCGATCACTACCTTCAATCACATCCACCTACCGAGGAACTATTGTATTACAGAGCCAATGTATACATCAACCTAGGCCAACTGGATCGCGCGATTGAGGATTACAAGGCGATGATTCAGCTTACACCTGAAAGCAAGCGGGGGTTGTATGCACTCAATATCACGTATTGGCTATATGAAATCGTCAAGCAGGGACAGATCGAATATCAAGCAGACTGTTGTTACTTCAACTCTATCCGCCTTAAAGAGGAGATGTGGACGGACGAATGTATACCTGTCTCTACGATTGAGGTGGTCTGTGCTTGTGAAGATCCCTGAAAAATTTCTGCTTTCTTACTAGATGATCAGGGCTCTCATCTGATCTAAACCAAAAAATCGGTACAGGATATGCTGTACCGATTCTATTTTACAAATGGTCTGCAAAATTATTTTTTCTTCTTTCCGTAGCGGCTGTAGAACTTGTCTACACGTCCTGCTGTATCTACCAGCTTCTGCTTGCCTGTAAAGAATGGATGAGAATCACTAGAAATTTCAACTTTCACCAAAGGATACTCATTTCCATCCTCCCAAGTGATAGAATCTTTCGTCTTAATGGTAGACTTTGTTTTGAATGCGTAGTCAGTAGAGATGTCTTTAAAAATGACTTCGCGATATTGTGGATGTATGCCTTCTTTCATAACGCTCAATTTTGGACTGGCAAAGATAGAAGCTTTCTGTTTAAGAAACAACCAAAACCATATGAATTTCGTTGAACAGACAAATCTACGTAATACAAAGGCCATCTTTGGCACTTTTATCAGTTTCTTCTACATTTGCAGTGAAGGATAACGTTTGGCTCATGAAACAATACCATCTGTTCTTACTAGGATTTTTCAGTCTACTGGTTTGTGCCACTTCCACTCAGGCACAAACGCTGACAATCAATACGTTCGAAATTGAAGCAGATGGATCTGATATCCTCGTCACTTGGGATTTACAAGATGAATCCAACGTTGTAGAGTATCGACTCTTCCGCCGTTTTAATGAAGCCAATACCTCCACACATGTGACTACACTTAAACCTGATGGTACAGGCGACTACACCTACTTAGACGACGATATATTTAAGCAGAGTGCGCGCGTGATCCACTATGAACTTCAGATTATTGTAAAAAGTCAAACACATACCTACACCAGAAGCCTAATCCACAATCCGACCTCGATCCAGCGTACCTGGGGAAGTATCAAATCTATGTTTAGATACTGATCTGGCCTTCAGTCCTTACAAAAAATATAGCATTCTTTTCATACTCTTTCGCCTAGAGATGTTTCCACATTTCTTTTTTCGCATAATATTCCCGAGCTTGAAGAAGATTTGATTGCGTGCGCGAACACCCGCTCATGCGATGATCCATTTGCCTACTTCATGAAGCGAGTTATTATTCTCTCCTGTATCATGCTGTGGGGCCTTAGAATGTGGGCGGACAGTATCCCGTCTACAGAGGTCAATCTCCTGTTACGAAAGTACCCTGAAACACGTCAGGGCGTAGATGATCTCAATACAAAAGCCCTTCAGTATGCAAGAAATTTTCCCAATCAAGCACTTGAATTGGCTAAAGCCTCTTATGCGCGTGCGGAACAACTCGCCTATCCTCAAGGCATAGGAAGTGCCTTGCAAGCCTTGGCTAAGGTAAGATGGTACCAAGGTGCTTATCCAGAGGCAAGGGACAACTATCAATTGTCCTGGGAGACTTACGCTCAGCTAGATGACAGCGTAGGTATAGCCCGAAGCTTACATGGGATTGCCACCGTCGAATGGAGATTTGGAAACTATGCAAAAGCCATTGAGCACCTACTCCTTGCCCTGAGTATACAAGATCACTATCGAGATGATGAGGGACTGGGTCACTCCTATCTTTGGATGGGGATCGTCAAAGCCAGTGTGTCAGAATACAAGGAGGCGGAAGACTACTATCGTGATGCCCTTTCTCTGGCCCAAAATCTAGGAAATAAGCAATTGCAGGCAGACATCCTCAACCATATGGGTAGAGCTTTTCGCAAAAAAGGCAGATATGGAGCCGCCCTAGAGGTTCATGTACGTTCTCTTGCTCTTTATGAAGAACTACATGACGAGGTAGGTATTTCTGACTACTACAACAACGTCGGCAGTATCTATAGAAGGCAGCAACAATACGATTTTGCTTTGGAACATTTTTTCAAAGCACTGCGAATCCAGGAACGACTAGGAGATCAAGAAGGCTTAGCTGATAGCTACAATGACATCGGCACCACTTATGGCCAGATGCGGGAGTATGCTACCTCGATTAGGTATTTGCGCAAAGCCCTCGATATCGCTACGCGTACAGGGCTCAAAGACGATGTGAGATATGCCTATAGCAGTTTGGCTGCGACCTATGACTCTCTGGGTAATTATCAGCAAGCCTACGCATACTACCGAAAATTTCACGAAGTCAAAGAAGATCTCTTGAACAGCAAGGTAAACAATGAGATTGCCAATGCCCATACGGAGTACGAAAGAGAAAAACTGGATAAAAAACTCAAACTAGAGGCCGCTCAAAGGAGATTACGAAGCCGCACGATCTTGATCATCATACTTGGGATTATCCTGCTTCTTATGGCCTTTGGGGGATTTTTCTACTGGAGAGCCCGAAGTGAGGTACAGAATGCCCGTAGTCTAGAGACGCGCAATATGCTCATCGAGTTTGAGAGAGAAAGAGCTGAAACCCTTTTGCTGAATATTTTGCCTGGCTCAGTAGCAGAAGAACTCAAGCAAAGTGCACTAGGGAGGGTACAAGCCAGGAGCTTTGAGGCTGTTTCTGTTATGTTTATTGATTTTAAGGGCTTCACACAGATTGCAGAGACACTTTCTCCACAGCACCTCGTGGGAGAATTGGACTACTGTTTTCGGAGATTTGATGAGATTGTCGAGTCCCACGGAGTAGAGAAGATCAAGACGATCGGCGATGCGTATATGGCAGCTGGTGGACTTCCCGAGCCCCAAACTGACCATGCACTGCGCGTCGTCAAAGCTTGCTTGGAGATCCAGCTATTCATGCAGGAATATGCACGCAAACGCAAGGCGCAAAACCAACCTCATTTTGAAGCCAGGATAGGGATTCACTCTGGACCCATCGTCGCAGGTGTGGTGGGAAGCAAGAAATTTGCCTATGACATTTGGGGAGATACCGTCAATACAGCCTCTCGACTTGAAACTTCAGGAGAAGTAGGCAGGGTCAACATATCTCACGAAACCTACCTCCAAGTCAAAGATGCCTGTATCTGTACACATCGGGGCAAGCTTCCAGCCAAAAATAAAGGAGAAATCGATATGTACTTTGTAGAATGGGCCATGTAGGACTACATTTGGCTTTCATCTCTTCTTGGCAACTGGGTTTTCTATTGCTCCAGACATCGCTTACACACTTTCCTATTGCCCCTATCCCTCATTTTTTACTTCGAGAATTCCCTAACGTTAGGATATAGATAATATAACATTCTATATTGCTAAACTATCACTTTTTTTGTTTAACTTAAGTTTCAACAAAACAGCCTGAAAATCCCCCACAAACACATATCATAAGTAAGATACTTAGTTTTTGTTTAAGGATACTTCTTATTCTATATACACCCAGCTTATGGACTTTTCCGATTATGCCACCGCTTCTCATGAAGCCCAGCAAAACGATCATGGTCATGGGACTTCCCCTCACGAAAGAGAGCTGGAAATCTATAACCTGACCTACCGAAAGCATCAGTTCTTATATCTAGCAACCGATCGCTTGAGTCGCTCCTACGAACTGATCAAGGGTTACATCAAACTATCTCAATACTCTGATAGTGGTAGAGAAACGATCTTTTCCTTACTTAAGCCTGGTGATATGCTAGGGAACCTCACACCAGATACAGTTGAGGCCAATGAGTATGCACAAGCTTTGACTAAGGTAGAATTAAAGGTTTTTGAGTCTGATGTCTTGAAGCAAGCCATCTACAACAAACCTGAATTTATTCTTAAAATCCTAACTGCACAGCATAAGCGCAACCATCACCTACAGCTTAGGATGAGCTCTATTGCCTTTTTGGATGTCCGATTGCGTATCCTGACCTTTATGAAATTCCTAGGAATCGAGTATGGTAAGATTCGCGATGGCGTCGCCTTCATGGATAACTTCCTTACGCATCAGGATATCGCATTGATCAACCAAACTTCGCGACAGTCCGTCACAATGGTCCTATCCAAACTCAAAATGAAAGGCGTCATCTTTTATGATAGGTATCAGTTGATCATTTATCTCGACAAATTGGAGCAAGCCATGTCGAGTTATCTATCGGACTGACGAACTACATGTAGCCCCTTCTATCCCCCATCTCTTCAAGAGAGTAGCCTGCTTGTCCCAAAATTTTCATATATCAAATACCAAATACTTAATAGATCGAAGAAGATATTTTCCCATATTTGATCTATTGCGAAGGCTACTCATAAACCCACCCATCATCAGCTGCTGTAGGACCTAGCTGGGTCATCCACTTACCCAAATGAATCAAGTACGTCTTTTTCCCCATAGGTACCCACTTTGAACGATAGAACAAATGCCCTTTGTTTCGATCCAATGTAATGGGTAATGAATATAATTCTTTTTTATACGTATAGAACCAATCTCTGTATCCGATGGGGGTCACAGGCAGTATAGCGATCCCTCTTGATGGGCTGTAGCTAGAAGGTCCCGTTTGAAATATAAGCTGTAGCGGCTCCTCGTCTTGCCATCCATTAAAAACACCAAAGGGTTCCTTTCCCTGTTCTTCAGGGAATACACTATACATTTGGTTGCGAAGTGGCTGGAGCAAAACCTGTGTTACTCCTTGGCTCAACAACACCACCCAACACCCCAACATGATTCTTTTCCACAGACTCATATACTGGCATTGCCATTTCAGTCTATCCTACGAGAAAAATCCAACTAGGTAAGCGCGCACGTAATGTTTTTTCATAAATGATAATTTCTCGTTCATTCCCTGATTTTGACATAACACCCCCCTAACCCCCAGTTATTATTACGATAAAAGTAACTTGTGATGCGGTGAATTGAATGTGAGTCTTTTGAACCCTGCTTCTGTATGAAAAAATTGATGCCCCATAATTCCCATTTTTTTCTTTTTTCTCCTTCTTTCATTCTCCTAGGTATCCTGATGCTGGGACTCCTTCCTCAGGTTTGGGGGCAAGATGAAGAAGAAAGGGAACTATATGCATTGGTAGAAAAATATCCCGACGGATACATCCTCTCCCAAACAGGTGATACAACCTATGGATTTATTCGTGTAGGGAATCCCTTTAAGGATCAACAACGCATCCTATTTTATGATAATTTTGGTGGAAAAACGATCTATCAGTCCGATATCTTGAGTGGATATGGCTACGGGAATCGACATTTTCATAGTCAAAAAGTACCCGTTCAATTTTCTGATCTTTTCTCCTCCGATCATTTGTTCATGCAGGTCTTGGTAAAGGGGCCTGCTCGACTATACCGTTATTATATTCGAAGATCTATCTTCACCTTCCAAAAAGGTCCTGCCTTCATCGACCTAATCATCAAACCCTCAGGAGAGGTCTTTGAAGTGAGCTACGCCTTCAAGTGGAAGCGTATTGCCTTTGCCTTTGAAGACTACCAAATGCTCAAAGAAGATATCCTCACAGAGCAATACGATCCAGATGATACGCCACTGATCCTGGCACGATACAATGAGTGGTTTATCCAGCAAGAGACCGCTGCAAGGATGAAAGAATCAAACTAGGTGACATTCAATCTGATTCTTTGTCCCAAAGTCTCGTTTCGCCTCCAAAACTGTCGCCTTTCCTTTGGATCTATATCGAGGATCCTACCCATATTTAGATCTCATATTTTCAGCTTCCAAAAGTGGACTTCTTGGGGGGTTTTGCTATTTTCATTTCCTGAAATAACCCAACTGCATGTCAAATACACCTCGTTTTCCCCTCCTACTGTGGCTATTTTTCTTGGTGCCTTTTTGTCTCCTCCATGCCCAGCCCAACCTCAATGCGTGGCAGGACCAACGAGAAATTAGTTTTCAAAAGCTGGCCCCCAGAGCGAGCTTTACCCCTCTCGCCAATGATGAAGAACACCAGCCTGAGGATGAAAGCGCCTCTTCTCGCGTACAACTGCTCAATGGAACCTGGGAATTTATTCTCCTCAATCATCCCGATGAGATCCCTTGGTCCACCATCCAAAATCAAACTCCATCTGAGGAGCTCGTCAAATACAAACCTGGGAATATCGAGGTTCCCGGAAACTGGCAATTGCAAGGATACGGACAGCCGACTTATCGCAACATTGTCCACCCCTTCGAAGCCAATCCTCCCTTTATTCCAGAAGAAGTCAACGAGACAGGCTGGTATCGACGGACGTTTACCTTGAAGCCAAGCGTGCAGCAGGAGGAGATGATTCTACATCTAGCAGGGGCCCAATCAGCCTGTTATATCTACCTCAATGGAAAGTATATCGGATACAGTGAAGGAAGCATGACCCCCGCTGAATTTGATATTACCCAGTCGGTCAAGAAAACAGGGCAGAACCGCCTAGACATCGTCGTCATCCGCTGGTCCGATGGGAGCTATCTTGAAGATCAGGATTTCTGGCGCATCAGCGGTTTGCATCGCGATGTCTATATCATGGGCCGTCCGAGTGTCTATCTACGTGACTATGCCGCATGGCCAGCACTAGATGCCGCCTTCGAAGATGCCATTCTCAAAGTCGACCTAGAACTCAAACTTGCCCAAACAGTAGAAGCAGAAACAGGAACCGCTACGGTCCAACTATATGAGTTATCAGGAGATACATTGGCCCAGCATTTCTTCCCATTTGAGCTCGGCCCTAGAGCAAAATCTAGCTTTCTTACCCATTCGTTTACGCTCTCCAGTCCCCAAAAGTGGACAGCCGAAACCCCCTACCTGTATGGCTTAAAAATCCAGCTCTCAAATGATCAAGGAAAAGTAACAGAAGTCATTCATCGCAAGGTAGGGATCCGAGCAGTGGACATTAGCCAAGGTCAGTTGCGCGTCAATGGTAGACCTGTTCTCCTCCAAGGCGTCAATCGTCACGAGTTTCATCCCATCAAAGGGCGTACGCTGACAAGGGAGGATATGATGGCAGATATCCGCCTGCTAAAACAGCATAATTTCAATGCAGTGAGAACCGCCCACTATCCCAATGATCCACGATGGTATGCGCTCTGTGATGAATATGGAATTTATCTAATGGATGAGGCCAATATTGAGTCGCATTATCTCGATGTATATGAAAACGAATCACCTGCTGAAGATACCTCATGGGCACGTGCATTTATCGACCGAGGCGTCTCTATGCTTGCGAGAGATAAGAACCATCCATCCATCATCATGTGGTCTTTGGGCAATGAGACTGGGCTAGGTATCAATCACGATCTCATGGCTGCCGAGATGCGCAAGTTGGATCAGAGTAAAAGACCCATTCACTATGAAGGACTGAGTACCAACTTTGCTGTGAGCAAGGCCCTCAAATTCAATCCTGTACACGTCATCCGCATGGCAAGACATGCAGACGAGAAGATTGCGCTGAACTTCACCGATCAACGCCCCGCGAGTGCTTTCGATTTTAATTCGGGGATGTATCTTTCTCCTCAAGATATTACGCTGATCATGGAGCAAGATTCTGCCCGTCCTACCATTCTCTGCGAATATGCACATGCGATGGGCAATAGTACGGGTAACTTCCTGGAGTACTGGGAAGCCTTCCGCAAGCATCCCCGATTACAGGGAGGATTTATCTGGGATTATATGGATCAAGGCATCCAGCAGACAGCTGATAATGGGAGCATTTACTATGCTTACGGAGGGGATTTTGGCGACCAGTCTCCTGACTCCAACTTCTGTATCAATGGGATCGTTTGGCCCAATCGCCAACCCAAACCCGCCATGCAGGAGATCAAGTATGCCCAGCAAAACATCCGCATCAAAGCCTCACGGACACCTACTGGAATCGTCGTCCTGCGTCTTCAAAATGATTACACATTCATGGATTTGGACAATCACACGATCCATTGGGAGTTGCAACAAGAAGGAAAAATCATCAAAAATGGCAAAGATCCTATCTACAGACTTCCTCCTGGCAGTGAAAAGTCTCTGAGAATCGATACCAAGTCCTATCTGGAAAACTATGATCCCGAAAAAGATCTCTGGCTAGATGTCAGTATAAAATTGAATACTGCAACACCTTGGGCGAAAGCGGACCATGAGGTTGCGTGGAATCAAGCCCTTGTCAAGAAGGGGACGGTTCGCAACCCTGCCTATCCCGAAGGCATCGAAGCACGTATGGCAGACCGGAAGGGCCTACTTATTTTTAATGGAAAGGATTTTGAAATCGTCCTGGATAAAGAGACGGGATACATAACAGAGTGGACTTACAAAAGAAATCCCCTCCTCACTCAGGGACCTCAACTCAATATTTGGAGAGCGCCCACAGACAATGACAAGGGAGGAAATCCCCTCAATCCAGGATTTGCCAGTGCTTGGAAAAAGAAGCAAATCCAGGAAACTGAAAGCAAAGTAAAAGACATTCAAATCACCACCTATAAAGACTTTCACTGGTTGGTAGAAATTGAGTCTCAGGTCAAAGCAGGGAAGCTCAAAGCAGATCTGCGGATGCAATATCGGATTTATACGAATGGGAAAGTAGAATTGGAACTTACCATGGACCGCAAACAAGCCCTTCCGCTTCCCAAGGTGGGGACAGAGATTCGTTTGCCTGTACAGATGAACCGATTCACATGGTATGGCTTAGGTCCCGAGCCTACCTATCCTGACAGATTAGCAGGAGGAAGAATGAATGTCTATCAGGCTACGGTAAAAGAGGATTTTGTGCCCTACATCCGCCCTCAAGATTATGGAAACAAGGCCAATGTACAATGGGCTGAAATCCAGGATGCACAAGGGGTAGGCTTACGGATTCAAGGAGAAAATCTCAACTTGAGTGTCTCCCCCTACAGTTTGAAAGATTTGGGTCAGGCACTCCATGTCCCTGAGTTGGAAGAGGCTCCCTACACGCGACTCAATGTAGATGGGTTCATGATGGGCGTAGGGGGCGATTTGAGCTGGTTTCCTGTGACACATAAAGAATACCTACTTGAGCAGTCGTCATTTAGCTATAAGTATACGCTGGAGCCACTGTCGAAATAATATGAGAGGGTATAGAAAAACTCCCTTGTATTCTAATGAATACAAGGGAGTTAATAATTGAGAAAAATCTTGATCAGATGCTGATGACTCTTGCAGGGATGAAGTACTGCTCGATCAGACGCTGGGTGAAGGACTTATGCCCACGTGGGGCAAGTAGGACGAGTTGACCTCCTTTGCGATTAGCGAGTGTACTGAGAAGTTTCCAGCGAGTCACAATGGTATTATGATTATCCGTCTTGGTAGATATCTCGATATAGCTTTTTGCGCCTTGTTTCAGACCTGTGATATCAGGTACGATGGCACCATCGGCTCCTGTTTTAGAGAAGGAGGTAGGCTGTGGATAATCATCGTGATTGGCTTTCACCTCGGAGAATCCATTCTGCTGTACCCAACTAAGGGCCTTGTCGAAATACTTTTCTTTTTTCATGTGCTTTTCTCATTATTCCTTATCCAACAAAAAGAAAGTGACCTGTCAACAGGATGGGCCCTGCTTACAGGTTAGTAAAACCGGAATCCGCGTTAGTTGAATACCAACTGATAGAGGGGAGCAGGTGTATACCGGTATTCATTCATATAAACTAATATACGGACATTTTTTCTTATTTGTTTAGCATTCCTTAAAAATTTCCTAACATATGATTAAATTAATATATTAATGATAATATACAATGTCCCGTTTTATTTTATAGATAAAATATTATCAAAAAAGTAAGTAGGTCTACTTATGATTTCCGATTCTCCTATCAGTACTACTTAATCTATTATTCATCAAATAGATACAGATTCATACTTTCGTAAAAGTATACTTGATTCAATCTCAATATGCTACAATCAAATTTCGATATGCTACAGACAGTCATCAGATAGACTCCACTTCAGAATCTTTTTCTAGCTATTCTTTTTAGGAAGGAAATTGACAGTCAAAGGAATAGGAAAGCACTCAGCAAAAACAAGCTCATACAACAAAAATATGACACATCTTACGAACACGTATTTACTCCCAAATAAAATCGGTCATCTACGCTTGGATAGCTATAGATGACCGAGTACTTGTGCTCAACCACAGCAGAAAGTGGTCAATTCTTACATATGAATGATGCGATTGGCGTGTGCGCCCATAGCTGCTTCCTTGATAGACTCTGAGAAGGTCGGATGCGGATGTGAAAAAATGGCCAAATCCTCGGCTGACGCTTTGTATTCTAAGCCCATGACACCTTCCATAATCATATCTGCTGCGCGTGGACCGATGATGTGCATACCCAGCATCTCGTCCGTCTCTTTGTGGGAAAGGATCTTTACGAAGCCAAACTGATCATCCATACTTGCACGCGCACGCCCTGATGCCTTGAAGGGGAATTGTCCTGACTTATAGGGAATGCCCTGCTCCTTGAGTTCTTGCTCTGTATATCCTACACCTGATACCTCTGGCCAAGTATATACCACATTGGGGATTGCGCGATAGTTGATGTGTGGATGCTGCCCCGCAATCAGCTCCGCTACAAGCGTCCCTTCTTCCGAAGCCTTGTGTGCGAGCATGGCTCCACGGACCACATCGCCAATGGCATAGACGCCAGGAACTACCGTCTCCAAACTCTCATTCACAGGAATGCGCCCGCGATCAGTCTCGATCCCGATATTCTCCAATCCCAGCTTATCAGTATAAGGACGACGTCCTACTGCAACTAGACAGATGTCTCCCTTGAACTCGACATTCTCTCCTGTCTTGGTATTCTCAGCTGTCACAATCACTTTGTTACGGCTGACCTTGGCCTCGACGGCCTTGTGATTGAAGTGTACCGTATAGTCCAGCTCCTTTTTCAGGACCTTCGCGAGTTCTTTGCCCAGAGAGGCATCCATAGATGGGATCAAGCGATCCATGAACTCGATCACGGTCACCTTTGTCCCTAGACGACCAAATACAGAGGCCATCTCAGATGCGATAACTCCTCCCCCGATGATAATCATTTCCTTGGGAAGCTTCGTAATTTCCAGTGCCTCTGTAGAAGAGATGATTTTTTCGCCATCAAATCGCAAGCCTGGAAGTTCAATCGCTTCCGAACCTGTCGCGATAATCACCTTATCAGATGTAATCTGTTCTGTGCTTCCATCTTCTTTTGCGACGGCTATCGTGTGTGCATCTACAAAAGAACCGAATCCTTTGAGCAGGGTGATCTTATTTTTTTTCATCAAATACTCCACCCCCGCAACTGTCTTAGCGACAACGTCAGCTTTGCGCGCGATCATCTGCTCCATGTCGACCTTCAGGCTTCCCACCTTGATCCCGTGCGTCTCAAACTGATGCTTGGCTTGGAAATAATGCTCCGATGAATCAAGCAATGCCTTAGAAGGTATACAGCCTACGTTGAGGCAAGTCCCACCTAAGGTAGGATTCTTTTCGATGATGGCTACTTTTTTTCCTAGCTGAGCTGCACGAATGGCCGCCACGTATCCTCCAGGTCCTGACCCGATGACCGTCACGTCATATGTGTATGATGCCATAAATTTTCTATGTTTATGTGTTCCTGCGGTTAAGTTACAATATATGCGCAAGAATCTATGTCGTATGTGAAATTTCCTATTTAGATGCAGCTCAAACTTCCTCTCCCCTCCCCTTTTGCATGGTCATATACTCAGGCCTATCTTTCCAGATCTCGTCAAGAAAAACTATTTTTCTTTGATGGAGACTGGCTCTATCGCAAACTTCCTGCTTCATACGGCGGACATGTCATCCGATTAGAGGTAAATGAAAGGGAAAAGAATGTTCAAGCTGAGATCTTAGAGACTGACACCCCAGGTCAGGAAGCCGTGACGGAAGTGGAAAGTTTTATCAAAGATTGGTTGGACTTAGAGACGGATCTCCCCGCTTTTTATACGATTGCGCAGGCTGATCCTATGTTAGGTCCTGTCGTACAGGCCAATCCTGGTTTGCGGATCACAGGGGTCCCCGATCTACTTGAGTGCATGGCAGGCACGATCCTGGGTCAGCAAGTCAATACCACCTTTGCGACGACACTCAAAAATCGCTTGATCGACGCCTACGGGATCACTAGTACATGGGAAGGACATACGCTCTGCCAGTTTCCAACAGCAGCGACGCTGGCAGCTTTGGAGCCCGAAGTCTTACGTCCCATGTCGATCTCCCAGCGAAAGGCAGAATACGTCATTGGTTTTGCTCGTTTGATTGAGTCGGGGGAGATCAGCAAGGCAAAATTGAGTCGATTCGAGACGGCGGCAGAAGCGGTCAAAGAATTGGTCAAGATCAGGGGCGTAGGAATCTGGACAGCTAATTATATTCTCCTTCGATGTCTCAGATATAAGGATGCATTGCCCTTGGGAGATTCAGGCCTTCACAATGCGGTAAGAGATTATCTAGGAATGGACCAAAAGCCCACAAATGAGGAGGTAAAAACAGTAGCAGAGGGCTGGAAGGGTTGGGAAGCTTATGCGACTTACTATTTGTGGTATGGGGTAAATTCATAGGGTCTCCTAAACGCATTCAGACCCTATGTGAAACTTCAAACCTGCGAAAAGTTTGTGCTTTCAAAACCTAACCTTCATCTATTTTGTGAGAACCCAAAATCTCTGCTTTTTAGCAAGATCTTCATTGGTCCAATGAGATTCTTATTGATAAGCCGCACAAATAACGTAAGGATAAACTTTTCGAATGTAGACAGGAAATGATATATTTAAGGAAGTAAATGCTTCTATCATTCCAACTTTCAGAAGCTAGCATACATCTTTAGCACACATTACACTATAAACACATGGCAGATAAAACACCTAATTTGAATAATGTACATCCAGAACTACATTCTGTAGTGGAGATGGGGTATAATTTTGACTTTGGGAAATATTTTGAGCGGGGCTTCAAACTCCTACAAAACGAAGCGAGTAACCTTTTAATGCTATCAGGTGCTATCTGGTTACTTTCCTTGGGGATGCAGCTCGTGTTTTCGGATTTCGCGGAAGGCATTCAAGCTGCGCAGGCAAATGGTGATTTTAGCATGATGCTGGAGCTTCTTCAAGCAGAAGGTCCCTTCTTTGGCTTGATCATGGGTGCAGTGGGGCTTCTTCAGCTACCACTCCAAGCAGGCTTCTACATCTACTTGAAAAAAGCAACATTTGGCGAAGAACGTAGCATAAATGACTTATTGGGTGGTTTCAACTACTTTGGTCCATTACTGATCATGAGCATCATCATGAGCATCCTGATGATTCTAAGTGTGATTACCCTCTTTATTGGAGGTATTTATCTTGGCATCGCATGGTCGTTTGCTACGATGGTCATCGTCCTTCACAACGGTGGTGTATGGGAAAGTATGGAAACAAGTCGTAAGATCATTCATGACAAGTGGTTCCACCTCTTTGCTTTGACTTTGATCTTGGGGTTGTTGAGTGGATTGGCAAGTTTTGTCCCTTATCAGCTGGGGATGCTCTTCTCTGTTCCTGTTATTGCTTGTGTGATGTACGCAGCATTTGAAGACATCGTATATATCCAGCATGAAAATGGATACGACAGCCGTCTAGATGAGATTGGACGTGATGATGAGTTTTAGCCGGAGAGACGATTATTCACAAGATATGAAAGACTAGTTCGAGAGGACTGGTCTTTTTTTATGAGAACTACTACTCAACCTTGATCTTTTCCACAGTTGAGGTGTAGGATACAGTTAAGGAAGAGAAAGTAGGATCTCAATTCTCAGCCAAACGGTATACTTTATCATGAGTCTTTACACAGCTCATGCAAGTCGTGTAGAAGTATTCACGATCATCCTTAATATTTCACATATCTTCCGTCTCATGTCTGGCAGTCTTTTCATGTACGAAAGAATTGTATACGAATCGTTGGTTCCTCTCTTGGAAAGTTCCCTATCTTTGACCAAAATATTCATCTATGAGTAGGAAAATCCTCATTACGGGTGGTGCAGGCTTCATTGGTTCACATCTCGTGAGACACTTTGTCCAAAAATATCCCACCTATCAGATATTCAACCTTGACAAATTGACGTATGCAGGCAATCTCGAAAGCCTGAAAGATATAGAAGACGCGCCCAATTATACCTTCTTAAAAGGCGACATCTGTGATACGGCATTCATCCAAGAGGTCTTTGATACACATCAGATAGACGGGGTCATTCACCTTGCCGCTGAAAGTCATGTGGATCGTTCCATCCTCAATCCGATGGAGTTTGTCACGACCAATGTCATCGGGACCGTCACCCTACTCAACGCAGCCAAGCACGCTTGGGCAGAACGTAAAGACGTGCGTTTCTATCATGTGTCGACTGACGAGGTCTACGGCTCACTCGCCGATGGAGAATACTTTCTCGAGACGACTCCCTATGATCCACAGAGTCCTTACTCTGCCTCTAAAGCCAGCTCAGACCACTTTGTCCGTGCCTATGGCAATACATTCAAGTTGCCCTACATCTTGAGCAACTGCTCCAATAACTACGGCCCCTATCAATTTCCCGAAAAACTCCTTCCCCTTTTCATTTCTAATATCGTGGAGGGAAAACCGCTGCCTGTATATGGAAAAGGAGAAAATATACGCGACTGGCTATGGGTAAAGGATCACTGCTCAGCGATAGATGTGATCTTTCATCAGGGGGCCAATGGAGAGACCTACAATATTGGTGGCAGAAATGAGTGGACAAATATTGACCTCATTCATCTTCTCTGCGACCAGATGGATGAAAAACTCAGCAGGGAGAAAGGCAGCTCACGTAAACTGATCACCTTCGTCACCGACAGGCCAGGTCATGACATGCGCTATGCGATTGATCCTTCCAAGCTCGAACACGACTTGGGTTGGACACCCAGCCTTACCTTCGAAGAAGGACTCTCGATGACCATCGATTGGTACCTAGCCCATCCTGAGTGGATCGAGAATGTGCGCTCTGGCGCGTACCAGCAATACTATGAAGCGCAATACGGAACGAGGCTAGGAGCTTGACATTTTTCATTTTTCATTTTTCATTTTTCATTTTTCATTTTTCAGGATAGTAGACAGAAATAGAAGCGAAGGTTGTACGGCAATCTTCGCTTTTCTAATTTTGCTTCATGACAGACACACCAACCTATACGAGGGGACAATTGGCGCTACGCAATGGGCAGGATCGAGAGGAGATCTGGGTTGCTTTCAAAGGGATCATCTACGACGTCACAGAGAGTCGTCATTGGCGAAATGGAAAGCACTATAGTCACTGGGCGGGGCAAGACCTCACACCTGAACTAGAAGATGCCCCACACGGAGACTATGTTTTTAAGCGATTAAAAGTGATCGGGAGGCTGGAGTAGCCTTCACAAGCGGGTAGAAAAGAATTGAATGGATGCTTTTATTTGTGGCAGCAACAAGTGGTTTCCGTCATTGATAATGGTAAAGTCGGCCCTTCTATATTTTTCCCACTCTGACCATTGTTTGTCCATACGGGCTGTGACGGCTGCCGCTGGGGTTTGGTCTCTGTCCATCACACGCTGAATGCGGAGCAACTGGGGGGCGTAAACGGAGAGTACGGCATCTGTACTTTTGTAGGCACCCGATTCATATAAGATTGCAGCCTCTTTTAGGACAAAAGGTTTGTCATAATCCGCTGGTGTCGCTGCGACCCATTCGAGATAATCTCTTCCCGTTTCGGGATGGACAATGGCATTGAGTTGCTGCAACTTTTTTTGATCGTTGAACACGACTTTCCCGATGAAGGCTCGATTGAGGCTTCCATCCTCTCCATAACTTTCCTTCCCAAATAGTTTTTTTACCCCCTTTACGATCCGTGGATTCTCGATCATCAATAGTTTGGCTCTTGCATCTGCCTCGTATAGACGATATCCCAAACTGGTAAAAATTCGCCCAACTAAGCTTTTACCACTACCGATTCCTCCTGTGATTCCTACATTCTTCATCTGGTATGGACAATTACATAGGTGATTTCCAAGGGATTTCGGTACAGCAGCTTAATCTTTTTGTCCATTTTGATATGGGGAATCATGTAGGGAAACTGAGGATCTAGGGTATCAAAGGGTATTTTGAGCTTTTGCTGAAGGATTTCTCTCCGCAAGTTGTCGTATTCGTCCATCGGCACCAAACATACAGCCTTGACAGAGGGATGACTCAGTCTGACTTCAATGTCTTCAGGCACATCCATGATTTGTATCGGAATATCGAGTGTCGTCTCCGTATAAAGTCTTGGCTGGACGAAGATACTAGCCACGGCAGGGATCACTTCGATGTCAGAGGCTGTATCTACATCTAGGGAGATGGTTTGGGGGCGATCCAGTGGAGGTGTGATGGCATCCAGTGTGCGCCATTCGTCGATGTCGGAGAGGCGACTGGCAGCTCCGTAGAGCTTGACAGAATCTGTTAGTTTACGGGGAGGTGCTTCTAGCTGATAGGCTTTCTTCAAACCGATTTGTGTTGTGAGTTTGAGCGGAACTTTTTTAAATATTTTGAAATCAAAGCCCACAAAGATCTGATCAGGTGTGATTCTGCTCAGCTTGATATTGGGAGAGCGAAAGCTCTTTTGGATGTCGTTGTAATAGCTACTAGAAGGGATAGGATCATCCTGCTCATACTGAGGTCGAAACGGAAGCTCTAATGTATCATTGCGGGAGCGCAAATAAGCCATAAATAGGTCTACTCCCAGTCCCTCAGTTGTCAGATTGAGCGTCTCTGTTTCAAGATCGGTCACTTCGAGCGAGTCGGGAACTTGGACGATCTTAATGGGGAAGTATAGGTTGTATTCGTAAGATTGATTGAGTGTCACCAGTACCCAGAGTGCAATGGCAAGCCCAAGAGAGAGCGAGACTGTGACAGTCTTTCGCTCCCTCATGTGCCCGTCTTCTTCTCCAGCTACGAGCAGCTGCAAGAGCCTGCTGATGATCCTGCGCATGGATTAAATTTTATCTAGGCATGTCTTTTAAGTATTGATATACTCAAAAAGATGCCCCTAGTAGCATATTCAAAAGCGTTTAGGACTGTCTCCTTACTTCTCGACAGTATCCTTGTTGCTGGCTACTTCTGTCTCTTTTTGTTTCTTGCTATTATCTTTCTCTTTCTTATTATTTTTGGCGTCACCATTATCTGCTGCGCGCACAGCTTCCTTATCAAAGGTCATTCTCACACCATCGGCTACATCCAAGATGATGGTAGCTTCACCTACCTTGTAAATCTTGCCGTGCATTCCTCCGATTGTCTTCACCTTGTCTCCTTTCTTCAAGCCTTCTCTAAACTGCTTCTCTTTTTTGGAGCGTTGTTGTTGGGGACGGATAAAGAAGAAGAAAAAGACTACTGCCATCCCAAGCAAGAGAATAGAAGAAGTATACTCTCCAAAGGGTCCTTCAGGAGCTGCCTGATCTTGCAATAAAAAATACGTAAATGATATCATGTTAGATTCAATTGATTGATTGGGCCATGCAAAATACAGAAAAACCACAATGCCCAAAAGAAAAGGCAGAGATCTTATCAATCTCTGCCCTATAGAAGTCGGTTAATTCCTTTTTTTATTGTGCAGGACCTTCAGCTACTTCACCAGAGATGCGAAGTGTTCTGTTGATACGTCCTTCAAAGTTCCCAGTTACAGTAACTGTCTTATTTTGGATACCCTTCTTACCCGCTGTATTGAACAGCACGTCGATGTATCCTTCTTCTCCAGGAGCAACAGGCTCTTGAGAATAGTTAGGCGTCGTACATCCACAAGAAGCTTTTACACGAGTCAGTACCAAAGGCTCTGTCCCTGTGTTCTTGAACTTAAACTGGTGCGTAACTTTCTCTCCCTGTGTGACCTTTCCGTAGTTGTATGTTTCATTCTGAAACTCTACTGTAGTACGTGCCATAGCTTTTGCCTTCGCTTGGTATTCAGGTTCTTTGGGAGCCTGAGGAGCTGCAGGTGGTGTATTGTTTGCTGGCGCGTTGGTGACAGCTTCGTTTGTATCTGTGTTGCTAGAAGTCTTGCTTGTCTGGCAAGCTGAGAAGATCACAGTAAGTGCGATGGCGATAACCGCAATTTTTTTCATAACCCAAATGTGTTTTGGTATTTTTTCAACTAAATCTTTAGTACAAATATAACTAAAGAAGTTTAACTGTCAAGCATGGGGATAAAAATTGCCATGGTTGGGAGGAAAGAAGTGAATGTATGAGGCGCTTTTTATTGAGATAGACAGAAAGGGAAAGTCCTGAAGCAAAGCCCCAGGACTTCCAACCATCAATGATTATCACGAATGAGTGGGTGCCGTGTTTTCTATAGAGAGATGTCGATTTATAGTGTCTCTACATAGAAAATCAATCCAATCGGAATTCATTCGTGATAATCACCATCACATCCATTTTATTTCCAGCCAAGTAGCTGGAAGATGATTCTATGCCAGATTGGCAATGACATTTTGGGCAAATTGCTCCGTAGAGGCTTCTCCACCTAGGTCACGCGTTACCTTTGAAGGATCTGAAAGCGTGGTAAACATTGCCTGCTCCACGCGATGGGCGGCCTCGTTTAGCTTGAGATGGCGAAGCATCATGATGGCCGATTGCAGCAAGGCCGTAGGGTTGGCGATGCCTTGCCCTGCGATGTCTGGTGCGCTCCCATGAACCGCTTCGAAGATGGCGATGTCGTCACCGATATTGGCTCCTGGAATGACGCCTAGCCCGCCGATCAATCCTGCTGAGAGGTCCGAAAGGATGTCTCCAAACAAATTGGTCGTCACAATGACATCGTAGCGCTCAGGATACATGACCAACTGCATGCACATGTTGTCGATGATGCGATCATTCACCGTCAGATCAGGATATTCCTCTGCCACTTCACGTCCTACTTGAAGGAAAAGCCCACTCGATTTCTTCAGAATGTTGGCTTTATGAGCAACAGTCACTTGCTTGCGGCCCTGCGCGCGTGCATACTCACATGCTGCACGAATGATTCGCTCAGACCCGTCTCTTGATACACGAGCCATGGCATCTGCCAGTTGTCGGCGTTCGTCCCAAATCTCAAAACCTGAGTACAATCCCTCGGTATTTTCTCGAAAGAGGATCAAATCCACATTGTCAAATCGGCTTCTGACTCCTGGAATGGAGCGACAAGGACGTACATTCTGGTACAGATCAAACTTTTGGCGAAGGGTTACATTGATGCTTTTGAAACCTTCCCCTACAGGCGTAGTCAAGGGTCCTTTCAGCGCTACTTTGTATTCTTGTACGGAATCGACCAAATCTTGAGGGATGAGGTCCCCTACTTCACGAAACGCCGTGAGGCCTGCAGGTTGCTCGTCGTATTCAAGGCCAGCGTCTGCTGCGTCCAAAATGTCAACTACTGCATCTGTGATTTCGGGACCGATGCCATCCCCTGGAATTAACGTGATTGTGGGCATATAAATCTTAAATGTGTGTTGTCTTTATCAGAATGTGCACCAAAATCTTTGCATTCGGCACACGATTCTATCCAAATGTTCCTGAGGGTAAAATTAGAAGACTTTCGCTTAAAATATAGGTGAATAACGCTTCAATTCCACATTTATGAGAGGTTAAGAATAAGTTTCTAGCCCATAGTCCCTACTGGGATCTTCAAATCGGATCAAAGACTTAGATTGTTTTCATTTTATCTCATCTTACTTCAACAAAAAAGCCTCCTTGGTGCAGGAGGCCTTCGTATATATATTTTTGTGAATGTTACTTCTGTGATTCATTTGTAGACTCAACAGTAGAGCTTTTGGGGGTAGAATGATCGATCAATCCACGTCCTTTCTTGATGATTAGGCCTTTCGTCTTAAAATCATTGTAAAGGCTGTCCAAAATCCCATTGATGAACTTACTAGACTTAGGCGTAGAATAGGTCTTAGCCAATTCCAGGTATTCGTTAATGGTTACTTTGACGGGAATCTCCTCAAAATTGAGCATCTCACAGATGGCCATGTGCATGAGGATACGGTCAATGCGCGCAATACGGTCAAGTTCCCAATTTTCCGCTTTGCTTTTAATATGCTCATCGTAGCGCTCTGCATTTTTCATGGACTCATAGTACAATGCTACGAGCAAACGCGTATCACCCGTCAATTTCTTCTTCTTCTCTAGGTCCTCCACTTCCTGCTGTATGTCCTTGAGTAAAAGGTCAAAAACATAATCTTCTGTCTGCCCAGAACTCATGCACGCGTAGACGGCCTGCATCACTTTTGCTCGTATCTGCCTTCTCGTTATCATCTGGAATTATTGGCTAAGGTAATTTTTGGCAATATCGGTATAAAAAGCACAAATCCGCATTTTTTTCAAGTTACCCCATAACTTGAAAGGATTTCATTATACAAAATCTTCTAATTCTGAAGATTTGAGTTGCTGTGAATTTACCGATACAATCTATTATTTCCTACTTCCTTTATGCGTTTTTCTGCCAACTCAAGTGCTGCTTGATGGGTTGTAATCCCTCTTTCTTCAGCCTGTTGAAACACGCGCAGGGTTGTATCGTAGATTTTCTCTGTCTTTTGCAAGGCAAGTTGACGATGATAGGTCTCCAACTCAAAACTCACATTGATGATTCCCCCTGCGTTCACCATAAAATCAGGTGCGTAGAGAATCCCTCTTTCCCTCAAAGCCTCGGCATCTCTGACTTCATCAAGTAGTTGATTATTGGCACCTCCTACGACCATGTCACACTTCAATAAGGGAATGGTCTCTTCATTCAACACCCCACCCAATGCACAGGGAGCAAATACATCTACAGGTCGCGTAAACACCTCTTCTTGAGGTACAACCGTCGCCCCTGTTTCTTTGGCGACTCTGGCGACTGAGTCTGGAAAGATGTCATAGACAAACACCTTTGCTCCGTCCTTGACAAGATGACGCACAAGTCCTCCTCCCACTTTTCCAACACCTTGAACCATGACTTTTTTCCCAGCCATTCTTTCGCTTCCCGTCGCTTTTTTCATGGTAGCTTTCATTCCCAAGAAAATTCCATAAGCAGTCACAGGTGAAGGGTCACCGCTCCCGCCCATAAGCTCAGAAACTCCTGTAACATACGATGTTTCCTGTCGAATGGTTCCCATATCCTCTTCGGTCATGCCCACATCCTCTGCTGTGTAGTACTTTCCACCGAGATTTTGCACGAATTTCCCGAATCGGCGCAACAACGCTTCTGTCTTCTGGGTTTTTGCATCTCCGATGATGACTGCTTTCCCGCCTCCTACATTGATGCCTGCCAGAGAATTTTTGAGGGTCATAGCACGAGACAGACGTAGCACATCTGTCAGTGCCTCTGCTTCACTCGCATAATTCCACATTCTCAATCCTCCCATAGAAGGTCCCAAGATGGTATTGTGAACCGCAATGATGGCTTTGAGAC
The DNA here is from genome assembly GCA_039820545.1 of Bacteroidota bacterium. GTDB lineage: Bacteria > Bacteroidota > Bacteroidia > J057 > J057 > JALEFZ01. The sequence continues at coordinate 66,156 of JBCBPW010000012.1, read as the reverse complement.
CTGTTGCGTTGTCTTGACAATGGACCACTAGTTCATGTCCATTTTCCCTAAGCACCTCAAATAAACCCGAAGAGGTTGTTTGGCTTTTTGTTGTAGACTGAATCATGATTTGAGTAGTTAGTTGTAGATTATCCTATGTACCATTGGGGTAGATGCGAAAATCGAGAGAGGTGAAAGCTTCCCCTCTACTTATTATGTGCCTGCTTGCCCCTCAAATAATCCGCAAATATAATGAAAACAGGCAAATTTTGAGGGGATTGGGCGACCTGGATGGAAATGAGAATAGGAAGACATAGATTTTTTTGATAAAAAAACTGAATATTGCCTCATTTTAGCTGGAACAATGTACTTTTGTGTTAGTTTAGATTTAAAAGTCTATATATGAGCAATGACATATTCCCTCCTAAAGAGCGAATTTCAGATAAAGTAAATCCTGCCTTCTTTCCAGAGCATCAAAAGGCGATTTACGAGCGGTTAGAAGATAAGCACACGCTAGTAGAGGTAGAAGATGATCCGCTGGGAACACGCATGATCATCAATCTAGGTCCCCAGCACCCTGCCACACATGGTGTATTGCGCTGTGTATTAGAAGTGGATGGAGAACGGATCATCAAAGCCGTGGTAGATGTGGGATACCTCCACCGTGGAATCGAGAAGATCGCTGAGAATAAAACCTATCAAGAGTTCATGCCTTATACGGATCGCATGGACTATCTCTCTCCCTACTCCAATAATGTAGGCTACTGTCTGGCAGTTGAAAAATTGGTGGGGATCGAAGTTCCCGTGCGTGCGCAGTACATCCGTACGATTGCTTGTGAGCTGGCACGTATCTCGTCTCACCTGTTATGGTTGGGTACGATGGTCATGGATGCAGGTGCCGTCTCTATGTTCCTATGGACATTCAGAGAGCGTGAGTATCTGTATAATATCTTCGATAAGTTGGCAGGGGTGAGATTCACTGTGAGTCACTGTCGTATCGGTGGGGTGCAGTATGACCTCAACCAGGACACCATCGATGACATCATGGAGTGGAAGAAAAACTTCCGCAAAGAACTCAAGGACTGGAAAAAGTTGCTCGCCAATAATGGTATTTGGCTCAACAGAAACAAAGGCGTAGGTGTATTGACAAAAGAAGAGGCTTTGGATTTAGGAGTCACGGGGCCTGTGCTTCGCGCTTCGGGGGTGCCCTACGATCTTCGTGCATTTGAGCCGTATCTGGTTTATGATCAGGTAGACTTTGATGTCGTGATCCGTGAAGAAGGCGACTGTCTGGCGCGCTACCTAGTCCGGATGGACGAGATGGAGCAAAGCGTACGCATACTGGATCAGCTCATGGAGCAACTACCCGAAGGAGACATCCGCGCAGACAACGCAAAGCATACGTACCCCTCGAAGGAAGAAGTATACTACTCCATGGAAGGGATGATCCACGATTTCATGATGACAGATGTGGGCGTGATGCCCCCTGAAGGTGTAGAGGCTTATCAAGCTATCGAGGCTCCCAAAGGTGAGCTCGGATTTCACCTTAAGTCGGACGGTACAGGTTCTCCCTTGAGATGTAAGATTCACGGACCTTCTTTCGTGAATTTGCAGGCTTTGGAGAAATTGCTGGAAGGAAGCATGCTGTCAGATACGGTTGTCGTGATTGGATCTCTCGATCCTGTGATGGGAGAATGTGACAAATAGCCTTATTTGTTGAATATATAGACCCTTTTTATTACGAAAAATTAAAAAATACCTGCTTTTTGAGTAGGTATTTTTTGTTTTAGGTAAGTGTATCGACAATTATGAAGAAGGCTTTTACACCTGAAAAATGGCAAATTCTCTTATTTTTTTGCTATTAATCCACGAAACTACAGCGGGTACATATATTTCATTTATATATATATACGAATTGGTAGAAAATATTACTCCTATATAGTTCCAAAAATCAGTTATAGGCATATTGGGATAAAATGATTGCCCATGAGCCCAAGAACTATTATTCATGTAATATTTCTTTGTATAGGATTACCCATTTTCGCCCAATCTTCCATAGACTTTACTGCCAACCTCACGGAAGGGTGCAAGCCGCTGGTCGTCAACCTCCAGCCTCAGGCACCTGGTGCGGTGACATATGAGTGGGATACAGGACAGGGAATATCCACCCTAAGTAGTCCCAATATATTTTACCCCAATGAAGGAATCTACACGGTCACACTCACTGTGACTTATGCTGATGGAACCCAAGAAAGCCTCACAAAAAATCAATTTGTCAACGTATACGATTATCCTACCACTCAATTCATAGCAGATACGTTGAGCATCTGTTCCTATCAACCCGTCTCTTTTACAGATCTATCTGCTCCAGGATCAGGATATGTGGATGAATGGCTCTGGGATTTTGGCGATGGCAATGGAAGCAACGAACAGCACCCCACCCATACCTATGAAACATCTGGTCTCTTTCCTGTCTCACTAGTCGTGACGAATAATCATGGGTGTACTGATCAGCAGGTTATAGACGATTATGTAGAAGTCCAAGCACCTGATGCCGACTTTACGGGAGATACCTTACTTGCCTGTGGTCCTCCGCTTACAACCACATTTACCCCTTCTACTACTTCAGGGACGCATTATTGGACCTTGGGGGATGGAGCCATTGGTACAAGTAACCTCCTCTCACATACTTACCAGGAAATTGGAAATTTTGATATTGGACATGTAGTGATAGATGCAGATGGATGCCGGGATACTGTTATCCGTTCATCCTATGTAAATATTGGCATCAGCACAATCAGCATTGAGGCCTCAGATACAGTCATTTGCGCACAATCAGCAGTCACATTCACAGCCAATGTCTCAGGTGCTTCAACCGTATATTGGGATTTTGGGACTGGGGATACTTCTATTCTCCCCAATCCTACCTATACCTTCAACACAGCAGGGAGCTATCAAGTAGCAGCATCGATCACGGATCCTTCAGGATGCTCCAATACGCTTTTCCTAATTATAGATGTAAAGGAGGTTCCTACTTTGAGCTTTACTACATCTGATACCATTCTCGGTTGTAAAATCCCCTTCGAGGTAGATTTCCTCAATCAGTCTACAGGTGCTATTTCCTACCAATGGGATTTGGGGGATGGAACACAGGCAAGCAGCCAGGGGCCCACCCACTTTTATACAACGGAAGATTCTTTTGATGTGAGGCTGACAGGGACAAGTGTAGATGGTTGCGTAGCTTCTTTGATCAAGGAGAATTACATTGTCCTAGATGAGATAGAGGCGGATTTTGACATAGATAATCCTGGGGGTTGCATCAGTCATGATGTCCAATTTAATGATACAACGCGCGCTCCTTACCCTGTCAATTCTTGGTTTTGGGACTTTGGAGATGGGAATAATTCTAATAGCCAAGATCCTTCTCATACCTTTCTCGATACGGGATACTATAATGTTACCTTGATTGTTGGGACCACCAATGGCTGCAAAGATACGCTGACCCTTTCAAATGCTGTATCGGTAGGCGAGCTTCCTGAGGTAGACTTTACTATAGATACCAATCAGGCCTGTGCCTTCACGCCTGTACAGTTTTACAATTTATCATCAGGCGCTCAATCCTTCATCTGGATATTTGGAGATGGAGATACCGCGATGTCGGTCCATCCCAGTCATGGATTTGGTGCGCTAGGTCTTTTATCGACTACCCTTATAGGAGATGACAGAGGATGTCGAGACACAGTATTCAAGTCAGATGTTATCGAGGTTCTTGCACCTCTTCCTACTATTGGAACTTCGGATAAAACCCTATGTAAAGTACCTGGGGAGGTGATATTTACTGACCTTTCGATAGGGGCAGACCAAACGCTATGGGTCCTTGATACGCTATTGACGACCTCGGATCTTAGTTTTACTTACACATTTCTCGAAAATGGCACCTATCCTTTTACTATGACTGTCAGCAATCTGCAGACAGGATGCACTGTTCAGGCTGGAGATTCTATCGTCGTGAGAGAAAGCCGTGCCTATTTTCAAGTCAGTGACTCTGTAGGTTGCCTTCCTTTGGAAGTCGCATTTTTTGATCAATCTGTGGATGCTGGTCTCTGGAGGTGGTACTTGGAAGGAGATAATTCAGGTTTAATTCAGGCACCACAAGCTAGTTTTACCTACACAGAGGCAGGTAGTTACTATCCTAAATTGATTACACGGAGTAGTCTAGCTTGCTGGGATACTTTCGCGATGGGCCCCATTGTAGTTCATGATATAGAAGCAGATCTGTCGATCGACGATCCACTAGGGTGTGTCCCCTATGATGCGCAGTTTATAGATCAATCTAACACGACCAATACTATTGTACAGTGGGAGTGGATATTTGGTGATACCACGATCTCTACGCTTCAAAATCCCGTTTATGTCTACCAATCGTCTGGTTTTTATGATGTTAAGTTGACGGTAACGGATTCCATTGGTTGTACAGATTCAATCTCTGTCCCTGATATCGTATATGCTACGCAGCCTGTGCCCGACTTCCTTATCAGTCCCGAAATTAACTGCACCGATAAGTCTGCTGTCTTTCTGAATCTTTCTACAGGATCTGGGCTTTCTTACTTTTGGGACTTTGGAGATGGGGATGACTCCAATCTAGCCAATGTCAATCATGCCTATCAAGATACTGGCGTATATGATGTGACACTGACAGTCACCGATGTCAATGGGTGTGATAGCACGCTACACATACCTAAGGCTGTGTGGATTCGGGAGGTAGTGGCACAATTTACAGTAGATACTACCAATGCTTCCTGCCCCCCTCTTACCGTAAATTTTGAGGCAGACACCGCCTTGCCACATGATGGACTCACCTATACATGGGATTTTGGGAATGGAGCTAGCTCCTCTCAGCCAATTTCCAGTATAACCTACTCACTCCCTGGCGTCTACGACGTGCGCCTGATCGTGAGTAGCGAAACGGGATGTAGCGATACGCTTGTCATGGAGGACCTGATAGTCGTAGAAGGCACCTCCGCACAGTTTGGCTTCACTCCTCAAGAGGGCTGTCCTGGCACTGAGGTGAGCTTCACCGCACAGAGTAACCTACCTGTATCCTACGAATGGCTCTTTGGTGACGGCTCTGCCGATTTGGGTACCACAGCACAGCATACCTATCATACACCTGGAAGTTATACCCCTGTGCTCGTTGTAGAGGATACAACAGGATGCAAAGTCTTCCAGATAAGCGATAGCACGATTGATATATTCGAAGCACCTACAGCCTATTTCTCCATCATGGATACCTTAGGCTGTGATTCATTGGCCGCTCATCTGATACAACAAAGCACAGGAGGAGTCCCCCTCACCCAATGGAACTGGTACGTCGATGGAGTTTTAACTGATAGCGGAAGTGATCCGACCATTGCCTTGGACCAGTTAGGCGTATACGACCTGTCCTTGATTGTCTCTGATATACGAGGCTGTCGAGACACGCTTGAAAGATTATCAGCAGTGAAGGTGGTCCCCTCTCCTACCCCACAGATTATCATAGGAGATTCAGTGGGTTGCATTCCTTTCTCGACTCAGGCAGCAGTATGGGTCCCAAGTCATACCTCCCCCCTTTTGCAGCCCCAGTGGACCCTCGACTCCAATCAAGCTGGGCAAGGAAGTCCTCACACAATAGATGTGACGACGTCAGGAATGCAAGATCTGGTCGTTCAAGTCACGGATATCAATGGATGTGTGGGAACAGCGAAAAAATCAATAGAAGCGCTTGCCCCTCCATATCCAGACTTTGCAGCCGATCTACGATTCACTTGCGCACCTGCTTCCGTACAGTTTACAGACTTCAGTACAGGGGGAAACGGTATCGCCACATGGTCTTGGGACCTTGGCAATGGAACAAGCAGTCAGGATCAAGATCCCTTAATCCACTATCCGCAAGATGGTATATTTGACGTACAGCTGAGGATCACAGGGGTAAATGGTTGTAGCGATTCCATTCGCCATCAGGCATACATACAGCTTCAGCATCCCCATGCAAATTTTGCCATTCCGACAGGTGATAGATGCCCAAATAATGAAATCTTGTTCGAGAACCTCAGTTCTTCAGATACCAGTCTGACAAGCTTTCAGTGGACTTGGGGCGATGGGAACAGTTCAGATCTTGAGGCGCCTATTCATCAATATTCAACCCCAGGAACTTATCTCCCTTCTCTTTGGGTAGAGGATGCAAAAGGATGCAGAGACACGTTTGCGACTACCGAACCCATTTTGATTGTGAAGGATGTGGAACCCGAGCAGATCCAAGTCCGAAGTGTATCTGTGAGTAGCCCTCACAGTATAGTGCTGACATTCGAACCATTTGATAATATCAGGGGGGATTTTGCACGATACATTATTTTCAGGGAAAATGAACAGGGTAGCTTTGAACCCATTGCCTCATTGAGAGATCCTGAAATAGGGATCTTTACAGATATGCTTGCTCAAGAGGTGGATGCAGGCGCACCACATTGCTATCGCATCATCGTAGAAAATCTCTGTGGAACACGCGCACTTTTAGACCAAAGCGAAATCCACTGTACAATTGATCTCTCCACACAGGCCGCGACAGAGCGGGTAGAGGTAAGTTGGACACACTATGTAGGATGGAGTCGCGTGGAGCAATACTTTTTGTACCGCACAATTTTAGGCAGTTCATCGGGTGAGCAACTTATCGCCACACTTCCAGGTGACATCACAACTTATACAGACACAGACATGTATTGCTATGATCAGTATGAATATAAAGTTATGGCCCTTGGAGGACGAGGATTGAGCAGTCAGTCCGATTCGGCCCAGGCGATTCCCGATCACTTGCCACCTACGATACCTCATCATATGGGCAGGGTGTCTGTCGAAAATGGCGATTTCCTCGTTGTAGAGTGGGATGAGCTGATTCTTACTCAAGGGGAATCCATCGTGGTAGAGCGAGATGCGGGCAATGGATACCAGTCCATATTTAGGCAGCCCTACGATCGGTCCAATTTTAAATACCAAGATATGGAGGCAGATGTGCAGGAAAAAAGCTATGCTTATCGCGTCTTTGGCATAGACTCATGCGGAGACAAGACGCCTGTAGGGCGAATAGGCAAAAGTATCTTGCTAGAAACCCAAACAAATGGTCGCATCAATACACTTATATGGACGCCTTATGAGGGCTGGCCACAAGGAGTGTCTGCCTATCGAGTAGAGATCTATGACGAATCGAGCAACCAGTATCAAGTACTGGCTAGATTGAAAGGAGATCAAACCCAATATACCGATCAGGCTTTTGAGAGAAAACAAATTCAGAACTGTTACAGAATCGTAGCGGAAGCGGAGTATCGGGAAAACTACGAAAGTACTTCCAACGAAGTTTGTAGTCTCCAAAAGCCCAAATTGACGGCTCCCAATGCATTTACCCCCAATGGAGATGGGCAAAATGATGTCTTTACACTTGAGGGATTGTTCTTAGGTGAAGGGGAGATGCAAATCTTCAATCGTTGGGGAATCCTCGTCTATCGAACACAATCTCTAGAACTCAGTTGGGACGGATATGCACGCTCAGGTGGTCCTTCTCCAGAGGGTGTGTATACCTTTGTCGTGACAGGTACGGGGATAGATGGCACCCGTCTCAAGCGAACGGGAACCGTTCATTTGATTAGGTAAGAGATGGCGGATCGGTCAAAAACAGGAAGGAGTTAAGGGATGAATGTATCCTTTAACTCCTTCACATAGAGCAAAATCAGTCTTTTTCTTTATCCCTTCTTCAAAAGCGTTGCCACCTCTTTTGCGAAGTAAGTCAACATAATATCAGCTCCTGCTCGCTTGATAGAGAGTAAAGCTTCTAGCATCACTTTTTCTCCATCTAACCAGCCTTTTTCTGCGGCAGCTTTGATCATGGCGTATTCTCCACTCACATTGTAGGCCGCAATGGGCAGTTCAGAAGCATTGCGTAGGCTGTGGATGATGTCGAGATAAGGGAGTGCGGGTTTGACCATCAGGATATCTGCTCCTTCCAGCTCGTCCTGCTCGGCTTCGATCAAGGCTTCACGCTTGTTGGCGGGATTCATCTGATAAGTCTTCTTGTCGCCAAACTTGGGCGTCGAATCGAGGGCATCACGAAAAGGGCCGTAAAAAGCCGAGGCATACTTGGCTGTGTAGGACATGATAGACACCTCCTCAAAGCCCTCATCATCTAATTCCTCTCGAATAAATCCCACGCGTCCGTCCATCATATCCGAAGGTCCGATGATGTCTGCACCTGCTTGTGCCTGAGCCACGGCCATCTTGGCAAGAATGGGAAGAGTCTCATCATTCAATATACGCCCATCCTCGACTAGCCCATCATGTCCGTCACTGCTGTAAGGGTCCATCGCAACGTCAGTAGCCAAGGCTGCTTCGGGAAAATGCTGCTTAATGGCACTGAGGGCATGCAGATAAAAGTTATCATCGTGATAACTATACGTTGCTTCCTTATCTTTCAGCTCGTCAGGTACAGCAGGAAACAGGATGAAGGAACGAATCCCCAATTCCATACAAACTTCAACCTCCTTTAAGAGGAGATCCTGGCTGAGACGTTCGATGCCTGGCATGGAAGGAATGGCTTCACGCTTGTTCTCTCCTGGCAAGAGAAACATGGGATACATTAGATCTTGGACCATCAAGTGATTTTCCTGGACCATGTCTCGGATAGCTGAGGACTTGCGATTGCGTCGCGGTCTGATCATGTTTTTTGGATATCAAAATATGGAGGAAAGCAGTAATCAGATCAGAAGATAAGCGCCCTCTGATCATTCGCAGACAAAGGTAAAGAGATGCAAAGAATAATCCTCATGTAGCTTCTCTAATCCTAATTTCCCTTGCCACACTACGGAAAACATGATCTTTTTAGTAGTTTCGCAGCGAATTTGAACCGATACTATGAAGCGAATCGTCTGTTTTGGGCCTGGCCCCATGTTCAAGGGAGGGATCTCCAACTACAATACAGCCCTGGCAAAGGCCCTAGATGCACTGCCAGATACAGAAGTACACATTGTGTCATGGACACAACAATACCCCGCCATCATCCCCAGAGACTTCGTAGATCGCAGCAGCAAGACCAGCTTTCTTGACGGAACGCAGATTCAGGTCAAATACATCACCAATTACAACAATCCTGCTACGTGGCGTGAGACCGTCCATTATATTGCATCGCTTCAGCCTGATAAAGTGATCTTCCAGTGGGCGATTGCGCTGCAAGGGCTACCGATGGGAAGAATGGCCAGACAACTCAAAAAGAAGACGAGAGCAGAAATCCTTTTCGACGTACATGTCCTGGTCCAAAAAGAAGCTAGCGTACTGGACAAATATTTCACTAAATATGGATTAGAAGTAGCGGATACACACATCGTCCACGCTTACAAAACAGCAGAAGAACTACAAGCTACCTTTCCCCAACTTCAATTTGAACTGACCGAAGAGGGAAGTCGAGCAAAGCCCAAAGGCAACAAACGCAATATTCTCAAGCTCTATCACCCCGTTTACAACCTGTTCCAGCCTGATCCTGGCTTCGATATAGCCAAAGCCAAGGAAGAAATGGGACTCAAGGAACACGTCTTTCTGTTCTTTGGCTTCATCCGCAAGTACAAGGGGCTCCACAATGTCATCCCTGCATTTGCCAAAGTCCTGGAAAAAAGAGACGATGTATCCTTAATGATTGTGGGCGAGTCCTTTTGGAAAACATTAGATACCAAAAAGCTTTCGACAAGGATTAAGAATTTCTTATTTGGGACGGCCAAAAAGATTTTTCTACGAAAATCCGATGATGAGCGCGAATATCGCCCTCTCGAACTACTAGATACCTTGGGCATTCGGGAGAAAGTATTTGTTGTGAACCGCTTCGTAGCAAATGAAGAGGTCCATCAGTACTTCCAGGTCAGCGATGCCATTCTCACCTACTATTTGACAGCAACTCCCTCAGGTGTGGAATCCCTAGCTTACAACTTCCGTATGCCTGTTTTGGCTACACGTGTAGGCCATTTCCCAGAGACCATCAAGGAGGGCTTCAATGGATACATGGCTGAACCAGAAGATGTAGATTCAATGGCAGCGCAAATGTTGAAGTTTATAGACCAGCCTATTGATCGTCAAAATGTAGATGTTGTGGCCCAAGATATGAGTTGGGAGAACTATGCCCAAGCGATCATGAAAGTGTAGGTTTAGGCTGGGCCTGTCGCGCATGACGGGTAAAAAAGCCAATAACCCCGCGCAGCGTCATCACGAACCTAGAGAACTCTAAGGGCTTGGTCAGGTAGCAATTGCCTCCAAACTCATAGGCTTGCAGGACATCAATTTCGTGCTCAGAGGTAGATAACAAGGCTACGGGCAGGTGGTGAAGTAGTTCGTTTTCTCTGATGGCGCGTAGCACATCTAGTCCATGCCGTCGAGGCAGGTTGAGATCCAGCAAGATCAAGTTGGGTAAGTGGGAGGGATAATGATCTAATAGATATTCCAGATAATGAATGGCAGCATCTCCATCTCGCTCTACATGGAGCTTCCCTTCAAAACCTGCATCTTTTAATCCTTCTCTCGCCAAGATTATGTCTGATGGGTTATCCTCTACTAATAATATTCTCATGTGCCGAGTCATAGTTATTTACTTCCCCTCTTAAAATCCAATCATATGAAATTTAAGGCTATCCTCAATTATTTAGATATCTATTTGTTCCTAACCCTTACGTGATAAATCAAAGGCAGGTTCATTAATAAAACATAAATTACATGCAAAAAATTATTGCATGTAAGAATTATCTAAATTTAAACACGACTCTTGCATTCAAAAGGCGACCCGACAGTCTATTGGGAACAGGATACCTCACATTTTGTAGATCCTTGACCCAAAAATAGGAAGCAGTATTCTGTATTTGCAGCAAATTGAATATTTCTAGCGTTGCCCAAACAGATTCTACACCATGTTTTTTCGTAAATTCTTCCTTTCTCCTTTGTGTGATGATCTTACTAAATCCAAGGTCTACCCTGTGGTAGGGATCGAAAGCAAAACTTGTGCGAAGGTTAAATAGGCGAGGAGGGCCGTGACGCATGCCCGATCCGTAGAAATAACTTACATGAACTTTGAAAGTAGGATCAGTGGGTAACTCATCCTGAAAGTACATGGAGAAGGTAAATCGCTGGTCGGTGGGTCTTCTTACAAATCCTTGTTCGTCATTGACCACATCTTCTTCTGTCTGCAAAATCCCCAAGCTTACCCATGAATCGACGCCTTTGATAAACTCACCATTGAGGCGCATATCTACCCCACGCGCGAAGCCATTGGCTGTCTCATCGGGATAGTATCGGATTCGGATGGATTGGGTTTCATAGGGGACAATGTTATATAGCTGCTTATTGTACCCCTCAGCAAATAGCAAAAAGGGACGGTCCCACATATAAAATCGGTAGTTAAGCCCCGCAATCATGTGTAAGGCTTGCTGTGCACGGAGGTCAAGATTCAGCGTGCCGTCAAAACGTCGGAACTCGCGGTAAAAAGCGGGCTGAGAATATAGTCCTCCAGCTAATCTGAATCGCAGCTTTGTCTGTCCGTCCTTCTCCTCCATTGCACGAATCAGCAGCTGTGCACGGGGGCTGATCATCCATTCGTCCGTGATGTCATAGTACAAGGCACGTGTCCCCCACGACCACAGCACATTCTTTCCGATATTCCACTCATGCTGGACAAAAGCTTTATACTGATTGCCAGACAGCGTATTTCGCCCTCTGACATACTCCTCCACATCAAACGCACCTGAGAGATCCACCACAAAACCAGCAGAGTCTGACAGTCTATACTCCTTCAGATCATCTATGAATGCCTGATGTTGAAACTTGGCACCCATGTACAGACGGTGCTGTCGCTTCCTACCACCAATGTATCGCAAGCGTGCCTGAGCAGCAATCACAGTCCCTCTGAGGTAATTACGGGCATGTAGGTATTCCGAGCCTACATCCTGGTCAAACTCTGCCTCCCCAAACTCTGAAGACCCTAGATTGGCATTTACCTCTCCGATACTGTAAGCAGATTCTAGGTCTACCAATTCATTTTCGGCTGTCTGATAACCCGAAAGGATATAGTCAAACTTCCACTTCGTATTGGGTTGATGTTCTACCATCAAGGCACCCAATCCCGTGTTGTAGGAACTAATCTCTAGCCCCCCGAAAAATACACGGAACTTGATCGGATTATTGAATGTTCCAATCCCTACTTCGTCTGAGACGGGTTCGCTGAGGTAGCGATTGCGTGTGACAGCGGTAAAAGCCGTAATTTTGATGGGTTCATTGGGATAATATACGGTGTCTTGTGTCCCGTCTCTACGTGTGCGTATTTTTTCAGGCTTGTAGCGGTTTTTGGGCGTGTAGGTAAACATCCCCTGCAAATCCATGAACAAGGGTTGGTAGCTTCCTTGACGTCCTAGCGTACCTAGCGCATATCCTAGATCAAATCTTCGCGCCCCTATGAGATAAGTAAATTTTCCATCCTTGTTGGGATCCTCTTTGTTGGTTGAAATTCCTTCTAAGTGGAGATTGGTGGTCATCAGTCCCACTTCGGCTGTGGCTTTAAACTCGCGGGGGTCTCGATAGGTGATGTCCAAAACTGAGCTAAGACGGTCGCCATAGTTGGCGCCAAATCCACCCGTACTGAAGTTGATTCCTTGGGTCATGGTCGTATTTGCGAAGCCTAGCCCCTCTTGCTGCCCTGCCCTCGCTAGGAAGGGCCGATATATTTCAATGCCATTAACATAGACGAGATTTTCATCGAAGTTCCCTCCACGTACTTGATACTGAGAAGAGAACTCATTATTGGTGGCTGTCCCTGGCTGGTACTTGATGTAAGACTCTACGCTGGGGGCGACACTGGGCATATTGATGACATCCTCCATGTCTATAGGTGAGATCAGCATCGCATTGCGATCATCTATCGAGGTAGCTTCTTGTTCTCCGACGATGTCTACACGATCCGTTTCTAGCAGCAACATCTTCACAGTTTGATCATATGTACGCCCAGCGAATGCACGGATTTCCAGCGTGGTCGGCTGGTGTCCCACGTGGGTGATATTGATCTGTACCAGTTCCCCTGTGGCAGGAATAGACAACCTGTAGCTTCCTTGCTCGTTAGCATAAGTCAACGCTTCTGTACCCTCAACCTGGATTTTGGCACCTTCTATAGGATTATTGAATGGGTCAATGACTTTTCCCTTAAGAATAGCTGATTGGCTCCAGGCCATTCCTACACTCGCCATTAAGCATAAACACCAGATCGCTGACCAAACAACGTACATTTCTCTTTTCATTGGAACAAATATAGTAGATCCCAAGGGAATGATTTAGAGAAGAATTTTTTCTCTTATCTGGACAAACAGATAGACTTTTGATAATAATCAAGCTGGGGCCATTTGCAGTCAGCTTCTTACACCTTTTACTGAAGTAGATGGACAGATGAAATAAAGTGATGATAAAAATAAAACCTTTTCACTACTAGTACTTTACGTCTTCTATCTTCAGTGTAATGAAATCCCTTTCGGAATCGCCTCTTACTTCTAATCATCTACTGAAATAAAACCTACCTAACTGTTTTATAAAAGACCTTCATTTCTTTCGGAATGTTTTTCATAATATCTGTAGGTAGGAATCTTAGCTCCTCCATTACGCTGTTTTCTCTTCCTTCTTCCCAAATTCTTCCTGCTTCTAAAAAATCTTTCACGCGTAATAATCGACACAGTTCCGCACTCACTTATACCATTTTATCGGATATTTTTACATCAAAACTGTCTGATAATGACACAATTTCATACCCCAAACAAAACTATGAATCGAAGCCTTCCTAAATGGCTGAGGCGAAAGGGCTGGATCTTCTTGCTCTGCGCAACAATGACGACCTATATTGCGATGGAAATCAATGCGAAAGGGGTTGCTACTGAAGATTGTTTCAATGAAGTAGATGATGATGGAGATGGCTTCATAGATTTCTTTGATCAAGATTGCCAATGCCAGGGAGGAGAACTCGTATTTACTTGTGATACGGGATGCAATGACTTTGTGCAACCTTCTAACTTCAAGCTCAAGCTGGTCTATACCTCTATAGACACAGTCCCCAACTATACGATGCCCATTGTGGGAGATCTGGATGGTGACGGCATGCCAGAAATGGTCGCTATGTCAGATGACGATTTCACGGACGAAGACCCACGACGTGCACGCAACCTTTTAATTATTAGTGGAGCTACTGGCCAGACGATTCGCAAAATCAACACACCACTACTCGGTTGGTTTCCCTCTGTCCCTATCGCAGTGGCGGATGTGGATCGCGACGGAATGGGAGAAATCATCATCGAGACAATCAACACAGCCGTAAATCCTACAGCTGATCAGGGTCGCTTAATTTGCTATGAAGCTGACGGGACAGAGAAATGGCGGTCAGATGTACCTTTTGGATACGGTACACAATTGAGATTTGGAGGCTCTATTGGTTTGGCAGACTTTGATGAAGACGGCAATACAGAAGTCTTTATCTACAATCAGATTTTCAATGGGCAAACGGGAGTCAAACTAGCTGAAGGTGGAATACAAAATGGGATCGGCCGTGTAAGACAGTCCAACTTTGGAGCCCTTTGCCATACCGTAGCGGCAAACCTTACGCCTGACCCTGGTCTAGAACTTGCAGCAGGTTTTACGGTGTACGAAATCGATCTGACCAACCCCAATGGGATGGCAGGCAATGTCATGACTCCCATCAATGCACCCGTTTCCAATGATGGGTTTACAGCCGTAGCAGACATGGACCAAGATGGGAATCTGGATGTGATCGTCTCCTCAGTCAATGTCCCCCATCTCTATATATGGAACCCTTCAGGCACGCCACAATTGATCGACTTCATCAATGTACTGGACAATGGTGCATGGTGTGGAATGCCCACCATCGGGGATATAGATCAAGATTGCACACCCGAAATCATCTTAAGTCGGGAATTCCGTATGGTGGCTTTTGACATCTTCAATGGCGACTCTCTTGCGAAAAAATGGGAACGCCCTACCATCGACCGATCGGGGAGTACGGGTGCTACCTTATTCGATTTCCAACAAGATGGTATCCCTGAGATTATTTTCCGTGATGAGCAGCGTCTATTCATCCTCAATGGCGTGGGAGATACCACCTTCATGCTGGATTCGGTGATTTGTCCTTCGGGGACAGGTGTAGAGATGCCTGTAGTGGTCGATGTCAACAATGACGGACAATCCAACATCTGCATTACCTGTAGAAATACAGGTTCGTTTCAAGACCAGCGAGGAGAGATTCGCGTCTACGAATCAGATACATTACCTTGGGCACCTGCAAGAGGAGTTTGGAACCAAATGGGATATCAAGTGCTCAACATTCAGGACAATCTCATTGTGCCGACTGAGATGCAAGATCCACAAGTAGCCTTCCCATTTGCTGCATGCGGAGCCAATGTATGTACCAATCCCGCCATCTTCAACAGCTATCGGGTACAGAGTACACGCTGGAACTCAGCGGGCTGTCCAGTCATTTTTGAGCCTGATCCTGCTGTCAATCGCGCCTTCAATAATGAAACATGTGATGGATTGGAGATCATCTATTACATTTCAAATAATGGGAGTCAAACGATCCCTGCCAATCTACCTGTCAAAGTGTACATCCAAGATTCGGTTACAGGCAATCTGGATTTGGTAGATTCTACATCGACTCCCTTCGAAATATTGCCTAGGAGCGAATTTCTCTTCACTTATTCCATGCCTGTAGATCTCTCCATTGATTCCTTGATCTTTTGGTTTTCTATTTTGGATACAGGGGGGAATGTATTTACGCTCGATCCAGCAGGGTTCCCTATCTTCGACCTTGATACAGCTATCGATTGTAATGTGTCCAATAACTATGGTCGTTTGGTTTGGCAGCGATTCTGCCCACCTGGAGATACAATGCCTGTGGATACGACACCCGTGGATACAATGCCTGTGGACACGACACCCGTGGATACAATGCCCGTGGACACCATGCCAGTAGATACCATGCCGATTGACACGATGCCACCAGATACAATCCCTCCCGATACGACACCTGACCCAGATCCTGACCCTGATCCCGATCCCGATCCAAATCCAGATCCTGATCCAGATCCTGACCCAGACGGGGATTGCGCAAACTATCAATATTGTGTCTCCCTTTACCCCAATCCAGCGACGGATCAAGTACTCGTCAAATATTACTTTAGTTCAGAGGACCCTGTGACGATAGAAGTCTATGATGATAAGGGAAGAAGCATATATAGATTTGTAGATGGTCCTTTTACAGATGCTCAGTGGGTGAGTACAGTAGGCTGGCAGACAGGTACTTATTATTTCCGCTTTAGCGATGGAAGAGAAGTCGTAACTGAGAAGGTGATTATCATGAATTAAGACCCTATGGAAAGTAAAAACGTAGAACTATCTCCATCCCGATCGTATCAGGAGCAGATATTTAGCTTTAGTTGCACACTGAAGGGGGCCAGTTCACAAACTCTACAAAAAGCAGAAAAGCACTAAAAAAGGAAGCGCGAATGGATTTACCACTCGCGCTTTCATTATTTTACTTCACTATAAGACTTACTTCTTCTTCCTGGGTGCACGTTTTTTCTTACGTGGATTTTTTTGATCCTCTTCGAATAAACGATCGCAATCTTCCAGGGTCAAGTTCTCAGGCTCCACGTCTTTAGGAATTTTGACATTGTTTCCTTTGTACTTGAGATAGGGGCCCCATCTCCCACGAAGGATCTGAACTTCATCGTTGAACTTCTTGATGACTTTTTTAGCCTCTGCTTCCTTCTTCTTTTTGATCAGCTCTATGGCACGATCGAGCGTGATCGTGTAGGGATCATCTTCATCTTCCATCGAAGCAAATAAGCCCCCTTGCTGTACGTAAGGACCAAAACGACCAATATTGGCTTTGATCGGCTCCTCTTCAAACTCACCGAGTACCCTCGGCAGTTTGAAGAGCTCCATCGCTTCTTCAAAAGCAATTGTCTCCAAGCGCTGATCTGAACGCAACTTGGCATAGCGCGGCTTCTCTTCGTCGTCAGAAGAGCCAATTTGTACCATTGGGCCATATCTCCCTAGTCGTACAATCACTCTGCGCCCAGACTTGGGATCAACCCCCAACTCTCTTTCTCCACCTGCGCGCTCGGCTTCTTCTTGGGTTTTCTTCACCAATGGCTCGAAATCCTCAAAAAACTTCGAGATCATTTCCTGCCATTCCTCTCCACCTACAGCAATCTTATCAAACTGCTGCTCTACCTTAGCGGTAAATCCGTAGTCCAGGATATCAGGGAAAAACTTTACGAGGAAATCATTGACCACCATGCCCAGGTCAGAAGGGAACAATTTGTTCTTCTCTGTACCTGTAATCTCGGTCTTTGTGAGCTCCTTGACAATGTCCTCCTGCAAAGTCAGTAAATTGAGATCGCGCGGATGCCCATCTCGGCTTTCTTTGACTACATAGGTACGTTTGATGATTGTCGAAATCGTCGGTGCATAGGTAGAAGGTCTTCCAATGCCTAACTCTTCCAGTTTCTTAACCAGAGAAGCTTCCGTAAACCGAGGCTGAGGACGGGCAAAACGTTCCAAAGCTTGCATAAGGTCTAGCGTAAGCTTATCCCCTACTGTCAGAGGAGGCAATACGCCTTTCGTTTCTTCGTCTTCCTGGTCGTCATCTGTAGACTCGATGTACAGCTTGAGGAAACCATCAAACTTCAGGACTTCTCCTCTTGCCTTGAAGAGGGCTTTATTGGTGGACACTTCGATGTCTACCGTTGTCTTCTCCAAGCGTGCATCTGCCATCTGTGAGGCCAGCGTACGCTTCCAGATCAGATCGTACAAGCGCAGCTCATTGCGGCCCATATTGCCATCATTGAGTGTAGATAGACTCAAATCTGTAGGGCGAATCGCTTCGTGGGCTTCTTGTGCTGAGGTATTTTTAGACTTGTATTGACGGCTTTTGTGGTAATCGGCTCCATAGTTGGACTCGATCACTTGCTGCGCTTGGCCGCGGGCCTGATCTGATAGGTTGACCCCGTCGGTACGCATATAGGTGATGTACCCTGCTTCGTATAGCGTCTGCGCCACACGCATCGTCTGTTGCACCGAGAAACTCAGCTTGCGACTGGCTTCCTGCTGTAGCGTAGAGGTAGTAAATGGCGCGGAAGGACTCTTCTTGGCAGGCTTGGTTTCGAGCTTCGTGATGGCATAGTCTGCGCCTTTACAAGACTCGAGAAACGCCTTCGCGTCTGCCATCTCGGGAATCTTCTTATTTAGCTCTGCATTGACTTTCGTACCATTTTTCAGAAGAAAATCTGCTGTTACTTTGAAAGAAGAGCTCGGCTCAAAGGCCATGATGTTACGTTCCCGCTCGACGATTAGTCTTACCGCTACCGACTGTACCCTTCCTGCAGAGAGTCCTGTACGGATCTTTCGCCATAGGATCGGGGACAAGCGAAAACCTACCAATCGATCCAGGATACGCCTTGCTTGCTGCGCGTTGACGAGGTCCTGATTGATCGTTCTTGGATTTTCAATGGCACTAGTGATCGCCGTCTTCGTGATTTCATTGAACACAATCCGGCGTGTGGTCTGGATGTCCAAACCCAATACATTGGCGAGGTGCCAGGAGATGGCTTCCCCTTCCCGGTCTTCATCCGTCGCTAGCCAAATTGTTTCATGGTTTTTGATCAGATCTTTCAAATCCTTGATAACGGATTTTTTATCTGCCATCACTTCGTAGGTAGGGCGAAATCCATTTTCAATGTCGATCGCCTTATCTCCTTTGGGTAGGTCTCTCACATGTCCATAGCTCGCCTTGACGGTAAAATCTTTACCGAGGTACTTTTCTATGGTTTTTGCTTTCGCTGGAGACTCTACGATTAATAAATTTTTTGGCATATATATTATAAAATCTAACTAGATCTACTTTTGGGGGCTAAAATAAGAGAATCCTTAAAAAAGGACCACTACAAGCTAGGAACTTTTCACAATCTTTGATTGTTTGCATACCCTAAAGGTAAGATTCCATAAAAGTATGTCTAAGGTTGACCCTGATCAATTGTTCATCGAGCGTGTAGGTGATGATGCTGCATTTGATCATGTTTTTGCCATTCGGCAAGAAGTCTTTGTTCAAGAGTATTCCGTTGATCATGAGGAAGATTACGACGGTTTTGACCATCTATCTCACCACTATTTAATCAGGGTTTCAGAAGAGCCAGCTGCTACTGCTAGATGGCGACGTGTGCAGACAGGGGGACGTTATCGAATCGAGCGACTGGCAGTAAGAAAAAAATTTCGACGACAGGGAATTGGTACTGTACTTTTGCGTGCTGTACTACAAGATATTCCCAAAGATAAAGAGATTTTTCTCCACTGTCCCATCGACTCAGCTGATTTTTTCCTAATGATGGGCTTCGAAAAGACAGGTTTTGTCTTTGAAGAAGCAGGCATTGATCATATCAAATTGGTGTTTAGGTAGTTGTTCTCTTCTTTATTCAATTTTGTACCCAAAACTGAGTCGTAAATAGCTTTCCTTTCTGTTGAATGCGCAAAAAATAAGCCCCATTTCCCCATGAGCTGACATCTATTTGCCGCTGGCTTTCTCCTACTATTATTTCCCGCCCATACATATCTTGTACGACAAATAGGAAGTCGTCTTGCGTAGGAGGGAAGATATTAAGCAAAGACTTAACAGGGTTAGGAAAAATATGCCAATCTTTGATGGATTTGTCTTGAGAATGGGTGGTTGCCGAATCATAGACAAAGGCTAGTTCATCCACTCCCAACACGCCAAATATCCCAGGAGCTGCCGAAGCAAAAATGGTTAGCGCCATAGAGTCAGGCATTTCATTGCTCAGATAAGGAATCTCCAAAGAGAAATATGTCCATTCGTCTACAGGACTCAGCTCCAACACACTGTTTAAGTGAGCAATCGTATCTGTCGTTTGAGTGAGGGAGTCATATTTCGTGAGGAAGAGTAAAATTCGCCCCCAATTGTCTACTGCTGAAAGTGAATCGGTAAACTTATAATACCCCGTCAGGCTATCAGGTCGATAAGTAAAGGGATTGCCACTGCGAAAAAAGTCGGGATAGCCCAAGTGATCCGTAGCCAGATGCTCTCCATTGATGATGAATGTAGGGAATGGCAGGCTATCTTTTCTGACACGCGTGTTGCTCTGAGTCAAGATAAGAGAATTGTTAAGAAAGGGATCTTGAAACGCGCCATTGACGGTGAAAAGAAGTTCGGAGAATTGGAAGCCAGGACCAAGGTAACTAGTGTCTGGTTCCAGAGTCAGGATTGTATCTCCAAGACTTCCTGCATTGATGGCAAAACCATCAGAAGTAATCCATTCAAATATGCGATCGATTCCTCCGAAGTAAACAGAATCGAAATTAGCGTTGGGAATTTGCTGGGCCTTTGACTGAGACTGGCAAAGCAGTAAGGCTAACAGGAAAAGAATGGGTTTTAATTTCACCATATCTAATAAATTGAGCTTGGGATAATGTACAAAAGCTTGGGATAAATCGATATATATTCCTGTAAAATCGCATCTTAGCCCCTCGTATTCAGCATTCTTATGATCCTCTTATCTGGTTATTTTGTGACAGAAAAAGTATTGATTTTGCAGCAAAAAACGGAAAGTATTCCCTTCTTTCATTCCGAACTTCATATAGGTATATTCAAGAAATTATAGGAGTCTTCGCATTAGTTTCAATATATTGAGAAAATTTTCGTTGTAACTTTGCTCAAATAAGATGATATGAAGACGCAGCATTTGATTCAGCAAACTACAGAATTACGCCAGTTGATGCAGAAAGCGGCCCATGTAGCCGAGGACTTGCAAGCCAGATTTCCCGAATTGGAAGAACCTGCGCTCCGCGCTCAGTGTAGTGTCATTCGCGCATTTATCCAGCAGGCCTGCAACCTAGAGGTAGGATTGACAGATATGCTTAAATCGAAGGAAAGTTGAGAAGCCCTACACGATAGATGAACTTGTCCCACGCGCTCAATTGACCAGTAGAAGCAGACAGAATCCCCCGATTCCTGTTATTGTTGATTGTGGCCCTTTGATTTGACCATATCCGTGAGAGCACAGCCCCTCTTGTTGGACTTCCCTTCATTTATTTTCCATTCTTTCTGTAAAAAAAGCGGTTGGTTAAATGTATGTAAGCCATTCCAAAGCGATAAGCAGCTACCTCCTCCTCCTTAAGGTCTTACGTCTCATGTCTTTTAGTCTGTCCTCTCCCTATATGCCAATTTGAACATGAATCCATTGTTATACTGGACGACTCGCAATATCTTGCTGGTGGTCTTTTTATATTTTTAGTCCCTACGCTCATGTCTACTCAGCCTCATGATCAAGGTCTTGCCATCTACAAATCCTCTGCAGGTTCAGGTAAAACCTTTACCCTTGTCAAAGAATACCTCAAACTCATCCTGGCTGAACCCAAACTCTATCGCCATATATTGGCTGTGACCTTCACGGTCAAAGCGACCGAGGAGATGAAAACTCGCATCATTGAAAAACTGGGGGAACTTGCAACTACCAGTCCCGAATCGCTACCCAAAGTAGACATGTATCCCATCCTGAAGGATCACTTTTTATCCCTAGGCAAACCGAAACTCGACATACAGGCAAAGGCCAAAGAAGCCCTGACCTCCATCCTAAACGATTACTCTAACTTCTCCATTACGACCATTGAAAGCTTCTTTCAACGCATCGTTCGTGCTTTCGCGCGTGAGCTAAATATCCCTTTGGGATACGATGTGGAGCTTCGGCAGGACTTGGTACTCAACCAGATCGTCACTGATACCTTGCTACATGTGGGGGAGAATGAAGAACTTACCCAGCTATTTGAGGGATTTGTGGAGCGCAATCTAGATGAAGAAAAGAGCTGGAATGTCGATAGAGAAGTGAAAAATCTTGGAGGAGAAATCTTCAAAGAATCTTTTCAAGGGCTTTATTTGGAAAATATCGAGCACCCTTCCCTGACAATTCCTCAAACGCTGAAACTCTCGGCGGAGATCAAGGGTATCAGGAAAAAGTTTGAGCAGGAGATGAAGGTTCATGCAGAGACTTCCTTACAAATGGTGGAGGAAGCAGGTCTGACGATTGATGATTTTCATTATGGGAAATCAGGTGTCATGGGATATTTTCGGGGCGTGTTGAAAACGCAAGAGTATGCACCTAAAGCACGAGCACGAAAAGCCTATGAGGACCTGGAAGGATGGGTAGGGAAGAAAAAGAAGGAAAATACCCCTGAGGTTGAAGCGCTTGTACTCGGAGGTCTGTGGGATGCCCTACGGGCGATGATCGATCTCTATGATAGCCAATTCGAATCCTACAACACTGCCCTCCAAATCTCACGCACCATCTACAGCTATGGCGTCCTCAACAGACTGCAGGACCAGCTCACAGAGTACCGACGCCAAAATGCCCAACTCCTGATCTCGGATACCAATCGCCTCATAACAGACATCATCCACGAGCAATTTGATACCCCTTTCATATATGAAAAGGTAGGAACCCGCTTTCGGCACTATCTTCTGGATGAGTTTCAGGATACGTCTCAGATGCAGTGGACCAATATTCTACCCTTGCTGCGAGAAGCTCTGGCCTATGGCCAGCAAAGCCTGCTTGTGGGAGATGTGAAGCAATCGATTTACCGCTGGCGAAATGGAGACTGGAAGCTCCTCCTACAGAAAGTAGAAGACGACATCAGCCGATCCAATATCCCCCCTCGCTTAGAGTTTTTGGATACCAACTATCGCACTGTAGAGGAGATCGTCCACTTCAATAACACCTTTTTCCAACATGCCGCACAGTTGCTCAGTGTAGGACTTCAGGATATAGATGCTGAGAGGCAAGATATCTTCCAGATGGCCTATGAGAAGGTGGCACAGCATGCGCGATACAATCGAGAAGGGTTTCCAGGTTGGGTCAGCGTGGCGTTTTTTAAGCATCCAGGGCCTAAAGATGAGACGCCACCCTGGCAGGAGCAAGCGCTAGATCACTTATTGGAAATTCTGCATGGTTTGCCAGAGCAAGGGTATCAGTTGGGGGATGTATGCTTGCTGGTACGCACCAATCGCGACGGGATCACCATTGCCGAGTTTCTCCAAAAGCACAACATCAGCGTTGTCTCCGCAGAGTCTTTACTTTTGATCAGTGATCCCAAAGTACGTTTTTTGCTGGCGCTTTTGGCTTACATCAATCAGGAGGATGATCCCATAGCAGCAGCAGCTTTACGCTATTACTATTACCAAATCCACGAAGCGCACCCGCCTGATCACGGGGTTTTCACCACGAGTTCTCATCTCGAAGACACGGTCGTCTCCCCTGAAACACGCGAAAAGCTTCGCCAGAAGTCCGTCTATGAGTGCGTAGAACAAGCAATTGCTTTATTTCCCGATCTCCAGACTCCCAACGCCTACCTGACAGGTTTCCTCAACGTCGTACTAGAGTTTACGGCTTCTGTAGATGCGTCGATCGGAGGATTTTTGGAATGGTGGAGTGACGAGCAGCACAAACGATCTATCCATGCGACGCCCAATCCAGATGCAGTTCAGATCATGACCATACACAAATCCAAAGGATTGGAGTTTCCGATTGTGATCCTCCCGTTTGCGGACTGGGCGATGGCACCTAGTAGCAGGGGCATTATGTGGGTACAGTCGGACCATGCACCCTATGACCAGTTTCCCTTCCTTCCTGTTCACCCCTCCACAAAATTGGAACACAGCTTCTTCAAGGACCAATATCAGGAGGAGTTGTTGGCATCTCAGTTGGACAACCTGAACCTGCTTTACGTAGCACAAACCAGGGCTAAATACCGTCTCTATTTATTGTCTAAGCTTCCTGGCAAGTCTATCTTGAAAAATGGGAACAGCAAACCCTTTGCTCGGCTAGCAGACTTGGTGTACCTGTCCCTTGCTGAAATGGCACCTGAACAGGTATCCTCAGAAGGCAAAGAACCCATCATGTGGCAATGGGGGACACGCGTCCATGCCGATCTCGTGATGAAGCGCAAGAAGACCCACGACCTACAAACCCTTTCCCTCAAAGAAAATCCGCATGCTCGCCAAGTCTGGACAGAAAAGATTAGAGTCAAATATCAGTTCGATCCTCAGCAACGGATAAGCATGGAGCAGCGAGCGTCTGCCGTCCGACAGGGCAACCTCCTCCATGACGCCCTAGCGCACGTCCAAACAAGAGTAGATATACCTGCTGCTGCACAAAAGATTTACTTGCAAGGGGCAGTAGACGAGGCAGGCAGGGCACAGTTGGTCCGACAGATGGAAACGGTGACGCAGCACTTGGGCGCTTTTGACTGGTATGGGGACAACTGGCAAGTTAAAAACGAAGCAGACATCATCTCTTCAGATGGGCAACTCCTCCGTCCAGACCGTGTCATGCTACAAGGTCAGCACGCCATCGTCGTCGATTATAAAACAGGGGCACCAAGCGGAAGCCATGTAAAGCAGCTCAAACGCTACATTCAAACCTTGCAAGAAATGGGATATCGCCCTGTCCAAGGCTACATCTATTACCTGAATTTGGGCCAAATCGACGAAGTCAAGGGGTAACGTTTTCTCATTTTGAATTTCATTTTCTCATTTTGGGAGAAAATTCACTTTGGCACACTCCCTAACTACCTGATAATCAACCATACTTTTCATTGGCACATAGATTGAAACTGTGAGGATGTCTACGGACAAGAAAAAACGAACAATCCCTTATGAAGTTTTCAATCAAGATTATCCCATTCATACTGCTTTCTTCTATTCTCCTATTCTCTTGTAATGGAGATAAGATCGACTCACTCGAGAAGCAGAATGCTGCCCTTCTTTCACAGAAAACGACACAAGATTCTTTGCTCAATGACTTCATGAATACCTTCAATACATTCGAAGAAAATCTGGAAGCCATCAAAGAAAGAGAAAATCTGATCGCCCTTAGTGCAGAGGGAGACAATCTCAGAACTGACCAAAAAGAAAAAATTATAGATGATATTCAGATGATCAACACGCTCTTGGAGCAAAACCGAATGTTGATCGATGAATTGACGCTGAAAGCTGAGCAGTACGAATCCAAAAATAAGGAATTTCGTCGCATGATCAGCCGCTTGAAGAAGCAATTGGCCAATCGCGACAATGAAATTGGCACCTTGAAAAATCAGCTCGTGGCTATCAATTTTGAGCTAGATTCTCTCAATACACAGATGATTACACTATCTGAAGAAAATCAAGTTCTCGCCAGGTTGACCGATTCTCAAAATGAGCAGATTAGTTCACAAGACGGACAAATTGAGTCTCAAGCCGAAACGATTGAATCTCAGCAGACAGCGTTGAATACAGCCTTCTTTGTATCTGGAACCAAGAAAGAATTGAAAGATGCAGAAGTACTAGAAGGTAAGCGTGTGTCATCTGATGTCAACGAAAATGCTTTCACTCGAATCGATATCCGTGAGATCCGTCAAATCCCACTAGGTGCCAAGAAAGCTGAAATCATGACAGCCCATCCCAATGACTCTTATGTCATGACAGATGAAGATCAGGATAAAGTACTCGACCACCTACAGATCACAGATCCAGAGAGATTTTGGAAGACCTCTAGATACTTGGTGATTGTGAAGAATAAATAAAAAGACTCATAGAGTAGAGATAAGAGACAACGTGACATATACAGTCCCCACTGCTCGGATCTTTCCTCAACTCTCAAAATAAAAATTTTAGACCCTAAGTTATTTACGTTCTTTTCACCCTAATACATTCAGTCATCCGTTCACGTTCTTTATGATTTGTCAATGCTGGTCATGGCTTTAAAAAGACAAGCATCAGGCGACAAAATTAGACTTTAAGCTTGAATTGGGGGATTCATTGCTTCACTTCTGAACTGTATAAGTACTGGAAATACCTGTTAGGGTAAGCTCTCTTCTACTGGAAGAGAGCTTTTTTATTTTGTAGCTTTGCACGAAGATATGAAGACGAGAGAGAAGATTTTGCAACAGGCGAGGCTCCTGTTCAACGAACACGGGGTCAGTAGTATTTCCAGCAGGAAGATCAGCGAGGCAGTAGGCATACATTATGGCAACCTTTGCTATTATTTCCCCAAAAAAGAAGACATTCTCCTTCAACTCTACCACGACATGCAGGAAGAGTTGGATAAAGAGGTGTTCAACCTCCGAGAGGAAATCTTTCGGTTTGATTTCATGGTCAGAGGTTTGCGTGGGATGTTAGAGGTATTGTATAAGTATAAGTTTATCTATTTAGATCTAACAGACCTCACCCGGAAGCTTCCCGAAATCAAGGCCCATACACGTAGGCAATACCAGAAACGCATGAACGTCTGTCGAGAGATTTATTCTTTCTTGCAGTTGGAGGGCTATCTCAAGCCTGAGAAGATGTCGGGTCACTACGACAAGCTCACACACGGGATCCTCATGATCATCAATGGATGGATTGTAGATGGGGAAATCTTTTATGACGGTGAAGAATCTGCCAAACTGGACCACTATCTAGAGCTAATTTATCGTGTGATCAGTGCCTCACTGACAAGTAAAGGACAGGAGAATTTCATCAAAGTATATGAGGATGCGGGCTGGGTGCTGCCTGTAGTCGAAATGAAGACGGAGGATTGAAGCATGGGTTGAACGAAGCCTACGCACAGCACAAATCAACCGTTTACAAAATCAAAAAAGTGAAACACGAAGCCGCGCTGCGTAGTCATCAAACTACGCACCACCCCGATCTATTAGTTTCCTAACTAAAAACGCTAACAGGTCCTCCAAGACCACAGCTTCAACCATTCACAGATCCAGGCCCATACACAGCATAGAGTTTGCAAACCAAAAAAATCGACATATGCAAACTACACATGTCGACTTAAGTATATCGTATAAAACCACCTGCTAAGGTTGATCTTGGGAAAAATCCCAATCGCTATATTGGCTTAATAGGTTATAGTTTTTCTCTTCAATCGGGCTCAATTCATCCAACACAAAACCTATGTCACTCTCTTTAGGCAAGCGCTTATACCATTTCTCGCGCTTAAAGGTTTTCTGCACCTTACGTGTGGGAAACTCATATCCATGACGCGCCAAAATCTCTGCCTGCGCCATCATTTTCTCTTTATCCGACCACTCAAATACCTCATCTGCATCCAGAAAGCGCTCCGAAAGCTGCGGATAATCTCCAGGTGTATCGACGATTTTTCCTTTGATGATACGGCGCCCTCTCAAGTAGCGCTTGTCCCAATAAGGATCGGATAGCTGGGAGATGATCACACCTGCTGTTGAAGAAGCATGAATGAACCATACGTCTTCCTCATTGACCGAAACGACCATGCCCACATGGGTAACTTTACGTTTCTTTCGTCCTGTAGCGAAGAATACTAAGTCTCCACGACGCAAACTCTTCTTCCCCACAGATGATCCTGCCTTGCTTTGATCCTTGGCTGTGCGTGGAAGTTGAACCTCCGCAGCCGTAAAGCTCGCCACCATCAAACCCGAACAGTCAATACCTTCTCGATCCAAGCCTCCATAGGCATAGGGTGTACCCAAATAATACTGAGCAGTCAATATGGCCAGGTCTACTTGGGCAGTCGTCTGATACTTATCTCGGGCTTCGAGGGTATGGGCAGTTCCCCACAACATCAAAAAGACCCATACGATTTTACTGATGGCTTGAAGACGAATCATAACAAAGATATTTCGATCGTAACTTTTCTCATATTACGCGCAGAGAATAGAAAAAGATAGGAGAAAGCTCAACCAATGATCATGCGTGCAAGCCCTGTATTTTTCCGTGGCGCAAAGGTAGTTCAAAGACATAAAAAAACCTCCTATGTTGCTTTGACACAGGAGGTTTTTCACGAAACGTTTCGCGATGCCTTACTCAGCGGCTGTCATAGCCTGAATATCAAGAACTATATCCATATCGTCGCTCACGACGACATCTCCCAACAATTCGGGGAAAGACTTAGAGCCAAAGGTTACGTTCCACTTGGAGCGATCCAGCTTGAAGTTGGCTTTAGCCATCATCTTACCTTCTTCCATCATCATCATCGCAGGGAAAGTCACTTCATGGGTGATTCCTTTGATGGTCAAGTTTCCTGAAACATTGTAATTATTCTCTCCTTCTCCTGCTTCCAGTTTCGTTACCTCTAGCATCGCCTTGGGGTGCTCGGCTACGTTGAAGAAGTCGGGAGACTTGAGGTGTCCTTCCAGCTGTGCTTTTTTCTCGGCATCTCCTTTGAGATCTACATTGGCGATAGAGGCCATGTCGATTTCGACCATGCCTCCGACGACATTTCCATCTGCGACCATGAACTGGCCACCTGAGACATTGATAGTTCCATCGTGTGTACCTGTAGGCTTAGTCCCTCTCCAGTACATTTTCGAATTTCCAGCATCTACTGTGTAGGTAGTGGCCCCTTCGGGAGCCGCCATGGGTGTTCCAGGCTCATCTGCCACCATAGAAGCGGCAAAAGCTGCATCCCACATGCTTGTGGCTGCCATTGTTTCTGTAGTTTCTTCAGTAGTATCCTCTGCTCCTGTGTCGGCAGTTTCTGTTTCAGCAGGCTGGTTACAAGATGCAAAGAATAGCATCACTGCAATCGTAAGAAAAGTTAGGTTCGTTCTTGTTGCCATTGATCTTTTATTGTATTCAAATAAAATGTGCCACTCGTAGAAACAATATCCATTCCATCAAGTGGCGTAATTCTTCTAAAAAAAAGTCATGGATATCCAAGTAGAGCAACAAAGATATATTTGTGTAGTTATTTAGATACAAACTTTCATATATTTAATATAGAATATATGCAGTTCTTTAGAATCGTTCTAAAAAGTCGCTCTGGCGAAAATTCGCTTGCTTCTTGATGCCAGTGAAGATAATTTTGGACAATCGAACATAAAAAAGGATACACATGAGTTCAACGGCGACTGTTTTTACACATTCCATTGGACGAAAGGTTGTCATGGGGCTTACGGGTCTGTTTTTGGTGACATTCTTATTCGTTCATGTGGGAGGGAATTCCCTTTTATTTATTCCCGATGATGGACGCACATTCAATGCATTTGTAAAATTTATGACCACCAATCCTTTAATCAAAGGACTGGAATTGGTATTGGCAGCTGGGTTTATCTTTCACATAATCTATGCCTTTATCTTAACGGCGAAGAACAATGCAGCACGTCCAGTTAAGTATGCTTTCAAAGGAGCCAAAGACAAGGGAAGCTCTTGGGTTTCACGCAACATGATTTGGACAGGTGGCATCGTATTGCTTTTCCTTCTGTTACACATCCCCATGTTTTATGGGACTTACCACTTCAACAAGACAGGTAATGGCACAGTGACGCTCCAAAAGGCTTTTGAGGACAACTGGAAAGTCAAAGAAGAGGTAGCTGTAAATGGCGTGACAATCGTCAAAAAAGACAGCTATGTAGGCACGGATGAGATGCTCTTTGTACAGGCAAATGATCTACAAAATAAAGAAGTCAAAGCCTTATCTATGACGCAGATTGTCAAGGAGTCATTTTCCAATCCTCTTATGGCAGGTTTCTACGTTATCTGTATGGTCTTTCTTTCTCTGCACCTCATGCATGGGTTTCAAAGTGGATTCCGTACACTAGGTTTGGTGCACAAGAAATATACGCCGCTCATTAAGTTCGCAGGTATCGTCATCGCAGGAGTGATACCCTTTCTCTTTGCCTTGATGCCCATTGTCTACTACATCCGTGAGACAATGATGTAGGACTATTTTTCGAAAAACATTAGACTTTCTATTTCATAGAATAACCTGATAAAGAATTTATTATAGATATGATACTTGATCCAAAAATCCCAAGCGGGCCCTTAGCTCAGAAGTGGGACAATCATAAATTCAACATTAAGCTGGTCAATCCCGCCAACAAGCGCAAGTTCCACATCATTGTTGTGGGAACAGGCCTGGCAGGCGCTTCAGCCGCTTCTACTTTGGCAGAGCTAGGGTACAATGTCACGACCTTCTGCTTTCAGGATTCACCCAGACGTGCGCACTCGATCGCGGCACAAGGAGGAATCAACGCTGCCAAAAACTACCAAAATGACGGTGATTCCGTTTACCGTCTCTTCTACGATACGATCAAAGGAGGCGACTATCGCTCTCGTGAAGCCAATGTTTATCGCCTTTCTCAGGTCTCCGTCAATATCATTGACCAAGCCGTAGCACAAGGTGTACCATTTGCACGCGAGTACGGAGGGTATCTAGGCAACCGTTCCTTCGGGGGTGCTCAGGTATCTCGTACCTTCTATGCCCGTGGCCAAACAGGTCAGCAGTTGCTACTCGGGGCGTACTCAGGCCTTAGCCGTCAGATCGGACTGGGTAAAGTGAAGTCTATCACGCGAAGCGAAGTACTGGACATCGTCAAGATCGATGGCCACGCCAAAGGGGTCATCGCACGCAACCTCGTCAATGGGGAGATTGAGCGCTATGCCGCAGATGCCGTCGTACTCGCCACAGGTGGATACGGAAATGTATACTTCCTCTCCACCAACGCCATGAACTCCAATGGTTCGGCTGCGTGGAGAGCACACAAGAAAGGCGCAGCATTTGCCAATCCTGCCTACGTACAAATCCACCCCACCTGTATTCCTGTCCATGGAGATTATCAGTCCAAGCTCACCTTGATGTCTGAGTCGCTTCGTAACGATGGACGTGTATGGGTGCCACGTGATCTCGAGACGGCACGCAAGCTACAAAGCGGTCAGATCAAACCACAGGATATCTCAGAGGATGATCGCGACTACTACCTAGAGCGTAAATATCCTTCCTTCGGTAACCTCGTCCCTCGTGATGTAGCTTCCCGTAACGCTAAGTACGTAACAGACGAAGGCCGCTCAGTCATTCCTGACGGAGAGGCTGTCTTCCTAGACTTTGAAGATGCCATCAACCGACTGGGCAAAGACACTGTAGAGGCACGCTATGGCAACCTCTTCGAGATGTATAACCGTATCACAGACGACGATCCATACAGTACGCCTATGCAGATTTTCCCTGCTGTACACTATACGATGGGCGGTCTTTGGGTGGACTACAACTTGATGACTACAGTCCCTGGCCTATATGCACTGGGTGAGGCCAACTTCTCCGACCACGGAGCGAACCGACTCGGTGCTTCTGCCTTGATGCAAGGTCTGGCGGACGGATACTTCGTGATTCCGTTTACCATCGGTGATTACCTCGCATCCCAGCCCCTCAACGATCATCCAACGACGGAGCATCCTGCCTTCAAAGAGTCAGAAGACAGTGTGAAAGACGAGGTAAGCAAACTGATCAACAACAAAGGATCACGCTCTGTAGATAGCTTCCACAAAGAGCTGGGTAAGATCATGTGGGACTACTGCGGTATGGCGCGCAACAAAGAGGGCCTACAAAAAGCCAAGGGACTGATCAAAGAGTTGCGCAATGCTTACTGGGAGGAAGTCAATGTTCCTGGAAGCGATTCTGACTATAACCCAGAGCTGCAGAAGGCTTCGCGTGTGGGAGACTTCATGGAACTGGGTGAATTGATGATTGATGATGCCTTGCAGCGCGAGGAATCCGCAGGTGGCCACTTCCGCGAAGAGCATCAGACGCCAGGTGGAGAGGCCCTACGCCGTGACGACGAGTTTGCATTCGTAGGAGCCTGGGAATACAAAGGCTTCAATGAGCAGTCTATCATGCACAAGGAACAACTCGAATTTGAGAATGTAGAGTTGAAAACCAGATCATACAAATAAGATTAATTTTTGAATGGGTGAGTTGTTGAATGATGGATACTTCTTGGGTTCAACAATTTCAGCAACGCACCAAAAGATTCGCTCTTTCATGTATCAGAATCAGTCAGCAACTTCCAAGAAGTAGCGAAGCGCAAGTAATTGGTAAACAATTGCTCAGAGCAGGCACTTCAGTTGATGCCAATTACAGAGCTACTTGTAGAGCAAAATCGAAAGCAGATTTTATCTACAAACTAGGATCTGTGTGGAAGAAGCCGACGAAGCATGTTACTGGATGGAACTTCTCATAGAAGCTCAATTGGTCGGAGAAGAAGAAATTCTTCCTCATAAGACAGAGGCGCAGGAGATTCTTTCTATTATCTCCAAATCTAGAGCAACTGCTAAAAAGAATCTGAAAAATTAAAGCGAATCCCTATTCAACAATTCAAAAACTCAAAAAATCAACAATTAAGATGGCTTCTAAGACCTTTAAAATAAATCTTAAGATCTGGCGTCAAAATGGGCCAGATGATAAAGGAAAGCTAATGGATTACACTTTGAATGAAGTATTTCCTGAGATGTCTTTCCTAGAAATGCTGGATGTATTGAATGAGCAGTTGATCGAAGAGGGTGTAGATCCGATTGCTTTTGATCACGACTGTCGTGAAGGAATCTGTGGTTCCTGCGGTGTCATGATCAATGGCATGGCCCATGGTCCTCACCGTCGTACGACGACTTGCCAACTGCACATGCGCTC
The DNA here is from genome assembly GCA_039820545.1 of Bacteroidota bacterium. Taxonomy (GTDB): domain Bacteria; phylum Bacteroidota; class Bacteroidia; order J057; family J057; genus JALEFZ01. Next base: position 33,613 of record JBCBPW010000012.1, on the reverse strand, counting down.
GTTCAATGATGGTGATACCATCTACATCGAGCCTTGGAGAGCTTCAGCTTTTCCCGTGATCAAGGATCTGATGGTAGACCGTACGTCATTTGATACCATCATTCAGGCAGGTGGATTTGTGTCTGTGAATACAGGTTCTGCACCCGACGCCAACGAGATCCCCGTCTCTAAAGACGTAGCTGATCAGGCGATGAACGCGGCAGAGTGTATCGGATGTGCCGCTTGTGTGGCTTCTTGTAAGAATGCTTCAGCTATGTTGTTCACTTCTGCTAAGGTTGCACACATGGGGATTCTCCCACAAGGGCAGCCCGAGCGCATGCGTCGTGTACAGGCCATGGTCAAAGCGATGGATGAGGCAGGATTTGGTAACTGTACCAACACAGAGGCTTGCGAGGCACAGTGTCCCAAGGGAATTTCTATCACCAACATCGCACGTCTGAATGCCGATTACATCCGCGCTACAGTAGGCTCGGAAGTAGAAGTTTAATAAGACTTTCCTAATCATTGAATATGGTGAGGTCATAGCTCGAAAGCTATGGCCTCTTTTTTTACCCTATTGACAGATTTCTTCCTAACGGTTGTCCTCTTTGTCCACGACTGGACGCTCGTCGCGATTGGCGACCTCCCATGCAGTCACGAAAGCGAGCTGTGCAATCTTGGCAGCTTTTTCAAATTCGATCTTGTAGGGATCATCCCCTGGCTTATGATAGTCCACGTGGGTCCCATTGAAGTAGAAGATAATGGGAATCTTATTCTTTGCGAAGTTGTAGTGATCCGAACGATAATAGAAACGGTTGGGATCGTTCTCATCATTGTATTTGTAGTCGAGGGTCAAGTTGGTGTATTGCTTGTTGGCCTCCTCGTGGATGGCATGCAAGTCGCTGCTGAGCTTATCCGATCCAATCACATATACGTAGTTGCGTGCATCTTCCTTTTCAGCGTAGCGATTGTCGATACGACCGATCATGTCGATGTTGAGGTTGGTGACGGTTTGCTCTAGTGGGTAAATGGGATTATCTGTGTAGAACTCTGATCCTAGCAATCCTTTTTCCTCTCCCGATACAGTCATAAAAATAATCGAGCGGCGGGGACGATTTCCCGCTTCCGCTGCCTTGACGAAAGCCTCCGCAATCTCCAGTACAGCTGTTGTACCTGATCCATCATCATCTGCACCATTGTAGACTACGCCATCCTTGTCTGTTCCGACGTGATCATAGTGTCCTGTGATGACCACATATTCATCTTTTAAATCTGTCCCTTCTAGCACACTGAGCACGTTAGAGGCTTCTTTAGAGGTCATTTCCACCTCACTTTCTAGCGCAAATTTCTTCTTCTTGAACTTCAAATTGGGTACTTCTGCTGAAGTATTAAGGGCAGCCTGAATCCCTGCCATATCCATTTTTTTGCTTGGCAAAAACTGACTCGCAGCAGTCTGCGACAGGTAGATCCCTGTGGGTCCCTGGATTTTTTCTCCCGAGATTGAGATAGAGGACCTTCGGGCATATCGGCGGATCACCTTGTAAGTAGAGTCGGGCACGACCATGACGACAGCTTTGGCGCCTTTCTCTTCCAATGCTTGCTTGCGCTTGCGGAGCGTCTCGACGAAGGCAAAGCGAGAAGTAGGTTTCTCCATATTGTCAGGTCGTCCGAGCATCGCTACAGCAATTTTCCCCTCAATCTCTAGTCCTTCCAAGTTGTTGTAGTCTGCTGTCTCGATTCCATAACCTGCAAAGACCATTTCTCCATCCAGTTTTTCTGCTACCCCCCCAGAGGCTGTCACAAAATCTTTGGGATAGGTCATCTCCACCCCGTCGATCGTCATTTTGACATCCTTGATCTTGGTGCGATTGAGGTAATATTTTTGGAAATAGGTATCGTCCTGGATGTTTCCTGGCTTGAGGCCTAGACGCATAAATTGGGCACGGATATAAATCGCTGCAAGATGCTGTCCTCTTTCTCCCGTCTCACGACCCTCCAATAGATCATCTGCGAGGAAATATAAATGGGCTTTGAAGTCATCGGCAGAAATGGTCTGCATGAATTCAGTGGCAGGCATCGCTTGCTGTGCCCAAGCCATCGTACAAGCCATCCACAACATCCCTACGCTTAGTAGAATCTTTCTCATTTTATTTTAGATGTGTTATTAAAATAGGTCGTCTCTCTACGAACCATTGTACAAAAATAAGGACCTTTCCCCACAAAAGTTTGTGGAAAAAGGCCTTTTCGATCATTCTTGAGTAATATTCGACTAAATCGCCTTGATAATATCAACGAAATCTCTTGACTTCAGGCTGGCTCCTCCCACCAATCCCCCATCGATATCTGGCTGTCCAAATAGCTCTTGGGCGTTGTTAGGCTTTACACTTCCTCCATAAAGAATAGAGGTATTTTGGGCTACCGCTTCTCCATACTTCTCTTTGATGGTTTTTCGGATAGAGGCATGCACCTCTTGTGCTTGCGCGGGTGTAGCAGTCTTTCCTGTTCCGATCGCCCATACAGGTTCATAGGCAATGACCAGCCGACCAAACTGCTCCGCATCCAAATGAAATGCCCCGTCGAGAAGTTGAGCTGTGCAGATACTCAGTGTCTCGCTTGCCTCGCGCTGCGCCAGTGTTTCGCCAATACAATAAATAGGTGCCAAACCATGGGCCAGCGCGATGTCAATTTTCTGGGCGAGTAAGGCATCTGTTTCTCCAAAGATCTGGCGACGCTCAGAGTGCCCAATGATGACATGCGTACAACCGACTGATGTCAACATCGAAGCAGATATTTCACCTGTGTACGCCCCTTTTTCCTCCTGATACACATTTTGTGCAGAAAGATGGAAACGCTCTTCTCCTTTGACCAAATGATGAATCTGAGAAAGGAAAGGAAACGAAGGTCCAAATATCACTTGCGCCTCTCCTTGATATTCGTCCTTGACCATCGTGATCACCTCGCTTACCAAAGACTGCGCAGTGGTCGTGTCCAGGTTCATTTTCCAGTTTCCTGCAACGATTGGAATAGCCATATGATTGATTGAATTGTTGAGTTCTTGTATGATTGATTTGATAAATGGAAATTCTGTACTAAGCTTTCTTATCCCATACTCGATATTCGGCAGAAAGCTCAAAAACTGCCTTGAGTATGTCTTGGTCCTCTTGTGTTAAGGCTATTTTCCTACGCTTCATCACCACATCTGCTACACCCATGGCACGCTTGTACTGATAAGTCGTGAAGCCGCTTGCCCCTCCCCATGCAAATGATGGAATGAAGTTTCGAGGAAATCCTCCGCCAAAGATATTCGCTGATACGCCAATCACAGTACCTGTATTAAACATGGTGTTGATCCCACACTTGCTATGATCCCCCATGATCAACCCGCAGAATTGGAGTCCTGTATCCAAGAAACGCTGGTTCTGATAATTCCAGATCTTGACACTCGCATAGTTGTTCTTGAGATTGGAGGTATTGGTATCGGCTCCCAGATTGCACCAGTATCCGATGACAGAGTTGCCCAAATAGCCATCGTGCCCCTTGTTGGCGTAGCCCATCATGACGGAGTTGCCTACTTCGCCTCCTACTTTGACCCAAGGACCGAAAGTAGAATCTCCTCGGAGCTTGGCTCCCGGCTGAACCGTCGCATGCGCACATAGCGCATGACTATTGATGATGATGGCTCCCTCCGACACTTTCGAGTGTGGTCCTACATAAATAGGGCCATCCTCTGCATTGATGATGGCAGCCCTCACTTGTGCGCCCTCCGCAACGAATAGATTGTCCTTACCATAGATCCGTGTGTAGGGATCGGTCACATCTTGAAATGTTTCCGTCTTCAATAGATACTCCAAATCATGTGCAATCAATTGTCGATTGAGCCTAAAAATATCGGGAGAAGCTGAGAAGTGAAGGGGATCAAGCGAAGTAGAATGAACCTTGAGCCCATTTTCGTCTGCCCATTCGGCCGTAATGATGCCACTATGATCTTCGGAAAGCTTTGAAGGCTTGAATCTCGCTACAAGGATTTTTCCGTCGGCTCCTTTTGCATATTCATCTGGCCCTATTTCTTGGATCAGTTTCAATAAATCCCCATCGGGAATCAGACTGCCATTGATCCAGATGATCTCCTCATCCTGCTGGGGTCTTCCTCCGAAAACAGGCTGAAGATAATCATAGGCATAGCCTCCTACAGATGCTTCCAAGGCTTTCTCCCATCGCTCCTGATTGGTCAGTATCCCAGATCTCAAAGCAAATACGGGACGTGTGTAGGTCAACGGCAGTAAAGAAAAATGCGCAGTATCCTCAAACAGGACGAAATGGGCCATAGGTCGATTGGGTTTTCTTAATATGAGCGAAGGTATAGGTTTGCCAAGCAAAAAACCAAATACGTGCACATGAGAAAAATGATGACGACCCTAACATGATGTTTTGTATAGAAATTCCATCTTCAGGTTACATTTCACATGAGATATGGGACATATAAAAAAATTATCCTTAAGCTATCTGTCATGAAAAATTTATGTATGTTCCTGATACTGGGTATCCTATTTACAGGTATCTCCTCAGGACAATCTGTCGCTCCCAGGTCCTTTGCGCCTGATGGGACTGTTTTTTCGATGAAAAGAAAAGACAACATCCTCTATGTTGGAGGGGGATTTAATAATGTAGGTATACACACAGGGGGACAAGCATTCTTCCCCAATGGATCTCGCTTCCCCGAAGATCGAAGAGCTTATATTTTCGGAGAGGTGTATGCTTCTGTACCCGATGGAAATGGAGGAAGGTTTGTCGGGGGTGAATTTGATCGCGTCAATAGTACGACAGTCTCCAACCTTGTGCATATTCTCCCCGATGAAACAGTAGATCCCAACTTCCTCCCGCAAGTGGATGGCATCGTGGACGTCATCGTCATGTGGAATGATACGATGATGTTTGGAGGAGCTTTCCAAAATGTCAATGGGACTAGCCGTTCCTATCTGGCAGCCTTTGACATGTCTACGGGTACACTCACCAATTGGGATCCACAACCAGATGGAAGGATCAGAGCTATGAAGGTCATCCAGGACCATGTGTTTGTAGGAGGTTCCTTTGATAAAATAGGGCCTTATGACCAACCAACACTTGCTAAGATCGACCGAGTGACTGGCGAAAGCATCTACTTTCTCGGACCTACTGGTGGGACAGTATTTGATATGGAGTTGGAGAATGACCTACTCTACACCGTAGGAGATTACACGGGAGCATCTGGATATTATACAGGTAAGGTCGCTGAGATTTCTCTTTTTGATGACAAACCTGTGTATGAATTTCCTGCAACTAATGGAAATGTAGAAGTCATCGTACCCGATGGAAATGGTGGCTGGTTCATAGGAGGGAGTTTCTCCAATGTCGGAGGCGTCTCCCAGCGAAGAATCGCCCATATCCTGCCCAACTATCAGCTTGATCCTAACTTCAATCCCGATCCCAACTCTACGGTCCATGCTATTGCTGTATTCAACGATACGATGATGTTTGGTGGGAATTTTACCCAAGTAGGAGGACAGCCCAGAGCCAGACTGGCAGCCTATGACATGACCAATAATACCCTCACTCCCTGGAATCCTGGAGCCAATAGCACAGTAAATGCCCTATGGGTGAAAGGCAATCAAATCTTTGTCGGAGGTGCTTTTTCGTATCTAGACAGCAACTTCGTCTCCAGACTAGGGATGATAGACAGGGTCACAGGGGAAGTAAGTCAGGTCAATGGCCCAAGTAGTGGAAACGTCAACACATTTGAAGAATTTGGAGATAAATTATATGTGGGGGGGAGTTTCAATGGTTCCGTCGGATTCAACTCAGGGAGATTTGTCTCGCTCACAGCTGAAGATTCCCTTCCACCCTGGCCTTTGTCAGAGTTCAACGGTACGGTAGAAACAGTCATCTCCGATGGAAATGGCGGTTGGTATGTCGGAGGATCGTTTTCCAAAGTAGCAGATGTTACGCTCAGAAGATTGGCGCACATTCTTCCCGATGGCTCGCTAGATACCAGCTTTGATTTCAACCCCAATAATACCGTCACCAGCCTGCTTGTATTCAACGATACCATGATGGTGGCTGGAAACTTTACCCAAATCGGTGGACAAACACGCACACGCCTAGCTGCTATTGACTTGAATGCAGGAACGCTCACACCTTTTGATCCCAATGTCAGTAGCAGGATATATGACATGGTCCTCAAAGGTGACAGCTTGATCATCGGCGGTCAGTTTACAACCGTAGGAGGCCAGACGCGAGAACGACTCGCCATCCTAGATAAAACGACAGGAGCCCTACTACCTTTTGCTCCCTCTTTTAACAGTACGGTTTATGCCTTGGCATGGAATGATACCATGATGTATGTAGGAGGGCAGTTTTTTCAGGTCAATGGGCAGGGGCATAACCGCTTGGCAAACTTCAACCTCGTCACAGGTGCCCAAGGTGGGCTCAATCCCAACCCTAACAATGCCATCTATGATATCTTGCTCGATGGAGATGAGATGTACTTGGGGGGTTCATTTACTTCTGTAGGTGGACAGAGCAGGGGACGCACAGCATCTATTGACATGAATAATTTCAATCTGACGAGCTGGAATCCCGATGCGAATAACTGGGTGAATAAACTGGTCGCGTGGAATGATACGATGATGTTGGCGGGAAGATTTACCCAAATAGGTGGACAGGACATTCGATACGTCTCCCAAGTCAATCAAAATACGGGCATCCCTTTTTCATGGCGCATCAATCCCAACAATGCTGTCAATACGGCTGCCTATGCCAATGGAAAAATCGCGCTCGGTGGCACATTCAATGTTGTCCAATCCGAAGATCGCAAGCGGCTCTTCACCATTGACCTCAGTACAATGGGCCTCACAGACTTTGATCCAGATATCAATGGAACCATAGAAGATTTAGCCGTTTTTCATGATACCATGATGTTTGCGGGGAGCTTTACGCAGGTAAATGGACTGGCCAGGCAGCGCGTAGCAGGAATCGAGATTAACTCTGGTGCTGTCTACAGCTTCAATATGGACATTGACAATACCGTATTCTCCATCGCATGGTTCAATGATACCATGATGCTTGGGGGAAGGTTCGACAACATCAATGGGGAGGAAATATACGGACTGGCTGCTGTCAATCCTGTGATGAGCGATCTCTTTGACTGGAAACCTACACCCAGCGCGCAGGTCAAGACCATCGCTCAAGTAGGGAACCGATTTGCGGCTGGTGGAGACTTCGTTTGCTTCCAGAATAATACCCGAAACCGTGGCATGAGCATAGACATCATGCAAGACTCTGTGCACACTTGGCATCCTGATATCACGGGCTCCTTCTTCTTCTCTGCCAATTGTATGCATATCGAAGATAGCTTGGTATACATCGGAGGAAGATTTTCAACTGTGGGCGATAGTTCAGTCAGTAATCTAGCAGCCGTTGATAAAACGTTCGGTGTCTCCACAGGCCAAAGCATTCCCATCGATGACAAAGTCTGGGATGTGACCGTCAAGGGGGATAGTCTTCTTTTTGTGGGAGAATTCCTGGCTGTAGATGGGACATTCCGACGATTTGGGGCAGGCGTCCATAGAAATACTTGGAACCTCAACAATTGGAGGCCCAGGTTAAAAGATGATGGTTTACTTTTGGAGAATGTAAATGGGGAGCTCCAAATCGGAGGTAGGTTTGATATGACCAATAATTACCCTCGCAAAAACGGATATGCCCTCAACTTAGTCACAAAAGAAATCCTTGACTGGAATCCCAATCCCAACAGCATCATTACCGACATAGAATTTGACAAAGACGGAGACAGAGTCTATGTCGCAGGAGGATTTTCTACGATTGGGGGCGCACCTTCTGCACAGTTTGCGGCATTAGATCCCTTTTCAGGGCTAGCTGATTCTACGTGGGATCTAGACATTTCGGGCCAAGTACGTGACATTGCGATCCATCCGCTCACAGACGCTGTGTATCTCGTAGGGAGTTTCACTTCAGTCGCAGGTCAAAACAGGGAATACCTGGCAGGAATAGACAAAGACGCCAACCTCCTCCCACTCAGCATGGACTTTGACTCGGACATTCGCCACGTCGCTTTCAATGATACCATCATGTACATTTCGGGAGACTTTGAGAATATCAATGGATCTCCTCGATATAAGCTAGCATCTCTTTTTCCAGGAGGGCAACTCAGAAAGTGGGCACCTGAAAATGATGTACCTTTCTTCAGTGAGTTTGGCGAAATCAAAAGCTCACCTAATAAGATTTTCCTTGCGGGAAGCTTTGACGAAATCAATGCGACTCCCAGAAAACGAATAGCCGCTGTAGGTCCCGTAAAAGGCATACTCGACAAGTGGAATCCTAAATTGGATGGTAATGTATTCTCTGTTAATGAGATTTATCCCATTGGTGAAGACGTCTTTGTGGGTGGTTCTTTTGAAGGGGCTCGTGGGACACCTATCAAGGGATTGGCGCGCTTCGATGTAGAAACGGGCATCATACAAAAACCGTTGATCCGGACGCGCAACGTCTTTGCCATGGAATCATTTGATGACCAGCTCTTCATTGCAGGTGACTACGATTCTATCAATCAATTCTATCAACCCAACCTCAGTGCCATTCAATTCAAGCCTGGAAAATTTAGCTCAAGGGTGGAGAAGGTACTTCCCGATCAGGGCGGGGACAATGGAGACATTACCTTGACCATCATAGGATATGGCTTCCAACCTGGATCAAAAGTCATCTTACGCGCACCTGGAGTAGATGACATTGTTTCGTTGGATTCATCCGTTACAGTCAAAGCAGGCAGACAAATCGAGGCAAGCTTCATCTTGCGTGGTGAGCCATTGGGGATTCGTGATGTCATTGTAGAGGTTCCAGGTGATACCACCTTTGTCATTGAAGATGGATTCGAGATTGTCCCTGGCGATGAGCCTGATGTATGGGTAAGTGCCCTCACGCCTTCTTTGATCCGAAATTTGTCTACGCAATTTTTCCACGTCAACTTTGGCAACAAGGCCAATATAGACGCAGTGGGTGTCCCCGTTTGGGTTTTGCTACCAGAAAAATTCAATGTGCAGGCCTTTTCGCTTCGGATCTTGCGCAATGATTCCTCGGCAGTTCCTCCAGGCCAGGTTCCTGAATTCGTCAAAATCGACTCGATACAGGGTCAACCATTTCCAGGTGATCTTTATGTCTTCATCATTCCCAAAATCCCTGCGGGCACCAGTGGGCAACTTTCCATACGATACAGACCGTTTGGAGCAGGTCCCTTTAGATACCGCGTAGCTGTTTCCAAGCCTATGTTTGGTTCGCCCATCAAGTTTTTTGCGGGAGAATGTGCCGATGAGGTCATTAGCAATCTTGTGGGGCTGATTCCAGGAGGAGGCTGTGCGCTGGGTGTAATGGAGTTGTATCTATGTCCTTTGCTGGATGCAGCAGATCCTGAGTCGGGATTTGGTTCAGGCGACTACATGCTGGACTATGCGGGTATGCTTGCCGAGACCGTGGTGACTTGTGCATTGGACGCGTCGGTCGTCGGAGGAGTAGTCGCTGACATCTTGAAGATTTTGATGCAGGCCCAAGCCAATGGCGATTTGTATGAGGCATGTACGGAGCAGTTTGGACCTGACGACCAAGGCAGTGGAGGGGGAAATGTGAGTGTGGCCATTGATCCCAATAATAAAATCGGGCTGGCAGGTCAAGGTGGACTGGGCTGGATCAATACAGACAAGGTATTTTCTTATGTCATCAACTTCGAAAATGCAGATTCAGCGACTGCTGCGGCTCAAATCGTGACCATCACAGATACATTGGATACCCAAGTATATGACTTGAGCACACTCGAATTGAATCTCTTCACCTTGGCAGATAGCTTATACAAGCTTCCTAAAGGTCTACAGTCTTACGATCAAATCATCGATCTTCGTCCGAGGCTTCCCATGTATGCACGTGTGCAGGCAGATCTGGATACGACAGAAGGTATTCTGACTTGGACATTCACCTCGCTGGATACAGTCAACCTCGAACTATTAAACGATCCTGTGCTAGGACTGCTTCCTCCCAATACAGATGGGGTCAGTGGAACGGGATCCGTGTTCTACACGCTACTCCCTTATGAGAATACACAAACGGGAACGACCTTTATCAATAAAGCGAGCATTGTATTTGACATGGAGGCCGCGATCATCACCGATCCCTGGATCAATACAGCCGACAATGACATCCCATTTAGCCAGGTAGATCCCCTACCTGATACCTCGCAGACCAACCAGCTCTCGCTCACATGGTCTGGTGGGGACATAGGTTCGGGGATCAAGCACTACCATATTTATATGTCACAAGATGGATCTCAGCCGATCCCGATTGCGTATGAAACGAGCGATTCTAGCTTGCTTGTGGAAGTAGATCCTGGTGCGACCTATACGTTTTTCTCTGTCGCCTACGATACCGCACTCAATCGTGAGCTTCGGCCCTTGACGCCTGATGCACGCACTTATGTACCGCTAGGAGTCAATACTGATCCCATCGTTGAGGACTTCAAAGTAAATGTTTTCCCCAACCCCAACAATGGTCGGTTCCAGGTGGAGTTACAAAGTCCTAGACAAGGAAATGTAACCGTGAGCCTCAGCAACCTATTAGGGCAGGAAGTGTATCGTGCGGTTTGGGACCTTCAGCCTGGACAAACTCGGAAGGAAATCCAGGTCGATCTACCTACAGGGATTTATCATTTCAAAGTCAATCGACCTGACGCGATGGTCATTAGAAAGATTGAGATAAAATAGTTGAATTCCCTTTGGTAAGTTTATGTTTGACTATGCAGTATCCTCGTGATGAGGGTACTGCTTTTTTGGTCGTAGGTTTGTATGACTTGAGACGGTGCCAATGTTTGTATCTCGAACACCATAAATAGCTGGATCGTAGAAGACGCCATAAATAATGGGTGCATTTGAAACATCATAAATGGCTGAACTGTGGGAGACGCCATAAATGGCTGCCTCTACTGTGGCTCCTCCCCTACTTCTCGATCTCCTTCATACACTACAGGTGGAAATAGTCCTTCCCAACCGATCCCCATATATCGAGCAATCATTTGAAGCACATATACGCGTATAGCTTTGTAGTAGCGTTCGGGAATTTCTTTATAGCTATCTCGAATATTTTGGGCAAAAGCTTCCTGATAGACATATCGCTCAATACTTTTGGGACGATCGCCCCAATTCTTCACACTTTCTATTTGCTTTGTTTCTGGATCTATCCAATAGTATACAGGATGTCCTGTCGCTTTGCGATAATATGGCTTTTGTGTGTCCATGATAGACATTTTTATGATATATAAAGAAAATACTAAATAAACTAGATGCTTGGCTTAGGACGTATCCTTCCAGCATAGGGGTAAATGACCTAGAATTTCCCTAGTCTACAAGGCCACTTACCAGCCCCTATTCGGTTTCGTTACTTACATTTTCTCCTGCTTAGCCCTCAGCATGATACAGATCATAAATGCTTACACGCCATTCTGTTCCCAGTATTTCATTAAAAACAGACCATACGACCTGCATCTCTTGAAAAGTAAATTTGCGGTCACTTCTATGATCCCCTACTTTTGCGTAGATTTTTCGATATAGTGTCGTGTGCCATATTCGTAGCCGCCAACAGATCAAGGCTTTGATCCACTCAGCTTTTCGCGGGTCTGATAAAGCTTCCAAATGCTCAACAATTCTGTATTTCATGGCTGCCATTATTACAAAATATAGGCAAAGGTGATTATATTGTAACGTCGAATAGCACAAAAGTAATGAATTTATCATTACATACAAATTTTTCATCACTTTTGTTACCAAAATGGAACCCATTGTACACAAATTGAAACGAATTCTACGAGATCGTCAGATCAGTCATGGCGAAATTGCAGAGAGAATCAACAAACATAGGACATTCATCACACGTAAACTCAACGGGGACTCCATGGAGACCCGGCTGCTCGAACAGATCATGGAGGCAACAGAACTCACTTATCAAGATCTAGTTTGTACGCCCCAGGCCGATGCCTCTGTCAGAGCCGAACTCGATGATCTGCGTCGTGAGATCATGCTTATTAAAGAAGCACTTCCAAAGTATCAAACTCGTCAAGATTCATGAGCGAACCCAAAGCCAACAGTCGCAAAAACAGTACATTTATCATTTTAGGAGTAGGCTTGGCATTTATGGCCGTCATTGTTTTTCAGCAAATGACCACCTTTCCTACCGCATTTGAGGAGAAGGCAAAAAAAAGTCGGGAGGCGAAAGATTTACAATTTAGAAACGATCCCGATAGCCCCATTCCTCAAGAAGCAAGAGATATGTTTGCAGGGCTGCGTTATTTTGCCCCTGACGAAGATCTTCGAGTGGAAGCAAATCTCGTAACTGACGAAAATCAGGATACCCTCAAACTTTTGACCACTACAGGTGCCTATCGTCAAGTATTAAATTACGGCAAGTTCTATTTTCGTCTAGATGATCAAGACTATAGCCTTCAAGCCTTTAAATATACAGAGCCTGGCGTCACCACACTCTTTGTACCTTTTACAGATGAGACGACAGGCAAGATCACATATGGAGGGGGAAGATACCTGGATGTCCCGATCGCGGATGAGTGGTTCCTAGATTTTAATGAAGCTTATAACCCTTACTGCGTTTACAATGATTCTTACTCCTGCCCCATCCCCACGAGAGAAAATCACATCCCTCGAGAGATCCGTGCAGGAGAGCTTGACTATAAACCCAAAAAATAAAGCGAATTTTCGCTAGTGTCATATTTATTACAATTGGCGAAAATTTAATTTACTTTTTTACATTTCACACACTGTCTGTAATTTTGGAACAAATCTTTTACTGGAACTCATACATTTAACCTTTTACACATATGGCTGACGTAACCGAATTAAAGGAAACGGTTGAAATAAAAATCGGAGACCAGAGTTTTCACCTCCCGGTCATCACAGGAACCTATAATGAGAAGGCCATCGATATCCGCAAATTGCGTGGCCAAACAAAATATGTGACGCTGGACCCTGGATATAAGAACACAGGTGCCACCCAAAGTAGTATTACTTATATCGATGGAGAAAATGGCGTACTCCTCCACCGAGGATATCCCATCGAGCAGTTGGCTGAAAAAGCAGAATTTCTCGAAATCTGCTACCTCCTCTTCCATGAGGAACTCCCTACGCAAGCGCAGCTAGATGAGTTTAAAGCCAACATCAAAGCACATACAGGCTTACCCCAGGCGGTACAGACTATCCTCGACGCACTGCCCGACGATACCCACCCTATGGGCATGCTCTCTACTGTACTGAGCAGCCTCTCTGGATTCTTCCCAGGCTCATTGGATAGCTGGTCTAGCGAAGAAATCAAGTGGAAGTCCATTTATCGTCTGCTGGGCAATATGCCTGTACTCGCTGCCTACATCTACCGCCGCCAGAAGAAACTGCCTTATATCGAGCCCGATCTCGATAAAAGCTATGTCGCCAACTTTCTTTACATGACCTTTGGCGAAGCAGACGAGGAGGTGGCAGAAGCGCTAGATACCTTGCTGATTCTGCACGCAGATCACGAGCAAAACTGCTCTGCTTCGACCTCACGTTTTGTCGGATCTTCTCATGTAAATCTCTTTGCTGCCATCGCCGCTGCCAATAGTGCGCTCTGGGGACCCTTGCATGGAGGAGCTAACCAAAAAGTGCTTGAGATGCTCGAAGCCATTCAAGAAGATGGAGGAGGCGCAGACAAATATATCGGCAAAGCCAAGGATAAGGCAGATCCCTTCCGACTAATGGGATTTGGCCACCGCGTCTACAAAAACTACGACCCGCGTGCCAAGGTGATCAAGAAGTATGTAGAAGTTGTGTTGACGAAGCTCAATATCCAAGATCCATTGGTGGATATCGCCACCAATCTGGAGCAAGCTGCCCTGAAGGACGATTACTTCGCAAGCCGTAAGCTGTTCCCCAATGTGGACTTCTACTCAGGTATCATCTACCGTGCCCTCGGCATTCCTGTGAATATGTTCACAGTGATGTTTGCCTTGGGACGCCTACCAGGATGGATGGCCCAGTGGATGGAGATGCGTAGCCATAAGGAGCCGATTGGACGCCCACGTCAGATCTATACAGGTCCTACGCAGAGAGACTATGTAGAGATCAATAATCGATAAAACAGGATTTTTTCTGTATAAAAATGAAGACCGATAGTGGATGCTGTCGGTCTTTTTTGATGGGAATCTATAAGCCAACGCCAACGTCCCGTTGGGGCTAGATCTCTAGTTGGGAAACGAATAGATGTAGGAGCTGCGTAGTTAGAGGACTACGCAGAGCGGGCGGATTGGGTTGTACTTACATATGCCTACTCAATAACAGTAGTTCAGGTACCACATTTTTAGTACTTAGACTCACATAAAATATATTTTACCAAAAAAGAGGCAACCATTTACTTCATAAACCGAATAATAACCAATTACCCATTTCAATCAAACCTTCTCTCCATGACAATGCTGGAAACCCATCCACAATTAGTTTTCCTCCTCATATTTGTGGGGATCTGCTTATTCTGCTATAGAACGGGTTACAATGCGGGTGCAGATGCAGAAGTGACCAAACGTAAATCTATGCCTCTCGACCAGCGAATGGAAGAACTGAAGAAAATCGCAACTGATGAGAAGAAGAAAATCGATAAGAAACATCCTGGCGTTGCGGAGAAACTCGATCTAATCAATAAAATTTTGAGGTAAAAAAGGGGTTCTAAGCCAACTATATCCAAGGTCACCTCATGGGAGTTGCAATAGTAAAGAATAATACAAATCATTTTTTCATTTATTATTGAAAGTACTGAAAATAATTATATATTGGGATAAATGTCTCTACAGCACCCTCTATGCCATCAAAAATCATCATCCCAGGAGGATCTGGTTTTCTAGGTCAAGCCCTGAGAAAGCACTTCGAAGCTCAAGGAAAAGAAGTCTTCATACTTACCCGAAATCCTCGCCACTCATGGGACCAATATTGGGATGGGAAGACCATAGGGAAATGGACCTCCCTCCTAGAAGGAGCCGAATGCGTCATCAATCTGGCAGGAAAGTCCGTCGATTGTCGTTACACACCCAAGAATAAAGTGAGCATTCTCTCCTCAAGAGTCGATAGCACGAAAATACTGGGAAAGGCCGTCGCTCACTGTGACCATTCTCCTAAAATTTGGCTCAACTCCTCCACGGCTACTATTTACAAAGATAGGCGAGGGGACCTAGAGCCTCACACAGAAAAAGAAGGTCTCATCGGTCACGATTTTTCGATGCATGTGGCCCAATCATGGGAGAAAGCCCTTTTTGACTCTCCTACTCCACATACCCGAAAAGTTGCGCTTAGGATTTCTTTTGTTCTGGGAAAGGAAGGGGGCGCGTGGCCTGTCATTCTGGACCTTGCAAAAAAAGGACTGAGCGGAAAACAGGCGAGCGGTCAGCAATGGATGTCTTGGATTCATATTTGTGACTTTATCAACGCCATTGACTTCATCCTCTCCTCAAACCTCGAAGGCCCTATCAATATAACAGCTCCCTATCCTGTCCAAAATCAAGACTTCTACCGAAGCCTCGCAGATCAAATCAAGCCCTGGGTTCGCATCAACCAACCCAAATGGATGCTCGAACTTGGTGCCATGATGCTTGGAACAGAAACCGAACTAGTGCTCAAAAGCCGTAAAGTTGCACCACAAAGATTATTGGAAGCAGGCTTTCGATTCGATTACCCGCACATACAGAATTCCTTTGATGCGCTTTTGAGAAAAAAAGAGGAAACTTCAAGTTATGTTTAATTAAGCCAAGGGGACTTTAAGTCATATAACCCCTAAGCTGAAAAAATATGAAGTTCCTTTTTACCCTTATTTTCTCCGCTCTTGTCCTCACCTCTTCCGCACAAGTAATAACCAGAGTACTTGAGTCCTTTGGATCTGGCTCTACGACACAATCAGACAATACCACAGTCATCAATGGCAAGATGTACTTTGGAGGGGCTACTTCCGCAGGTACGGAACCCTGGGTGTCAGATGGAACATTTGCCGGCACTTTTCAACTCAAAAATCTAAGTGCCTCAGGCATTGGAAGTTCTTTTCCGAGATCATTTACTGAATTCGACGGGGAAATCATCTTCCGCGCTGACGATGGTTTTACCTATGGAGGCGAGATTTATAAAACAGACGGAACAACCGCAGGCACAGATATATACCTGGACTTTCGTCCGGGCGGATCCACTGGTATTGTATCCTATACAAATGCCCCTTTTATTGAACTTAACAACAAACTCATCATAGGGGGAGACAATGGGACAAACATAGACGATCAGCTTTACGAATACAATCCCCTAACTGGAACCACTTCCTTGATTGCTCAAATCAATCCTACTGGGAGCTGTGAGTGCCAAAAATTTCAAAAACTCAACGGGGGCCTGACCTTCGTAGCCAATAATGGGACTTCTGGAAGAGAACTCTTCTTTTATGATGGCTTTACAGCTCCTTCCCTTTTACTCGATATCCAATCAGGATCGGGAAACAGTGATCCTGATTACTTCACACAAGCCTCTCCCAACACCTTGATCTTTCTGGCTGATGACGGAACGAATGGAGAAGAGCCATGGATCACAGACGGAACACCCGCAGGTACCTTCCTTCTCAAAGATATCAACCCTTTGGGAAGCTCCTCTGCCAATAAGTTTGTTCGCATTGGAACCAAAGTGTACTTTTTTGCAGATGATGGTACGCACGGATTCGAACTGTGGGAAACGGACGGAACAGAAGCTGGAACTCAAATGGTCAAAGATATTCGTCCTGGAGCGAATGGTAGTGCGGGCTTTTACAATGGGGCCTTTTTAGTCGCTAGCAATATCTTAGAGTACAACGGAGGAATCTACTTCATTGCCAACGATGGTACACATGGATACGAGCTGTGGAAGAGTGATGGAACAAATGCAGGTACACAAATAGTCAAAGACCTCAATCCAGGGACTGGGGGAGGAGCTCAATACATTTACGGGCTCACCATTGCAGATAACAAACTTTGGTTTTCGGGAGATAACGGTACAAGTGGATTAGAAGTTGCGGCTAGTGAGGGAGATGCTTCTAACACCTTTCTTGTCTGGGATGTATTTCCAGGAATGAGCTCTACCCTTCCCAGGGGCTTTACAGCTTTGGGTAGTCAAATAGTGTTTTTTGGACGGAATCCTAGCCTTGGGACCTGGTTCCTCTACGGGATTGAATTGACGACAGTTTCTCTCCCTGTAGAATGGCTCTCTTTTGAGGCCGACCTTCAGGCAAATGGAGATGTCATGCTTCATTGGGAAACTGCGAATGAACAAAATAACGACTATTTCCAAATTGAGGTATCCGCAGATGGCGAGGAATTCGAGGCAATCGGGCGAGAAGCCGGGCAAGGAACGACCGATCAGGTTATTTCTTATTCCTTCCTCCACAGAAATCCCACAGATGTCCAGCGATTTTACCGACTCAAGCAAGTCGATATAGATGGAAATTTCTCCCTTTCCCAAGTCATCGAAGTTACTCCCTCTTCTATTTCTCCCCTCAGAATTTATCCGCAGCCCGCAGGTGATGAACTTACCCTACAGTTACCCAATACAGGCGACTTTCAGGTTGAGATTTTTGATCTGAATGGAAAACAGGTTTACCGTTCGGATATCTCAAATGAAGGAAAGAAAATCACCCTCCCCACATTGGACTGGGCCACGGGCGTCTACCACCTTCGCATGCGACAATTAGACAAACGGTGGTCTCAAACCATCATCAAGCAGTAGCAATTGGGAGCCTGTCATTGAGAAATGGCAGGCTTTTTTATTGAAAAGGTATTAGTGATTATCACGAATAAATTCAGATAGGATTTGTTTTCTATGTGGAGACGTGATCAATCGACATCTCTACATAAAAAATACGAAATCTACTCATTCGTGATAATCATTATTCTCTACCACAGACTCCCATTTATCCCTCTCATTATACAAAAAGCTGCCTTTCCCTACCTAAATCCGATAGTACATCCCACCTCCTCCTTCCTTCATTTCCTTGAATCTCCTACTTCAAAATACCCAATTTTATGACTGCTCTGCCTAAAATAAGGGAATAAGCTAACCAATGTTAGGTATTGATTTGACTATATATAGAATGCTTCTTTGCATCAGTTTAGAACTAGTCTAAATAAAATTAACACTGTTTTAATCTACAGGCACTTTTGGGTTAACAAAGAAGTTTTCTCTGTGCCAATCTCGGAAACACTTACTTACAACAAACAGCTTTTTATCCTATGATTCGTCAAATTTTCCAAACGATCATCATTCTACTCGGGACCATTCTATTTATGTCTTGTAACAGAGAGTCCATGGACCCAGTAGAAGCTCCTGCGACTTACAGCTTTGAGCGTGACGGAGCATCCACTGTCTCTTTCAGTGGTCAGACCACTCGTATCAAGATGGCTACAGAACTCGCAGGTTCATTGAAGTCTTTTGATACTGCAACTGAAGCTGATCTGCTTGAAAAATACCGTAACCAAACGGCAGATGGGAATGATGCCAATCCTTATACTGACGCAGATCTCAACGCATCTGACAAGAGCGTAAAGAGCAAGGTAGCAGCTTCTCGTGATTACTTTTCCAGTAACACGGCTATTGCTTCTCAGATCAAAGAAGATTTCGAGACTTGGATCTCAGCCCAGATTACAGAAGTATTTCCTGCAGAAAACGAGATTGCTACTGCTGGAAATCCTGGCCAGCTAGCAGATGGATCTACTGCACGCTACGTCAACGCGCAAGGACTGGAGTATGACCAGATGATCGTCAAAGGTCTCATTGGTGCATTGATGACCGACCAAGCATTGAATAACTATCTTAGTCCATCCGTATTGGACGAAGGAAGCAATATCACAGACAACGATGAAGGTACAGTTGTAGACGGTAAGAGCTATACCAATATGGAGCACAAATGGGATGAAGCTTATGGATACCTCTACGGGACGTCTCAAGACGCTACTGAGCCCAACGCCACAATCGGTGCGGATGACGCATTCTTGAATAAGTACATCGGAAGAGTAGAAGGAGATGATGACTTCGCTGGAATCGCTGCTACCATTTATGATGCATTCAAGCTCGGACGTGCAGCGATCGTAGCAGGAGACTACGAACTTCGTGACCAGCAGGCGGCAATCATCCAAGAGGAAATATCTAAAGTAATCGCCATCCGTGCGGTATACTACCTACAGCAGGGCAAGAATGCATTGGCAAACAGTGACTTCGGGGGTGCTTTCCACGATTTCTCTGAAGGATATGGATTCATCTACAGCCTACAGTTTACACGTCGTCCCAACACAAACGATCCTTACTTCACCAAAGCACAGGTAGACGCCATCATCACCAAGCTATTGGGTGATGGAGAAAATGGACTGTGGGATGTAACGGCTGCCACTTTGGACGAACTCTCTAATGAAATTGCTGCTGAATTCACCTTCACAGTCGAGCAAGCGGGAAGCTAATGAATAAAAGGTGTGAAGTCTCTTGTCTTGAGCGTAGCGAAATCCCTTTGGGGATTGCGTCTCAAAGTCTGACATCTTCCTTATGAATATTTGGAGCATAAATCGATGCTAAACCTATGAGGACTGGTCTTGAGGCCAGTCCTATTTATGGCTCGTAAAAAATCCAAATTCATACAAACAACTTACCCCCATAGCCGTTTTTGTTACGGCTTAAACATTAAATATTATCTATATTTGCATCCTCAGTTTTATCTGATAGTTATATGAAAAAGTTATTCACACTGTTTTTGCTTATTCCTTTGTTTTTCGCCTGTAAAACAGAAGGGCCTGTAGATCCAGACGAACCTGTAGATGACTTTAATCGCCAGTCGATGCTCGCTATCTGGGCAGACCAAATCATCATCCCCTACTTCCAAAATTTTGAAGCAGAGATGATCGAACTGCAAGGTCAAACAACCACCTTCCAAAGCGATCCTTCTTCAGAGAACCTCGCCGACCTCCGCCAATCATGGCTAGATGCTTACATGGCTTGGCAGCGCATTTCCATGTTCGAAACAGGGAAAGCAGAAGAGATCGGCTTCCGCAATGCCATGAATATCTATCCTATCAATGCAGTAGACATTGAAGAAAATATAACTAATGGAGGCTATAACCTTGAGCTACCTTCTAATCTCGACGCCCAGGGCCTTCCTGCCGTTGATTATTTGCTTTATGGGATTGGGGAGAATGAGGAGGAGATTCTTTCCAAGTTTGCGAATCCTGCCTACACCACCTATCTCGTAGATGTCATCAACCGCATGGTTGCCCTAACAGCAACAGTAGTTGACGACTGGGAAGGTGGCTACCGCGACGTCTTCGTACAAAACAGTGGCAACTCAGCGACCGCATCTGTGGACAAGATGACCAATGACTATATCTTCTACTACGAGAAGTTTTTACGTGCAGGAAAGATCGGCATTCCAGCGGGTGTCTTCTCTGGCAACCTTCTCCCCGATCGTGTAGAAGGCTTCTACAGCAAGGTCTACTCCAAGATGCTATTTATGGAAGGACTCGACGCTGCACAGGATTTCTTCAATGGTGTATACGCCGATGGCTCAGATTCAGGTCAATCTTTGCGGTCTTATCTGGATTATCTCAACACCATCAAAGATGGAGAGGACCTCAGCACGCTCATCAACAATCAATTCGATGCGGCACGTGCCCAAGGCGCCTTGTTGAACGACAACTTTGCCCTACAAATCGAGCAGGACAATACCGCCATGCTCTCCACCTATGACCAGCTTCAGATGAATGTCGTCCTCATAAAGGTAGACATGCTCCAAGCACTCAACGTCAATGTAGACTTCGTCGATGCTGACGGGGACTAGATCGAATGAAAATATACGATTCGTGGATAGCTGGATTCGATATATCAACAAACATACGGAAGCTGCCCCTCTTGCAGTCTTCCGTATTTTTTTTGGCCTGATGATGTTTGGGAGCATCGTTCGATTTTGGGCCAATGGCTGGATAGATAAACTCTACATTCAGCCTCAATTTTTTTTCTCCTATTGGGGGCTGGATTTCATTCGTCCGATAGGGATCTATACCTATGGAATTTTCTTGATCTGCGGTCTTTCTGCTCTGATGGTCATGATGGGATTCAAGTATCGGTTGGCCATTATCACTTTTTTCCTCAGCTTCACCTACATCGAGCTGATGGACAAAACCACCTACCTCAATCATTACTACTTTATCAGCGTTCTGAGCTTTGTGCTGATCTTTCTTCCAGCACATGCTTACTATTCGGTGGATGCCTGGCAAGATCCTTCCAAGCGTTTTGAATTTGTTCCCACTTGGAGCATTCATGCGCTGCGCACCCTGATGTTCATCGTATATTTTTACGCAGGTTTGGCAAAGCTCAACTCTGATTGGCTGCTAGAGGCCATGCCTCTGAAGATCTGGCTTCCTTCCAAATACGATCTTCCCCTGCTCGGAGGCCTATTGCAAAAGGAATGGATGCATTATTTCTTTTCTTGGGCGGGTGCCCTCTATGATTTGACTATCCCCTTTTTCCTTTTGTACAAACCGACACGTTGGATTGCTTTCGGCTTTGTGGTCATTTTCCATGTGCTGACCCGCGTGCTGTTTCCCATCGGTATGTTTCCCTACATCATGATCGTCAGTGCCTTGATTTTCTTCGATGCCGATGTACACAAGAAGATTCTGGGATTTATCCAGCGACTGACTCGTGTCAAGCTAGATACTTTCAACAATGGGAAGATGTGGGCTTTTGCCTCTACCCGAAGTCAAAAGATGGTTATCGCCATCTTGAGTGTGTTCTTTGTAGCCCAATTCACATTACCCTTTAGATACACTTTGTATCCGCAGGAATTATTCTGGACAGAAGAAGGCTATAGATTCTCCTGGAGAGTCATGCTGATGGAAAAAGCAGGATATGCCAATTTTAAGGTTGTCGATCCTGAAACGGGGAGAAGAATGTATGTGGAAAATGGACGTTTCCTTACTCCTTTCCAGGAGAAGCAAATGTCTACTCAGGCCGATTTCATCTTGGAGTACGCCCATTTTCTAGAAAAGCACTATCAAACAAAGGGTATACGTGACCCTGAGATTTATGTGGAGAGCTTTGTAGCCCTGAACGGGCGGAGAAGTCAACCTTTCATTGATCCTTCGGTTGATCTCACAAACATACACCCTTCCATTCGCTCACGTGACTGGATTTTACCCTTCAAAGATGACATCAAAGGACTTTAAGCAGATGAAGAGACTTCAGAGATTCTACTTGTGGAGATGGATATGGGTAATGGGGATGTTGTGGTGCGTCTTACCTTCTCTCGCACAAGTAAATATTCAAGGTACGATTCGAAATGCCAGTACCGAGCAAGGGATTTCTGCAGAAATTTACCTCCCTCCCCTATCTCAGACATTCACATCTGATTCGACAGGTAAATTTGTCATTCCAAAAGTGAAAGCTGGCAATTATGAGCTAATTATTTTCTCTCCTGCCTTTGAGCTCTTTAAAAAGAAAATCAGCATCAAAAATCAAGATCTCAATTTGGATATTCCTCTCAATGAGATCACCTACGAACTCACAGAAGTCGTGATTTCACAGCGGCGAGAAGAATTATTTGCGCTGAGAAGATTGAAAGAAATTGAAGGAACCGCCATCTATGCAGGGAAAAAAAATGAGGTGGTAGTTTTAGATCAACTGACTGTCAATCTCGCAGCCAACAATCCTCGACAAATATACAGTCAAGTCACGGGACTCAACATCTATGAATCCAACGATGCAGGTCTCCAGCTCAATGTGGGCGGGCGTGGACTCGATCCCAATCGAACCTCCAATTTCAACACCCGCCAAAATGGCTACGACATCAGCGCAGATGTGCTGGGATATCCCGAGAGTTATTATACTCCACCTGCGGCGGCCCTAAGTGAAATCCAGATCATACGAGGCGCTGCTTCGCTTCAATACGGGACGCAGTTTGGCGGCCTGATCAACTTTGTGATCAAACAGCCTCTCAAAACCCGCAAATTAGAATGGACCAGTAGACAAGGGGTCGGTTCCTTTGGGCTCTTGACTTCCTTTAATAGTGTGACAGGAAGTGTAGGCAAATTCTCCTATTACACCTACTTCAATTATAAGCAGGGCAATAGTTTTCGGCCCAATTCAGAGTTTCGTTCCTCCAACTTCTATGCAGACCTTCACTATCAATTGGGCAAAAAAACTGAGTTAGAGCTGGAACTCACCTATTTGTATTACCTAGCGCAGCAAGCAGGTGGATTGACAGACGCCCAGTTTTATGAAGATCCTACTTTCAGCAATCGGGAAAGGAACTGGTTTGCCGTCGATTGGCGACTGGCCGCACTCAAGATCAACCATGAGTTCTCAGATAAAACACAACTCAACGTCAACCTTTTTGGTCTGGATGCGACACGCAATGCCTTGGGGTTCCGCACCAACCGCGTCTCTCAGACAGACGTACTCTCTAGCCCACGTGACCTCATCATTGGAGATTTTTTGAATGGGGGAATGGAAGCCAGACTCTTGAGTAAATACAAGATCGGGAATAAGGACGCGGTATTTCTCATCGGAAATAAGCTCTATTTTTCGAGAAACTCTGCTATACAAGGAGCAGGTACCAATGGTCTCGATGCTGACTTCTCCATATCAAACGGAGATTTTCCAACCTACCCTAATCAATCCGATTTTACATTCCCCAATACAAACGTTGCCCTATTTGGAGAGCATATTCTTTACTTGACGCCCAAACTTTCCATCACACCTGGCATCCGATGGGAATACATCCGCACAGAATCAGAAGGGACATTCAAGCGCATTGACTTTGACTTGGCAGGGAATCCAATCCGTGACACGACCCTCTCAGACGACCGCATATTCGATCGATCGTTGGTCTTGTTTGGCGTAGGAGTCAGCTACAAGCCCAGTGCAAGTTTAGAGCTATTCGGTAACATATCTGAAAACTATCGCTCTGTGACCTTCTCAGATATTCGGATAGTCAATCCTTCGTTTCAAGTAGATCCCAATATCACAGACGAACGCGGATTTACCATCGACTTGGGAATCAGGGGGCGATACAAAACCTTCCTATCCTATGAGTTGGGCTTTTTCAACCTAAATTATGATGGAAGATTAGGGGAAGTTTTGAGAGCGGAAACTAGGATCAATGCAGATGGAGTGGAGATAGAAACAGGAAGGGTCATTCGGTTCAGGGGAAACATTGGTCGGGCGCAGATGTATGGATTGGAAAGCCTGATAGATTGGAATATACGTAACACCCTCTTCCCTCAGGTAGAAAAACTCAAGCTAAAAGCCTTTGTCAATATGGCCTTTATTGGTTCTGAATACGTAGAATCAGAGATTCCTGGTGTAAACGGCAACCAAGTTGAGTTCATTCCGCTTGCCAATATCAAGACAGGACTGAATTTTGGCTGGGGCAATCTGCTGGGCAGCTTGCAATATACCTACCTCTCGGAGCAGTTCACCGATGCATCCAATGCGCCTCAGGACATCACAGATAACCAAAGTGGCATCCGCGGGGCCATTCCTGCTTACCAAATCGTAGATCTGTCTCTTTCATATGCCTATAAGCTCTTTCGTCTTGAGACAGGGATCAACAATCTGCTTGACGCTAGCTACTTCACGCGACGGGCGACAGGCTATCCTGGGCCTGGGATTATTCCTTCGGCACCTAGATCGTGGTATGTGGTCTTGCAAATGCGAATCTAGAATCAGAGATCCATATTTGTGTGCCGATGTTTTCCATATGACAGCAGGGTATCAGGGGGAATTTAGTAATTGCTAGCTGAAAATAGAGTCCATGCCTTATGGAAATAATCAAACATTCCCATCGTTGGGAGCTCAACCTCCCCGAGCCTTCAGCTATACAAACAGGCCCTGCCATCATCGCCGTCCACGGACGTGGATCTGATCCTGATGCTTTCCTTAATCTGCCCCGTCGGCTCGGCTGGATGGAGTTGCCCATCATGGAGCCATTGGCGGAAGGCCGCTCATGGTATCCTCAGGGGTTCAAAGCGCCACTCTCAGATAATCAGCCAGGCATCGCCAATGCGCTCGAAGCCGTAGACAACGCAAGGCAAGGGCTTCATGCCCTGGGTTTTCAGGATCACCAGATCATCTTAATTGGATTTTCGCAGGGTGCTTGTGTAGCGGTACATTATGCGTTGATGAATCCCACACGTTACAAAGGCGTTTTTGCATTGACGGGGGGATACATCGGACCTGATGGAGAGGATTGGGGATTTGAAGGTGACTTGCAGCGGACACCCGTGATGATCACCACTAGCGAAGAAGACCAATGGGTGCCTTTGCGTCGAGTAGAAGAGACCGAGGCGGAACTCAAGCGACTCAATGCCCATGTTCATAAGATCATCTACAAAGATCGCCCACACGCTGTCTCAGATGATGAGATTCAGCGTATCCGCGAGATGATGCCTATCGTCTAGTACTACACCAACAAGCCATCGGGAATCAACCCCAGCCCATCCTGAATCAACTTTGTCAGCTTGGGATGCTGCTTGTACATGTCTGTGAGGTACTGACGAATCTCCTTGCTCAAGGCTATGTCCTGAGCAATCTCTAGCACCTCTAGCGGCAACAACCAATCCTTGGGATGATCCTTTTTTAGCTGCTCGAATATCTCTCGAAGTTCTTGGATCTGAATATCTCCTGCTGTTCTACCCTCTCTCACCTGCGTGTATAAGCCTTCCAGTGCCAATAATTGGGCTGACTTCTCGACTTTGAGGGTGCGTGTTTCCGATTCGTGGTAGAGATTGGGGAATGAATTGAAGTCGGCAGATCCCGCATAAGCTGAAACGATCTCCTTCCCAACCGCCATGTCAAAGGTCCCATCCTCAGGTTTAAACAAGACTTCTCCCTTATAGGTGACTGTACAGTTTTCAAATTGGATCAGCAACAGCTTCCCCCTATCGTTTCTCAGTCCTGTGATGTTGATCCCTTCTACCTTGACTCCACTTTCAAACTCAAAGGAGATCCATTTTCCATCATAAAAATTGTAGGCCTTCAAATCTACAGGGCTCATATCTTCGATCGCCAAGTTGATGCTTTTGAGCTTGCCTAGTGGAGAGCTAAAGCCTGCTGTATGTGTCTCGATGCCGTGCCCGATGAGTTCTTTCTCGCGATAGGCCAGGGAAGTAGCGCCCTTTGTCTGGAAGAATACGACCTCATTGTCCTCATTCAAAATCATGCGTGAAAAGACGCCGGATATCTGTAAGCCCGTCGTCAGTTCGATGGTTCCCACCTTCTGTGATTCGATCAGCTTGCCTAGTCCTCTGTGTCCTCCTTTTCGGAGAGAAAGGGTATTGGCAAACTCCTCTAGTACCTGCATGAGGTAGGAGAAATCAGGGGTGACGTATAATTGAGGTTGCGGTTGGGTGATGTCAAATCCTTGTTCTGCGGCTTCTACCGAATAAGGGAGTTTCTTCACATCATCGGTCATGCACCACTCACTCTCTCCGATGGAAGAGAGCAAGCCCGCTCCGTATATTTTGGGATTGTCTACCTCTCCTATCAGTCCATACTCTACCGTCCACCACTGAAGGTTGCGCATCTTGGCCATTTCAGATGTCTCTACTTTCAGGGCTTGTAGGCGGTTGACCTCCGCTTCTGCCTCGTCTATTTCTTCTTGGGTAGAAAAATTGGCCTCCTTCAGGATCGAAAGCTTGCGTACCGCCTCATAGAGATCGTTGTCATAAGAAGAAAGAATTGCTTTGGCTCCAATGGCACCCAATCGGCGCAAGTACTCGGCATAATCTGGATTGGCGATGATGGGCGCATGGCCTGCCGCTTCGTGGATGATGTCAGGAGCAGGCGTATACTCGATATTTTCCAACTGGCGAATATCAGAAGCAATCACCAATACTTTATACGCCTGGAACTCCATGAAAGCATTGGGCGGAATGAATCCATCCACTGCGACTGCTGCCCAGCCAATCTCTTTGAGGATACGATTCATCCCATACATACTAGGAATTTCTTCTACAGAAATACCTGTCTTTCGCAGACCTTCTACATACGAACCATGCGCTACATCAGAAAGATAATTCACATTTTTCCGCATCACATATCGCCAGACTGCCTGATTGATCGGCGTATATTCCTCGTAATTCTGAGGTTTGATGAATTGCTTCAGATGCGGGGGAAGATTGTCTATGAGTGGATTACTTTCCATTGTGAGTCCTTATTTATTTGTATCTTTAATACATTTAATTTTAATTATCGCCTTCAGCGGGAGTTCTTTTTAGGGAAAAAGAACCAAAACCCTCTGGAATTTCAGCCCAACACCTATATCCGCCCCTAACACCAAATTCCAGATCCAACGCCTCCTCAAATGGCCTGTTACAAGGCTCGAAAGTAATAAGATAAAGTTTATTACTTCCTACTAAGTCGTTACTGTAGCTGAAAAAAATTAGGTGATTTTTCCAAAAAAACGAGATCAAAACCATGTCTCCATTGCGTGCTTTTGTTTCTCTATACACCCTTTCTTGCAATAATTGTTTCAATTACCATACGAAAAAAGGCCCCATAGATGGAGCCTATCTCTCTTTATATATCTGTAGCAGCTTAAGGCACCAAAGAGACTACACAGTCAAAATCCTTTTCTCCTTGATTATCGGTAAACATCAGGTGATAGTTAAGCTGGATGACATCTCCTGCGCTGGCGATGGTATCTGTCCCATCCAGGGCTGAGATGGAGTAACCCGAAAAGTTCTCTGATGGCTTAGGACAGTAGGTAGCAGGGGTAATATTGATATTGCGGATGCTGACATTGGCCAGAATGGAAATTTGATTTTGGGGATCGCAGAAGGAAGGGTCCAATCCTCCAAGGTTTCTTAAGAAAATGCGGGGTACATCATCGAGATCATCTTCGATGACTACCTGATATTCTAGTGTGTCTTGTTCAAATGTCTGATTGTTTGTTCGGACTTCGGTTGCATTCCACGTCCCCTCGAATCGCTTGGCAGAGATGACCGTACATTTTCCGTCGTTGTCCAATTCATACCCATTACCTGTACCACAGCGGCAGATGGCGTCGCCTCCAATCTCGGTACATGTCCCATTTCCGCAATCGAAGCCATCGCATGGATCAGAATTACATGCCCAAGCTGTCATACTCACAAGCATTAAGAGGGCGTATACGTGCTTTTTCATTTTTTGAATTCGTTTTGTCTCTTACAATAAATGGGGATTTCGTCCAAAACGTTGCCTCATTTTCTTAAATCATCGCGCAAATTTAGCAGATTTCTCCACTTTTAAGCGAAAGTTCTCCCGCTTCTCCCCTATTATTCCTATGAATTGAAATACTTTTCATTACTTTGATGCAGTTTCTTTCCCCTTTGGTAAGACCTCAAACGATCTCTTAGGGGTTTTCACTTACTTGATTCCCCATCTATTAACCACAACACATTGATTGATCCCAAAATTCCTGTGATATTTCTGGCCTTCGCCAATGAACGCAGCGAAGATGGCTTCTTGCGTGAACTTACGACAGAGATGAAGCTGATTCTCGATGCATTGGAACCCGCTGTGCAGCGAGGAAGATGCCATGTAAAGGTCCTCCCTGCTGCTACACAGGAAGAAATCATGGAA
The DNA here is from genome assembly GCA_039820545.1 of Bacteroidota bacterium. GTDB lineage: Bacteria > Bacteroidota > Bacteroidia > J057 > J057 > JALEFZ01. The sequence goes on along the minus strand of JBCBPW010000012.1, from coordinate 4,919 downwards.
GTTTTTCAGGATGAATGGTATCAGGGACGTATCGAGATCTTTCATTATGGAGGGCATGCGACGGAGTCTTCTCTGTGGCTGGAAAATGCAGATGGGGGCAATCAAGCTTTTTTCTCTTTGGGGTTGACCAAGTTCTTAGGGGCGCAAGAGGGCTTAGGCATGGTATTTTTGAATGGATGTGCGACCAGGGATCACGCACAAAATCTCCATGATGCCCAGATCCCTGCGGTGATAGGTACGGCGACCGCCATTCCCGATCTACAGGCAAGGGAGTTTTCACAGGTCTTTTATCAAGGGCTTGCCGGGGGCGCGAGTCTCAGAGAGGCTTATGATGAAGCACAGGGGGCAGTACTGGGCGACTTTCCTGACGATCACTTTATTTCTGAGTCTCCGACGCGGAGTTTGTTTTGGGATGAGGAGCATGAGGAGGCGCAGACCTATGATTTCCCTTGGAAGCTCACTCTCAGATCTACTGAGAGTTGGATTGCCGAGCAATGGAGACTTTTCCATGTAGAAGCGCCTCAGGTCCGAACCATCAATCTCGCGGCAGGTGCCCTGATAGGCAAAGAGGTAGCGAATCACGAATTGGTGGAGGTTTTGGGGGAAGGGACAACGGGTACGGTGTACTTGGCGCGGCATTTGTCTCTGAATGAGGAACGTGCCATCAAAATCACTCATCCCGTAGCTCAGGGCTACAGTACGATGAAGGACATCCTGTATGCAGGCAATCAGGGATTGAGTAGCATTGACCATCCCAATGTCGCGCAGCTGTATGATGTAGGAGAAGTCAAACTCTTCAGTCGAATGCGACTCTACATGGTCATGGAGTTGATCAAAGGGGATCGATTGGACGAAGTCGCTTACTTTTCGGACCTCAAAAGACCCGATGATGTCGATCAGGCCATAGACATCATGACGCAAATTGCGGCGGGTCTAGAAGCGGCCCACAAAACACAGTTTACCGATCTACGTGGAATGCCTCAAAATGGCATTATCCATGGGAATATTAAGACACGTAAGATATTATTCACACCTGAAGGTGTTCCGAAGCTAATTGATTTTTCCTTTACTGACCTTTCGAGAAACCAAAACATCGTCTTAGAACAACCAGAATCTGTCAAAAACCTGCTTAAAGCAGAAAATTTGAAGGATTTTACCGCTCCAGAAATTTTGAAAGGCCAACGTGGCGTAAGCAAACAGTCAGATATTTATAGTTTAGGAGCTGTATTTTTCCACATTCTGTCAGGTAAGCCCAGAGGAGATTTTCATTTTCAAACAGAAGAAGCCTTGCATAGATTCGTAAAAAATAGGCATCTGATATTTCCAAGATCCTTAAGTAAAACGATTTTTGAGGCTACGCAAATGGATTTTACCCAGCGGTCCCAAACAGTCGCAGAAGTGATTGATCATTTGCTCCAACAGGCAGGTCTCTTCAAGCGTATTTCTTTCTGGTTTAAGCGGAAATAACCTAAGCCTTTACCTCCTTCCTCTCTTGTAGTTTTAGGAAATTTTCAAATCGTTGTTTTTTTCAGAAGAAAAAAGTAACATTTTCTCACGAGTTTTCGTATTGAAAAATTCTGATTACTGAACCTGATGAAAAAATGGAATACTTTTTGTAATCCATTGTTTATCAGAGCATTCTTTAAAGAAGGGCAAAAATAAATACCTCCCGATTTTTCCAAGAAAATCAAAACACACGTCATTTTTATACGTTTATTACAAAAAATTAACATGACGCATTTTAAACCTTGGAAAAATTCCCCTATTGTGGTTTATTACCTTTAGTTTAATACTTTGGTAATCGAAAAGAATGAGTTTTTGTAACTATTTTTCCAGAAAATAGTATCATATAGGTTAGAAATAATGATTCATTAATCCACTAAATCATCATGGCAAAGGAAATTAGGAGTGAAATGACAAATGGACAAGAGGTGCTTTCCTTGGAAAAGCAGCTTCTCCAAATGCGGGACGCCTTTAGACAGCACCAAAACGACATTCGTAAAAAGTACAAGATCTCTGCTAATGAAATGGAGATCATCCTTTATATTAACGATTTTGGACCACAGCGCATGAAGGCTATCGGCGAGCGATTCAAGATCAAGTTCAGTACGCTTACCAGCCTTGTAGACAAAATCGAAAAGTATAACCTAGTCAAGCGCGTGAACAGCAAGGAAGACCGCCGTTCGATCCTCGTGACTATTACGAAGAAAGGAAAGCGCATGCTGGATGAGTACAATGATCAAGTCAAAGTATTGGCTGAGCGAATGATGGGGATCGCCCAAGAGCGCGACAATCTCCCTACATTGGTTCAGACGCTAGAAGAAGCCACTTCAGAGCAGTAGGTCTATTCCTGTTCTGATCTGTCCTGTGACTAGATACTTTTTTGAACATTACATCTTTACGTACCAAGGGTGGAGATTCAAGGACACCTCGTAGAATAGTAGCCCAATATGCTATTTTCTCCTTCCTCCCTCCTACCCCGAAACCGTCTCACTTGCAAAGAGAGAGACGGTTTCTTTGATTTTGATGTACATTTGCAGCATGAGCATCAAGACGTATATCGCAAGTATATGGGCCAGACGTAGACAGCGTAGTCTACAGAAGGAATCACGTCAGGCCCTCGAACTCCAACAAAAGACATTTCGGGAGCTGATCTCCAAGGCACAGCATACGGCCTTCGGGAAAGAACATAAATTTGATCAAATCCAAACCTACCAAGATTTCCAACGACAAGTTCCCGTCAGAGACTATGAAAAGGCCAGAGATTGGTTTGAAAGAATCGCATCAGGAGAACCCGATGTCGCATGGCCTGGCCAACCACTCTATTTGGCCAAGACCTCAGGCACGACCTCTGGTGCCAAGTATATCCCCATCACGCGTGAATCCATCAGGAGACAGATTCAAGGTGCGAGAGACACCTTACTCGCTTACATGGGCGAGACAGGTAATACTTCTTTCCTGGATGGTAAAATGATGTTTCTCTCTGGAAGCCCCGAAATAGATAGCAACCCACACGGACTGAAAACAGGTCGCCTCTCAGGTATTGTCAACCACTTTGTCCCCAGCTACCTGACAGCTAACCGTGTGCCTACCTACGAAACCAATATCATAGAGGATTGGGAGACGAAAGTATCTACTATCGTAAAGGAAATCAAAGACCAGGATCTGCGTTTGATCTCTGGCATTCCTCCCTGGGTCCAGATGCTATTTGAGGAACTCGAAGCCCAAACAGGCAAACAACCCCTTGAAGTATGGCCCAACCTGAGCATATTTGTCCAAGGTGGGGTCAATTTCGAGCCTTATGCGCCTATTTTTGAGCGATACTTTGGAGATAAAGTAGACCTAGTGGAATTGTATCCTGCCTCTGAGGGCTTTTTTGCCTTCCAGACTACCCAAGCAGATAACGGCCTTTTCTTGGCACCCGATTATGGAATCTTCTATGAATTTATCCCCTTAGAAGAATATGGCAAACCCGATGCGCGTCGTCTGACTCTCGATCAGGTCGAGTTGGACAAACAGTATGCACTCATCATCTCCACAAATGCTGGTATTTGGGCCTATGACATTGGAGATACGGTCAAATTTACCTCCATCAGTCCCTGGAAAATCAGAGTTTCTGGGCGTGTAAAGCATTTTATCAGTGCATTTGGAGAACATGTCATCTCTGAGGAAGTGAACGCCGCGATCATGGCAGCGGCGAAAGCTACAGACGCTTCTTTTCAAGAATTTACCGTCGCGCCCTATATAGTCGAAGAAAAGGGAGCCTCAGCCCACGAATGGTTTGTCGAATTTGTCCAAGAACCCAATGACTTCGAGCGCTTTGCTGAAACCCTAGACATGCATCTGCGCCAGCGCAACGCCTACTACAACGACCTCCGAGAGGGGAATATACTCTCACGCGCCCGTATCCATAAAGTACAACTCAATGCGTCGCGAGACTATATGAAATCTATCGGGAAGTTGGGAGGACAAAACAAATTTCCTCGCTTGAGTAATGACCGTATAATCGCTCAGGTACTAGAAGGATATGTTGTGGATTAAAACGAACAGAGGCTTAAGCGTATGATATGGCGTTCCCATAAGGGAGCGCTTTTTTCTTTTCACCTGATCTGATGATATTTTGGACGATCGGAATTTTTGTGGGATATTTTCGTTATCAAAAGCGTAATACATTCGTATAAATAATGAAAAGGGAATTTTCTATGAAAAAGATACTCATCCTCATTGTCCCGATCACGATGTTATTCTCTTTTTCTATAGTACAAGCCCAAAAGGGTATTTCGGCACCCCCTCCTAGCGGTCCTGTAGCTAATGTTCCTCAGGGAGAAGTAAAGACATCTGATAATGCCATAAGACCCGAAGTCGTCAATGTAGCTAATGAAGGTGGTTGGCTTTCGGAGAGAGAATTTTCGCTTTCTCTTCTTATACTCAGCTTTAGTCTGGTTCTCATTCTGTTGATCATTCTTGCTAAGAGAATTGGAGGAATTGACATTAGCTCAGACCAGTTTCTTCGGCTTGTTTCTATCATTCTTATCATTGTAGCATCATTACTCATCATCTCGAGTGGATTCAATGACAAGCAAATTTCTGCCGTTGTAGGTCTTCTCGGGACGCTGGCAGGTTACCTATTGGGACGGCGTGATTCTTCTGATAAATAAGCTAGAATTTCTCTATCTATCGCGAATCAAAACATTGCAAAAAACGTATAATCTGTATACGCCTTTCCAATTATTCAATTCTTCTTTTTGCCTTTTCTACTGTCTTGAGATCGATCTTTGGTTAAAAAACTTAGATCCCTTGATGCTGTAAAAAAGTATCATACCATACGAAATGTCAAATCTTCCTATACTCCTAAGTGTATGAATATTCAGCTCTTACGTTTATACCCAACTTCTAAGAACTTGGATATATGTAATTAG